>JAUMZD010000060.1:0-12315 GCA_030528325.1 Lautropia sp. | reverse complement strand
TTGCTGTTGTTGTGATTGTTGCTGTGGTTGTGGCGGTTGCTTCGCCTGCACCTGCTGCAGGGTCTCGATGGCGGTCGAAAGATTCTGCAGCGTGACGAAATTCATCACGAGCGTGCCGCCCGTTTTCAGGCGCCGCAGGATCAGCCGGATCAGCTCGGCCAGCTCGCCGCCCGAACCGCCGATGAAGACCGCATCGGGATCGGGCCAGTCATCCAGCCCCTCGGGTGCCTTTCCGTGCAGCAGCGTGTAGTTCGAGATGCCGAAGGCGGCCTGATTGGCACGGATGTTGTCGATGTCGGCTGCATTCTTCTCGATCGCGTAGACATGGCCGGCGCGGCACAGCCGCGCCGCTTCGAGCCCCACCGAGCCGCTGCCAGCCCCGATGTCCCAGACGGTGCTGTCTTCACGCAGCTGCAGGCGCGCGAGCGACACGGCCCGCACCTCCTGCTTCGTGATCAGCCCCCCACTGCCATCCCCCTTGGGCTGGCGCTGCTGATAGGCCGCATCCTTCAGACCCATCAGCACCGGGTTCGGACGCGGCTGCACGCGCCAGAGCAACACCACGTTCATCGGGGCAAACCGCCGGCTCGCCGCCTCATCCACCGTGAGCTGGGCATGAACGCATTCGTCAGGTTGCAACAGGTTTTCGGCCACGGCCATCTGGAACTGCGCGCCCATGCCCTCGTGCTGCATGAGTCGGGCGATGCGATCCGGCGTGTTGTCGGGGCTGGTGAAGACCATCAGCCGGTCGTTCGCCCGCAGGGCCTGAGCCAGCTCGTACAGACCGTGTTCCGGCCCGGCGCCCGGCTGCCATTCCCCGGCATCCTTCGCGTGGATGGACACGATCCGGGCATTCTGCCAGGCCAGTCCGATCCGTGCACAGGCCAATTGCAGTGTGGATAGGTTCGGCAGCACCTCGATCGCGTCGATGCACAAACGGCTGGCCAGATAGGGAGCGATGCCGTGGCAGAGCGGATCACCGGTGGCCAGCACGACACAGCTTTGGCCCGCCTCGCGGGCCTCGGCCACCCAGACCGGCACCTGCTTCATCTGCCCCGTCAGATCATGGCGGATGGCCTCCGGCTTCAGTTCGGACTCGAACAGCTTCAGTGTACGCGGCGCGCCGATCACCACGTCGGCCTGACGAATGCGAGCAAGCGCCGTCGGCGTCAGGCTGGCGACACCGTCATCCAGCACGCCGATCACGCGGCAACGGTTCGGGTCGGTCATCGTCTCGGTCATGGGCACTCGTCGGTCAGGGGAAACGGATGAAAAGGGTCATGGGGTCAACAGGCATCGCAGGCGGTGATGGCGGTCATGCGTTTATGGCAGTTATGGTGGGGTGAACAGGGTACTGGACGACGCGGCGCCTCAATCCGTATCAAAATCAGCACTGTGCGTGTGCGTAATGCCGGTTCGGCCTGCCGTGGGCGGCTTGGGACGAATCTCGGCCGGCGCCGACAGCACGTCGGCCACCAGCTCGCCTTCCGGATCGCAGACGAGCACCCGCAGCTGGAAAGCCCGGCCATAGCGCTCGGGCGCCGTCAACGTGTCGATGGCAGCCTGTCCCAATGCCCGGTGAAAAGCCTCGCCCAGGCCACGCTCGACCATCAGTTCGGCACCGAATCGTGCTGTTTTGGCCTCGGCCATCGCCCGGCAATCCTCTTCCGAGGCACCGATACGGCGTCCGATTTCGGCGACCAGCTCGGTGTCGACGACGTTTCGGTTTGCATGCGTGATGGTTTCGCCCTGGGCAATCTTGGTCAGCTTGCCCACCATCACGCCGAAGACCACCTGCGTGATGCCTTGTGCGACGACCTCGTCCAGCGCATAGCGCAGAAAATCGCCCATCTGCACGAAGCAGGCATTGGGCAGCTCCGGGCGCTCCTCCCGCAGCACCCGCATGGCAAACGACTCGGTGCGTCCGCCTGTGGTCAGAGCGACGAGATTGTGCCCCGTGGTGGCCGCCACCTGAACCCCCTGCACGACACTGGCCCGCCACGCGCTGGTGGAATAAGGCCGCACGATGCCACTGGTGCCCAGGATGCTGATGCCACCCAGAATGCCCAGACGCGCATTGGTGGTCTTTTTCGCCATCTCCTCGCCCGTGGGCACACTGATCGTCACCTCGATACCATGCTCGGCCAGCAATGCCGGGGCCACCTCGTTCAGGTTGTCGGCGATGTTCCGGCGGGGCACCGGGTTGATGGCCGGGCCACCGATCTCCAGTCCCAGCCCCGGCATCGTGACCGTGCCGACGCCCTCCCCGGCCCGGAACACGACCTCGCCAGCCTCACCAGGCAACAGGCGCAGATCCACCGTCAGGTGGGCGCCATCGGTGCAGTCCGGATCATCACCGGCAAACTTGCGCACATAGGCATGGGCACGCCGCGCATGGCCTTCACCCTCGACCCGGCCATCGCCGACCTCGAAACGCACCCGATCCCCATTGGGCAGCAGGCTCTCGACATGATCAGGCACCTCACCCGTGACGAGGCCGATTGCGCAGGCGCGGGCCGCAGCGGCCGAGCAGGCACCGGTGGAAAAGCCGGTGCGCGTGCCACGGGCTTCCTTCGGCACCCGGCCGCGCATGCCGCTTCGGGCCGGCTGTGCAGCCTCGCCTCCAAGGCCAGAGGAGCTGCCCTCATCCGAAGGCTTGCGGTCTGCAGGGGGATTCCCGGCCTGGACAGCTCCATCGGCCCCATCGACCCTATTGGCCCCATCAGCCTTCCCAGCCGCCTGGCGTGTCTGCTGAAGCGTGTCGGCCCCATCAGCCCCATCGGCCAGCAACGAAGGTTCGGTGACCGGTTGCGCCGACAGCCGACGTGGTGTCTGTGACGAGTCCGCAGGCGATGCCGACCCCGGCGCCCGGACAGCATCGGCCGCCAGGTTGTCACCTGACGGGAGGGAAACGGCTGCGTGCCCCGTCGGGTCGGCAGCCGCCTTGGCGCGCGAAAGCGAGGGCGTAAGCCCCCCCGTCGGCAGCTCGGCTGCTGCCGGGGCCGCGGATGGGCTGTCAGCCTGGTCGTGCGCCATCGCTGCGATCCTGTTCAGGCCTGCGTGTCCGCCGCCTGGGCCCGCTTCTGTTCGGACTCGGCCAGCGCCAGCAATGCGTGCAGCGCGGCCACGACCAGCGTCGAGCCGCCCTTTCGGCCGTCGATGACGATCCACGGCACCTCGGTCACCTCAGCCATCAGCGCCTTGCTCTCGGCAGCCGAGACGAAGCCCACCGGCATCCCGACCACCAGTGCCGGCCGTACCCCTTCCTCCCGGATCAGGCGAACGACCTCGATCAAAGCCGTCGGCGCATTGCCGATCGCCACGATCGAACCATCGAGCAGCCCCTGCCGGTGCGCCTTGCGCATCGCCTGGACGGCACGCGTCGTGTCTTCGGCCTTCGCCCGTTCGATCACATCGTCGTCACTGATGAACTGCGCCGTCTCTATCCCGAAGTGGGCCAGCCGCGGTTTCGACAGACCCACGCAGATCATCTCGACATCGGCGACGATGTGAGCGCCGCCCTTCTCCCTGGCCCCGAGCATCATCGCCCGGCCGGCCCGGACCGCCTCCGGATGAAAGCGCGTCAGCCCGTTGAAATCGAAATCGGCATTGGCATGGATCATCCGGCGCACGATGGGCCACTGCTCGACCGTGTAAGCGTGTTCGCCCACCTCGCGGTCGATGATGGCGAAGCTGTCATGCTCGATGGCCTGACCAACCCGGGTCAGCTGTTCGGTGACGGTGTTGATGGTGCTCATGAGAATGCCTGGAAAGATGGATGCACAGGAACGGACGCAGAAACAGGCTCAGGAATGGGAATGATCGCATCCCTTTTTCAGCTGAGGATCGCCCTGATCTTCGTCATGGTGGCGATGCTCGTGGCCGTCCTGCCCATGTCCATGCGCGTGATCATGCCCATGATGATGAGCGTGATCGTGTCCATGACCCTCATCGTGGTGGTGGCCATGATCGTGACCATGATGATGGTGGTGATGGTGGCCCTCCTCGGCCTTGAACGGATCGGGCAGCATCAGCTGATCGAGATCCATCACGCTGCCAGGCACACCCTGCTGGATGTCCAGCACGCGCTGCGTGACGAGCTTGAACACCTCGGGCTCGAAACCCAGATACGGGGCGTGGGCAAAGCGCACCTGCGGGTACTGGCGGGCCAGATGGGCCATCTGCCGATCGATGCGCTGGATCAGCGTGCCGGTGAACAGATAATACGGCAGGACGATGATCTGCGTCATGCCGAGCTTCACCTGCCGCTGCACGGCCTTCTCCAGACGCGGAAACGTGATGCCGGTGAAGGCAATGTCCACCAGCGGATGGTCGCCCAGTTCCCAGAGCCAGCGCGCCATCTTCGCGACCTCACCATTGGCCAGACGGTCACTCGACCCACGACCCAGCAGGATGACGCCCGTGGTTTCGGGATCCGGCACATCCAGGGAAAGCATGGCCTGGCGCAGGTTGCGCTTCAGGATGCGCAGGAAAGGATCACCGGCCCCCAGATGCGGCGCATACAGGAAGGTGACGCCCGGATGACGCTTCTGCGCGGCCATGATGGCCAGCGGCACATCCACCCGAACATGCCCGGCCGCATTCAGGATCAGCGGCACCACCAGCACGCGATCACTGCCCTCCGCCGCCCGGTTCATCCCGGCCGACAACAGCACCTCGGCAAACTCGATGAAGCAGACCTCGATGCGCCAGCCGGGCTGACTGGCACGCCATTGCTCCGCGAATTGCAGGATTTCTTCATTGCCCTCGACGGCCCGGGAACCGTGTCCGACCAGCAGGATCGTGTCTTTCATCAGGATTGTCCTTCCATGCGGTTCTGTTTTTTCCCATTTTCATTGGTGGCCACATCATTTGCCATCACAGCATTTTCCTCCCCTCGCGATTCCGGCTGGCTGGCCCGACGGAAACGGTGGGTGAAGCTCGCGTCATACAGTTTCGATTTGGCAAGCGAGGGCCAGTCGCGTGCGCCCAGCGTGGGACTGGCGATGATCATGCTCTGGCTGACGATCTTCGCCTGCCGGCAGACCTCCTTCACGGTGGCCAGCGTGGCGCGGATGATCTTTTCCTCACCGGGCCAGCTGGCCTTGTGAACGACGACGATCGGTGAATCTTCGGGCCACCCTGCCTCGCGCAGATCCCGCTGCACCTGCCCCAGCAGCGTGATCGACAGAAAGAGGCACAGCGTCGAGCGATGTCGGGCGAGGCTCACCAGATCCTCGCCTTCGGGCATCGGCGTGCGGCCAGCCACGCGGGTGAGGATGACGGTCTGGCTGACTTCAGGCAGGGTCAGGCTCTCGACTGCAGCCGCTGCCGAGGCAAAGGCCGAACTCACGCCCGGCACCACCGCCACCGGCACACCGGCGGCATCGAGCGGCTGCACCATCTCGATCAGCGCGCCGTAAAGTGAGGGATCACCGGTCTGCAACCGGATCACCACCGCGTGCCGGGCCGCCCGCTCGATCAGCCAGGCGCAGATGTCCTCGAGCGTCATGCCCTTGCTGTCGGCGATCTCGCAACCGGCCGGCGCCCAGCGGGTTGCCGCCTCGCTGACCAGCGAGCCGGCGAACAGGATGGCGCCCGCCTTCGCGATCAGATCCCGCCCCTTGACGGTGATCAGATCCGGGTCGCCTGGGCCTGCCCCCACGAACCAGACGGTGCCAGAACCCGTACGTCTGCCTGACGCCGATGCCAGCGGCTCGTCAACACCAGCGCCGAGCGCTGGCGCCTCTGTCCGCTCAGCCCCCCTGCCCCCATCAGCAACCTTGCCATTGCCATTGCCATTGCCGTTGCCGTTGCCGTTGCCGGCGATCGTGTCATGAACGTTCATGTTCAGTCCTGCCATTCGATGCGATCGCCTTTCGAGTTCCGGATGAACTTACGCGGCTTGGCCGGGGCGGCGGCCTGGCCCGGCCAAGCCTGAGCGGCAGGCTGTGCCGGAGAAGAGCCTTCTGCCCTTGACCCTGCCGTGCCCGCTGCCACGGCCGGCGCAGCTGACGAGGCGCTCATGCCAGCCTCCGGACCGCCAGCCGGCTTCAGCCACAGCGGCAGGCCCGCTGCCATCAGGCAGACCCGGTCGCACCGGGCAGCCACCTGCTGATTCAGCCAGCCGAGCGCATCGACGTAGGCGCGCACCTCGCACCCCAGGGGCACGACGCCGAGGCCGATTTCGTTGCTGACGATCACGAGGGGGCCGGTGGCGCGGGTGATCACGTCCAGAAAGGCCTGCGTGGCCGGCGCCTCGATGAAGCCATCCAGATCCTCGCCATGATTGGCCAGCCACAGCGTCAGACAATCGACGACGACGAGACAATCCGGGGACAGATGCCGTTGCAGGATTTCTGCCAGCGCCAGCGGTTCTTCGACCGTCTGCATCGAAGGCAGACGCTTCGCCCGGTCGGCACGATGCCGCGCGATGCGGGCACGCATCTCCTCATCATGCGCAGCGCCCGTGGCGACGAACACGGCACGACGCCCTGGCACGCCGGCATCGAGCCAGTGTTGCGCCAGCATCTCGGCCCGGCGTGACTTGCCGCTGCGCTGACCGCCGAGGATCAGCTCCCGGAAGGTGGATGATGAAGCAGGAGAAGAAGATGACATGATGACAGTCGTGGACTTGCTGATGGGTTGTTCGGGCCGATATGCCAGCGGTGCCATTCACGGGTTGCCGTCAGCGCCCAGATCAGGGACGCCTGTGGCCTGCGCAGCGTCGACAGGCCCGACGGCATGCGGATGTTTCGCCGCCCCAGGCACAGGCACTTCGGCACCGGGCAGGAAAAGCGCTGCCGCGCGCCACGGGTTGCTGGCAAACCACGCATGAAAATAGCTGGCCTGCAATTGCCGGTGTCGGTAGACCGCCTCGCCCTTGTCAGGCGACACCGGCTGGTCGGGACGACTGCTGCGCGCGACCGGCACGAGCGGTGTCTCGCACCGCGAGTAATGAAAGGTGTGGCCACGCAACGGCTCATCCGGGCCTGGACAATACACGTGGGCCGGCGGAGCGGCCGTGGACACTGGCCAGCGCAATTCTTGCATGCCCAGGCCCGCCAGGCGGCTCTGAAAGACGACTCGGCCCGGCAACACGCCCCACATCGGCCAAGTGTCGTCCTCGAACGACAGACGCTCGAACAAGGGCAGCATCCCGCCGCACTCCGCCCACACCGGCTTGTCCGCCTCCACATGTCGACGGATCTCCCCGGCCAGACGATCACAACGGCTCAGCGTGTCGGCGTGCAGCTCCGGATAGCCGCCCGGCAACCACAGGGCATCACAATCTGGCAGCGACTCTCCCGCCAGCGGGCTGAAGAAACGCAATTCTGCCCCCTGCGCTGCCAGGGTTTCCAGGTTGGCCGGATAGATGAATGAAAAAGCGGCATCCCGTGCGATGGCGATGCGACGCCCCTTCAAAAGCGGTGTGCAGAGCAGCGAAGTGGCATCCGGCTCACCGGAGCCATCTCGACCATTGCTGACAACCGACGCATCGATGACATCAGGCAACAGAACATCAGGTGGCAAAAAATCCGTCTGCCACGCTTTCAGGCGCTCATCATCCAGCTGCCCAAGCAGGGTATCGGCCAATGCATCGGCAGCGGCATCCAGGCGGGCCAGCGCATCCGGCAACTCATCACCGGCAATCAGGCCCAGATGCCGGGAAGGTAGCCCGAAGCGCTCATTGCGCAGCACGGCACCCAGAAAAACCCCCTGCCCCGAAACCTCATTCGCCTCCTTGTGGTGCCGCAAGCGCACCGCGTCCGCCAGCAGTTGCCCGTGCCGCGGGCTCGCCACGCGGTTCGCCAATGCGCCCGCCCAGCGCAAGCCCGGCATCCAGGTGGCCAGCCCATGCGCCAGCGCACCAAAGGTGCCCACCATCTTGCCTGCGTCGATCACCGCCATCACCGGCATGCCAAACCGTTGCGCCAACTCGGCCGCCGACGGCGTGCCATCGTAAAGGCCCATCACGCCTTCGACGATGATCAGATCCGCCTCACCGGCGGCCTCGTACAGTCGCCGACGGATGTCGGCCTCACCCGTCATCCACAGATCGAGGTTGTGCACCGTGGCGCCCGAGGCCATCGCGTGCCAGGCCGGATCCAGAAAATCCGGCCCATACTTGAAAACACGCACCCGCCTGCCCTGCCGTGTGAGCAGTCGCGCCAGCGCCGCGACCACCGTGGTCTTGCCGTGGCCCGAAGCCGGGGCGCTGACGAGCACAGCGGGCACGCGGCGCAGCACATCCTGCCACGCCGACGCCGATGAGCCAGCAGCCTCCCGTGCCGACGGGCGAACCACGGCCGACACCAGCGATCGGGGCCGGGCCTGTCCGGACGCAGACGAACACGTGTCTGCCACCTCATCGGCAGGCACGGACGGGGCAATCGTCTCAGGCATGGCGACTGCGGAACGGGAATCTCGGGATGACATCGGACACTCTCAGGACTTCCCTTGCCGGCCACCCGCCGACCTTGGGCTGGGTGGTGCGTTCCGCATCGACCTGATCCGGGTCTGTCTGCCAGCCGACTGGCTCGAAATGGACCCGTTGACCGGATGCGAACGCACCACATGTTGGCCGGTATCCGGGCTGACGGCACAGACTGGTGGGTCACCTTCCCAGCCGTTCCCGGCCTGACTCACCCGCACATCACGCCAGGCAAAACAGGATCCAGAAACGACCAGTGGTCTCAAAGACCCGCTGTCGTGGCAGGCGGTCAGCGCCATGAAGCATGAAAAGCATCCATCCCTTTGGCCAGAACCCCCTGCCCTTCCGCACGACCGTTGCGGGGGCAGCGCAGGTCGGAACGGTCGGCCCGATGGCCCGTTTTCCTCCTGCTTCCCGTTCAACTGCGCCACCGAGAACCGGTGGCGCGAGCACCAACGCGCGCATTCTAGCCGGAAGCTGAAACCCGATTCGGTAGTGGGGGTATGCGCCCCTTCTCCCTCCCGCCATCCAAGTTCCCAGGAGCTTGGGCGGCAGGAAAGTCGCAGGCTGCAAACCGGCCGCGTCCCCTGACGAGGCAAACGTCAGGAGTTCAAGTGACCACCAGGATGGCCTGAACCGACATGATCAAAAATGGCTGTTCTGCATACACATCGACTGAAACGTGTATAAAAAACGCTAAAATGTATACACGTCACCCCTGATCGCGACAGAAAAACCGGGTTTCTGAACATGTTGCCTGTCTTGCCCCCTCTGGAGCACCTCGACCCTGCCCGCTTCGACACCCCGGCCATCCTCAAGCAGCTGGTGGCTGCCCACCGCGCGCTTGCCGAGTTCAAGGGCGTGGCGGCCTCCATGCCCAACCAGAACATCCTGCTCAGTACCCTGGGCCTGCAGGAGGCCAAGGACAGTTCCGAAATCGAAAATATCGTCACCACCCATGACGAGCTGTTCCGTGAAGCGCTGAAGGATTCGACCGCCAGCCCTGCCACCAAGGAAGTGGCACGCTACAACCGTGCCCTGCGCGTCGGCTTTGACGCCGTCAGAGAGAGTCAGCTGCTGACCACCAACCACATCTTCGATATCCACGCCGCGCTGGAGAAGAACCGGACTGGCTTTCGGAAAGTGCCCGGCACCGTTCTCAAGAGCAACACGGGACGGGCGGTATACACCCCGCCCTCTCCCGAGGCCGTGCCACAGCTGATGTCCGATCTGGAACGCTTCATCAACGATGAGACCCTGTTCAACACCGATCCGTTGATCAAGATGGCACTGATTCATCATCAGTTCGAGAGCATCCATCCCTTTTACGATGAAAACGGGCGTGCCGGGCGCATCATCAACGTGCTGTATCTGGTCAAGCAGGGGTTGCTGACCTCGCCCGTGCTTTACCTCAGCCGAGCCATCGTGCGCAGCAAGGCCGACTATTACCAGCACCTCCAGAACGTGCGCGACCACGACCAATGGGAAGCATGGGTCAGCTACATGCTCGGGGCAGTCGAGGCCACGGCGGTCGACGGCATTGCCACCACCCAGGCCATCAAGGCGGCCCTGATGGATTACAAGCACCGAATCCGTGCCGATTATAGGTTTTACAGCCAGGATCTGATCAACAACCTGTTCTCGTATCCCTATACCAAGATCGAGTTTCTTCAGCACGATCTGAAGATCTCGCGCCTGACAGCCTCCCGTTATCTGGATGCGCTGGCACAAGGAGGGCTGCTGCTCAAGGTCAAGGCAGGACGCACCAACTATTACATCAACGAACCGCTCTATCGCATCCTGAGCGGGGAGGCATGGTTCGACGACAATGCATCCCGATCATCATGATCAGAACCGGCCCCTCATCAATGAGGCAGTCCACTCAGCAGCCCCTTCGATCTGTTGTCCAAGCGGGTCTTCAAGGTTTTGCAGCGGCGATGGTTAATGTCCACGGAGACAGCCTCCCACCGAAGCACGCACCGCGACATCATCGATAAACAAATGCCCAAGCAACGCGCCTACTTGGCCCAAATATCAGATCGCGTAAACGTCTCAGTGGATTCAGCAATCTCCCATTCACAACCAATGACGCAGCCGACCCTCCATCAAGACGAATGGCATTCCTAACCCCCAACGCCAGAAACACCTGACACAGCTCAGATCCCGTCGCCTCTCCTGTGCCCGTAGACGATATAAAAACCATCCTCCCAGAAGCCGTTTCCCCTACGGCAGAGCATCGATTTCGTTCATTACCACCAGAACAGACGCCATTTCTCAAAATGGAGGTTGATGAACTGATAACAGATTTAACACCACTTCCCCAATCCAACATCCGCCCGCCCACTAATCTCCAGTCATTCGACAATTTTGGAAAATGATTTCCTGAATTCGAATGGAATGCAGCAACAAACTTCCTGCCGTCTGCCACCCCAGACTCGCCGATATTGTTACCAACTACATATCGATTTCCACTACTGTAATCGCCCCCCTTAACAAACCCTTGAGCGACCCCAACACTATTTATAAAAATACCCTTATCCCCTCTCCAGGTAAATCCATTTATCACAACCCTAAACCCTTGACATGAAATCAAATGCGACAGAGATAAAACCCACTCATATTCCAAGGCCCTGTACGCAAGAACTCGAAATACAACATCATAGTAACCCCCCACTACTCGACCAGCCATCCGTTACCACCAAATGAACATAAGGAGGAATATTCTCACAAGCCATCGGAAGATAGAACATCCCACTTGCCTTCAAAGAAAAATCCATCTTCTCTTGAAAGTCGTCATTTTTAATGAAATCCAAGCATGAAGAAAGCCCGACCCTCTGAGCAAGAAGCTGCCTATCCCCAAGCCTCCCTTCTTTCATCCAGCTACCTCGTCCATCACCTCTCAGCATCCCTTCAAAATTAAGATTTGCGACTTCTTCAGTGTTCCAAACAGAAACCGACATCTCTTTGAGAACCAATTCAGCCAACTTTCCTGAATCCGGGTCACCAATCCGACCCGTCAGCCTAGCTTTGTAATCAGAAAAAGGCATCACCCCAAGTTTCAACGGTTTTTTCAAATTGTAATAAGGAACCATATTGAGACTTGGATAAACCCCGCCAGTATCATCTACCATAAAAACGAAAATCACGGGCTTATCGAAAGCACCAGCAGGCATGTCGATATTCACCCCTGACGACAGACGCACCTTCATGCCTTTCAGTGGGTTATAAAAAAGATACTCCGCCCCTGGATAATCATATTCATAGGTGGCTGACACCGCCCCAAGGCGCACCATGGCTCTCCCCTCCTGTCTTGATCCGTCAGACAGGCTCCTACCTCCCTGCAAGACCAGCAACAACTTGGCGCGGTTAACCATGTATTGAAGAAAGAGGGGTTCTGGCAACCTTGCTTCAGATATCACCACACTCCCTTGCTGACTTTGCGCATGCAACCGAACATGGGTCAATGTGCCAGCTGGCATATGATTTTTTCCCAGCAGCACTGCTGTCTCCATTGGCTCATTGGGCAGCCCTCGTACTCGCCCCGCCAGATCTGCGGGCACACACTGCTTCTGAGCGCAGAGTTCAATCTTGGTGATCTCCTTCAGATCCAACGGCTCACGATCCAGTCCTGTCACATAGACCTCTACCGTTGCTTCTTCAAAGTTCGGGCCTGCCCGGACGATATCTTCCATCTCCCTACGGGCAGATTCGCTTTCCCCCTTTTCAGGAAAGTCGAGCGGAGTTAGCGGCTTTTCCGACTCCAGATGCTGCCTCTGAAGAACAGAACCTCCAACTTCCGACGAGGATATCAACTGCTGCGCCTGAGCGTAAACATCCGGTGCGCCCCACCTTGAACCCCAGCAGCCCACCTTGAAGAATGC
>JAUMZD010000059.1 GCA_030528325.1 Lautropia sp. | reverse complement strand
AGCGTGTACAGTCCCGAGTGCCGGTCGGCGGCTGCCAGCTCGCAGGCCCGGCATGTCACGCGACCTCCGCACGGGCTCGGCCACGATGACTGTCCCAGTCGAAGACGATGTACTCGCCATCATCCTCCTTGAGCCGATCGAACAGTCTCGCACCTAGGTGGCCCTTCACCTCCTCGATGGGCAGATTCGACAGCAACAGCGTCGGCCGGTGTCTCGCATAGCGATCGTTCAGTACGTCGAACATCAGGTGCCGCTCGAAGTCACTGCCGAACTGCACGCCCACCTCATCGAGGATCAACAGATCTGGCTCGGTCAGCAGCGCCACGGCCTGGGACTCCGTCATCTCGGTTCGTGGCGACCAGGTGTCCTTCACCCGACGAATCGCCCGCATCACGGTCGTGAAATGCACCCGCAGCCCCTGGCGCAGCAGGTGCATGCCGATGGCTGCAGCCAGATGCGTCTTGCCCGTACCTGGGCCGCCCACGAAGATCGCGCCGCGCCCCGTCTCACGCACCTCGGCAAAGCCCAGGGCGTAGTCACGGGCAAAGGCCAGCGCCCGCCGCTGCTCGGGCGTCTCGACCACGAAGTCATCGAGGCTGCGTGCCTGGAAGCGCTCAGGGATGCCCGCCTGTGCCAGGCGCCGCTGCCAGTGCCGCAGCTTCTCCTGCTCCTCCTGCTCGGCCAGGCGCGTCGCCGCCGCCTCCCGGGCAGCCTCCGTGCAGGCCGGGCACTTCGTCCAGACCCGACCGAAAATCCGGTGTGACAGGTACTCGCCATGCGCCTCGCAGCACGCCTGGCGGCTGGGCAAGTCCGATCGCGTCGTCATAGCCTGCCCCCCACGCCGTAGTCGATCCCCGCGAACTCGTGCCTCACCGGCGCTCGATCCCGGCCACGGGGCGCGGGGCCATCGAGGCCGCGCCGGTACGCATCGACGATGAAGCCCTGGTGCCCGCGCTCGACCATGAACGTCAACGCCTGCGTCAGCGTCGCGTCCACCTTGGCCGCCTCTCGCCGCACGCCATCCAGCGCCCGCGCCGTCAACGGCGCGCTCCTCGCCCGCCTCAGCGCGCAGAAGTCCCGCCACAGGTCCGGCGCCACCTCGGGCGGCCGATCGACCATGACCCCCGACCACGTCGCAGGATCCGCCGCACGCCGGGGGCGCGTTCGCGGTGGGTTCGGGGCGGGCTGCTCACCTGGCGGCGCCTGGGCAGGCAATGCCAGATCCGCGCAGACGCCCGGGGCTCCCCCCTCCGCGAGGGGGGTAAGGGGGGTGTAGGTTTTTTTGGTTATTGGTTTTTGGTTATTGGTTGTTTCAACGCTTGGTGAACACTCGTTCAACGGACGTTCAGAAGCCGCTGAAGATTTGTCGGGCGATCGCTCACCAGCCGCTGAAGGATCGCCCAACGGTTGCCACTCTTCCGCTCTGCCATCGTTGACCGAATGATCACCATCCGCTTCATCCTCGCTCAGCCCCGCTCGAACACCTGCCCTGCGGGCCTTCTCCCGATGTTCCGCCCACGCTCGACGGGCCTTCCCGGATTCGATGCCCGCGCGCTTGGCCTTCTCCCGCTGGCTGATGAACTTCTCCAGAATCTCGTCGCAACGCTTGTTGCGGTATCCGTCCTCACCCAGCACGAAGAAGTCCTCCAGCACCACCTGCACCTCCTCCAGGTGCATCGACATGCCGATCCGCCGGGCACACAGCGCCGGGTCAGGCGGCAGTGCGCGCTCGTGCAGGTAGTACAGCTCCAGCAGCCGTCGATAGGCCAGATCCTGCAACAGGGTCAGGTGAGCCGTGTGCGACCGGTAGTCGCCGATGTGAAAGGGGTAGTAGTTCATTCAGCCTCCGGCCGCTCGTTGCTGTTCTCAACCGCCTCAGCCAGCGCATAGGACACTTTCAGCCTGGCCCTCGGGCTTTCGCCCCTGCTGAAGGCCGTCACCACATCGCCGCGCTGATGCAGGCAGCCCAGCGCCTGCGTCACGTCCTCCACAGGCAGGCCGCACGCATCGGCGATGTTCTGCGCGCCGAACCAGACCACCGTGTCATCGATGGCGGTAGCCTGAATCGCCTTCACCTCGGCCAGCACCCGGCCGAGCACTGCGGGCTCCAATGCTGTCTCGCTCATGCAGCCTCCGGCGGTGGCAAGTACTCATGCCCGCTCCCGCTTGCGCCGGCAAGGGCGCCCGTCTCGATCTGTTCGATGTCCTGCTGCACCTCTCGAACCAGGTTGGCCAGCTGCGAGACCTTTCCGGCCAAGCTCCTGCGCGCGTTCGCCGGCTCTGCCAGCTCAGGGTCGTTGGAAAACCATTCGGGCCGGATGCTTCGTAGCTGCCAGACGCGCCCCTCCGGCAATGCACCCTTCCAGACATAGGTCGCTTGAGGTCTGATGCCAAGAATCCTCGCCAAGGCGGCGCGGCTTCCTGCTTTCTTGATGGCTTCCTCGGTCTTCATGACTCCAGATGTCACAATGGTTAGTAGCGAATATTACTCTACAACGATATCGTTTGTTACCCGCGCTGCCAATGCCTCGTTCCTTGTTGCTTCTGTTGCTAAAATCTGACTTACTTCACGGACAGCGACATGGACTTTCGAGAGCGGCTGATCGAGGCAATACGAATCTCCGGCAAGACGCGGGTGGAGATCGCCAAAGAAACGGGAATCTCCCCTGTTGCCATCACCAATTGGCTAAGTGGCAAGGTCAAAGGCATGCGCGGAAGCACTGCCGCTAAATTCGAGCAAGTCACAGGTGTCCGTGCTTCATGGGTGATTACGGGATCAGGCCAAAAGCTGGTTGCCAACACTGAGTACGAAGGTGTTTCCCCGGCTGCCGGCATGCGCACACTCCCCGTCCTTGCCGATGCAGCGCTCCTGACCTGGAAAGAGCGACCAGATCCCTACGCGAACGGGCACAGTCCCGATGGCTGGATCATGAGCGAGGCCCCTGTCTCGCCGCACACCTTTGCCTGTCGAGTGCGCGACACATCCATGCAGCCCGCCTGCCTACCAGGCGACCTGGTCATCGTTGACCCGAATGCACCCATCGCGCCCGGCGCCATGATCGCAGCGACCGTGGGCGACACGGCCATCGTCATCCGCAAATACCGTGTCCGCAGCATCGCGGAGGACGGGGCCGAGGTATTCGAGCTGATCCCGTTGAACGAGGACTACCCGATTCTGCGCAGCACAAACACCCCGACCGAAGTCCTCGGCGCCATCGTCGAACTGCGTAGGTCATTCACTCCCCCAGAGAGATAGGCGGAGTAAGCTACATTTGAGCGCTGAAAACCGACGTATCGTGTCAACATGGAAAACAATTCGACACCAACGCTTGCATAAGGTTATGCTTCGTTACGTTGTAAGCTAAAGCAGAACGGAGCATGACCATCGACCCCCTACCTACAGGCGCTACCCCCGAAGAACTGAGGGAGGTGTTGCAATTCATTGATTACATGGTCAACCATGAATGCAGGCGGATCCAGGCCGCTTGCAAGGATGCCATGATTGAGCTGGAACGATCGGGCGCCTCCTTGCCGATACAGACAAGAAATGCACTGCTGAGCCTCAGCACGATTGAGCAAAGCGCCTCTGTCCTCAGCGAGGGCGTGCACGATGAAATGATGGGTATAGGCAAAAACTATCCCATTCGGGGGGGGGGGGGCAAAACCCTATTAAAGCCAATAAGGCGACGCAGATCGAATAGACAGCAAAGGACGCAAGCGCGTCCTTTTTTTGCGCTCCAAAGCAGCGTGAATCACGTTACTGATTGACCAGAACAACAAAAACTTCACATAGAAAGCTGTTTATAACTATCGAAAAGTAATATACATTACCTTCACTGACGAGCAATTCCATCAGTGAAGTCATGTCCAACGCACCCCACCCAGAGCACTCACGCAACCACTTCCAGGCCCGCCGCCCTCATCCCGGCGCCTCCAGCAGCAGGAGGCCTGAAGCATGAAAACCATCTACCGCACAGACGGCTGCGCCTTCTACTACCCCAGCGGCGGGCCCTCCGGCCTTGATGTCGTCCTCCACGACAGCTCGCAGGCGGCCACCCGCCACCTGCTGACGATGCTGCAATGCTTCATCCACGTCTCGCTGGGCAGCCCGCCAGCCCTGCCGTCAGCCGGCATGTACGTCTACGCCAACGCCATCATGGGCGATTACCTGGTGCTGGCCGTCACCAGCCAGGGCGCCACCGTCTATCACGTAAGCCAGGCCGACCTGGAACGCCTCAACCTTCCCATCCCACCCAGGAGCTTCTGATGCCCATCATCCACGCCGCCACCCGCGGCAAGATCCTCTACATCGCCGGCCAGCGCGCCACCTGCGGCGGCCGCAAGCAGGCCCTGCACATGCTCACCATGATGGCGCGCGTGTTGGCAGGTGCCGATGCGATGCACCTGGTCATGGAGCGCAGCAAGGGCGGTCAGGCCCAGTTCTGGCACCGCCCCGACTGCGACCAGATCGTCGCCATCGTCGGCACCCGTGAGGAGGCATGCCTGCACACCGCCAGCGCCGCCGAGTTGCAAAAGGGCCTGCCCAACGTCTGGGAAAGGATCCAGGCCGCATGGCAGCTCCAGCGCGGGCTGGACGCCGCGGCAAATGCTTCCGGCCCCGAGGCTACCCCAGAAGACGACGGCCCGCCCCCGGCCGCCATTTTCGGCACCGTGACCGGATCAGAGCTTCGCGTCGGGCACTTCAGGCGCGCATATGGCCGCCCAGCTGCTGCCCGCCTTGCGCTGCTGAGGATGGCGGCCGCCATGGCCGACGGCAGCCTGGGCGAGACCGGCAGCCAGCACGAGTACAACGACGGCACACACACCCTGTCGATCGTGCTCTGCGGCCAGGACGTGTTCGTGCTGCCCGTGCTCAAGAGCAACCCCAGCCAGATCGCCGCGTGCCAGCAGATGACCTGGCCGCGCTTTCGCCTGGAGCACCCCGAGGCCGCCGCAGACCTGGAGCAGGCGATGCGGCGCCACCACGAGGCACATCCGGGCGAGACCGTCCCCGATCACGTCATGGCCCTCTACCCCGAGTCTCCCACCCCCAACGACCAACCCGCCTGCGGAGCACGGACATGCTGAACACCGTCCAGCTTATCGGCCACCTGGGCCGTCAACCCGAAGTCCGCTACCTGCCCAGCGGTGACCCCGTCGTCAATGTCTCGCTGGCCACCACCGACAAATGGACCGACCGCGCCACCGGCGAGCGCCGCGAGCACACCGAATGGCACCGCGTCGCCTTCTTCGGACGCCTGGCCGAAATCGCCGGCCAGTACCTGCACAAAGGCGCGCTCGTCTTCGTCAGCGGCCAGCTGCGCACGCACACCTGGACCGACAGCGACGGCGTCGAGCGCTACACCACCGACGTCCGCGCCGAGACCCTGCGCATGCTCGGCAGCCGCCAGAGCGCCCCCGCCGAAGCCGGCCAGACAGACGCCACGGCTCGCCCACGCACCCGAGCACGCCAGCAGCCGCCAGTCACCGGCAACGGTTTCGACGACATGACCGACGACATTCCGTTCTGAGCAGCAGCCAACATCCACCACCAAGGACAATACCCATGCCCACCCCAGACCAAATCGCCGCCCTGATCAAGGCGGCCGCATACAGCGACCAGCACGTGATCGACGCCGTCTCGAAATGGGTCGCAGACCAGATCAACCGGCAGACCAATCCACCAAAGCAGGAGGTGAAGCTCCGGGCCAACGTAACGGCCCCTGCCCCGGACGAACAGGGAGCAGGAGGTTACCAGCTGCCCGAGGACGGCCTGGTTCGTTACCAGGAGATAAAAGAGAACATCGTCGCCGTGAGCCGCTCGACGCTCTGGAAATGGATGAGAGAGGGCAAGTTTCCACCCGCGGTCAACGTCGGCGGCCACTACGTGGCCTGGCGCGCCAAGGACATTCGGGCCTGGCTCAACTCCCTTGAGCCCTCGACCTGAGCCCGTCGCCCAGACCAGCCAAAAGCAAAGCCCAGTCCATCTGAATGCGGTGGACTGGGCTTTTTCACATCCGGTTACAGGAATACCGGGTATGAGACCGGGTACAAATCCGGATCAGGAATAAAAACCTTTTGAAATTCAAAAGGTTACAGAAACATCACACATAGTCCTTATACTTGTCAAGGAAGCGCACCGGCTTGGACAGCGCATCGCGGCGGAACGGATCGCCCAGCTCGCGGGTGCACATGATTTCCAGCACGCAGGTCTTGCCCTGATTCATCTGCATGTCGATCGCCTTCTTCAGCGCAGGGCCGACATCTTCCAGCTTGTCGACGACGATGCCCTCGGCACCCATCGCCTTCGCGATGCCGGCAAAACTCGGGCTGTCCAGCTCGCCTGCCACGAAGCGGCGGTTGTAGAAATCGACCTGGTTTTTCTTCTCGGCACCCCACTGACGGTTGTGGAACACCACGGCCGTGACCGGGATGTTGTGGCGCACGCAGGTGAGGATCTCGCCGAAGCTCATGCCCCAGGCGCCGTCACCGGCATAGGAGATGGCCGGACGATCGGGGGCTGCCACCTTGGCGCCGATGATGGTCGGGAAGGCGTAGCCGCAGTTGCCGAAGCTCATCGCGGCGAAGAAGCTGCGCGGCCGCTCGAAGCGCAGGTAGCTGTTCGCCACCGAATTGATGTTGCCGATGTCGGTCGAGACCATCACATCCTTCGGCATGGCCTTTTCCAGCTCGCGCAGCACCTGACGCGGATGCAGGTATTCGCCGCCATTGAAGGTCTTCTCGCCCTTCTGCTCCTCGATCATGTCGAGCGAGAACGGATCCTTCTCGTGGGTCCAGGCATCCAGCTCCTTCTCCCAGGCATCCTTTTCGGCCTTGATCTTTTCGGCGCGCTCGGCCTTCGTGGCGTCGCAGGCCAGCGTCTTGCCCTGCAGGCGCTCCATCAGCGCCTTGGCAGCCGCCTTGGCGTCGCCGCAGATGCCCACCGAGATCTTCTTGACGAGACCCAGCATCTTGTTGTCGGCATCGATCTGGATGATCTTGGCATTCTTCGGCCAGTAATCCATGCCGTGCTGCGGCAGCGTGCCGAAGGGGCCCAGGCGCGAACCCAGTGCCACCACCACGTCGGCCTGAGAGATCAGCTTCATCGCGGCCTTCGAGCCCTGATAGCCCAGCGGGCCGCACCACAGCGGGTGGCTGGCCGGGAAACTGTCGTTGTGCAGGTAGCTGTTGACCACCGGTGCGCCCAGCCGCTCGGCCAGCGCCTTGCACTCCTCGACGGCGTCGGCCATCACGACACCACCGCCGGAGATGATGACCGGGAACTTCGCCTGGGCCAGCAGCTCGGCAGCCTGATTCAGGCTTTCTGCGCCACCGGGGCCGCGATCCAGCCGCATCGGCTTCGGAATCTCGGCCTCGATCTCGCCATAAAAGTAATCACGCGGGATGTTCAGCTGGGTCGGGCCCATCTCGGACAGCGCGCGATCGAAGCAGCGGGCCGTGTACTCGGCCATCCGGGCCGGATGCGTGACGTGGCCCTGGTACTTGGTGAACTCCTGGAACATCGGCAGCTGGTTGCACTCCTGGAAGCCGCCCAGACCCATCGTCTTCGTGCCGGTCTCGGGGGTGACGATCACCACCGGGCTGTGCGCCCAGTAGGCGGCTGCAATCGCCGTGACACAGTTGCTGATGCCGGGGCCGTTCTGGCCGATCACCACACCGTGACGGCCGCTGACGCGCGAATAGCCGTCGGCCATGTGGGCCGCGCCCTGCTCGTGCACCACCGGAATCAGGCGGATGCCAGCCGGCGCGAAGATGTCCATCGCATCCATGAAGGCCGAGCCCATGATGCCGAACATGTCCTTCACGCCATTGGCGACCATCGTTTCGACAAAAGCCTCGGAAGGCGTCATTTTCTGAACGCCTTCGACCACTTGCCGCTTGTCCTCTGCCATCTTCGTCTCCTCGAAATGTCTCGCGCTGGATCAAAAAACAAAACGATTTGTTTCGTTTTATGGAACATGGGCCTATTCTTAGGGAGGGAGCCGACGCTTGTCAAGCGGAAATGCCTGTCAACGGATTCAGGGATTCCCCTGCCATGCCATTGGAGCGTGTCATGGCCGGCGCCTGACCCCACACCATCTTGCCGAGCGCCGATGAAGCCGAGCACAATCAGGGCCTGTGGCTGCCGTCATGGCGGGCCCCATCCCCCCGACGGTGACGGCTCTACCCACGGCCTTGCCGAGCTCCCTTCTTTCCCTTGCACCGCCCCATCACGATGGATGATCTGAACACCCCGCCCGATGATCAGGACGCCAGCCCGGCCCATCTGGCCACGCCCACCGTGCGCCTGTTTGCCATTCTGGAAGCCATGTCGCGCCAGGGATGCCATTTCACGCTGCAGGAGATGGTGCAGGAGACCGGCTTCCCCAAACCCACCGTGTACCGGATGCTCCAGCAGCTCGAATCGGCCGGTATCGTCCAGCGCGATGCCGACGAACGCCACTACGGTCTCGGTGCGCGGATGCGGCGCATCGCCAACGACCTGCTGGCCAACGACAACCTCTACGGGGCTAGGCATGCCGTCCTCCAGCAGCTGCGCGAAGCCGTGGGCGAAAGCTGCAACCTGACGGCGCTGAGCGCCGGCGAAGTCGTCTATCTGGACCGCGTCGAAACAGCCGAACCCCTACGCTTCTACCTGCATCCCGGCTCACGCGTGCCGGCCCATTGCTCGGCCACCGGCAAGCTGTTCCTGAGCCAGATGCCGCCCCGGCAACGCCAGCAATTGCTGGGCGCCACGCCGCTCACGCGCTTCACCGACAACACGCTGACCGACCCGCTGAAGCTGGACGCCGAAATCGAGCAGTGCCGGCGCAACGGCTACGGCGTCGACAACGAGGAATTCCTGCCGGGACTCATCTGCTTTGCCGTGCTCGTGCCCAATCCGAACGGCAGATCGAATCTGGGCATCGCCATGCAGGGCCCCACGATGCGACTGACTGCGGACAGGGTGGAAGATTATCTGCCGCACCTGCAGGCGGCAGCCTGTGCACTGGCTGCACTCGAAACACCGGACAACTGACCGGGAGCCCCGGTGTCGTCGGGATGAAACACCGCCAACCCGGCCGGTGCTACATATTGCAACCCTTTGCGCCATTCTGGCGCTGATCATCAGAACAACTAACAAAGTGGACCACACCTGACAAAGCTGCAACGAATTGGCGATCACGTCGGAAGGCCGTGTACCTATGATGATCCTTGAAGGATTGGCCTTTGCCCCCTGCTTTCGATGATCAGGAGAGAGACGATGACGACGACGTACCCCGCGCGCTGCGGCAGTGTGGCCCTGTTGATGTTGCTGGCCGCCTGCGGCAACGCCCCGGGAAGCCCCGATACCTCCCATGCCGACCACCAGGTCACCAAGGCAGCGCCCTCCCGGTCGGCAGCTGCCGTTCCGGGCAACGCTGGCCGGGCAGCCACCCAGCAGCAGACGATCGACACGAAAGTGCCTGCCATCTCTCCTGACAGCATCAGCGCCGAGCTGCTGGCCACGCTGCTTGTCATCAACACGGACGAAGCCGGTGGGAAAGTCACCGAACAGGCCACCGGCCCCTTCCAGACCGGGCGCCTGCATCATGCACCCCGTGCCCCCTCGCTGCGTTCCTATCAGAAGATCCAGCGTCACGACCACCAGGCAGGGCGCTTCCAGATCGTTGCCTTTCCCAGAACCAGCAGCCTGGCAGAATACAGCTACTTCGACCAGTCATGGGAAGCGGCCGGGGTCGGTTTCCCGATCGTGGTCAACGTGGGCGAACAGTACCAGTCCAGCATGGAGCCTTTCAGCTTCAGGAACATGGGTGACAAGCCGGCAGGCACCGAACTGCTCAGCATGCACCCGGAAATCAGCCTGGGCGGCGTCAAGCTGCAGTCCCCTGGTGGCAAACGTTACGCGCTGCGCATCGGTGATCGCCTTCCGCTGAACAGCGTGCTGCACCGCTGGACGGGGGAGAAGGGCGAAACGGTCGATCTGATGGTGATCAGGGGCGTCCAGGATCGGGAACTCCGCACCTGCTTCAACACCAGGGCCGGCACCATGCGCCGCCTGCTGTGCAGCGTCTGGCGTATTCCCGACAACTGGGCCTTTCCGAACGGCCTCGGCCGCTTCGATGAACTGGGCGCGTACCTGGTGGACGACCGGCGGGCCGTGCCCGGCGCCCGCAACGTCCTCTATTGGCAATCCCGCGGCGCCTACGCGCATGAGCAACAACTGCCCAGGGGGAAAGACACGCCCGCCACCCACGAGCCGATCAGCCGTCTGGGCGTGAGCGGCGATGTTTTCGCCACCATGCTGGCCTCGGAAGAAATGCTCCTGAACACCCAGGCGCGGCCAGCCACCGGCCCGGTACCCCATGGCCGGCTGATGCCAAGCCCCGACAAGCCGAACATCCAGAGTGAACCCATCTACACCGGATTGGGGATTCCAGGCAGCCATGGCAACTACGGTCTGGGCACCCGACTGGTGGCCGGGGGCGGCAATTACCCATACACGCCGCTTGGCGTTTCCCTCGGGCTATCGTGGCTGCACACGAAAGACAACGGTTACGGTTTCGATCCGGGCAAGCCCGCTCAATCCGGCGCCGAGCTGGTGAACCTGACCCACAACGTACAAACCGAATGGACGCCTCAGGGTGGCCAGTCCAGCAAGCTCGTCCTGCATCCCAGCTATGCCTTCAGCGTGCGCAAGGATCGGCTCGTGCCCTTCAGCTTCCGGCTCCAGCGCTGGCATGCCAGGGACGGTCGGTTCGTCGACCTGCGGCTGCTGCGCGGCGTGAAGCCCGATCAGGCCCGGCTCTGCACCCATGTGCAACTGAAGGCCATCGAGCGCCTGCAGTGCGCCGACTGGCAGGTGCCAGCCGGCTGGACGCTGGGTCAGCCGCTGAAGTTGCTTGGCGTCTCGGTGGTGGACACGCGTTCGGTTCATCCCGGTGAAACGGGCTACCACTACTGGATGACGGAAGCCATGAGCCGCTGAGTCTGCCCGCTGCCGCGCCGGTGCCGGTGCCGCCCCGACAACCGGCATGCCCCGACATGGGGCACAGGCATCGGCCCGGACGGGCCGTGCCAGCCGATCCGTCCTGACAACCGTCAGGGCGGATTTTTTTTGATCCGTGGCCACGAACCCCGGCTTCATCGCCATGGGCCATCGCCCGTTGTCATGAAAGTGTCATATCCGCTCGTTATCGTGTCGGCCAACAACACAGGGAAAGCCAACGAAGCCTTCCCGTTTCATCAGAGCAGACCAGACAGACCAGGAGTGACGATCGATGAAGACACTGACCGGATTCATGACCACCGCCCTGTTGGGCATGACCCTCGGCAGCGCGCAGGCCATGGACATCACGGGCGCGGGCGCCACCTTCCCCGCGCCGATCTACGCCAAATGGGCGGAAACCTATCGGGCAGAAACCGGGCACACCATCAATTACCAGGCCATCGGCTCCGGCGGCGGGGTAAAACAGATCAAGGCCCGCACCGTCGACTTCGGCGCCACGGATGACCCGGTGCCCGGCCAGGCGCTCGACCAGGACAAGCTGCTGCAATTCCCCGCCGTCATCGGCGGGATCGTGCCGATCGTGAACATCAAGGGCATCGGTCCGGGCGGCCTGATCCTGAACGCCGACGTGCTGTCCGGCATTTACCAGGGCAGGATCAACCGCTGGAATGATCCGGCGATCGCCAGCCTGAACCCGGGCATCAAACTGCCGTCGCAGAGCATTTCCCCGATCTACCGTTCCGACTCCTCCGGCACCACGGCAGCCTTCACCTACTACCTGGCCGAAGCCGCGCCCGGCTTCAGGGAGGCCATCGGCGCCGGCAAGACGGTCGACTGGCCGGTCGGTCTGGGCGGCCGGGGCAATGCGGGCGTGGCGGCCAATGTCAGCAAGGTGGCCGGCTCCATCGGTTACGTCGAATACGCCTATGCCAAGCAGAACAGACTGGCTCACGCCAATTTCGTGAACAGGGCTGGCAAGGTCGTCAGCCCCGATCACAAGAGCTTTGCCGCCGCTGCCCGTCAGGCGGACTGGCAGTCCGCGCCCGGGATGGGCATCAGCCTGAACAACCAGGCCGATCCCGAGGCCTGGCCGATGACCGCCGCCACCTTCATCCTGCTTCACAGGGACGATCTGGCGGGCAACCAGAAAACCGGCGAAGTCCTGAATTTCTTCCGCTGGGCGCTGAAGAAGGGCCAGCAGCAGGCGATCGACATGGATTACGTGCCGATCCCCGACAACGTGGTGCCCATGATCGAGCAAAGCTGGCAGGCTGCCGGCGCCAGAAACTGACGCAGGCCAGCGATGGATACGAGCCTCTCCGTGACCCGACAGCCCAAGGCGGTGATGCCGGGCAACACCACGGCCAGCCCGAGCCGGCCCGATGATCGCCGGCAAGGGATCCCGGACGCCTTCATCCAGCGGGTCAGACGCTTTGCCCGGGAAGACCGCATCTTTTCCTGGGTCACCTTCAGCTTCGCCGCCCTGGTGCTGGCCGTGCTGGCCGGCCTGCTGGTCTCGCTGGTGATCGAGGCATGGCCGGCGCTGCAGACCTTTGGCGCCGGCTTTCTGGTGGGCACCACCTGGAGCCCCGCCAACGATACCTACGGGGCCGCCATCGCCATCTACGGCACCCTGGTCACATCCGCCATCGCGCTGTTGCTGGCGGTGCCGATCAGTTTCGGCATTGCCGTCTTCCTGACGGAAACCTGCCCGATCTGGCTCCGCCGCCCGCTGGGCACCGCGATCGAACTGCTGGCTGGCATTCCCTCCATCATCTACGGGATCTGGGGCCTGTTCGTTTTCGCACCGCTCGTGCAGGAACACGTTCAGCCGTGGCTGGCCGCCACGGGTCTGCCGATCTTTCAGGGCCCCCAGCTGGGTGTCGGTCTGCTGACGGCAGGACTGATTCTGGCGCTGATGATCATCCCGTTCATTGCCTCGGTCATGCGAGATGTCTTCGAAACGGTGCCTGCTGTACTGAAGGAGTCGGCTTATGGCCTTGGCTGCACCACCTGGGAAGTCATTCGCCATGTCGTCCTTCCCTACACGCAGGTTGGCGTAATCGGTGGCGTGATGCTGGGCCTCGGGCGCGCCCTGGGTGAAACGATGGCCGTGACCTTCGTCATCGGCAATGCGAACCGGATCACCGGCAGCCTCTTCTCGGCCGGCAACTCGATCGCCTCGACACTGGCCAACGAGTTTGCCGAAGCCGACCCGACCCTGCACATCCCGGCGCTCTACGCACTCGGCCTGATCCTGTTCGTCATCACGTTCATCGTGCTGGGCAGCGCCCGGTGGCTGACGAAACGTTCGGCAGCCAAAGCCGGTCGCTGATCCGGAACCCTGACGAGACACCCAGCCCTGCCAACGTCCCTGCCGCTCATGGATACCTCACGCTACCAACGCCGCCGCCTGTCCAACCGGATCGGTCTTTTCCTGTCGTCCTCGGCCATGGCCATCGGCCTGGCCGGGCTGGCCTGGATTCTATGGACCCTGATGGTCAACGGACTGACTGCCTTTGCACCGGACTTCTTCCTTCGCTCCACCCCCGCCCCGGGCACCCCCGGAGGCGGTCTGGCCAATGCCATCGTCGGCAGCCTGATGATGGTGGCCGCCTCGACACTGGTTGCCACACCGATCGGCATTCTGGCGGGCATCTACCTGGCGGAATATGGTGACCGGTCGCGCTTTGCGGCGGCAACCCGATTCGTCGTGGACGTGATGCTGTCGGCGCCTTCCATCGTCATCGGACTGTTCGTCTATTCGGTGGCGGTTGCCACGGTCGGACACTTCTCCGGCTGGGCGGGGTCGCTCGCGCTGGGGCTGATCGCCATTCCGGTCATCGTGCGCACCACGGAGAACATGCTGACCCTGGTGCCAGGCAGCCTGCGTGAGGCGGCTTTTGCCCTGGGCGCCCCGCGCTGGCGCGTGAATGTCCAGATCACGCTGAAAGCCGTCAAGGGCGGTATCGTGACCGGCGTACTGCTCGCCGTGGCCCGCATGATCGGGGAAACGGCCCCGCTGCTGTTCACGGCGCTGAACAACCAGTTCTTCTCCACCGACATGGCCCAGCCGATGGCGAACCTGCCGGTCGTCATCTACAACTTCGCGATGAGCCCCTATGAAGACTGGCAGAAGCTGGCCTGGGGAGGTGCCGCCCTGATCGCGATCGCCGTGCTCTTTCTGAACATCACGGCACGCGTCATGTTCCGCGCCAAGGCCCCCGGCAAATAACCCCTTTCCTTTCCTGCAACGACCGGTCCCCCATGATTTCCCCTGCTTCCCCTCCCGCCATGGCGAAACCCATCGCAGCCCCCTCACCGTCGGGCGCATCCCCCTTCGACGGGCCTGCGCCGGTGCTTCAGGTTCGGAACCTGGACTTCTTCTACGGCAAGTTCCAGGGACTGAAAAAGATCAACCTCGACATCCTTCAGGGCCAGGTGACGGCCTTCATCGGCCCTTCGGGTTGTGGCAAGTCCACACTGCTGCGAACCTTCAACCGGATGTTCGACCTGTACCCCGGCCAGCGCGCCGACGGCCAGATCCTGTTCCACGGCCACAACATCCTCGCCCCCGGGCAGGACGTGAACCTGCTGCGGGCCAGGATCGGCATGGTGTTCCAGAAACCCACCCCCTTTCCGATGACGATCTTCGAGAACATCGCCTTCGGCATCCGCCTCTATGAAAACCTGAGCCGCCACGACATGGCCGAGCGGGTGGAATGGGCGCTGAGAAAGGCCGCCCTGTGGGATGAAGTCAAGGACAAGCTCGATGCCAGTGGCCAGAGCCTCTCCGGCGGTCAGCAGCAGCGCCTGTGCATTGCCCGCATGGTGGCCGTCAAGCCCGAGGTGCTGCTGCTGGACGAGCCCACCAGCGCGCTGGACCCGATCTCGACCGCCAAGGTGGAAGAGCTGGTCAATGAGCTGAAGCATGAATACACCATTGCCATCGTCACCCACAACATGCAGCAGGCGGCCCGGATCTCGGACAACACGGCCTACATGTATCTGGGTGAGCTGATCGAGTTCGGCAAGACCGACGAGATCTTCGTCAAACCCAGACAGAAGGCCACCGAAGACTACATCACCGGCCGCTTTGGCTGACCCCCACCACACGGCGCTTCCGGTGAGCGTCCGGCGCCCATGCCACGAGCCGGATCGTCCGGCCCGCCGACTGAACACACCCGAGCCTCCTTCCTTTCTGTCCGAGATCCCCGATGGACCACACGAACAAGCAATTCGATGCCGACCTCGACGGCCTGCGCAAGATGACCACGAACATGGCGAGCCTCGTCGAATATCAACTGCAGCGAGCCGTCGATGCCATCCGGCACGAAGACCTCGATCTGGTCGCCCAGGTGCTGGCCGACGAGAGCAAGGTCAACCGGATGCACCTGCAAAGCGACCTGCGTTGCCACCAGATCATCGCGAAGCGCCAGCCGATCGCGGTCGATCTGCGTGAGATCCTGGCCATCATGCACATGAACAATGACCTGGAACGGGTCGGTGACGAGGCAAAGAAGATCGCCAAGAAGGCCCGACAGCTGATCGGGCGTCCGCTGCCCATCGACACACTGCAACTGGAGATGATGTGCCGGCAGGTGATCGCCATGCTACGCACGGCCGTCACGGCCTTCACCACCCGCGACGTGAAGAGCGCTGCCAGCCTGCGGCCACAGGACAGGCAGGTCGACGGCATGCGCACCCAGCTGACCGAAGAGCTGAGCAGCAAGATCGACAGCAACATCGCCCGCGTCAGTGACGCGCTGTCCCTGATCTTCGTCGTGCAGTCCCTCGAACGGGTGGGAGATCATGCGAAGAACATCGGGGAATACGTGGTGACGGTCGTCGAAGGGACGGATCCGCGTTACGAACGCTCTCGCGGCCCCCTCGCGGATTGAGCGGCAGAAACAACACGGGCGACTGAGCGGGCGGGGGAGAAGCCCCTGCCAGCTCAGTCGCCCCCTGCTTGCCGCCCTCGTTTTCCGGCGCGCCAGCACGCCATCGCGGACGGGCAATTTCCACAAACTTCGGTGCTCATGCGACCATTGGGTCTCCCTGACTCTTTCGCCGTTGTCTCACCGTCGTCATGCTGATCCCCGTCATCCTGTCCGGCGGCGCCGGAACCCGCCTGTGGCCCGTCTCCCGCGAAGGGCATCCCAAGCCCTTCATGCGGTTGCCCGACGGGGAGAGCCTGCTGGGCAAGACCTATCGTCGGGCAGCCCGGCTGGCAGACGCCGGCGACATCCTGACCGTCACCAACCGCGAGTACTTCTTCCTGTCCCGGGACGAGTACCTGCTGGCAACCCCCAGGGCTGGCCAGCGCCCCAGCTTCATCCTCGAACCCTTCGGCCGCAACACCGCCCCGGCCATCGCGCTGGCGGCCCTTCAGATCCTTGCCCAGCACGGCGAAGAGGCCCTGATGCTGGTCATGGCAGCCGACCACCTGATCGAGAACGAAAACCGCTTCATCGAGACCTGCAACCGCGCCATCTCGCTGGCACAAGCCGGTCATCTCGTCACCTTCGGCATCCAGCCCACAGCCCCTGAAACCGGCTATGGCTACATCGAGGCCGGCGCCCCCATCGACGCGCCCGCCCACGGCGGCCAGCAGGTCATCCGCTTCATCGAGAAACCGGCACTGGAGAAGGCCAAAGCCTTTCTGGCTGCCGGCAACTTCCTCTGGAACTCGGGCATGTTCTGCTTCTCGGCAGCCAGCATCATCGGCGCCCTGCAGCAGCATGCGCCCGATGTGATCCAGGCCGCCCGCGCCTGCCTCGTCAACGCCCGGCGTGACACCGGCTCCCAGGGCACCACCCTCGAGATCCTGGCCGACGACTTCAAGTCTGCCCCCGACATCTCGATCGACTATGCCGTGATGGAGAAGTCGGGCGAGGTGGCCGTCGTGCCCGGCGACTTCGGCTGGAACGACATCGGCTCATGGGACGCCGTGCGCAGCCTGTCTCCGGCCGACGCCGACAACAACCGGGCCGTGGGTGAAACCGTCTTCGTCGACAGCCGCAACGTCTATGTGCGCAGCGAAGACCGGCTGGTGGCCACCGTGGGGCTGGACGACCTGCTGATCATCGACACCCCCGATGCCCTGCTGGTGGCCGCGGCCGACAAGGCCCAGCAGGTCAAGGAGGTCGTGGCCCGGCTGAAGGCCCGCAACCATGAAGCCGCCCTGCTGCACCGAACCGTGGCCCGCCCCTGGGGCACCTACACCATCCTGGGCGAGGGCCCCCGCTACAAGATCAAGCGCATCGAGGTCAAACCCGGGGCCAGCCTCAGCCTGCAGATGCACCACCACCGCAGCGAGCACTGGATCGTGGTCAAGGGCATGGCCAAGGTCGTCAATGGCGACACCGAAAGCTTCGTCGCCACCAACGAATCCACCTACATCCCGGCCGGCCACAAGCACCGGCTCGAAAACCCCGGTCTGCTGCCACTCGTGATGATCGAGGTGCAAAGCGGCGAGTACCTGGGCGAAGACGACATCGTCCGCTTTCAGGACGACTACGGCCGGATCTGATGGAGACACTCCCGACCTCTGCCACCGTGGCCGGCATCCGGCAGGTGGCGGCCGTCCGCGCGGGCACCCGGGCCGCCAATGATGAGCAGGCCGGATCGGTCACCGGCGCTCCCCCTGATGGACACGCCGGAACCGCCCCCGGTGCCCCGGCCTCCGCCGACACCGGCACGGCAAGCCAGCTGTACGGGTCACCCGCCAGCGGCCCGGCTGCCGGTATCACGGCCGTGGTCGTCACCTACAACCCCGACATCGAGCGGCTCGCCGAGCTGCTGCGCCTGACGGCCCCGCAGGTCAGCCACATCGAGGTGATCGACAACGGATCCCGGCCGGAGACCATCGCGGCCATCCGCCCCCTCTGCCAGGAAGGCATCGGGCTGCACCCGCAGGGCCGCAACCTCGGCATCGGCGGCGCGCAGAATGTCGGCATCGGCATCGCCAGGGCACGGGGCGCAGATTATGTGCTGCTGCTCGACCATGACAGCCTGCCGGCGCCCGACATGGTGGGGCGACTGAGGGTGGCGATCGAAGAGCAGCCGGGCGGCAGCCAGCCGGTGGCAGCAGCAGGGCCTCGCCATGTCGACCCACGGCACCCTGACGCCCCCAGTCCCTTTGTCCGACAGCAAGGCATGAAGCGCGTGGCCTGTGAATGCCTTGATGAAACCCAGCTCATCGAGGTCGAGCACGTCATTGCCTCGGGATGCCTGATCCCGATGGCCGTGCTGAACCGCGTAGGCGACATGAACGAACAGCTCTTCATCGACTATGTGGACATCGAATGGTGCCTGCGAGCCAGCCACGCCGGGTTCCGGATTCTGGGCGTCTGCGGTGCGCGGCTGTCACACGAGCTGGGGGACGATTTCATCCGCTTCCGTGGCAAAACGCTGTCCAACCACTCTCCCCTGCGCAATTACTACCTGTTCCGCAACGGCCTGCTGCTCAACCGCATGCCGCACATCACGCCCGCCTGGAAGCGGATGGATCTCCGGAACCTGCTGATCCGCTTCATCATCAATGCCGTGGCCCAGCGCCCCCGCTGGCCCTGGGTACGGATGAGTCTGCTTGGCATCCTCGACGGGCTCAGGGGCAGAACGGGGCCGTGGCCCATGGGCCGGAGGAGCGCGCGCCGATGATGAATGTGCCATGCGACCCGCACACGACGGGCGCACGGAACGAGGCACCGCCGGTGGATGGACACCAGCGGTCAGACCCGGGTGCCACCGTGGTGCTGATCGTCACCTATCACCCGGAAGCCCCCACACTGGCGCTGGTCGATGCCTGCCTGCGCCAGACACCGCAGGTGGTCGTGATCGACAATGGCAGCCCACCCGATGAGATCATCGAAGGCCTGTCGAGCCGGCCCGGCGTCGTCTTCAGAGCGCTTGGGCAGAACCTTGGCCTGGCCGCCGCCCAGAATGAAGGCATCCGCCAGGCCGAAACCATGGGCTGCCAGCGGATCCTGTTCTTCGATCAGGACACCCAGCTGCCCGACGGCTTCATCGCCAGCATGAACCGGGAATTCGACCGCTTGGAAGCGAGCGGTGAACGGATCGGCATTCTGGGCCCCAACTATTTCGACCGGAACACCCGGGAAGAAGCCCATTACGCCCGGCTTACCCCCCGCGGCTTCGATGACCTCATGCTCACCGACGGCCGGACGGCCGAGGTCAGCTTCATCATTTCATCGGGCAGCCTGATGAACGTGTCGCTGTTTCAGGAGACTGGGTATTTGCGGGACGAATTCTTCATCGACCAGGTCGACACCGAGTTCTGCCTGCGCGTGGCCAGCCATGGCTACAAGATCTTTGCCACCCCGCGCGCCCGCATCATTCACACCATAGGCAACCGGACGAAGCATCGGCTGCTGTTTCTCACCATCAAACCCAACCATCATTCGGCCCGGCGCAAATTCTTCATCGTCCGCAACGGCGTCAGCACGCTGATGCAGTACGGATCGCGTTTCCCCGGCTTCGTCAAACTGATGATCTTCCGGCTGATCCACGACCTGCTCGGCGTGCTGTTTTTCGAGCAGGACAAATGGCAGAAACTCCGGTTCATGTGGCGCGGCCTGCTGCAGGCCAGACAACCTGTTCACTCCTGGAACAACGACCCACGCTGAGCCCACCATGATCACCCTTTCCATCGTCAGCCACGGTCAGCGTGACATCGCCCTGCGCCTGTTGCAGGATCTGGCGCGATTGCAACCGGCGCATGTGACCGAGATCATCTACACGGCCAACATCCCGGAGCCGGATCTGCCCGCCATCGAGTTCGGCCATATCCGCCTGCTGATCATCCGCAACGAAC
>JAUMZD010000058.1 GCA_030528325.1 Lautropia sp. | reverse complement strand
TCCCCTGCCGACTTGTCCCCTGCCGACCCGACGGGGTTCTCCATCAGTCGATTCTGCGCAAGAAAGACCGTCAGCCGCAAGTGCATGCCCATTTCTTCGATCAACGGTTCGGGCAAGCCTTGCTCCCGGGCCTCGTTGAGCATGCGCCGCACACCGCTGCCCCACTGTTCGATGAGTCCCAGCTCCCGAAACACCCGGGCGATGACGCGATTGCGCAGGTTCGACACACCTCTGCGCATGTCATCAATCGTCATGCCGGGCACCAGAATGCCAGGACTCTCCACCTCGATTCGATCATCAAAAACCGCCACACGGATCGGCGAACCCGGTAACGAGTAATCTGCATGCACCAGCGCATTAGTCAAGGCTTCACGCAGGATCACGAGAGGAATGCTCCAGACATCCTTTCTCTGGATACCGGAAAAATCCGCGCCTCGCATGGCGTGCTTTTTCAGGAAATCCATGACCTGCCAGACACTGCCCGGCAAACTGGCATGAATCTCGGTGTGATCCACGATGTGAGCCTTGTCGCTGCCAGCAAAACGCCCGCATTGCACCCACGCATCGGGAAAATGAAATTCACGATCCCTCCCGAACAGCAGCACGCCACCCCGGGTCGGCACCAGGCGCCCCTGATCGCGCACCAGCAGCCGCAGACTCAACAATGCCTGCTCATCCAGCTGGCGCCGTGATCCAAACAGGCGCTGAGCCTCGGCCATGTCCAGATCGTCCACCGAGAGACCAGACATCGGCATCTCGTCGAAATTCACCCCTTCGGCAGCCCGTCGCAATTCAGCAGCCAGCGCCGGCCCCGCCTGCCTGTTGCTGGAGCCCAGGCGCACCAGAACCCCATCCGGCCAGCCTTCCGATTTCAGGTAATAAGGCCGGCTGCTGCCCGGAAAAACCTCCACGGCCAGCACGCTCCGATCCCCGACGCTCAGGATTTCGACGTTGGGAACCAGACGGGGGGCGATACTGTCGGCAATCAGATTGCCCAGACGCTCCTCGTCATCCAGAGGCTGCTCCACACCGACGACTCGGCGATCATCGTCCACGCCGATCAGCACGACACCACCCGCCGAATTGGCAAAAGCCACCAGCGTCCTGAGCAGATTGCGTGGCGACGACAGATCACGCTTGAATTCCAGCGTCTTGCCCTCTGGCTGCGCCAGCAGTGCCTCTATGCCTGAACGCATATTCAAATCCCCAGACGTTTTCGACGATTCCTTTCGCCTCAACAGGTGCAGATGCCCAACGACAATATCAGTGCGCCTGCTCCCAGTTGTCGCCCACACCCACTTCGGCCAGTAGCGGCACCGACAGCGTGGCGATGCCGGCCATGCGGGCCGGCAGCTCGACCTTCAGGCGTTCGACTTCGGCCTCGGGCACTTCGAGCACCAGTTCGTCGTGCACCTGCATGACGATCCGGGCGGCAAGCCCCTCGCGTTGCAGCCAGTCATGCACGTCGACCATCGCCATCTTGATCAGGTCGGCCGCGGTTCCCTGCATCGGGGCATTGATAGCGGCCCGCTCGGCCATCTGCCGTCGTGCCATCTGGGTGGCCTGGATGTCGGGCAACCATAGACGGCGCCCAAAGACCGTTTCCACATAGCCCCGGGCATGGGCCTCGGCGCGGGTGCGCTCCATGTAGGCCGCCACACCCGGATAACGGGCGAAATAGCGGTCGATGTAGGCCTGGGCAGAGCCCCGCTCGATGCCCAGGTTGGCCGCCAGGCCGAAGGCACTCATGCCATAGATCAGGCCGAAGTTGATGACCTTGGCATAGCGTCGCTGCTCGCTGTTGACCTCCTCCACCGGCACGCCGAAGACTTCGGCAGCCGTCGCCCGGTGTACGTCGAGACCATCGGCAAAGGCCTTCAACAGCCCGGCATCCTGCGAGATGTGCGCCATGATGCGCAGCTCGATCTGTGAATAGTCGGCCGACATCATCCGGCAACCCGGCGGTGCGATGAAAGCTTCACGAATGCGCCGCCCCTCGGCAGTTCGCACGGGGATGTTCTGCAGGTTCGGGTCGGACGAGGACAGCCGACCGGTGATGGCCGTGGCCTGCGAGTAGGTGGTGTGGATGCGGCCCGTGGCCGGGTTGACCATCTCCGGCAGCTTGTCGGTGTAGGTGGATTTGAGTTTCGAGAGGCTGCGCCATTGCAGCAGCACCTTGGGCAGCGGGTAATCGAGCGCCAGCTTTTCCAACACACTCTCGTCGGTGGAAGGCTTGCCGGCCGGCGTCTTCTTGACGACGGGCAGGCCCAGTTGACCGAAGAGGATTTCGCCGAGCTGCTTGGTCGAGCCCAGGTTGAAGGACTGGCCGGCCAACTGATGGGCCTCGGCCTCCAGCACCTGCATCTGCGAGGCCAGTTCCTGTGACTGCACGGCCAGGAGCTGACTGTCGACCAGCACCCCATGGCGCTCCATCGTCTGGAGCACCTTCAGCGTCGGCATCTCGATGTCACGATAGATATGTTTCAGGCGTTCATCGGCCTCGATGTTCGGCCACATCGCCTGATGCAGTTGCAGCGTCACATCGGCATCTTCGGCCGCATAACGGGTGGCTGTCTCCACATCGACCTGATCGAAACCGATGGCCTTCGCCCCCTTGCCGGCGATCTCCTCGTACGTCATGGTCTGGCGATCCAGGTGACGGCCGGCCAAGGCGTCCATGCCATGCGTGCGATGCGCTTCCAGCACATAGGATTCGAGCATCGTGTCATCGGCCACGCCCCGGAGCGTGATGCCCTCGTTGGCCAGCACATGCATGTCGTACTTCAGGTTCTGGCCGACCTTGGGATGGGCTTCGCTTTCCAGCCACGGTTTCAGCGCGGCAAGCACCCCGTCGAGCGGCAACTGCTCGGGCACGCCGGCATAGGCATGGCCCACCGGAATGTAATAGCCGCGCCACGGCGTGAGGGCCAATGACAGACCGACGAGCCTTGCCTTCATCGGGTCGAGCGAGGTGGTTTCGGTGTCCAGCGCCACCAGCGGCGCGCCGTCGAGTGCCTCGCACAGAGCGGCCAGGGCCTCAGGCGTGCTCACCTGTTCAGCCACCAGCCCTCCCTCGGGCATCGGGGTGCGCACCGCCAGCGGACTGGCCCCTGCCACGGCATGCATGGCGGACACATCCCCAGCCCCCGCGCGGCCATCTGCGCCGGCGTCGCCGGCATCGGCGGTCGGCCCGCCCGTCGTCGTTTCTCCCCCCCGCTGGGTACCGGCTGCACCACTCTCGGGCCGCTGCGCAGCAGCGTCCGTTCGGGCAGCACCCGAAGTACCACCGGTCGTGCTCTGATCGGTTCCCGGCATGCCCCCGCCGTTTCGCCGACGCTCCGTCAGCCGCCGGGCAAAGGTGCGCAGTTCCCAGCGCTCGAAAAGCCTCAGCAACTGTTCATCGTTCTCGGGTTGCAGCACCAGCGCGCCAATGGATTCGACCCACTGGCTCAGGTCGGCGTCGCGCAGCACCGTGACCAGCTCCCGGCCCTTCGGCAGCCAGTCGAGCGCCGCGCGCAGGTTCTCGCCCACCTTACCGCCGATCTCGGCGGCATGTTCGATGATGCTGTCCAGCGTGCCGTACTGGTTCAGCCATTTGGCCGCCGTCTTGGGGCCGACCTTGTCCACGCCGGGCACGTTGTCCACCGTGTCGCCGGTCAGGCTGAGGAAGTCGATGATCTGTGCCGGGTCGACGCCGAACTTGTCCCGAACGCCCGCCGCATCCATGACGGTGGGCGGCACACCTTCGCGGGTCATCGTGTTGACGAGCACGGTACGCTCATCCACGAGCTGGGCCAGATCCTTGTCGCCGGTGGAAATGACGGTGCGCATGCCCTGCGCCGCTGCCTGCGTGGCGAGCGTTCCGATCACGTCGTCGGCCTCGATGCCCGGCACCACCAGGAGCGGCCAGCCCAGGGCCTTCGTCAGCTCGTGGATCGGGGCGATCTGCTGAACCAGCGATTCGGGGGTCTGGGCGCGGTTGGCCTTGTAATGCTCGTACAGCTCATCCCGGAAGGTGCGGCCGGGCGCATCGAAGACGACGGCGCCCAGCAAAGCCCCGCCATGCAGACGGGTATCGTCACGCAAACGCCGTAACATGCCCACCATGCCATGAATGGCACCGGTGGGCTCACCTGCCTTGTTTCGCAGGTCGGGCAGTGCATGATAGGCACGGAACAGATAGCTGGATCCATCCACCAGCAACAGTGTTTTGTCAGACATCGGCAAAAAATGGCCGCACAGCAGGGGTGCGGCAGAAGGGAACCCGGGAGCCGTCAGGTTTTTTGATACGCTCACGGCATCAGAACAAGACTTCGTCCGCGTCGGCACACGACGCCGGCCACCAGGAACAAGAAGGACTCATGGTCAACGCAGTACAGAAACCCACCAGGCATTCGCCGAAACTGAGCGGCATCCAGCCGAGTGATCGCGCTTCTGCCATCAAGGCGCGGGAGTCCTGGCACGTGCTGGGCATTATCGCAGAGTTCGTCGAAACCACCGAAGCGCTGGCGGACATCCGCCCGGCCGTCTCGATCTTCGGCAGTGCCCGCATCAAGGAAGATCACCCCTGGTACGCCGAGACCGAGACGCTGGCCCGCAAGCTCTCCGATGCCGGGTTTGCCATCCTGTCCGGCGGTGGCCCGGGCCTGATGGAGGCCGCCAACAAGGGTGCCTTCGCCGGCGACTCGCCGTCGGTGGGCCTCAACATGGAACTGCCGATGGAGCAGCACGACAACCCCTATCAGGATGTCTCGCTGCATTTCCGGCACTTCTTCACCCGCAAGGTGGCCTTTGCCAAGTACGCCGCCGCCTTCGTGGCCGTGCCGGGTGGCTGGGGCACGATGGACGAGCTGATGGAGGTGCTGACGCTGATCCAGACCCGGGTCGCCCGCCGGATTCCGGTCATTCTGGTGGGATCGAGCTTCTGGAAAGGGCTGCTCGACTGGATGAACGACACGCTGGTGGCAGCCGGCACCGTTTCGGCCGAGGACATGCAGCTGATCCGCGTCATCGACGACCCGGACGAGGTGGTCAATGCCATCTTCGATTTCTATCAGCACCGTGGCTTCTATGCCACCACCGACGACCGGACGCTGAACCTGCAACTCTGAGGAGCTTGGGCGGCAGGAAAATCGCGGCCGGTTTTCGCCTTCGCGATTCCTGCCGCCCCAAGCTCTTCTGAGGCATCCCCGGCACGCCCGGCAGGAAAGTCGCGGGGTGTCCGAGCACGGAACACGCGCCAGACAGCACGGGTAGAATGCAGGCCATCCACTTCCCGGTTTGCCATGGCTGTCTTTACCGTCGTCGAACATCAAGAGATCGAGCAGTGGCTGGCACAGTATGATGCCGGCACGCTGCTGTCTGCCGAAGCCATCGCTTCGGGCATCGAGAACACCAACTATTTTGTCGATACCAGCCAGGGCCGATGGGTGCTGACGCTGGTCGAGCGCCTGCCGCCCGAGCGCCTGCCCTTTCATCTGAACCTGATGAAACACCTGGCGCAGCGCGGCATCACCTGTCCTGAACCACTGGCCAACCGTGACGGCCAGCTGTGGAGCATGCTGAAAGGCAAGCCCGCCACGCTGGTCACCCGGCTGACGGGTGAATCGGTCGAGAACACGACGGCCCCCTACTGCCATGCCATCGGCCAATTGCTGGCCCGAATGCACATTGCCGCCAAGGACTTCGGCCCGGCGCCCGACAACGTGCGGGGATCGGCATGGTGGCCACAGGCCATCGACGAGCTGGCCCCGCTGCTGCCGGCCGACAGCCTGGCGCTGGCCCGGGACGAGCTGGCTGCCCAGCAGGCCTGGATGCAGGCACCGGGCTGGTCGCTGCTGCCCGCTTCCGCTGTGCACGCGGACTGCTTCCGCGACAACGTGCTGTTTGCCTCGGTGGACGAACCGGGGGTCATCGACTTCTATTTCGCCTGTCACGAGACCTGGATCTTCGATCTGGCCACCGTCTGCAACGACTGGTGTCTGGCCGAGGATCAGGTGTCGCTCGACCCTTCGCGCCTGATGGCTCTGCTCGAAGGCTACCAGAGCGTGCGCCGCTTCGAGACGGCCGAACGCCATGGCTGGGAGATGGCGTTGCGTGCCGCCGCGCTGCGATTCTGGCTGTCGCGCCTCTATGACCTGCTGCTGCCACGTGAAGCCGCCGTGCTGCAGCCGAAGGACCCCGAACACTTCAAGCGCATCCTGCTCGCCCGCCGTGAAGGTAGTGGCAGTCCCTTCTGAACAGTGAGAAAGATCCCCTGATGAGTGGCATCCAGGTTCGTAAAGTTCCGGCCTTTCACGGCTGGCAGTGGGTACGTGAAGGCTTTCGCCTGTTCGCCCGGGCACCCTTGCCACTGCTGTTGCTGGCGCTGGTGCTGAAAACGCTGCTCGACCTGTTCCCGCTGCTGGGCACGGCCGGGCTGGTCATCACCAAGCTGCTGATTCCGGTACTGATCGTGGGCTTCATGAGCGTGATGCGCCAGCTGGCACCCGATCCGCTGATGCCGTCCCCGGCTGGCCGCCCACCCGTCGGGCCTGACCTGTCCGGAGTCCGGCCGGCGCCGCGCCTGAGTCTGGATGCCTTCATCAGCTGGGCCAGACAGGGCAAGGCGCTGCAGACCGTGTTGCTGCTGGGCGTCATCTCGCTGGGTTTCGATCTGCTGGTGAGCTACCTCTCGAACCTGCCTGCCGAGCTGGAACGGCTGGCCGCATCCATCAACAAGGCCGGGCAGATGCCACATGACCAGCAGGCCATGGCCGAGCTGTTCGGCCCGGTGCTGCAGTCGCTGTTCCTCTCGGTGCTGATCTCGCTGCCCTTCTACCTGTTCCTCTGGTATGCACCGGTGTTTGCCGGCCTGCATGGCCTGCCGCTGATGAAAAGCATCGTCTTCAGCTGCGTGGCCGTCTCGCGCAACCTGCTGGCCTTCCTGTGCCATGGCCTGAGCCTCTTCGGCCTGACCATCGTGCTCGCGATACTGATTCAGCTGCTGGGTGCGGTGCTCGGGGCTGGCGGTGATTTCGGCCTGCAGTCGATGCTGATCTTCCTGCTGCAACCCCTCGTGATCTGTGTGCTGGGCTGCGCATACTGGGCCTGCTATCTGGACACGGTCGAGGTCACCGCCCAGCAGCGGGAGTCGCTGCCAGCCAGCGGAGATGAGGGGACCGACGACAGCGATCACGCGGTCTGAAACCATCTGACCCGGCTGTCCCAACGGCGGGAGGAAGACATCGGAAACCGGGACTGACGGGCAGGCACACACCACGCCCTGGCAGGATCGGTTTTTACCCGGTCGATGCCCCGCTGAACGACGCGGGCATCAGACTGGGGACATCAGACCGGATCGAGTTTCGCGACCGACAGCGCCAGCCACTTCGTGCCATGCTGGGCAAAGCGGATCTGGATCCGGGCATCGTCACCATTGCCCTCGATCCCCAGCACGACGCCCTCGCCAAAGCGGGCATGACGCAGGGTCTGCCCGACACGGTAACGGCTGTCCCGTCCGGCCATCGCGCCCGGTGTACTGCTGCTGGGGATGCCCTTGTCGGCAGGTCGACTCCAGCCGGCCTGACGGCTGCGCTCGTGCAGGGCGTTGCTCAGTGAGCGTGAGCCGTAGGCCTGGCCAGCGAGACCTCCCCGGCCACCATGGCCACCATAGCCCCCATGACCCGAGCCGGCACCCCAAGGGCCACTTCGGCCATGCCCCCCCTCGAAGTCCTGCCCGCCATGGCCGCCCGAATACCCGAAGCGGTCGTGACTCATCCGGGCAGGCCCCGCACTGAGCCACTTCAGCGCCCGTTCGGGCAGCTCGCCCAGAAAGCGCGAGCGCATGTTGTAACGGGTCTGGCCGTGCAGCATCCGCATCTGCGCAAGCGACAGGTACAGGCGCTGGCGGGCACGGGTCATCGCCACGTACATCAGGCGACGTTCTTCTTCCAGCCCGTCCACCTCGGTGGCCGAGTTTTCATGGGGGAAAAGCCCCTCCTCCAGGCCCGTGACGAACACGGTGGCAAACTCCAGCCCCTTGGCGGCATGCACCGTCATCATCTGCACGGCATCCACCCCATCATCGGCCTGCGCATCGCCCGATTCCAGCGAGGCATGGGCCAGAAAAGCCGCCAGTGGCGAGACCTGCACGAAGGCCGGCCCCCCGGTGGTCTGGTCCAGCGTCAACTGAGCCGACGACGTGTCGTCGACAGGCCCTGGAGCAGCCCCGCTCAGCCCCACGCTGGCGGGTGTCGTCGCGTCGATGCCCGCCTCGGCGAGGAAGGCCGTGGCCGCATTCACCAGTTCCTTCAGGTTCTCGATGCGCTCCTGGCCTTCCCGCTCGTTCTCGTAGTGCTGGATCAGGCCGCTCTTCCGGATCACGTCATCGACACTCTCGGGCAGCGGCACGGCCGCCCCCTGCTTTCGCATCTGCCCGATCAGGCCGACGAAGTTCATCAACCTGGCCCCGGCCGCCCCCGTGACGGACGAGGCGGCCCGATACAGGCTGATGCCCTGCGAGCGGGCCACATCCTGCAGGTTTTCGATGGTGCGGGCGCCGATCCCCCGTGCCGGGAAGTTCACGACGCGCAGGAAGGCGCTGTCGTCATCCGGATTCTCGATCAGGCGCAGGTAAGCCAGCGCATGCTTGACCTCGGCCCGCTCGAAGAATCGCAACCCGCCATACACCTTGTACGGCACCCCGGCCGAAAACAGCGTGTGCTCGAGGATGCGTGACTGTGCATTCGAGCGGTACAGGATCGCGATGTCCGAGCGCATCATCCCGTCGGCCACCAGTGCCCTGATCTCCTCCAGCAGCCACTGTGCCTCCTCCCCATCGGTGGCCGCCTCGAAGATGCGCACCGGCTCGCCCTCACCGGCTTCGGTCCACAGCTCCTTGCCCAGACGCCGGGTGTTCTGCCGGATCAGGTGGTTGGCCGAATCGAGGATGTTCGCGTGCGAGCGGTAGTTCTGCTCGAGCTTGATCAGCTGCGGCCCGGCATAGTCGCGCTCGAAGGCCGCCATGTTGCTCACGTTGGCCCCGCGGAAGGCATAGATGGATTGATCGTCATCGCCCACGGCGAAGAGCGAGGCACCGCCCTCGGCCAGCAGCGTCAGCCACTTGTACTGCAGATCGTTCGTGTCCTGGAACTCGTCGATCAGGATATGGCGGAATCGCTGCTGGTAGTGCTGCCGCAGCGGCTGGTTTCGCCGGAGCAACTCGTAGGCCCGCAGCAGCAGCTCGGGAAAATCCACGACACCCTCACGCTGGCACTGGGCGTCATAGGCGGCATAGAACTCGACCATCCGGCGGGTGTGGGCATCGTGGCCCGCCACGTCGTCCGGCCGCCGGCCGGCCTCCTTGGCCCCATTGATGAAATGCTGCACGGCCTTGGGCGGATACTGCTGGTCATCGACGTTCAGCCCACGCAGCAGCCGCTTGATCGAGGCGAGCTGATCCTGACTGTCCAGAATCTGGAAGCTGGCCGGCAGGCCCGCATCGCGGTGGTGGGCGCGCAGCATCCGGTTGCAAAGCCCATGGAAGGTGCCGACCCACATCACGCGCGGATTGCTGTGCAGCAGCAGGCTGCCCAGACGCGTCATCATCTCGCGTGCGGCCTTGTTCGTGAAGGTGACCGCCATGATCTCGGCCGGCGAGCACTGCCCGGTGCTGATGAGCCAGGCGATGCGCGTGGTCAGTACACGGGTCTTGCCACTGCCGGCGCCGGCAAGGATCAGGGCATGTCCGGCGGGTACCGTGACGGCAGCCCGCTGTTTGTCGTTGAGGTGTGCAAGTAGATCGGCCATCAGGCGATTCTAGAGCCTGTTGCCCACCGCAGCGCGTCCGGGTCATGCGGCCGGAGATCCCCGCAGCCGCCCCATAGCCCGAGCTATGGGGCAAGAAGCGGGTGCAAAATGGGCCGGCGCGGCCGGTTTGCAGCCCACGACTTTCCTGCCGCCCAGGCTTCCAGGGCCTCACCCGGCGACTGAAGCCCGCCCATTCAGGTCTGCCCTGTCAGGTCTGGCCGTTCGTGGCCGAATTCGTGGGCGGGTTCGTGGCAGACGTGGAAGCCGACCTGTCCTGACGCGCCCGGGCCGCCTTTCTGGCCTTCAGCGCCCTGATCCGGCGGCGCCGGCGGTGCAGGCGGCTGCCCCACGGCAGGCGCCGGTACTGCTCTTCGGTATAGCGGCGCAAGCCCCAGCCCAGCTTCGGGATACGGTTGCCCGGGTGAGCCATGCTGGGGCCCCAGCGCGCCTGATAGCCATCGACGGCGCGTCCCTGACGCTCCCAGCGCCAGGCCATGACCAGCAGGAGCCCCCACCACAGCACCGTCACCAGCAGCAGCCAGCGCGGCACGTTGATGTGCCAGTAACCGCTCAGGATCGTGACGCCCAGCGCCGCCAGCAACGCATAGCCCAGCACCCGGTGGGCCGCCTCGAAGAAACGCCGGCGGAAGGTCATGTCATAGTGATCTCCCGGAATGTCGTGCAGATGGACGAGGGTGCGGGCGCGATGGTGGCCCGGGCCCCCGATGCTGCCGCGCAGCCCGATGTTCACGATGGCCAGCACCAGCAGCGCCACCACCGACCAGCCTGCCCACGCGTGGGTATGCGACAGATGCGCCTTCAGCGACATGCCCTGAAAGGCCAGGTAGGCACCCACCAGCAGACACAGGATCGCCCCGTAGCCTGCCAGCGCATGAACGCGCTGCCAGCCCTGGTGGTTGAGCACCCGGGGCCAATCCTGCCCCGGCACGATCTTCCAGTAACGGGCAGCCAGTACCGCCACCGGCAGCAGGATGCCGCCACCCAGTCCCATCAGCCCGGCATGCCAGTAATCGACCCGGTTGACCGGATCGACATGGCCCTGACGCAATGGCAGGTGAATCCAGCCGAACAACGCATTCAGCATCGTGTCCAGCCAGGCGGGCAAAACGATTGAGTCCAGCATAAAACAGCCAAGGAAGGCCTGCCCGGACGACGGCAGGCCCCACGCGCGGCCAAGCAGACGAAACGGACAGACGACAGACAAAAAGGGATGGCATCCGACACCCCACGTCAGAACGTGCGGGCATGAGCAGCACAAACGGCATGGTCCTGCCACCATGGACCGTCAGCATAGGACAGCCAGGAGACACTGCTGAACAGGGCAGCCGCGCCTTTCGGCCACCCGACAGCGATCGGACGCAAGCAGCCCGTCTCTCCTGCATCAGCGCGTGTCATGACGGCCATGGGCTACCACGGTCGATGATAGCGAAGCCCGCCACAAATTCGTGAGCCGCTGTCGTAAAGCGATAGAATCGCAAGTTTAGTCGCACCATCCGGACTGCTCCTCAAAATGACCGCCTCCATGGACGAGCGTTACGACCCGCACGGCATCGAATCCCAGGCTCGCACGCATTGGGACAGCACCCAGGCCTACAAGGCCGTCGAGAACGACCCCCGTTTTCCGAAAGGCAAGTTCTATGCCTGCTCGATGCTGCCCTACCCCTCCGGCATCCTGCACATGGGGCATGTGCGCAACTACACCATCAACGATGTGATGTACCGCCATCTGCGCATGAGCGGCTACAACGTGCTGATGCCGATGGGATGGGATGCCTTCGGGCTGCCGGCCGAGAATGCCGCCCTGAAGAACGGTGTGGCGCCCGCGAAATGGACGCGCGACAACATCGCCCACATGAAACAGCAGATGCAGCCGCTGGGGCTCGCCATCGACTGGTCACGCGAGCTGGCGACCTGTGATGCCGACTACTACAAGTGGAACCAGTGGCTCTTCCTGCGCATGCGCGAGAAGGGCATCGCTTACCGCAAGCACGGCACCGTCAACTGGGATCCGGTCGACCAGACCGTGCTGGCCAACGAGCAGGTCGTCGACGGTCGCGGCTGGCGCTCGGGCGCGCCGGTCGAGAAGCGCGACATCCCGATGTACTACCTGCGCATCACCGACTACGCCGACGAGCTGCTGAAGGAAGTCGAAGAGGGCCTGGCAGGCTGGCCCGAGCGGGTTCGGCTGATGCAGGCCAACTGGATCGGCCGATCGGAAGGTGTGCGCTTCGCCTTCACCCATGCCATCCACGATGCCAATGGCCAGCTGATCGACGACGGCCGGATGTACGTCTTCACCACCCGCGCCGACACCGTCATGGGCGTCACCTTCGTGGCCGTCGCCCCCGAGCACCCGATCGCCCGTGCGGCCGCCGCACGCAGCGCCGAGGTCGCCGCTTTCGTCGAGTCGGCCAAGGCCGGCTCGGCCATGGAGGCCGATCTGGCCACGATGGAAAAGGAAGGCGTGCCCACGGGTTTCACCGTCCGTCACCCGCTCTCGGGCGACGAAGTGCCGGTCTGGGTGGGCAACTACGTGCTGATGAGCTATGGCGATGGCGCCGTGATGGGGGTACCCGCCCATGACGAACGCGACTTTGCCTTCGCCCTCAAGTACCAGCTGCCGATCCGGCAGGTGATCTCGGTGGACGACCAGCCCTACGACACGACGCAATGGCAAGACTGGTACGCCGACAAGCAGCGTGGCATCTGCGTGAATTCGGGCGAATGGCTCGATGGCCTGGGGCACGAGGCCGCCGTCGGCCGTATCGCCGACCGGCTGGTCGAGTTGGGCCTGGGCGAGAAGCGCGTGCAGTACCGCCTGCGCGACTGGGGCATCTCTCGCCAGCGCTACTGGGGCACGCCGATCCCGATCATCCACTGCGACAGCTGTGGCGAAGTGCCGGTGCCCGACGAGGATCTGCCGGTCGTGCTGCCCGAGAACCTGATCCCGGACGGCAGTGGCAACCCGCTGAACAAGTCCGACGATTTCCTGAAGGTGACGTGTCCCAACTGCGGCAAGCCTGCCCGGCGCGAAACCGACACGATGGACACCTTCATCGATTCGTCGTGGTACTACATGCGCTACTGCTCGCCCGACAACGCCGAATCGATGGTCGATGCGCGTAACGACTACTGGATGCCGATGGACCAGTACATCGGCGGCATCGAGCACGCCGTCATGCACCTGCTCTACGCCCGTTTCTGGACGAAGGTGATGCGCGACATGGGTCTCGTCAAGTTCGACGAACCCTTCACCCGGCTGCTCACGCAGGGCATGGTGCTGAACCACATCTACTCGCGCCGCACGCCCAAAGGTGGCATCGAGTATTTCTGGCCGAAGGATGTCGAGAACGTCACCGACGCCCAGGGCCGCATCACCGGTGCGCGCCTGAAGGCCGACGGCAGCGAGATCGACTACGGCGGCATCGGCACGATGTCCAAGAGCAAGAACAACGGCGTCGATCCCACCTCGCTGATCGAGCGCTTCGGCGCCGACACGGCCCGGCTGTTCGTGATGTTCGCGAGCCCCCCCGAGCAGACGCTGGAATGGTCCGACAGCGGCGTCGAGGGCGCAGCCCGCTTCCTGCGCCGTTTCTGGGCCTTCGGCTACAACCAGCGTGATGCCATCGTCGGTGCGGCCGACACGGTGGATGGCGCCGCGCTGTCCGACACCTGGCGCAACCTGCGCTTCGACGTGCACACGGTGCTGAAGCAGATCCAGTACGACTACGAGCGGCTGCAGTACAACACGATCGTCTCGGGCGCGATGAAGATCCTGAATGCGCTGGAGGCCGCTGCCCAGCAGACGCCCCCCGCCTCGGCCGCCGACGCGGCAGCCCTGCGCGAGGCCATGTCGATCCTGGTGCGCAGCCTGTATCCGATCGTGCCGCACATCGGCCATGCACTGTGGGAGGCGCTGGCACTGGGCCGCAGTTTCGAGGGCCGCGAGATCATCGACGCCCCGCTGCCGGTCGTGGCCGACGACGCCCTGGTCAAGAGCACGCTCGAGCTGGTGCTGCAGATCAACGGCAAGGTGCGCGGCTCGATCAGCGTGCCGGCCGACGCCGACAAGGCGGCCATCGAGGCCATCGCGGCCGCGGCCCCCGAAGTGGCCCGTATCGGCGAAGGCAAGGCGCCCAAGCGCATCGTCGTCGTGCCGGGCCGGCTCGTGAACGTGGTGCTCTGATGAACACCTCGGTGACAACGGGCAGCTCCCTTCGCCACGAACGGCCAGCCAGCCCCGCCCAGGGTGCTCGGGTCGAGCTGCCTGTCTTTGCCGGAACCGCCGGCCCTGCGCCAGCCCACGGCCCCCGCATCGGTCGCCGCGGCTGGCTGCTGTTCACGGGCAGCCTCACCCTGGCGATGGCCGGCTGCGGCTTCCGGCTGCGGCGCAACGCACAGCTGCCCTTTCACCGGCTCTACACCAACCTGTCGCTGACCAGTGGCATCGGCCTGGCCCTGCGCCGCGAAATGGCCCATGCCGAAGGCAGCGAACTAGTCACCGACGCGAAAGAGGCCGATGTCAGGCTACTGATCCTTCAGGAGAGCCCGGAGCGCGAGGTCGTGGCCTATTCCCCCGAGGGGCGAGCCCGGGAATACGAGTTGCGTCTGCGCGTGCGCTTCAAGGCGATGGATGCGCAGGGCAACGACCTGATCCCGGACAGCGAGATCGTGCTGCGCCGGGAAATCTCGAACGCCGACAATCAACTGACCGCACGGGCCGATGAAGAGGCCATGCTGTTTAGGGACATGAGCACCGACATGGCCCATCAGCTCATGCGGCGTCTGGCCGCCATCCGGCCACCGGGCGCAGGCTGATTCACAGCGCCTTCGCAGGGTCGCATCCCTTCACACGGCCCGGCCCCATTCTCTCCCGGCCTTCTGCCCCCCTGTCTCTCCCGTCCCTCAGTCAAGCCGCCAGAACATCCTCATGGGCCAGCGCATCAACACACCCAACCAGCTTCGTCAGGCGCTGGGCCGAGCCCATCCGGGTCTGGTGTGGATCAGCGGCGACGAGCCGCTGCTGGTGATCGAAGCCGCCGACCTGGTGCGGGCCCATGCCCGCAAGCACGGTTTCGATGAGCGGGAGATCGTCGATGTGGAAGGCCGCTTCGACCGCAGCGCCCTGCTCGAAGCGGCCCAGTCCCAATCCCTCTTCGCCAGCCAGCGGCTCGTCGACATCCGCGTGAAAGGCAAACCGGGCAAGGAGCTGGGCGACACCCTGTCGGCGCTGCTCGGTATCCTGGGCGAAGAGACCCGCCTGCTGGTCACGAGCCCCCGGCTGGAACGCGCCACCACCAGTGCCGCCTGGTTCGAGGCACTGGCACGCCAGATGCTGTGGGTGGACACGCCCCGGATCGAAGCGGCGGCCCTGCCCGGCTGGATCGCCGAACGGCTGGCCGCCCAGAAGCAGCGGGCCACACCGGAAGTGCTGTCGATGATGGCCGACCGCACCGAAGGCAATCTGCTGGCCGCCCATCAGGCCATCCAGCGGATCGGACTGCTGCTGCCCGAAGGGGAACTGCCGGCCGAGGCGGTGGCCGACATCGTGCTCGACAGCGCCCGCTTCGAGCTGTTCGGCCTGGTCGATGCTGCACTGGCCGGTGAGGTGGCGCGCACGGTGCGCATGGCCCGATCGCTGGCGGCCGAGGATGCGGCGCTGCCGCTGCTCGCCTGGGCGCTGGCCGACGCCATCCGCAAGCTGCAACGCATCCGTCAGGGACTGAACCGCGGCCAGCCGATGCCGGCTGCCATGCGCTCGGCCGGCGTCTTCGGCAAGCGCGACGCGCTGATGCGACAGGCCCTGAAACGGCTCGACGATCACCAGCTCACGGTGTTGCTGCGACAGGTGGCCCGGCTGGATAGAATGGCCAAGGGCGCCGCCGGCACGAGCCCGGCCGCCGATCCGTGGTTCCATGCCGAAACCCTGCTGATTTCCCTCGCGGGAGGGCATCTTCCGGTTCCCCTCGAACTGACTTCGACCCTGAGCGACGGATCCTGATGACGCCTCACGCTCGATTCACCGATTCATCCCGGTCATAAGGATCCCTCCCTTGCCAGCAGCCCCGGGCGGACGCCATCCCACCACGTCGCCAGAAGCCCCATCCTCTCCACCGACCATGAACATCGAAGACACTGCTGCCTACATGCAACGACTGGGCCAGGACGCCCGCACCGCGAGCCGCGCACTGGCCCGTGCCAGCACGGCCGCCAAGAACAAGGCCATGCTGCTGCTGGCCTCACGCATCGACGAGGCCCGGGCAGCCCTGCTGGCCGCCAACCTGCAGGACCTGGATGCTGCCCGGCAGGCTGGCCACGACACAGCCTTCGTCGACCGCCTCGCGATCACCGAACGCAGCATCGACACGATGGTCGAGGGCCTCAAGCAGATCGCCGTGCTGCCCGACCCGGTCGGCGAGATCACCGGCATCCGCCAGCGCCCGAGCGGCATCCAAGTGGGCCGGATGCGGGTGCCGATCGGCGTGATCGGCATCATCTACGAATCTCGCCCCAACGTGACGATCGACGCGGCCGCGCTGTGTCTGAAGTCGGGCAATGCCGCGATCCTGCGCGGCGGATCAGAAGCCATCCACTCGAATCGCGCGCTCGCCGGACTGATGGCAGACAGCCTCGCGGAGGCCGGCCTGCCCGCCACCGCCGTGCAGCTGGTGGCCACCACCGACCGCGCCGCCGTCGGCCACCTGATCACCGACCGAGCCTCGGTCGATGTGATCATTCCCCGGGGCGGCAAATCGCTGATCGAGCGGATCACGGCCGAAGCGAAGGTGCCGGTCATCAAGCATCTGGACGGCATCTGCCACGTTTACGTGGATGCCGATGCCGATCTGGACATGGCCGTACGCATTGCCGACAACGCCAAGACCCAGCGCTACGCACCGTGCAACACCATGGAAACGCTGCTCGTGCACCGGGCCATCGCTGACGAACTGCTGCCGCGTCTGGGCGCCATCTATCAGCAGAAGCAGGTCGAGCTGCGCACCGACCCGGACACGGCCGCCATTCTCGATACCGTTGAAATCCACTCGGTGCCGGCCACCGAGGAGGACTGGCGTACCGAGTACCTGGCGCCGATCCTCTCGATCCGGATCGTCGACAGCCTCGACGAAGCCATCGACCACATCACCGAATACAGCTCGAAGCACACCGAATCGATCATCACCAACAACCACCAGCACGCGATGCGCTTCCTGCGCGAGGTGGACTCGTCATCGGTGATGATCAACGCCTCCACACGATTCGCCGATGGCTTCGAGTACGGACTGGGTGCCGAGATCGGCATCTCCACCGACAAGCTGCATGCCCGCGGCCCTGTCGGACTGGAAGGGCTGACCACGCAGAAATATGTGGTCTTCGGGCACGGCGAGATCAGGATCTGAGCATGGACCTGGACGCACAGTTTTTCTACTGGACCAAGGTCTTCCATATCGTGATGGTCACGAGCTGGTTCGCCGGCCTCTTCTATCTGCCCCGCATCTTCGTGAACCTGGCGCAGGTGAAGGCCGATTCCCGGGCCGAAATGGACAGGCTGCTCGGCATGTCACGCCGGCTGTACCGCTTCATGACGCCGATCGGCATCCTCGCCCTCATCACCGGCCTGATCCTGTACCTCGTCTTCGGCATCGGCCTGGGACCGGGCAACGGCTGGATGCACGTGAAGATCACCATCGCCGTGCTGCTGGCCGGCTACCACCACAGCCTGTCGGTACTGCTGAAACGCTTCGAGACGGGCCGGAACCGACGCTCGGAAACCTGGTTCCGCTTCTACAATGAAGTGCCCGTCGTGCTGCTGATCGCCGCCGTGGCGCTGGTCATCATCAAGCCCTTCTGACGCGCCATGGTCTTTCATCCGCCTCTGGGAACTTGGGCGGCAGGAACCGCGAAGGCGAAAATCGGCTCCGCCGAGCACAGTTTGTGCCCGATTCGCCGCCCCATAGCCCGAGCCATGGGGCAAGAAGCGGGTGCAAAATGGGCCGGCGCGGCCGGTTTGCAGGCCGCGCCAGGCCTGCCTGACGGCAGCCAGATGGCCCAGCACCTGTGCTGGCAGACGCGCTTCTCACCACGACCGATCCTGTTGTCATGACTTCCGATACCAAACCCCCTCAGCGTCCTGCCCCCCGCCTGCGGCCCGTGTCGGACCGGAACGGTGAAAGTGCCCCGAACGGCCAGCGCCTGGTGCGCCAGCCGGCTTCAGCCCAGCCCCGGCCGGAACGCCGTGAGCGTGGTGAACGCACCGATCGCCGCGGGCCTCCCCGTCACTTCGGCCCCCGCGTGCTGGACCCCGATGCGGCTTTCCGGCTCGACAGCCCGGCAAACCCCGAGCCGCAAGCCGGCAAGCGGGACGAGCGACGGGACACCAGGCGGGGCAGCGCAGACCGATCGGGCGGGCAGGCAGCCCCCCGGCGCGACAGGGACCAAAGGGGCCAGACGGCTCGCTCGGGCGACAGGCACCATCAGGGCTACAAAGGCCACAAGGGCCAAGACAACCAGCAGGCAGGCCGGAATCGGCGCTACGGGGGTGAAACGACGGAAGCACCTGCGGCCCGCCGCGATGGCAATCCGCGGCCCGGCTCACGACAGGGCTTCGGCCCCGGACGGCAGGACGAGCCACGCCGCTCACAGCAACGTGCGGGCTATCGGAGCGACCAGAGGGACCGGGATGACAGACGTGAGCGGGATCATCGCGCTGACCGGCCCAACCGGCGTGACAGGGCCGGTCGGCATGATGGCCAGCCAGATGCTGTTGGCAGCAGGCACGCAAGCCATGGCCAGCCCCGGCGCTTCGGTGACAGGCGCGATGGCAAGCCCGAGGGCGCCCCCTCGCCCCGCATCCAAAGCCCGGATCCCAGAAACCTGGACGGCGACGCCACGCTCGATTTCTTCTGCCCCTGCCCGCGCGGCCTGGAATCGGTGCTGGCGGACGAGCTGAAAGCACTGGGTGCCCGTGACGTGGCCGTCACCCACGGTGGCGTGGCCTGCCGTGGCCCGCTGCTGCTGGCTTACCGGATCAACCTCGAAGCACGCCTGCCCAGCCGCGTGATGCTGCGCCTGATCGAAGCCCCCTGCCCCCATGAGCACGCCCTGTACCGGCTGTGCCATGAGATCCGCTGGGAAGACTGGTTCAGCGCGCAGCACACCCTGCGCGTGGACGTGGTGGCGATCCGCTCGCCGCTGAAGAGCCTCAATTTCGCCACGCTGCGCATCAAGGATGCCATCGTCGATCGCTTCCGCGCACGCGGCGGCGTTCGCCCCTCCATCGACACCCGCAACCCGGACGTGCGCATCCATGCCTTCCTGAATGCCGACCAACTGCAACTGTATCTGGATCTGTCGGGTGAACCGCTCTTCAAGCGCGGCTGGCGCAGCAGCCAGGACCGGCACGTCTCGGCCCCGCTGAAAGAAAACCTGGCCGCCGGCCTGCTGGCCCTTGCGGGCTGGCAACCCGGCCAGCCCCTGGGCGACCTGTTCTGCGGCTCGGGCACCATCATCATCGAGGCCGCCCAGCAGCTGTGCCAGCGCGCACCGGGCCTCGACCGCACATTCGGCATCGAACAGCTGTCGATCCACCAGCCTGCCACCTTCGACGGGCTGCGGCAGGCGCTGCAGGAACGTGCCCGGACGGGCGCCGAACAGGCTCCCCGGAACCTGCTCTGGGCCAGCGACCTCGACCCGGACGCCATCGAGCTGGCCCGCGACAACCTGACACTGGCCGGCCTGCCGGATGACATCGTGCAGTTTCAGGTGGCCGATGCGGCCACGGTGGTGCCCCCCGTCAGCACCGGCTTCGTCGTCTCGAACCCACCCTACAACGAGCGCGTCGAGATCCCGATCGAGCACTGGCGCGAGATCGGTCGCAACCTGCGCGAGCACTTCGGTGGCTGGCACATCTTCCTGCTCTCCAGCGACCGGGGCCTGCCCGGCCAGCTGGGCCTGCGCGAGCGGCACAAGACGCCGCTCTTCAACGGGGCGATCGAGTGCCGGCTGTTCGAGTTCTCGATGCGCGTGAGGCAGATCAGCCCACCCGACACCCCGGCTGGCTGAGCGAAGAATCCGCACCCCGGCTCCTCGTTCTGGTTCCCCAGCTTCTCGCGCAGCCTTCGGGCGCGGCAAGCCAAAGCATACGCCTTGGGCGTCAGCCCCAAACCTGACATCTACTTTTGGCTGCTGTCAAAAATGGGGGGATTACCCCCATCACCACACTAATATTGTGTCATTCCATCACACTACTATCGTGTTTCAGACGGGCTGAACAACACGGCAGGGTTGCAGAGAAGGAGAACCGCTGCGCCCCAGGCTCCCAGGGAAGAACCTGTTCCTGCGCTCCAGCGACCGGGGGCTGCCCGACCTGCCCAGCCTGCGTGAGTGGCACAAGACGCCGCTTTTCAATGGGGCGATTGCGTATTCCGGCGAACGTGACCGCTGATTCCGATGATCGTGACCGCCCCGAG
>JAUMZD010000057.1 GCA_030528325.1 Lautropia sp. | reverse complement strand
ACGGATCAAACCGTCATGATTTCCTGTTCCTTGGCGGCCAGCAGCTTGTCGATCTCGGCGATGAAGCGATCCGTGATCTTCTGGATCTCGTCCTGGCCACGACGTTCTTCGTCCTCGGAGATTTCCTTGGCCTTGGCCAGCTCCTTCAGCTCGCCATTGGCGTCACGGCGCACACCGCGCACGACGACCCTGGCCGCCTCGCCTTCCTGCTTCGTGATCTTCACGATGTCGCGGCGGCGCTCCTCGGACAGCGGCGGCATCGGCACGCGAATGACCGTCCCCATCGACTGAGGATTCAGGCCCAGATCCGAGTCACGAATGGCTTTCTCGACCACCGTGGCCATCGCCTTTTCCCAGACCGTGACGCTCAGCGTCCGGGCATCGGCCAGCGAGATGTTGGCCACCTGGTTGATGGGCGTCGACGTGCCGTAGTAGTCAACATGAATGTGATCCAGCACACCGGGATGCGGACGACCCGTCCGGATCTTGGCGAGGGTGGCGCGGAAGGCTTCGATGCCTTTCTGCATCTTCTGTTCGGCAGACTTCTTGACTTCTGTGGTCGACATGCGAGTCTCGGTTGGTCTTTTCTTTTTCAGGCATCCGTGCAGCAGGCCGCGGTGCGTCCCGCTGTACGGAGGTTGTCAGGCATGCACCAGCGTGCCTTCGTCTTCACCGCACACGACGCGGGTCAGCGCACCTTCCTTGAAGATGGAGAACACCTTCAGCGGCATGCGCTGGTCGCGACACAGCGCAAAGGCTGCAGCGTCCATCACCTTCAGGTTGCCCAGAATGGCCTGGTCGAAGGTGATTTCGCTGTAGCGGGTGGCCGTCGGATCCTTGACCGGATCAGCCGTGTAGACGCCATCGACCTTGGTGGCCTTCAGGATCAGCTCGGCATTGATCTCGGCGCCCCGAAGCGCCGCAGCCGTGTCAGTAGTGAAGAACGGGTTGCCGGTACCGGCCGCGAAGATCACCACCTTGCCCTCTTCGAGGTAGCGCAGTGCCTTCGGGCGGATGTAGGGTTCGACGATCTGCTCGATGTTCAACGCCGACTGGACACGGGCTTCGACCCCCATCTGGCGCAGGGCGTCCTGCAGGGCCAGTGCGTTCATGACGGTGGCCAGCATGCCCATGTAGTCGGCGGTTGCCCGGTCCATGCCAGCCGCTCCGACCGACACCCCACGGAAGATGTTGCCACCACCGATCACGATGGCCAGCTCGACACCGAGCTTGCTGACTTCCGCCACCTGGCGGCACATCTGCTCGATGGTCTGGCGGTTGATGCCATAGCTGTCATTGCCCATCAGGGCTTCACCGGACAGCTTCAGCAGCACGCGACGGTAAGCTGCCTTGGGGTTTTCAGCGCCTGCGGCGCCGGAGGTCGATGCGGATTCACTGCTCATGGTTACTCCGGTCTTTTCTGACGATCAGCGTGCAGCGGCCACTTGTGCAGCCACTTCAGCCGCGAAATCGTCCTGTTTCTTCTCGATGCCTTCCCCGACCACGTACAGGACGAACGATGCCACCTGTGCCTGGCGGTTTTTCAGCAGCTGCTCGACCGTGACCTTGTCGTCCTTCACGAAGGGCTGGCCCAACAGGGTCACTTCCTTCAGGAACTTCTGCACGGCACCATCCACCATCTTGGCAGCAATCTCGGCAGGCTTGCCCGACTCCGCAGCTTTTTGCTCGGCAATCGAACGCTCCTTGGCGATGACGCCGGCATCCACCTGATCCTTCGAGAGCGCCAGCGGCTTCGTGGCGGCGATGTGCATGGCCAGATCACGAGCCAGAGCCTCGTCCGCACCGTCCAGATCGATCAGCACACCGATTTTCGCACCGCCATGGATGTAGCTGGCCAGCTTGCCCTTGGCATCGACACGGACAAAGCGCCGGATGCTCATGTTCTCGCCGATCTTGCCGACCAGTGCGGTACGGGTCTCTTCGACCGTGCGGCCATCGGCCAACTGCAGTGCCGACAGGGCAGCCACGTCAGCCGGGTTCTTCTCGACGATCAGTTTCGTCAGTTCATCAGTGAGCGCGAGGAAGTCCTCGTTCTTGGCGACGAAGTCGGTTTCGCAGTTCATCTCGAGGATGGCACCCTGCTTGGCGTCCGGCGTGATGAAGATGCCGACCACGCCTTCGGCGGCCACCCGCGAGGCGGCCTTGCTGGCCTTGCTGCCGAGTTTCACGCGCAGGATTTCCTCGGCGCGCTCCATGTCGCCATTGGCTTCGGTCAGCGCCTTCTTGCACTCCATCATCGGTGCGTCGGTCTTTTCGCGCAGGGTTTTGACCATGCTTGCGGTAATTTCCGCCATGATAAATCCGTCCTATTGATGCGGTTCAGAGCCGCTCAGGTCGCTCGTGACGACGGGTCGATGCCAAGGGAGGAACACGCTAGAAGCCCGCCATTGACAGTGCGCCTGCCGAGAAGCCACCAGAGGGTATGTGTTGGGGGTTGGGAAGCCGGCCCATCCGGGCCGGCCTGACGATGGCACCGGCGGGCTATCCTGACGAGCAGGTGCCACGCCGGTGCATCGGGGATCAGGCTTCTTCGCTGTCCACTTCGACGAATTCGTCTTCTTCGGAAGCGGCCTTGACCACTTCCTGCAGGGCAGCAGCCTTGCCTTCCAGGATGGCATCAGCCACACCGCGGGCATACAGACGCACGGCACGGCCCGAGTCGTCATTGCCGGGGATGACATAGTCGATGCCTTCGGGCGAGTGGTTGGTATCGACCACGGCCACGATGGGCACGCCCAGCTTGCGGGCTTCGGTGACGGCGATCTTGTGATAGCCGACGTCCACGATGAACAGCGCATCAGGCAGGCCGTTCAGATCCTTGATGCCACCCAGGCTGGACGTGAGCTTTTCAAGCTCGCGGGTGAAGAGCAGCGCTTCCTTCTTGGTCATCTGCTCCAGCGCGCCGTCCTCGACGGCCTGCTCCATGTCCTTCAGACGCTTGATCGAGCCCTTGACCGTCTTGAAGTTGGTGAGCATGCCGCCCAGCCAGCGCTCATCGACATAAGGCATGCCGCAGCGCGCTGCCTCTTCGGCGATGATCTCGCGCGACTGGCGCTTGGTACCGACGAACAGGATGGTGCCCCGATTGGCCGCCAGCTGACGCAGGTACCTGGTGGCCTCCTGGTACTGGACCAGGGTCTTTTCGAGGTTGATGATGTGAATCTTGTTGCGATGGCCGAAGATGAAGGGGGCCATGCGCGGGTTCCAGAACCGGGTCTGGTGGCCGAAGTGGACACCGGCTTCGAGCATCTGGCGGATGGTGACTGACATGAAAGAGAAAACTCCGATACAGGGTTGACCATACCCCGGGATCAGCACGGAACCAACCCGACCCCTCCCGGTGCAGAACCGGGCGGCCGGGCACCCTCGCTCCGTGAGCTGTGGCGGCAGCGGCATGATCAAGGAGAGCCGATGTCGCCAGCCAGAAAAGATCCGGGGCCGTTTGAGTGCATGAGGAGAGAAACCCCTCTGTGCAGCCGAGTATTCTAGCATCCAAAACGGCGCTTGAGAGGACCGATCCGACACCCGGCCCGTCCGGGGCCGATGTAGCGGTGCACGGCGGCAGATACGATCAGTTAACATCTGCCGTTCAGCTTTCTCAACACGCGCCAAGCGCCAAACACCGTCATGGCCATCAAACTGAAATCGCCCGAAGACATCGAGAAAATGCGCATCGCAGGCCGTCTGGCCGCCGAGGTGCTGGATTTCATCACGCCACATGTCAAGGCCGGCATCAGTACCGAGGCGCTGGACAGGCTGTGTCACGATTACATGACGAACGAGCAGCAGACGATTCCTGCGCCGCTCAACTATTCGCCTCCTGGTCACTCGCCCTACCCCAAGGCCACCTGCATCTCGCTGAACCACCAGATCTGCCACGGCATCCCGGGCCCGCGCGTGCTGAAGAACGGGGACATCCTGAACATCGACATCACCGTCATCAAGGACGGCTACCACGGCGACACGAGCCGGATGTTCATCGTCGGCCAGCCCTCGGTGCAGGCACGACGCCTCGTCGACGTGACCTACCAGTGCCTGTGGCTCGGCATCGAGCAGGTGCGTCCGGGCGCCCACTTCGGTGACATCGGCCATGCCATCCAGACCCATGCCGAGAAGCAGGGCTTCTCGATCGTCCGTGAATTCTGTGGTCATGGCATCGGTCGCCAGTTCCATGAAGACCCGCAGGTGCTGCACTACGGTCGCCGGGGCACGGGTCCGCGCATGGAGGCCGGCATGACCTTCACGATCGAGCCGATGCTCAACGCCGGTCGGCGCGAGATCCGGATGCTGGCCGATGGCTGGACCGTGGTGACGAAGGACCACAGCCTGTCGGCCCAGTGGGAACACACGGTCTGCGTGACGCCTGACGGCTACGAGATCCTGACCACCTCGGCCGGCACCCCGGCGAAACCCGAGCTGCCCCCCAGCCATTCCTGATGTCCGCCGCCATCCAGCCCCGCATCGCCGAACTGCGCCAGAGCCGTCTGGACATGCGCAAGACCCGGATCGAGAGCTTCCGGCAGGATCAGCGCATCGGCCTGCTGATGCATGGGCTGGCCCATGATACCGACCAGCTGCTGCGGGAACTCTGGACACTGACCGGCATGCCCGCAGACTGGGCCCTGTTTGCGGTGGGTGGCTATGGCCATGGCGAGCTGCAGCCCCACTCCGATGTGGACCTGCTTCTGCTGAGCCCTGAAGACCCGTTGTCGCCTGAATCGGTGTCGAGGGTCGAACGGTTCATCGGGGCGTGCTGGGACATCGGTCTGGAGATCGGTCACAGCGTCAGGACACCAGCCCAGTGCGCGGAAGAGGCCGAGGCCGACATCACGACGATGACGAGCCTGCTCGAGCGGCGGCAACTGACGGGCAGGCGCAGCGCGGCCCGCCGGCTGAGCGAGGCCATGGCCGGCCGGCTTCATCTGCCGCTCTTTCTGCGGGACAAGCTGCTGGAGATGCAGCAGCGTCACCAGAAATTCGAGGAAACGCCCTACAGCCTCGAACCCAACTGCAAGGAAAGCCCGGGCGCGCTTCGAGACCTTCAGGTCATCACCTGGATCAGCCAGGCCGCCGGTTTCGGTCAGGCCTGGGTATCACTGGTGCGGGCCGGCGTCATCGAGCCCCGCGAGGCCAGCCAGCTTCAGCGGCACGAACGGCTTCTGAAGCAGATCCGTGCCTGGCTGCACATCCTGGCCGGACGGCGCGAGGATCGGTTGCTCTTCGATCTTCAGCCTGCGGTGGCCCGTGCCATGCAGTGCAAGGCCGAAGGCGCACGCGCGCTGTCCGAACAACTGATGCAGCGCTACTACCTGGCGGCCAAAGCCATCACGCAGCTGAGCACGATCCTGATCCAGTCGCTGGAAATCCGGCTGCTGCGACAGCACGCGGGAGAGCCCACCCGGATCGACGAGCATTTCGACCTGATCGACGACCAGCTCGATCTGCGTGATCCCCAGGCCATCGAGCGGAATCCCCAGCTGATCCTGCGGGCCTTCCGGCTGATGCAGCTGCAGCCGGTACGCACCGGCATGACGGTGCGTACACTGCGAGCTATCTGGAACGGCCGCTTCAGGATCGACGCGGCCTTCCGGCGGCACCCGGAGAACCGGGCCATTTTCCTGTCGATCCTGCAGACACCACGCGGCATCACCCATACCCTGCGGATGATGAACCAGTGGTCGGTGCTCGGGCGTTACATGCCGGCCTTCGCCCGCATCGTCGGGCGGATGCAGCACGACCTGTTCCACGTCTACACCGTGGACCAGCACACGCTGATGGTGATTCGCAACCTGCGTCGCTTCATGATGGCCGAGCACGCCCATGAGTACCCGTTCTGCAGCCAGCTGATCAGTGGCTTCGACGCGCCGTGGCTGCTGATCACGGCCGCCCTCTTCCATGACATCGCCAAGGGCCGTGGCGGGGATCATTCACTACTGGGGGAACAGGAGATCCTTCGCTTCTGCCGCCAGTACGGCATCGACGGTCAAGACCGACAGCTGCTGGCCTTCCTCGTGCGAGAGCACCTGACGATGTCCACCACTGCCCAGAAGCGGGATCTGAGCGACCCGGATGTCATCGCCGAATTCGCGTCTCGTGTGGGCAGCGAACGCCACCTGACCGCCCTGTACCTGCTGACCGTCGCCGACATCCGCGGAACCAGCAGCCGGGTCTGGAACGCCTGGAAGGGCAAGCTGCTCGAAGACCTGTACCGGGCCACGCTCGCCTTCCTGACCGGAAACCAGGTCAAACCGGCCATCCAGATGGACGCCCGCCGAAGTGAGGCGGCCCGCCTGCTGCGTGAACAGGGCATCGGCGATGATGTCTATCGGTCCTTCTGGAATGCGCTCGACATCGGCTATTTCCTGCGCCATGACCCGCAGGATCTGGCCTGGCACACGCAGATGCTGCACGGCCGGACCGGCGGCCGCGACACCTCGGTACACAGCCGGCTCAGCCCGGTCGGTGAAGGTATCGAGATCCTGATCTTCACCCTCGACAAGCCCGGCCTGTTCGCCCGCATCTGCCGTTTCTTCGAACAGCACCGGCTGTCGATTCTGGAAGCCAGGATTCACACGACCCGGGACGGCATGGCCCTGGACAGCTTCGTGGTGACAGCCCCGACCGAGCCGGGCAAACCGGCCCCGGAACAGCTGGCGGCATTCGAGCGGCGGCTGACCGAACTGCTGCAGGCCCCCTTCGAACTGGATCAGTTGAAGCCGGCCGGCCGCAGCCGGCTGTCAAGACGTTCACGCGCCTTTCCGTTGCCGCCACGAATCGAACTGCGCGCCGGCGAGGCCGAGCAGCGCTATCTGCTGTCGGTGATCGCCACCGACCGCCCCGGCCTGCTCTACGACCTGGCCAGAATTCTGGCTCGCCACGACATCGACCTGCACGGCGCGCGCATCACGACGCTGGGGGAACGGGCCGAAGACACCTTCACGATCAGCTCGGAGAAGCTGCATTCCGAACGGGCCCGCCTGAACCTCGAGCACGAGCTGCTGTCAGTACTCTGAATCGCACGCCTCCAATGACAGCGCGGCAGCCCCGATACCGGAGCCGCCGCGCTGAAGCCTCTCGGGCCAGTACCGGGTGTTCAGATGCGGGGAATCTCGGGTACCCGAGTGGCCTGCTCATCCAGGCTCATGGCCCGGATCAGCACGGCCAGCAGGCGCTGCATCGAGCTACTGACCGTCTTGACCATGTCCTCCGGCGAAGCCACCCCCTCTTCGGGGCGTTTACCTGCCGCCCGGTTGACGACCAGCGCCAGCGTGGCATAGGGAAGATCCAGCTCACGGGCCAAGGCTGCCTCCGGCATGGCCGTCATCCCCAGCATGTCGCAGCCATCACGCTGATAGCGACGAACCTCGGCAGCGCTCTCGAAGCGCGGGCCCTGCGTGCAGCCATAGCAACCACCTGCCAGGACCTTCTCGTTCTGAAGGGCCGCCGCATCGATCAGCAGCTGCCGAAGAACCGGATCGAAAGGCTCACTGAAATCCACATGCACGACGGGCTGCTCTTCTCCACTGTAATAGCTGGAAGCCCGGCCCCAGGTGTAGTCGATGATCTGATCCGGCACGACCAGCGTGCCCGGCACCAGATCATCCCGCACGCCACCCACGGCCGCGCAGGAAATGATCTTGGTCGCCCCCGCTTCCTTCAACGCCCAGAGGTTGGCCCGGTAGTTGATGTTGTGAGGGGCGATCGTGTGACCGTAGCCGTGACGGGCCAGAAAGACCACCTTGTGGCCGCCCAAGCGTCCGAAGGACAGGGCGCTGGAAGGCTGGCCCCACTTCGTGCGAGCCACCTTGCGGCTGCTGTCCTCCAGCCCGACCAGTTGCAGCAGGCCGCTGCCGCCGATGATGCCGATCACTTGGACAGACCCAGTGATTCAGCCCGCGACTGCAGGAAGGCGCGGAACTCGGGGCCCGCTTCAGGGTGCTGCAACCCCAGCTCGACCGTGGCCTGCAGATAGCCGATCTTCGAGCCGCAATCGTAGCGACGGCCCTCGAAAGCGTAGGCCAGCACCGGCTGATCGTGGATGAGCCTGGCCAGCGCATCGGTGAGCTGGATCTCGCCACCGGCGCCCGGCTTCACGTTGGCCAGGTGCTCGAAGATCAGCGGCGAGAGCAGATAGCGGCCCACCACGGCCAGCGTCGACGGAGCCTCCTCGGGCTTTGGCTTCTCGACCATGCCCGTCACACGACTGGTGCGCTCGGCCCACGGCGTGCTGGAGACGATCCCGTAGGATTTGGTTTCCTCGCGCGGCACTTCCTGCACGGCCAGCACGCTGGCATGCTGACGGTTGTGCAGGTCGATCATCTGCTTCAGCACCGGTGCGCCGCCCGGTGCCGGCTGCATCAGGTCGTCGGCCAGCAGGATGGCGAAAGGCTCGTTGCCCACCACATCACGGGCGCACAGCACGGCGTGCCCCAGGCCCAGCGGCTCGGACTGGCGGATGTAGATGCAATTGATGCCGCGGGGCACGGCGTCCTTGACGGCTTCGAGCAAGGCCGTCTTGCCACGCGCCTGAAGCTCGGCTTCCAGCTCGTAGGCCTTGTCGAAGTGATCCTCGATGCTGCGCTTGCCACGGCCGGTGATGAAGATCATCTCGGTAATGCCGGCAGCGGCAGCCTCCTCGACGGCGTACTGGATCAGCGGCTTGTCGACGACGGGCAGCATCTCCTTCGGCTGAGCCTTGGTGGCGGGAAGAAAGCGGGTACCCAGCCCTGCGACCGGAAATACAGCTTTGCGAACTCGGTTATTAGCCATGTTAGTTACCGATTTTTGTGAAAAATTCTTCTTCATCCAGGACGGGGATTCCCAGCGCCTGGGCTTTGGCCAGTTTCGATCCTGCATTCTCGCCTGCAAGAACGAAGGCCGTTTTCTTCGAGACCGAACCGGCAGGCCGGCCGCCCAGTTCCCGGATCAGGTCTTCGGCCTGATCACGGGTCATGCGCGACAGCGTGCCGGTCACGACGATCGACTTGCCGGCGAAAGGCTGATCACCAGCGACGGACTGATCGACCGCGCCATCCGGGCAGACGGCGTCGGAGACCACCTCCGCCATGCTGGCGACGGACAGGCCTTCGGCCGATGCAGCCCGCGGGGTCTCGATCCCCTGTTCCACGTCTGCATCCTGTCCGGCCGATAATAAAGCCGACTGCGACTTCCTCGTTGGCAATACTGCACTATTCAGCTGCGCTGAAGCCCCTTTTTCTGGCAAACCCTGTAGGGCCTTTGGCGACACGCCCACTTCCTGCAGATGCCGGATCGAATCCCGGTTGTGATCCTCGGCCAGAAAGGCCGAAATGCTGCCGACGATCTCGGGGCCGATACCTTCGAGCGGCACGGGCAGCGGTCGCTCGCCGGCAGCCCGCCTGCGCTCGTTGTCCTTCATCGCCTCGGCCTTGCGGGCCAGTGCAGCAGGCCAGTCGGCCGACAGGAACGCTTCCAGCGTGCCGAAGGTCTGGGCCAGCACCCGGGCCGCCTCCTCTCCCACATGCCGGATGCCCAGCGCGAACAGGAACCGGGCCAGCGTCGGCGTGCGTGAAGCCTCGATCGCAGCCAGCAGATTGGCTGCCGACTTCTCGCCCATCCGGGGCAAGGCCGCGAGCTGCCCGGCATCCAGCCGGTAGATGTCGGCCGGCTCCTTCACCCAGCCCAGATCGACCAGCTGCTCGATCAGCACATCGCCCAGTCCGTCGATATCCATCGCACGGCGATGGGCGAAGTGCCACAGCGCGCGCTTCCTCTGGGCCGCGCAGAAGAGCCCGCCGACGCAGCGCCAGACGGCCTCGTCCGGCAGGCGCTCGACGCCGGAACCGCAGACCGGACACGCGGTCGGCATGCTGAAGGCCGTCGCCCCGGCCGGCCGCTCGGCCAGCACGGCGCTGACGACTTCCGGAATCACGTCCCCGGCGCGACGCACGATCACCAGATCGCCGATCAGCAGGTTCTTGCGACGAACCTCGTCCTCGTTGTGCAGCGTGGCATTCGTGACGTTGACGCCCCCCACATAGACCGGCGCAAGCCGGGCCACCGGGGTCAGCGTGCCGGTGCGACCCACCTGCACGTCGATGCCCAGCAGACGGGTCGTCGCCTCTTCCGCGGCATACTTGTGGGCCAGGGCAAATCGGGGCGCACGCGCCACATAGCCGACCTGTTCGTGCAGCCGCCGGTCGTCCAGCTGATAGACAACCCCGTCGATCGCATAGGGCAAGGTGGCGCGGACGGCCCCCACATGTCGGTGATAGGCCAGCAGCGCTTCGGCCCCCTCGAGGCGCGCCGACTCGGGGGGCGGCAGAAAGCCGAAGCCCGCCAGCCAGTGCAGCAGCTCGTGCTGCGAATCGGGCACCATCGCCGCGCCCGCCCCCGTGGCCGGCACGATCTCGCCGACCCCATAGGCATAGAAGGTCAGCGGACGCGAGGCCGTGATGCTGGCATCGAGCAGACGCAGGCTGCCTGCTGCCGCATTGCGCGGGTTGGCGAAGACCTTGTCGCCCCGGGCGGCCTGGGCCGCATTCAGCGCGAGAAAATCCTCCTTCAGCATCAGCACCTCGCCGCGCACTTCCAGCACGGACGGCGGCACACCCGCCCGGCTCTTCAGCGTGGACGGCACACCGCGCACCGTGCGCAGGTTGGCCGTGACATCCTCGCCGGTCACCCCATCGCCTCGAGTGGCGCCCTGAACCAGCTGGCCGTTTTCATACCGGAGGGTGGCAGCCAGCCCATCGAATTTGGGAGAGGCACTCCACCACAGGGCTGCCGACGCATCGAGCAGGCTTCGAACCCGGCGATCGAAGGCCAGCACGTCCTCGTCCACGAAGGCATTGGACAGCGAGCGCATCGGCACCCGGTGCGTGACGGTACTGAAGGCCGCTGCTGGCGCTGAACCGACCCGCTGCGTCGGTGAATCGGGAGTGAGCAGGGCCGGCCATTCGGCTTCCAGCCCCTGCAGCTCGGCAAAGAGCGCGTCATAGACGCTGTCCTCGACCTGAGGCGCATCCTGTTCGTAATAGGCACGGTTGTAGGTGTGCAGACGTGTGCGCAGATCATCCGCCCGGAGGCGGATGGCATCGGGTATCTCGTCGGCGGTGGCGGGCGTAGTCATCCGGTCGGATTGCATCGCGCGAGTTTACCAAGCCCGCGACAGATACTCAGTGAAATACGCGCAGCGTGGCGGGCTGGCCAGCGGCCAGACCGGCCTGCGCGAGTTCCAGATAGCGCCGCGAAAGCTGACGCGCCACCATTTCGATCATGCCGACCGAGAGCCCACGGCCAGCACTGTCGATCAGACGGCCGCCCAGTGCCTGGGCAAAGCTGCTGGCGCAGGCCACCATGCCCTGCCAGGCCTCGTGATGCTCGGCCGTGCGCGGCACGTCGAGGACGAAGACGATCTGATCCCGCGTCTTGCTGAGCGCAAGCGCGAAGAGCGAATCGCCGGAATCGGCAAAGGCCTCGTAGCGGCCATGACCCCGATCCGAGAGGCCCTGCTGACGGGCTATGGCGGCCAGCCGGCCCGGGTCGGGCGACTCGGACAGCTCGACGATCACCTCGATCTGGGTATCGAGTCTGGCGGCCAGCGCGTCCAGATCACGGGCATTGCGCAGAATCGGCGCCATGTCGGGAATCGTGCAGGGCGCCTGCAGCTGGACGGCCAGCGATTCGATGGTCGCATTGAAGTCGGACAGCTCGACCGCATTGAGCGGCCCCTGCCGGTTGGCCAGCAGCAGACTGCAACGCATCCGGACCGCCTTGTCGCCAGCCGCCAGCGTGGACCAGTGCCCGCCCAGCCGCTCGACCTCGATGCGCACCGGCTTGCTGCCCACATGGCGCAGCGACGAGGTCAGTGCGATCAGCCGGTCGGTATTGACCGGCGCCGGCGGCTCGAGGATGACCGAGTGCTCGACCTGGGCCGTGGGCCACGCTTCGGGTTCGACCGCTTCGGGGCGCTGGCTGGCCGATGCCGCGGCAGCCGGGGCGGAGGCCTCTGGCTCGGCTGATGCTTCACCGGTCTGCCGGGAAGCCTGCATCGACGACTGGCCCTGCTCGGACGCGTGAGCCGGCTGATCGCTGCCGGCGCCGGCAGCAGCGGCGCCAGCCGGATACGGCTCGACCCGATCGACGGTTGCGCCGTTTCCGTCCGCAGCCTGGGCGCGCCATGATCCTTCTGCGCCCGGCACGGATCGCGATGGAACGGCTGGTACTTCATCCGACGAAGCACGCAGCGTCTGTGCCGGCGGCCGATCCTGCCAGTCGGCGTGACTCATGTCACCCCCGATTGCGGCGTGGATGCGCCCGGCACGGCCATGCAAGGCCTCTGCCGGCTGCTCGAAGGGAGAATGCTGCCGGCCCTGATCGCCACCAAGCCTCGACCCGGGGGCATGCGGATCACGCGAATGGAGGCCCTGCACCGGCGCCTGTGCCTCCGGCAGCCTCGCCGCCCCGGCCCTTGCCGGGCGACTGGACGGTTCCTCACGACTGGACCAGGGCCGGACGGCCGCCGGGTTCTCGAACGGGGTCTCGATGAAGTCCTCGTCTTCCAGAGCCAGCGACGGGTGCTGACCCTCGCCACGGGCGGCACGCAGCTCGTCGGCACCCGGATCGTCGAAAGCGGCCGACATGCCACGCGACGGCGGCAGGTCGGAGACCTGCGCCGGGCGCGCTGCCAGCGATGGTGGAATCCGTGACCGGCTCCCCTCGCCCAGCACCGGATCGCGGCGATCCCGGCCATGGCCCATCGAGGCAGGGCCCGTGAGCGTGTCCGGGCCGGACTCCAGACGCCCTGCCCGGATGCCGGCCAGCGGATCTGCCTGGCTGCGCCGATAGGCCTGCCACAGGTTGTTTGCGATGACGATGACCAGCACCACCACGATCAGCGCGATGATGCTCAAACTAAGCGTGCTCAAGAGACTTCCCCTGACGTGTGTAAACGGCGGCCCAGCCCTGATGATGTCATGATCAGGCGGCCTCGGCGAGTTCGACGGCAGAGGTCAAGTCTACCGCGACGAGGCGCGAGACGCCTTTTTCCTGCATCGTGACACCGATCAGCTGGTGAGCCATTTCCATGGCGATCTTGTTGTGCGAGATGAAAACGAACTGGGTTTCCTCGGACATGGCCGAGACCATCTTCGCATAGCGTTCGGTGTTCGCATCGTCCAGCGGCGCATCGACCTCGTCGAGCAGACAGAACGGCGCCGGGTTCAGCTTGAAGATGCCAAAGACCAGTGCGATGGCCGTCAACGCCTTCTCGCCCCCCGAAAGCAGATGGATCGAGGCATTCTTCTTGCCGGGCGGCTGGGCGAACACCTGCACGCCGGCATCGAGGATCTCGCCCCCTGTCAGCACCAGCCGCGCCTCGCCACCGCCGAACAGCATCGGAAACAGCCGGCCGAACTCGGCATTGACCGTATCGTAGGTCGATTGCAGCAGCGAGCGGGTCTCCTGGTCGATCGTGCGGATCGCGTTCTCCAGCGTGGTCATGGCTTCGGTCAGGTCTGCCGACTGCTTGCTGAGAAAGCCCTCCCGCTCACGGGCAGCCGTCAGCTCGTCGAGCGCGGCCAGGTTCACCGGCCCCAGGCGGGCCACGGCCTGCGCGAGGCGGCTGACTTCCCCCTGCAGCCAGGAGGGCTTTGGCCGCTGTGGCAATGCCTCCAGCGTACGCGCGACATCGGCCAGATCGGCACTGGCCTCTTCCAGCGCAGCCGTCATCTGATCGGCCGTCAGCCGGGCTGCCTGTTCCTTCAGCCGAAGGTCGGTCAGGCGCTGGCGCAACGGCTCCTGCCCGCGCTCGGCACGCAGGCGTTCCTCGTCCAGGTGGCGCAGCTCGCCATTTCGCTCCTCGGCCAGATTCCGCGCTTCGGCCAGCGCCTGCTCGGCCTCGATCCGGCGTTCGAGCATCGCCTCCAGCTCCTCGCGCAGCCCCTCGTCCGAGAACCCCTCCAGATCGGCGATCAGCCGCTCACGGCTCTCGCCCGCCTGCGCCAGCTGCTCGTCGGCCCGCGTGATGCGCTCCTTCAGATTGTCGATTTCCTGCTCGAGCGAGCGAACCGTATAAGCGTGTTCACGCACGGCCAGCTCGCTTTCACGGGCATGATCACGACGACTCGAGAGCGTCAGCGCCAGCGTCTCGGCCACCTCTCGGGCCGAGGACAGCATCGCATTGGCCGATTCGACCTTCATCTCGGCTGCTTCCAGATCCTCGACCAGCGTCTGCAGCGCCATCTCGCGCTCTTCGATCTTCAGCGCAAGCTCTTCCAGCTCGTCTGTCAGACGCTGGCGACTCTCGGCTCGCTGCCGCATCGACTGCGACACGCGGTCATGCTCGATCGTGGCATTCGAGACCCGGCGCACGGCCCGGCCACTGGCGTCCCGGGCCTGCCTCACCTGCTCGGCGAGTGACAGCGCCGTCGCCTCGACCCGCTCGGCATGCTGACGTGCCTCGTCGGCCAGCAGCTGCTGGGCCTTGAGCTCCCGCCCCAGATTCTGCAGCTCCTGCTGCCGCGCGAGCACCCCGTCATCATCCGAATCCAGGGCATATACCGCCACGTCGTAGCGCCCGATGGCATGACCATCCTGCACCATGATGCGCCCGCCCATCGGCAGCTGCTGCCGGCTGGCCAGCGCCTGCTCGGCCGAATCGGCGGTGAAGTACCCGTCCAGCCATTCGGCCAGCAGCGGCTTGAGCCTGACATCCAGACAGCGCACCATCGAGACGAGCGGCGTGAGACGAAGGCCCTGGGCCGGGACACCTGCACCGGCCGCCTCCGGCATGTCCGTCATGAAAAGCCCCAGCTTGGCCGGCGGCTCGTCGGCCAGCATCGCCTGCAACTGGGCCTGACTGCCCACCTCCAGACTGTGAACCCGCTCACGCAGCGCCGCCTCGACCGCGGTCTCCCAGCCCGGCTCGATACTGATCTGCTGCCAGACCCGCTCGACACTGTCCGGCACACCATGCTTCTTCAACCACGGCTGGATGCGATCGGCCCCCTGCATCCGCGCCTGCAACTGCTCCAGCACCGCGATCCGTGCCTCGATGGTCGAGGTCTTGGCGAGGCTCGCCCGCAACGCCTGCTGCGCCGGCTCGCGCTCGGCCTGGTTGGCTGCCGCCCGCTGCTCCAGCCCCTGAAGCTGCTCGGCATGCATCGCCTCTTCTTCCTGGGCCGCCGACAGCTCCAGCGCGAGCCTCTCGAGCTGCTCGGACGCATCATCGGTCAGCTGCGTGAGCGAATCCTTCAGGCGCTGACGGCGCTCGTGCATCAAGGCCAGCGCCTCTTCGTGCGAGCGGCGCTGTACCTGCCCGACCTGAAGTGCCTGCGCGGCCGACGACGCAGCCTGCCGCGCCGTATCCAGGGCCTCGCGCTTGTCGCGCTCCTCGTCCACACAGGCTTCGAGCTGCTCTTCGGCCTCGGCCAGCATCATCTCGGCCGAGGCCTGCTGCTCGCGCGCCCCGGCCAGCTGTTCTTCCACTTCCTCCCGGCGCTGAACCCCGGTCTCCGACAGGGCACGCGCCGACTGGATCTGCTCCTCCAGCATGCGTAGCCGCCCCTCGGCCTGCTGCCGGTTCTGCCCGATCATCCGGATCTGGGATTCCAGCGTGGCGATGCCGCTGTTGACCTCATAGAAGGTGGCCTGGCGGCGACTGACCTCGTCGTTGGCCTGATGCACGGCATCACGCAGCGACTCCATCCGCGATTCGGCCGAACGCAGGTTCGTCTGCATGCCCTCGATCTCCAGATCGAGGCTGGCAGCCGTCTTCTCGATCAGCGCCTGCTCGGCGAGCGCATCATCACGTTTGATCATCCACAGCCACTGCTGCTTGCGTACCCGCTCGTCTTCCATCGAACGGTAGCGGCCCGCCACCTCGGCCTGCGCATCGAGCTTGCTGATCTGGTTGTTCAGTTCCCGCAGGATGTCCTCGACCCGGGTGAGGTTTTCGCGGGTATCGGCCAAGCGGTTCTCGGTCTCGCGCCGGCGCTCCTTGTATTTCGAGACACCCGCCGCCTCCTCGAAGAACACCCGCAACTCGTCCGGCTTGGCCTCGATGATCCGCGAGATCGTCCCCTGCCCGATGATGGCGTAGGCGCGCGGCCCCAGCCCGGTGCCGAGGAAGATGTCATGCACATCCTTGCGGCGCACCGCCTGCTGGTTGATGTAGTAGGTGGACTGCCCTTCACGGGTCAGCACGCGCTTGACCGAAATCTCGGCAAAGCCTCCCCAGGCCCCGCCGATGCGGCCCAGGCTGTTGTCGAAGACCAGCTCGACACTGGCCCGTGACGAGGGCTTGCGCTCAAGCGACCCGTTGAAGATCACGTCCTGCATCGACTCGCCACGCAGCTCGGCCGCGCGCGACTCGCCCAGCACCCAGCGGGTGGCGTCGATGATGTTCGACTTGCCGCAACCGTTGGGGCCCACGATGCCCACCAGCTGACTGGGTAATTCAAAGGTCGTTGGATCGCAGAATGACTTGAATCCAGCGAGTTTGACTTGCTTGAGACGCACGACAGCCCTCTTCGGCCAGGAAAGACACAGGCGGGAAAATGACAACAGCCGCCCGACCGCCTGCGCTGACCGCGGCATCCGTCGATCGGCTCGACAGCGCGCGGCACTGGCGCAGAACGACCGGAGCGGCGTCCAGAAACCCGTCCGTATAATAGCAAGCCCCTAGCGACGGATCGCGATCGTGAGCGCTGCTTTGACCCACAACCCACGCCTGGACGTCCTGCAACCCTATCCCTTCGAGCGGCTGCGTGGGCTGCTTGCCACACACCCGGCGCTGCGGGGACGCCCGGCCAGCCCACCCGAGATCGACCTGTCGATCGGCGAACCACGCCATGCCACGCCGCCGGTCGTGCTCGATGCCCTCACACAGCCGCAAGCGCTGCGGGGCCTGTCGAATTACCCGGCCACCGCCGGCCTGCCGGCGCTACGTGAAGCCATCGCCGGCTGGATCGAACGCCGCTATCAGGTGCGTCTCGATCCAGCCTCCCAGGTACTGCCCGTCAACGGCTCTCGCGAAGCGCTGTTCGCCTTCGCCCAGGCCGTCATCGACCCGGATGATCACGACGTGCTCGTCATCTCGCCCAACCCCTTCTACCAGATCTATGAAGGGGCCGCCCTGCTGGCCGGTGCCCGCCTGTACCTCGTCGATCAGCGCCCCGAAAACCGGTATCGCGTCGACTGGGAGGCCGTGCCGGAGGCTGTCTGGCAGAAGACGCGACTTGTCTATGTCTGCTCGCCCGGCAACCCGACCGGCAGCGTGATGGATCTGGATGAATGGCGACTGCTGTTCGAACTGGCCGACCGCCACGGCTTCGTCATTGCCTCGGACGAGTGTTATTCCGAGATCTATCGCGACGAAGCGAACCCGCCACTGGGGGGGCTGGCCGCCTGCCGGCTGCTGGGCCGTACCGATTTCCAGCAGCTCGTCGTGTTCTCCAGCCTCTCGAAGCGCTCCAACGTGCCAGGCATGCGCAGCGGCTTCGTGGCCGGTGATGCCAGCCTGCTCGCCCGCTTCCTGCGCTACCGCACCTATCACGGCTGCGCGATGAGCCCGATGTTCCAGCACGCCTCGATCGCCGCCTGGCAGGACGAGGCCCACGTTCAGGACAACCGCCGCCTTTACCGGCAGAAGTTCGATGAGGTGCTGCCCATCCTGAACACCGTGCAGCCGATCGAGGCAGCGCCAGCCGGCTTCTATATCTGGCTGCCCGTGCCCGGCGGCAACGACACCGACTTCTGTGCACGGCTGCTCGCCGAACATGACGTGTTGGTACTGCCCGGCAGCTACCTCGGCCGCCCCAGCATGAGTGACCCTGACAACCCCGCCAGTAACCCCGGCGCCGGTTTCGTGCGCGTGGCGCTGGTGGCACCGCCGGAGGCCTGTGTGGCGGGGGCGCGGCGGATGGCAGCGCTGATCAAGACATTCCAGGGATAAGCTGTCAAGTCATGGGAGACAACAAAACTGCGGCAAACACAATCCAATGAACCGCCCCGAGTATCTAGGGATACGCTGAACAAGTCCATGCGGACGCCGCATCCCCGAAACGGGCACATGCCTGCGTTGGCATTGGCCTGCATCCCGTTTCGGGGCCCGTCGCCTCGCAGGACTTGTTCAGCGTATCCCTGGGAGCTTGGGCGGCCCGTTGAGACGGATTGAAACACTGCCCTTGGGGCGTTAAAATGTAGTACGGTTCTACACATGAGGGTGATCATGCCGATCACGGTGACAACCCGGGAGTTCAACCAGCAGGCCAGTCAGATGCTGGAAATGTCTCAGCGTGAGCCCGTCTTCATCACTCGCTGGGGCAAAGTCGTCAGTGTGCTGTCCAGCTACGATGCCTACCAGCAACAAGCGGGAAAAACGCTGGCTGAATCATTTGGCAGCGAGCACCCATCCGGGGAGCTCGACTCTTCCGTTGAAGAGGCCCTGGAGGCCGAGCTGTCTGCCATCCGGCGACAGAGCAGCCTCAAGCAGTGCCTCGGCGACCGGGAGGACTGATGTACTTGCTGGACACCAATGTCATTTCGGAGTTGCGAAAGGCCGAGAAAGGGCGAGCCGATCCCCAGGTGATGCAGTGGTTCCGTAGCGTGAAAACACGCGATACTTGGTTGAGTGTCATCAGTCTGGTTGAGCTGAAAATCGGAATCCTGCGACTGGGACGGCGCGACCCCACAGCAGCCCAAGGCTTGAACGACTGGTTCGAACATCGTCTGTTGCCAGCCTATCAGGATCGAATACTGACGCTTGATTTTCATGCTGCCATGCTCTGCGCAGCACTTCATATTCCTGACAAAAGCCCACTGAATGACGCCTACATCGCAGCAATCGCCAAGGCTCACCATCTAAGCGTCGTGACACGCAACACCCAGGATTTCGAACGCTTTGACGTGGGACTTCTCAACCCCTTTCAACTCTGACGGGGCAGCTTGCCTGAGATGGAGTCGTTGTCGACGCATGCAAGTGCCATGAGTGTGTCCGGATGTCAGCCCGGACTTGCCCCAGGCCGTCGGGCTCCCTATGCTCCTTCCCCGCGACTTTCCTGCCGCCCTAGGCATCTCATCCTGCCATGACCATGCGCGTCCGCCCCCGATCTGTCCGCCTTTTCCTGCTTCTTGCCGGCCCGGGGCTCGCCACCGCCGTGCTGGCTGCTCTGCCCTCGGCTACCCGCGCCGCGGATGAGCCCCAGCGCAGCGCCTGCCGAAATCCGGATCTCAACGTCGTCATCCTCGGCTCGGGTGGTCCCGAGCTGAACGACCGGCGGGCGTCCACCAGCTATCTCCTGCGAGAGGGAGATCGCGCCCGCTTCCTGATCGACTTCGGCACTGGTGCTTCGGCCAACTTCGAGAAGGCACGCGCCCAGATTGCCGACCTGCATGCGATCCTCTTCAGCCATTTCCATGTGGATCACACCAATGATCTGCCGGGGCTGATCAAGGCATCGTTTTTCTCGAACCGCACGCGTGACCTGCCGATCTATGGCCCGACGGGCAATCAGGTGGTACCCGACACCAGAACCTTCATTCATCGCCTGTTCGGGCCCGAAGGCGCCTACAGCTATCTGTCGGATTTTCTGGATGGTGAGGCACGATACCGGATCGTTCCGCACGCGGTGGACGCAAGCCTGCCGGCAGCTACGGCCTCCGGCCCCTCGCATACGCCGGGCTCCTCTGCTACCCCGACCGCCACACGAAGACAGGCACCGGACACGGCACCCGAATCTCACCAGGGCAAACCCGACAGAGAAGGCAACCTCGAGGGAGAGAACAAGCTGAATAGCCGCCAGATTTTCAGCCAGCAGATCGGTGACTACACGATCCGTGCCGTAGGTGTTTCTCACGGTTTACTGCCTTCACTCGCCTGGCGGATCGACAAGGATGGCTGCTCGGTGGTGTTCTCGGGCGACACGAGCAATCAGAAACAGACCCTCGACACGCTGGTCAAGGATGTCAGCCTGTTCATCGCCCACAATGCCGTTCCACAGAACAGCACCGACCGGATCGCACTTCGGCTTCACATGCCGCCCTCGGAAATCGGACGGATTGCGGCGGACAACGGTGCAGATGCCTTGCTGCTGTCGCATTTCATGCAGCGCACCCGCCTGATGCAGCAGGAGACGGCGAAGGCCATTCGGCCACATTTTGGCGGCTCATTGCACTTTGCGCGTGATGGAGACATCTACCGGCTGCAGGACGCCCGGTTGATCGGCAACCTGATCACACCCCCTGCCACCCCATCCACAGCGCCGTGAGCGCCAGTGCCAGCGCCATGGTCCGGTTGAAGTGCAGCAGGCGCTGGCCTTCGGCCAGCCAGCGACGCAGCATGGCCCCGGTGGCGGCATAGCAATAGTTGCTGGCAAAACCGGCGCAGAACATCACGGCCATCACCACAGCCACGCGACTTAGCTCCCCCGGCTTGCCCGATACCCAGCCGGCCACCACCGAGATCGCCAGCATCCAGCCCTTGATGTTGGCGAACTGCAGCAACAGGCCCTGCCCGAAGCCCACATCCAGCCTGGACCGATCGGCTGACCCGAGCGCGCGGCTGCCCGCCAGCCGCCAGGCCAGCCACAACATGTAACCCACCCCGAAGGCCAGCAGGCCCCCATGCAGCCACGGCCAGGCCATCAGCAGGGCCCCCACACCCAGCGCCGTGAGCAGGAACAGCAACATCCAGCCCACCGGCACGGCCCAGACGAAGGGCATGGCCGCCCGAAGCCCCCGGTTGGCGCCGATGGCTGCCGCCAGCGTCGTGTTCGGGCCCGGCGTGAAACTGCCGGCCACGGCCATCAGGATCAGCGCACCCAGTTCGTCCCAGCTCAAGATTCCTCCCTCCCAGGATACTCGTCACGAAGATCTGGAAGGACATCCCAGAGCGTGTCATGCAGGGGCGCCTTGTCGACCTGCATTTTTTGGGCTGGCGCGAGGCGAATCCATCCATGACACGCTCTAGAATAGCCTGTTTTGTCCAGCCCTCTTCAGGAACGATCCCATGACCGATCCCCGCCAAACCCTCATCGAAACCGCCTGGGACAATCGCCAGGACTACAGCCCGGCCAAAGCACCGGCCGACGTGCGCGAGGCCGTGGCCTCGGTGCTGGCCGATCTCGACAGCGGTGCGCTGCGCGTGGCCACGCTGACCAACCGTGAGGCCGAAGGGGCCGATCGCTGGACGGTGCACCAGTGGGTGAAGAAGGCCGTGC
>JAUMZD010000010.1 GCA_030528325.1 Lautropia sp. | reverse complement strand
GCCCTGTGCCCCTGCCGACTCGCATCGAGCGTTTTGACGTGCTGCGTTCACCGCACGTAAACAAGACTTCCCGTGACCAGCTGGAGATTCGTACCCACCTGCGTCTGATGGATATCGTCGACCCGACCGACAAGACGGTCGATGCGTTGATGAAGCTTGATTTGCCTGCCGGTGTGGATGTAGAGATCAAGCTGCAGTAAGTACCGGCGCCGGATGATCATGGCCCTTCCTGCCGGAAGGATCCAGGGTTCATCAGCGTCTCATGACAGAAGGGCCTGCTGTACCGATAACGGTCAGCAGGCCCTTTTGTGGTGCGCCCAGCATGGGCGCACTCCTGGAGGTGAAAGTCCTCCCATAAGTTGATCACAGCGAATGAAGCGAAGCGCAACTGCATGAGGGCGACCAAGTGTGGGGAGGAAGCGTGGAGCATAAGCTGCGAGCCGATGGAGCTGAAAATATTGATCGGTTTTTCCTGGATCGATCGGTTTGCCTGTATCCCAAGGGGCATATGACACTGCTAACCGGATAATGTATGGCCCGTTAAGGAGCCGTTCACGGCGTGCTCGCTAGAATCGATTTTCACAGGTCGTGATTGATTTAGAGCGTGTTATGCACTTGTTCGTTCCCGCGAAAGCCCCTCTGGGCGTGCGTAACACGCTCTAGGACGAAAATGATCATGACAGGGCTTTCTCGTTCGTTCGGTTCCTTTCGTGTCTTCCCCGGTATCAAAAAACCCTGGCAGGGAATTTCTGGCTTTCCATCTGGTGATGCCTGTTTCCCTGGCCTTGCTGCTCTCCAACCTGCTGATGGTTCAGGGCATGGATCAGTGGCTGGCTGATCAGCTTTATGCCTGGCAGGGACAGCAGTGGCAGTGGCGGGACGCGTGGCTGACCAGCACGGTGCTGCATCGGGGAGGCCGGCTGTTGAGTGTGCTGCTTTGTGTTGCCACGCTGGTGGCGTGCATCTGGTGCTGGTGTCGGCCAGCGCACCAGACACACACGGCCCAATGGCGATGGCCTTTGCTGTATCTGGTGCTGGCGGGGGTTCTCAGCACCTCTCTCGTTTCCCTGCTGAAAGCCACAAGCCAGATGGACTGTCCCTGGCATCTGACCCGCTATGGCGGCAGTCTGCCGCTCGTCGGTCTCTTCGAGTCCCGCCCGGCCGGTATGCCGCGTGCCGCCTGTTTTCCTGCTGGCCATGCCAGCGCCGGTTATGCCTGGGTCTGCCTCTATTTCGTGGCCCGGATGCGGGAGAAGGGCTGGCACTGGATCGGCTTGTCCATCGGCCTGCTGGCCGGTCTGGTGTTCGGCTTCACACAGCAGCTTCGAGGTGCCCATTTTCTCTCCCACGATCTCTGGTCGCTGGTGATCTGCTGGCTGGTCTCACTCGGGCTCTACGTGTTGATGAGGAAAAAGGCCGGAGTGCCGCACCCAGTTCAGGATGGTGTGCTGGCATGAAAGTAAGTGTTCGCTCTTCATCGGGTGCTCATCGGTTCATGCCGGATGAGGCAGGGGAAAAGAAAACACGCCTGCTGCGCTGGCGTCCGCTCATCAGCACGGAGTTGCTGATATTTCTGGTCAGTCTGTTCTTCGCACTTTTCAGCAACACGCTGTTCTGGCAAAGCGCGCTGGTTGATCAGGCACAGCCCTGGAAAACAGGCGCTTCATTATTGATGGCACTTCTGGGGGCGCACTGCCTGTTGATGGGGCTCATCGTCTGGCGATGGAATGCGAAGCTGCTGATCATGGTGCTGTTGATCGTCAGCGCGCTGGCGGCCGATTACATGACGCGCTTCCATGTCTATCTGGACACCAGCATCATCCGGAGCGTGCTGACGACGGAGCCGAAGGAATCGGCAGAGCTGATCACGCCAGCGCTGATCATGCCGCTGCTCCTGTTCGCTGTGCTGCCGATGCTACTGGTATGGCGGGTTCGCCTGAAGCAACGGACTCTGGGCAAAGGTCTGCTGTGCCGCGGTGGCTTTCTGCTGTTTTCCCTCGTGCTGGGGGTGGGGGGCGTTCTTCTGTCGTTTCAGGAGTTGTCGGCGCTGATGCGAAATCACAAGGAATTGCGCTACCTTGCCACCCCGGGCAATTATCTGGTGGGGCTGTCCCGGATTGCCTGGGCCGAGCAGTCAACGAAAGCGCAGGCGCGAATCCTGGTGGGGACGGATGCCCGGCTTGCAGAACGGCCGGCGGGTAGCAAACCCCGTCTGCTGGTCATCGTGGCGGGCGAGGCCGCCCGTGCGCAGAACTGGGGGCTGAATGGTTACGAGCGTCAGACGACGCCGGGCCTGGCGGCACGCCAGGACATCATCAACTTCCCCGACATGCATTCGTGTGGCACGAATACGGAAGTGTCGCTGCCCTGCATGTTCTCGCCCTTTGGCCGTCGTGAGGGCTACGACGAACGGAAGATTCGCGAGCACACTGCCTTGTTGCATGTGCTGGCCCAGGCTGGCATCAGTTCGCTGTGGCGCGATAACCAGACGGGTTGCAAGGGTGTCTGCGAGGGGCTGCCGACACAGCGGCTCGACAGTGCGGATGACCCTCGATGGTGTCGCGACGGACGTTGTTATGATGAAATCCTGCTTCAGAACCTGGAGGCGGAGGTTCGGGCCGTGCCGGGTGACCGCGTCATCGTGCTGCACCAGCTGGGCAATCATGGGCCGAGTTATCATGACCGGTATCCCGAGACGATGAGACGGTTCACGCCCACCTGTGATCAATCGGATCTTGGCAAATGCAGCCGGGAGGAAATCGTCAATGCGTACGATAATGCGCTGTTGTACACCGACCATCTGTTGTCGCGAACCATCGACATCCTCAGCAACATGACGGATTATGAAACGGCGATGATTTATGCGTCGGATCACGGCGAGTCACTGGGAGAAAAGGGGCTGTATCTCCACGGTATTCCCTATGCCATTGCGCCGAAGGAGCAGACCTCGATCCCGATGGTGATGTGGTTCTCCCCGTCTTTCGCATCGAGTCGGGGGCTGGATCTCTCCTGTGTCCGGGAGAGGGCTGCTGCCTATACCGATCATGACAACCTGTTTGCCTCGGTGCTGGGGTTGTTGCAGGTTCAGACCTCGGTATACGACAGGGAACTGGATCTGTTTGCCAACTGTGCACCTGCCGTGCAGGCTTCCCCATAGAGCGTGTCATGAACAGGGCCCGCGGGCGACCCTGTTCATGACACGCTCCAGGCTGGCCTGATGGATGAGCGTTTCGAGAGCAGAGCATGACACATTCACCTGAGTCCGGTGACCACGCTGGCCCGGCACCCGGGCCAGCGCCTGCGGCCATGCCGGTCGGAACCGGAGACCCGTGCGACAGGGCAGGCTCGATTGACGGGGGGATTGCTTTCCCGAAAGAGCCTTCCGCCTTGGTGAATCAGCAGAAATCGCGCCGTGGCCTGACCCGCCTCTGGTATGCCACCGGGTATTCCATCAAGGGCTTGTGCGCGGGCTGGCATGAACCGGCCTTCCGGCAGGAGGTGCTGCTTGCGATCGTGCTGGTGCCGTTGGCCTTCTGGCTGGGGGAAACCTGGACTGAAGTGGCGCTGCTGGCCGGCACGCCCATCCTGCTGATGATCGTCGAGCTGTTGAACACGGCGGTTGAATCGGCCGTCGACCGGATCGGCACCGATTGGCATGAGCTGTCGGGCAAGGCCAAGGACATGGGCAGCGCGGCCGTGCTGCTGGCCACGCTGCTGCTGATCGGGGTTTGGGGCGCTGCTCTCTGGCAGCGTTTTGGCTGAGGGACTGGGGATTTCCGTCAGGGTTTCCGTGTCACCGTCTGCGAGAGTGGATAGCCGCGCATCGAGCCGCTCGTGCCGTAGCCGGCGGCCGTGGTGCCCGTCATGCAGTCATCACCCATCATGCCCTCGGGGGCGCAGTCGGCATAGGCCAGCGTGTCGAGCTGGGCCTGTGTCAGCGGCTGGGCCGGATCATCGGTGTTCACGAAGATCCGGACATAGGCATTGCCCGGATTGGGCGAGCTGCGTGTGCCGTGGTTGTAGCCCCAGTGCTTCCAGCCGCCGGTGCCGGGTGTCCAGCCGTCGCGGCCGCCGTCCCGGGGGTCGTTCGACAAGGTGTTGGTGTGATCGAGCAGGAAGGTGGTGACGAGCAGGCCGTTGCCCGCCGATGCCGGGGCCGGGATGCTGGAGAGCTGGTGTTGCAGCGACAGCAGCGGCATGCCGTCCGGGAACGGCTGGTTCGGCAGGTTGTTGCCGGCCATGACCTCGCTCAGCTCGCCGTGCAGGGCCGAGACCTGACGGCGGGTGGCGTTGTAGAGGAAGCTGCCGTGAAACTCCGTCATGTCGTGGGCGTAATCGGGTTCCCTGAATTTCACGACCACCTGATAGGGGGTGATGGTATCCACAGGGGCGGCGAACGGGCCCCTGCCGCCCGACGAAGTGGCCGAAACCGCCCAGGCCAGCCCGGCGCAGCCGGTGGCCGGACAGCGGATGGTCGCGGGTAGCTGTGCCACGGTCTGATCGACGCCCGACGGCTCGGAGCGGATCTGGAAACCGCTCAGGGCAACGCCGCCGCTGTCGAGCTTACCGATGTCGATCTCGACCGTGTTGGCTTCGCGGCCAGCGGTGGCTGTCACCATGCCGGGTGTGCCGGGGGTGGTCAGGGGGCCGGCCGCCTCGACCGTCAGTGTCAGTGTCACCCGCGCGGCGGCCGGATAATGCGCATTGCCGGGCTGGTCGGCAGCGATCTGGCAGGCGCCGGCCTCCAGTGCCGTCACGCGCCCCGTCGTCTCTGCCACACGGCAGGTGTCTGAACTCAGGCTGCTGTAGCGGACGGGCAGGCCAGAGGAGGCGGTTGCCAGCACGGTGCCGATGCTGCCGACCCGAAGTGCAGGGGCGTCACCGAAGGTGATTGTCTGGGTCTGCTCGAACTGCACCGGCAAGGTCAGTTCGGCGTTGGCTGCGGCCCATCGGGTGTCGCCCGATTGCTGTGCGCTGATCACGCAGGCACCGGGGGTCAGGGCCCGAACCTGACCGCTGCTGCCGTCCACGGTGCAGATGCCCGGCGTCTGGCTGCTGTAGCGCACTGCCAGCCCCGAGCTGGCGCTGGCCGAGACGGTCGTCTGCTGGTTCAGTGACAGGGCAGGGGCCGGTGCAAACCGGAGCTGCTGCGGCTCGCTGCCCAGCGCCGCGCCCTTGATGCCGTCCGGCCCGCTCGCCTGCCCACAGGCAGCCAGCAGCAGGACAGCGCAGAAGAGGCCGCGGCGGCCCGGGAAAGAAAGAATGTGCTCGTTCATGATGGACACCTGGTGAAAGGCGGCGGAGCGGTCTGTCGTGGACGCTCCTAGCTGCCACGGAAGGACTCAGAAGCGGTAGCTGAAACCGGCGTAGAGATTGCGTCCGTGCCCCGGCACGGCGATGCCCCAGGGTACGGTGTTCAGCATCATGCTGCTGCCCTGCCCCACGTAGGCACCGCCCAGAGGCAGGGCGTGGTGGCGGTCGAGCAGGTTTTCGACACCCAGATCCAGCGACAGCTGCTTAAGCTCGTAGCGCAGTCTCAGATGGAGCAGGGCGTAACCGGGGGTGCGAATCTCGTTGCGCACGCTTGATCGTCGTTCCTTGGCCTGCACACCCTGCCATTCCAGCGTGGTGTGCAGCCGCCCCTGATCTAGATCGATCTGGTGTTCGAGCCCGAGCTTCAGGTTGGCTGGCATCATGTTGTAGAGGCCGTTGCCGGTTGTCCGGTTGGTGCCGCGCAGCCAGCTGAGGGCACCATTGAGCCTCAGGCTGCCGCGTTCGGCATGATCGAACGGTTGCCAGTGACCGGACAGATCCGCGCCATACAGGCGGGCATCCTGATTCACATAGCGGAGCAGCACGAACTCGTCCGTGGCTGACTGATTGCCGCTGCGGCAGCGTTCGGCCGGGCAGCGCTCGGCGTCGATGTAATCCTTCACCTGACTGACATGGGCATGTAGCCGGATTCGCCAGCGGGGTGCCTCGCCGGTGTCATCCCATTGGCCGACCAGGCTGACGGTGTGGGCCACCTCGGGTTTCAGGGTCGGGTTGCCGAGGTAGCCGTTGCCATCGCCCAGAAAATTGTTCATGCCGGCCGCCATCGTGTTGGTCGACCAGGGGTAGCGCTCGTAGAGGCTGGTAGAGCGGGTCTTGCGGGCAACGCCCATCTCGTAACGACGGCCCTCGGCCGGCGTGTGGCTCAGCATGGCGCTCAGATCCCAGTGCCGGTCATGCTGGCTGCGCGGGCTGGCATTGAAGAGGCGGGCATCTTCGGCCCAGGTCGGCTGCTGGCTGTACCCTTGCACGGGCCCTGCATCACTGTGAATCCGGGTATGCCGGATGCCGATCAGGCCGAGCCATGCAGGCTGCCACTGGGCCTCCCATTCGGCGAAAGCGCTCAGCTTGTTGCGCCGGCCGTAGTCGATGTTCCAGAAATTGTTGGGCGCCATCACGCCGCTGGCACCGACCGGTGGCCACCAGTCATAGAGGGTGTAGCGCAAGGCGTCGGTGCCCAGCCGGATCGTGTGCCGTTCGGAGAGCAGCCAGTGGGCTGCGACGGCCACACCCGTGGTGCTGGCACTCGTGTGCATCGGCATGCCGGTGCCATAGCTGTGACGGTCATCGCCCATGTCCATCTGGTGCCGGATGCGCTGGTGCCACGTTCTTGCCTTCAGGTCTCCCCAGCTGAACTGGCCCAGGTAACGCAGGCTGCTGAGCAGGGCGCGATTCTGCGTCATGTCCATCCGCTGGTTCGGAAAGCCCTGAAAGGGCATGTCCTGCCAGTTGAGCTGGGTCTCGAGCAGGTGTTTTTCCGCGCGCCATGCCAGGCCCAGCTGATGGTTCTGAGTCTCGAAGCTGGTGGAGGTCACCTCGTCGCCCGGGATGATCCGGCCCTGCTCCCGACCGGCGCCAGCGGCCTTGAACACACCGCCGGCCCGATAGTTGCCGGCACGGGCATAGGATGCGTTGTAACGCAGATGCCATTGGCTGGTGGCATGACTGGCTGCTGCATTGAGGTCGAATCCATCGCCATTACGGCGATAGTTTGCGCTTACATTCCCTTCGGTGAGCGGATCCTCGCCAGGGTCGGCGAAGACCGGCAGCGCGGATGAAACCTGGATGCTGCCGCCGATGCTGTCGCCCCCGGCACTGACAGGCGACAGGCCGGCATGGACCTTGATCTGCTCCACCTTGGCCGGATCGATGTAGGACAGTACCGGGTTCATGTGGTTCGCGCAGGCGGCCATCAGATCCATGTCGTCCACGGTCAGACGCAGACGTTCGTCGCCCAGGCCATGAATGACGGGCAGGCCCGAAACTCCGCCCGCACCGAGGATCTCCACACCTGGCATGTCCTTCAGCAGACTCGAGCTGTCAGGACTGCTGGCACGTCGCCGGGACAGGCGTCGGGCATCGCTGTGTGAGGCCCCCAGCTGGGCATCGGTGGCCTGGCGGTCGCCCGGTTCGACCCAGACGGGAGCCTGGATGTTGATGCTCGGCAACTGGAAGGTGTTCCGGGCTTGATCCGGCGCTGCCCGACCGGTGGTCTGAGCCTCTGCCCGTGTCTGCGCTTCAGCAGGCGTGAGGGCCGGCAGCAGCAGGGCGGACAGCATCAGTGCCCATGGCTTCATGGTGGCCGATGGCTGGGGAGGCGCCACAAGGTCGTGTGCGCGTGGGGGCACAGGAGCCCGGCTCGGGTTCCAGGGGTCAAGGTGTGGTGTCATGATGAAGGGATCCCGGATGTTGGGAAGACGAGAGGAAGGGGGAGCCGAGGGCGGGATCGTTCAGGAAGTCTTCGTCGGTGAGGGTGTGCAGGAAGGCCACGAGCGCAGCCCTGTCCTCGGTGGAGAGCTGGCGATCCCGGATCAGCGGGCTCTTGTGGGGATTTGCGCGCCCGTCGCCTGCCAGAGGGCCGCTCTCGATCAGCCGTCCACCACCGGTCAGGATCTCGACGGCTTCTGCCAGCGTCGCGACGGAACCGTCATGCATGTAGGGCGCGGTCACGGCCACGTTCCGCAGGCTCGGCGTACGAAAGGCGCCCATGTCTGCCGGGTTGCCCGTGATTTCCTCGGCGCCGGTGTTGGGGGCGGGATACGCGCCTCGCCCATCCAGGTTGTAGAGCCCGACGTTGTGGTAGCGCACGGTCAGCGTCCGGGTTTCGGTGCTGACGAACTGGTCATCGAAGTTCGGCGCCTGATGGCAGGCACTGCATTGCGCTGACTCGAAGATGGCCAGGCCCCTTTCTTCCTGCGGGGTGAGTGTGGCCTTGCCCTGCAGGTAACGGTCGTAACGGCTGTTGGCCGAGATCATCGTGCGTTCGAAGGCACTGATGGCCTTGAAGATAGTCTCCCAGGAGATGGGGGCTGCCCTGATTTCGGGGAAGGCTGCCCGGAAAAGCGCCGGGTAATCGACTTCGGTGGCCTGTTTCAGGCGCTCGAGGATGACCTCCACGGTTCGGGCATCGACACCCATTTCCACAGGTTCGGTGCCGAACACCGGGTTTGGAATCTGGCGCTCCAGGCTAAGGATGGCCGGGTTCGCCCAGGTCTGGGTGGCGTGGTAGGCTACGTTGGCCAGCCCCATCGCGTTGCGGGGGTGAACCATGCCGGTGATGCCGCTGGGGCGTGCCTTTCCATCGCTGAAGGCCAGCCGCTGCTCATGGCAGCTGGCACAGGACTGGGTGCCATCGCCCGAGAGCCGGGTGTCGTGGAACAGCCAGCGCCCCAGCCTGACCTTGGCGGCATTCATCGGATTGTCCGCTGGTACGCGCGGGGGCGGCATGTGGGGTGGCAGCGCCCAGCGCCAGTCGTCGGGTGGCGTGTAGGCCGGATACGCCCAGTTCAGCTGCGTGGGCGCACCGGCGCCGGCCTGCCCGGCAGGCGGCAACGGCACTGGTGCAGGCGCAGGCGTGTCCGGGCCCACCCCCAGGCTGCTGCCATCCGTCCTGCTTCCGCCTGCATGGGAGTCTCCTGCGTCGCCGCCCCCTGCGCTACCGCCGCAGCCCAGACACAGCAGCACGATCGTGCCCATCAACCAGCCAGCTGCCCGTGATGGGCCAGGCGCCTGGACGGCAGGAAAGTCGCGGGCTGCAAACCGGCCGCGCCGGCCCATGTTGCACCCGCTTCCTGCCCCATGGCTCGGGCCATGGGGCGGCGAATCGGGCACGAACCGTGCCCGGCGGGGCCGGTTTTCGCCGTCGCGATGCCTGCCGCCCAGGCTCCTGGATGCCTGCGTCATGATCTCAGCGTGTGACGGCTTTCAGCACCTGCTGGCCTGGCTCGGCGATGGGCTGGCCGGTACCGCTGCCGTCGGCCTTCCAGTCGAGGCCGAGCGCGCTGAAGGGTTTGGCGCAGGCTGCATCATTCGGGCCAGACATGCAGGCACCATCTCCCTCGCTGGTGCTGGCGATGTCATGGTTGAACAGGGCGCCGGCATCGAAGGCCACGAGCTGGGTGTTCGGGTTGAAGTCACGCAGTGTGATGGCAGCGCGATTCGGGGCCTTGCAGGCGGAGATCGGCGTGCCGGCCGCCGGGTTCCCCACGCAGCCGGTGGAGCCCAGATGCAGGATGATCTGCCCATCCTTGTCACCTTCGGCCGTTTGCCACACCGCCGGGTCGGCCTGCCTGTCCTGGTCGAACTGGATGTTCGTGAACTTGCGCCCACCACGCCAGGCCCATGACATGGCGGGATGAACCGCATTCTGCAGGACGCGAGGCGTGGCGGCGTCGGCTGCATTCAGGTGATTCAGCTCGAAGGGTACGCCCAGCGTCATCTCGACGCCGGTGTACAGGCCGGCAGGCGCCGTGCCTTCGATCTGGGCGTTCACCGTGGTCGAGCCCTGGGTGCATTTGCCCTGTGTGCCGGACTCGAGATCGATCAGGCTCACGCTGTGCTTGCCGTCGGGGCTCGCGTAGTTGTAGTCGTCGGTGGCCTTGAGTTTCAGCGGCTGTTTGCTGCCATCGGCCTTGATCAGCTGGACGTCGGCGATATAGAAGCGGAAGTCGGCCATCCGGACTGCCCGCTGGCTTGTGCCCAGCTTCAGACTGCTGTTGCAGTCGATGGGGGTATCGCCGTTGTAGGCACCAAAGCGGATCGTGATATTGCCGGCACTGTCAGGTTGCCAGCCTTTCCCTGTCTGGGTATCGGGGGCCGGGCTGCTGCTACCGCCACTGCCGCCGCCGCAGGCTGCCAGCAGGGCTGCCGTGGCGATGGAGAGGGCGAGGGCCTTCAGGTCATTGGGGCGCGCGTGGATCATGAGGATTGCTCCTGTTTTCTGGAAATCGGGAAATGGCATCGATGGGCAGACAGCTGAACCGTCGGCTTTCTGGATCTGGTCGCGCCGATCCGACGCCTTGTCGTCGTGACAGACGTAGAGCGTGTCATGCACTCAGGATGTGCGAGCAGGGACATGCCACCTCAGCGGTTGGTACCGACGTGGACAAGCTGACGATCGAATGAACGGGACGGCTCAACCTGGCTCAGATGAGCAGGGCCGCAAGCGGGCGCGGCGGCGCGCGGGGGGGAGGGGGAAGGGGTTTGAAGGAGAGAGGAACCGCCTGTATGGGGGGCGGAGGCGAAGGCGGGGTTCTCGTGCCATCCACCGCTGGCGGTGTCAGCGATGGCGGTGAGCCCAGCTTGGCCATGACCAGGCACAGCGCACAGTGCTCCAGATGGTGGGCGTGCCCGGTGCCGGATGGGTCTGCAGGATGGTGGTGTGACGCCTGAACGGCGTGGTCGGCCTGATGCCCTGCTGCATGATGAACAGCATGATGAGCGGCATGGAGGCTCCCCTCGCGCTGTTCGTCCTGCTCATCAGGCGGAAGGCAGTCTGCTGCCGGGCCTCTGTGCGACGTGCTGGCTGGCAGGGAGGCTGCGAGAGCGTGCCCCGGCTGGGAGGAGGCGGATTCGTGGGCGGCCAGCATCCTCGACACCATCGGGGCGAGCGAAGCCAGACCAAAGATCACCAAGGTCAGCCAGACAAGTCCGTGATGACGAATGCCACGAAAACGCATGCCGGAAAGCGGGGGCGAGACGCCCGGGATGGACGTACCGTGTCAGTATGTCAAAGACAGGGCAGCTGATCAACGAGGAACAGATTGAAAAACATGACCTAACCCATTGTTTACAAAGTGTTTGCCCTTTGATTCATTACCTGACAATCCAGTATCGGTCATGCTGGGCTGGCCTCAACCTGCGAGCCGGGGGGCGCCATGTCCGGCCGCAGGGTACTGCAACTCATCGTGAGCCGGTCGGATCGGCCACCGTGGCGCCGGTGGCCGACCCGACCCGGGGACGTCAGAACCAGGCTTCGACCTGAACGCCGTAGAACATGGCGCTGCGCTTGTCGGCGAAGGCGCTCACCGGGGTCGCGCAGTCACGTCCGGTGCAGACGACCGGGCCAGCGGCTGCTGCGGCATCGTTCCACTTGGCGTAGGTGGCATACAGGCGCAGGGCCGGACGGGCGAACACGCCCTCACCCATGGCGAACTGGGTGCCCAGCGTCAGCTTGGTCAGCTTGCGGGTGGCTTGCGATTCCTGCTTCAGCTGCTGGTAGCCGAACTCGCCGTACAGACCCAGCACCTCGTTCAGGCTGTAGTGCGGACGGGTGCCGACCCACATTTCCTTCACGTTGATGTCGTTGATGTCGGCGTTCCGATAGCCGATGGTGCTGGTGGCCGACCAGCGGCTGCCGGTGGGCTGATACAGCCAGTGATCGAAGACCAGCCACTCACGACGCTTGTCGGTGCTGCCGGCAAAGCCGAATCCCTTCAGTGAGGCGGCATCCTTGGCGAACTGCAGACCCAGCGTGTTCGTGCCACCCAGGCCCAGGAAGTTCTCCTGCTCATGCGCGACGGTGAAGGCTGCGCCGTTCTTGCCCGGCTTGTTGTCGATCGTGCGGGTTTCGCGTACCAGCACCTGAACCGGTGGGGTGGCCGGGTTGTCGTCCAGATCCAGCGTTTGCGGGGTGTCCACCGTGTACGTGCTCGTGCCCTCACGGTTGTTGGCGCGGATCAGGTCGAAGCCGACCATCATCGAGCCGCCCGGATTCACGCCGATCTTCTCGAGCCGGAAGTCATGCACGGTGGCCGTGCGCGAACCGCCGCCGATCAGGTCGGGGTTGTAGCCGCCCAGCGAGGGGTTGATGCCGTAGCCGGTCATGTCGCCGATACGGAACATGGCATAGGCGAAGCGGCCAGGGCCCATCGCCACGTTGTCGATACCGAAGCCCGGGCCCATGGCGGGTTCCCAGTAGGCATAGTCCAGCATGTGGATGTCGGGATTCTTGTAGAAGCGCTTGCCGACCCAGAGGTTGGCACCTTCCAGTGACTTCAGGCCCAGGGCGCCACCGATGTTGCCGGCCGTGACGAAGGCCTCACGCAATGCGGGCGTGCTCTGTTCCCAGTTTGCCATGCCCTGCGTGCCATGGGAGAAGGTGAACTTCGCGTCGAAGGTGGTGCCCTTGATTTCCCCCAGTCTGGACCCGAACCTCAGCTCGACATAGGTGTCGCACTCGTTGCCGAGACGGAAGAAGGTGATCGAGCCGGGCAGGCGGACACAGGCCAGGCTGCCTTCTTCCGAGGTGGTGCCGGCGCCCGAACGGAAATAGGCGCCAAAAGTGAAGGGATTGGCCTCCTGTGCCCGGACAGGGGTGTTGATGCAGGTGGCTGCCAGCAGCGCACCGGCCACGGCCAGCGATTTCTTGTTGTTCAAGGAAGTCTCCTTCGCAAGGTATCGTTCATTCAGACATGTGGTGACATCGGTCCATCAGACCGACGGGAACCGCAACCACAGAACCTCATACGGTGCCAGGGAGATGCCGTCCTGCAGGTGACGCGAGCTGCCTGTCAGGATGTCCTGCATCGGTGCCCTGGGTAACGCTTGAAAGACCTGTGCAGGGCAATGTTGTTCGAATTCGCTGAAATTGGCTAGCACCAAAATCGTCTGGTTCCTGTTCTGACGTGTGTAACCCAGCACCGACGGGTTGCCGGCCCGAAAACCGGTCAGCTCGCCCCCTGCAAAAGCAGGCGTGGCAGCCCGAACCTCGATCAGGTGACGCAACCCCTGATAGATCTGTCCGGCGCTGGTTCCGATGTCCTTCCGCTGGGCATAGCGTGCCTCGTCCCGGAACGGCCGGTGAATCCATCGGCTGTCATCTGCTTCGATCGGGTTGTTTCGGTAGCGATCATCATTCAGCGTGCCCACTTCGTCGCCCAGATAGATCAGGGGCAACCCGCCCGTGCTCAGTGGCACGCTGTAGAGCAGCAGGATGCGCCGCACGGCCAGCGGGTCTTCCTGCTCCAGCCCGGCCAGTGAGGCGAGCGTGCCGCTGACCCGCGCATCGCCGGTCACCGGATTCTCCTGGAAGGGCACACCCCGGGCGAAACTGCCGGGAAAACGATTGTTGTAAAAACGATTCAGAAAGTGGCGATGATCGAAACCGTTGATGCCGAATTGGGCGGCATCCTCGTCGGCGAAGGTCCAGCCGATGTCGTCATGGCTGCGCACATAGTTCACCCAGGCGGTGCCGGCCGGCAGCGCATGCCACTTCTCGAGGGCCAGCTGCAACAGGTTGACCTCGCGCGTGGCCAGCGAGTTCCACAGCAGTGCCATCTGTAGCGGGTTGTACGAAAGCTGGCACTCGTCAGGGTGAATGTAGGACATCACTTCTGCCGGGTGGACGATGGCTTCCGACTTGAACAGCAGGGACGGGGCCGCGATCCGGGCCAGTGCGTTGAAGGCGCGGATGATGTTGTGGACTTCGGGCAGGCTCTCGCAGGGCGTGCCCAGACGCTTCCAGGCAAAGGCCACGGCATCGAGCCGGATCACCTCGGCGCCCAGGTTCGCAATGCTGAGCATCTCGCCGGCCATCGCGTTGAAGACGGCAGGATTGTCGTAGTTCAGATCCCACTGGAAGGCATGGAAGGTCGTCCAGATCCAGCGTCCGTCCGGCAACTGGCTGAAAGCCCCCGGGTGTTCGTCCGGAAAGATTTCCCGAACGGTCCGCTCATAGGCATCCGGCTCGGTGCGATCCGGATAGATGTAATAGAAGTCCCTGTGAACAGGGTCATCGTTCACCGCAGCCAGCGCCCACGGATGATCACTGGCCGTGTGGTTGAAGATGAAGTCCAGTACCAGGCTGATACCTTCCTTGCGCAGAGCCTTCGCCAGCGCCTGCAGGTCCTCGATGGTGCCCAGCGCCGGGTTCACGTCCCGGTAGCTGCTGACGGCATAGCCGCCATCGTTGCGGCCTTCGGGCACCTTGAAGGGGGGCATCAGGTGCAGGTAGGACAGGCCCAGCTCCTTGAAGTAGGGCACCTGCCGGATCAGCGCCTTCAGGGTGCCGGCAAAACGGTCCACGTAGAGCACGCCACCCACGACTTTCTCCGAATGGAACCACTGCGGATCGTCCTCGCGGGCCTCGTCCAGTGCCTTCATCGCCTTCGGGCGCTCGGCCCAGCCCTGCCAGGCGGTCAGCACGATGGCATCCAGCCACGAGAGGAAGTCCGCCCGGTGACCGTAGAGGGGCTGCAGGTTCTGGATCAGCGCGGGCAGGTGTGCCGCCAGGCGGGTCTCGAAGGCTTGCCAGAGCTGGCCGCTGGCCTTGCGGCCCAGGGTGCGGGCGAGCGTATTGCGCACATGCTCGAAAGCCAGTGTCTGTTGTTGTTCGGTGGTCAGCATCGGTTGGGGATGTCCAGGAGCTTGGGCGGTAGGAATATGAAAGGGGCCACGCCCGGGATGTGGCAGTGTCGGCCCTGCCTCATCGGTGTGCGGGCCAGAATCCGCTATCGTGAGGCAAAACGGAGAAGATGGACTTTCGCCGGGATGCGCCGGTAACGTGTCACCCGACGGCATGAATGTAAGTTAATGTGAACTGTCGGCACTTTACTACGAATGTGCCCGGCAGGAAACAGAAATCCCATCGGAGAAAGCGGTGAACGAAGGGGGCGCACGAAAAGGCCCGAAACGTGTACGTCGTGTACGGTGGCAGGGGCTGGCGAAACGACTGCCGGATTCCCGGCTTGACAGGTCTGATCTTTCAGGCTTGCGCCGGTTTTGATCCCGCTCTATAATTTTTCGCTTAACTGCAGGCTCTCGGCCAATCGAAGCCGAGGGTGTCAATAAATCGCTTCAAGGAGTTCTCCGCATGGGGTCTCAAGCTAGTTCCGCATTTGGTCTGCTTGGCCGAAAAGTCGGAATGATGCGAGTCTTTACCGACGACGGTGAAAGCGTCCCTGTCACCGTGATCGACGTTTCCGGTAATCGCGTCTCACAAGTCAAGTCCGTCGAAAACGACGGTTATTCCGCTGTCCAGCTGGTCTACGGTGAGCGTCGTGCCTCCCGTGTGTCGGCCGCTGAGGCGGGTCACTACGCCAAGGCAGGTGTGCAGGCTGGTTCGGCCGTGGCCGAGTTCCACGTCTCGCCCGAGAGGGCTGCCGAGGCGCCTGCCGGCACGGTGCTGGGTGCCGATCAGTTCGTGGTCGGTCAGTACATCGACGTGCAGGGTACCTCGCAGGGCAAGGGCTTTGCCGGCACCATCAAGCGTCACAACTTCGGCTCCCAGCGTGCCTCGCACGGTAACTCGCGTTCGCACAACGTACCGGGTTCCATCGGCATGGCGCAGGATCCGGGTCGCGTGTTTCCGGGCAAGAAGATGTCCGGTCAGATGGGTAACGTCACGCGTACCGTCCAGAACCTGGTCATCGAGCGTGTCGATGCCGAGCGTGGTCTGCTGCTCGTTCGTGGCGCCGTTCCCGGTTCGGCTGGTGGTCATCTGGTGATCACGCCTGCCGTCAAGCGTCGTCTGAACCCGATCAAGGCAGTGGCTGAAGCCAAACCTGCCGGCAAAGGTAAGTGATAGAGGATCGTTCGCACATGGAACTGAATATCTTGAACGATCAGGGTCAGAAGTCGGGCGCCGTCTCCGTCGTCGATACCGTGTTCGGTACCGATTTCAACGAGCCGCTGATTCACCAGATCGTCGTTGCTTACCAGGCCAATGCCCGCAGTGGCAATCGTGCCCAGAAGGACCGCAGCGAAGTTCGTCACTCGACGAAGAAGCCGTGGCGTCAGAAAGGGACGGGTCGCGCCCGTGCCGGTATGACTTCCAGCCCGCTGTGGCGTGGAGGCGGTCGCACCTTCCCGAACAAGCCGGACGAGAATTTCTCTCAGAAGGTCAACCGCAAGATGTATCGCGCCGGCATGCGCTCCATCCTGTCGCAGCTCGCTCGTGAAGAGCGTCTGTCGGTGATCGAGTCGCTGTCGCTCGAAGCGCCCAAGACCCGTCTGCTGGCTGGTCGCCTCAATGGCATGGGCCTGAAGTCGACGCTGATCCTGGTCGACACCGAGGATGAGAACCTTTATCTGGCAGCGCGCAACCTGCCGCACGTGCTGGTGCTCGAAGCCCGCCATGCTGATCCGTTGTCGCTGATCCACTATGAGAACGTCTTGGTCACCAAGCCGGCTCTCACGCAGCTTCAGGAGATGCTGGGATGAATCCAAATCGTGTGATGCAAGTGGTGATTGCACCGGTCATCTCCGAGAAGAGCACGCTGATTGGCGAAAAGCACAATCAGTACGCCTTCCGCGTGATGCAGGATGCCACCAAGGATGAAGTGAAGGCTGCGATCGAAACGCTGTTCAAGGTCACGGTCGAATCGGTCAACATGATCAACATCGCGGGCAAGCAGAAGCGCTTTGGCCGTGGCATGGGGCGCCGGCGGAACGTCCGCAAGGCGTATGTGAGTCTGGCAGCGGGCCAAGAGATCAATTTCGCGGAGACCAAGTAAATGCCGGTCGTGAAACTGAAACCGACCTCGCCCGGTCGCCGGGCGATGGTCAAGGTCGTGACCCCGACCTTGCATAAAGGCGCTCCGGTTGCGTCGCTGATCGAGCCCAAGAAGCGTGGTTCGGGCCGCAACAACCTGGGGCACATCACCACCCGTCATCGTGGTGGTGGGCACAAGCGTCATTACCGTATCGTCGATTTCCGTCGCAACAAGGATGGCATTCCGGCACGCGTGGAGCGTCTGGAGTACGATCCGAACCGTAGCGCGCACCTGGCTTTGCTGGTGTATGCCGATGGTGAGCGTCGTTACATCCTGGCGCCGCGAGGCGTGACGGCCGGGGCCGAACTGATGTCCGGCTCGGAGGCGCCGATCCGCGTGGGTAATGCACTGCCCATTCGCAACATTCCGGTGGGTTCCACCATCCACAACATCGAGATGATGCCTGGCAAGGGCGGTCAGATCGCGCGTTCGGCCGGTGGTTCCGCCCAGCTGCTCGCTCGTGAAGGCACCTATGCTCAGGTTCGCCTGCGCTCGGGTGAGATCCGCAAGATCCACATCGAGTGCCGTGCAACCCTCGGTGAAGTCGGTAATGGCGAGCACAGTCTGCGTCAGATCGGCAAGGCCGGCGCCACCCGTTGGCGTGGTATCCGCCCGACGGTTCGCGGCGTGGCCATGAACCCGATCGACCACCCGCATGGTGGTGGTGAGGGTCGTACGGGTGAAGGCCGCGTTCCGGTCAATCCGTGGGGCAAGCCGACCAAGGGCTATCGCACCCGTCGCAACAAGCGCAGCGACGGGATGATCGTTCAGCGGCGCAAGAAGAAATAAACGGTAAAACGACATGGCACGTTCAATCAAGAAGGGTCCGTTTGTCGACCATCATCTGCTGGCAAAAATCGATGCCGCAGCATCTGGCAAGGACAAGCGTCCGATCAAGACCTGGTCGCGTCGTTCGACCGTTTTGCCCGAGTTCATCGGTCTGACCATTGCCGTTCACAACGGCAAGCAGCATGTTCCGGTGTTCATCAACGAGAACATGGTGGGTCACAAGCTGGGTGAATTTGCGCTGACCCGCACGTTCAAAGGGCACGCCGCCGACAAGAAGGCCAAGCGCTGATGCGGGCTGCCGGCGCCGTCACCGCGATGCGGGGCATCGCAGGGCGGCGCAGGCAGTCACTGGCCTGACAAGATCAAGGAAAGTTGACGATGGAAACTCAAGCAGTCCTGCGCGGTGTCCGGATCTCTGCCCAGAAAGGGCGCCTGGTGGCTGACCAGGTTCGCGGGAAACCGGTTGAAGCCGCGCTGAACATTCTGACGTTTTCGCCGAAGAAAGCGGCGAAAATTCTGAAGAAAGTGCTCGAATCGGCAATCGCCAATGCCGAGCACAACGAAGGTGCAGACGTCGATGAACTGCGTATCAAGCGCATTCATGTCGACAAAGGCCAGTCGCTGCGTCGTTTTTCGGCGCGTGCCAAAGGTCGCGGCGTTCGCATCGAGAAACAAACCTGCCATATCTACCTGACGGTTGGTACCGGCAAATAAGTCGAAGGACCGAGAGCAATGGGACAGAAAATCCACCCAACCGGATTCCGGCTTGCCGTCAGTCGCAACTGGGCTTCGCGTTGGTATGCAGGAAACAAGGACTTTGCAGGCATGCTCAAGGAGGATCTTCAGGTTCGTGAGTTCCTGAAGAAGCGCCTGAAGAACGCATCGGTCGGCCGCGTGCTGATCGAGCGTCCCGCCAAGAATGCCCGCATCACGATCTACTCGGCTCGTCCGGGTGTCGTGATCGGCAAGAAGGGCGAGGATATCGAGCGTCTGAAGGTCGAACTGAACAAGATGTTGGGTGTTCCGGTACACGTCAACATCGAGGAAATCCGCAAGCCTGAGCTCGATGCTCAGCTGATCGCCGATTCCATCACCCAGCAGCTGGAAAAGCGGATCATGTTCCGTCGTGCGATGAAGCGCGCGATGCAGAATGCCATGCGCCTGGGCGCACAGGGCATCAAGATCATGAGCGCCGGCCGTCTGAATGGTGCCGAGATCGCCCGTACCGAGTGGTATCGCGAAGGTCGTGTGCCCCTGCATACCCTGCGTGCCGACGTCGACTACGGCACGTCCGAAGCCCAGACCACCTATGGCATCATCGGTGTCAAGGTGTGGGTGTACAAAGGTGATACGCTGGGTCGCGGTGAAGCGCCTGAGGCTGCCGAGAAGGACGCCGCTGGCAATGAACGCGAAGACCGTCGTGGTCGTCGTCCGGGTCGTCCGGGTGCTGCGCCAGGTCGTGGCCGTCGCCGTGCCGAAGGTGCGGCTGAAGGCGCCGATGGCAAGGCTCCCGCACGTCGTGCGCCGCGCAAGGCCTCTGCCGACAATGCAGAAGCTGCCGGCGAAGACAAGGGCGACAACTGATTGGTCTGCCTGTGCAGTCCGATGAGTGAATACAGCTAAGGTAGAAGAATCATGTTGCAACCCTCCAGACGTAAGTACCGGAAGGAACAGAAAGGGCGTAACACGGGTCTTGCCACCCGTGGCGCCACGGTTGCCTTCGGTGAATTTGGCCTGAAAGCCACGGCGCGCGGCCGTCTGACCGCTCGCCAGATCGAATCGGCTCGTCGTGCAATGACGCGTCACATCAAGCGGGGTGGTCGGATCTGGATCCGCATCTTCCCGGACAAGCCGATTTCCCAGAAACCTGCGGAAGTGCGTATGGGTAACGGTAAGGGCAACCCGGAATTCTGGGTCGCCGAGATCCAGCCCGGCAAGGTGCTCTACGAAATGGACGGCGTGAACGAAGCGCTGGCCCGTGAAGCCTTTGCCCTGGCTGCGGCCAAACTGCCGTTGTCGACGGTTTTCGTCACCCGTCATCTTGGCGCCTGACGCCCCAGCATCGGAGTCACAGATGAAAGCGAATGAATTGAGAACCAAGGACGCGGCAGCGCTTGAGAAGGAGCTGCTCGACCTGCAGCGCGCGCATTTTGCGCTGCGCATGCAGATCGCCACGCAGCAGAACAGCAATACCGCCCAACTGAAGCGGCTGCGTCGGGACATCGCCCGCGTGCGCACCGTGATCAACGAGCAGCAGGTGGCAGCCAAATGAATGAGCAAGTAGCAGAGCAGCCGCGTACCGCCCGAACCCGTACCCTGACCGGTCGGGTCACCAGCAACAAGATGCAGAAGACCGTGACCGTTCTGGTCGAGCACAAGGTCAAGCATCCTGTGTATGGCAAGTACGTGGTGCAGTCGAAGAAGTACCACGCTCACACCGACGAGCAGTTCAACGAAGGTGATGTGGTCGAAATCCAGGAAGGTCGTCCGGTCTCCAAGACGAAATCCTGGTACGTGACCCGCCTGCTGACGGCCGCCAAGGTCGTCTAGGCGCGGGTGGAAAGGTGCTGGCACCTTTCCACTGTCAGGCATCTTCCTTCTGGAATGGCGGCATGGCATCAGCGTGCGTCATTCCTGATGAAAACCCGGCTTCGAGCCGGGTTTTCAGTATCAGGGGAAAATGCATCGCCCCCTTGCGGGTACTGGCAAAGTTCCCCTATAATCACTCTCTTACTGCAGGGGCCGGTCACCGCCGGGCTTTTCAGGAAAACAATACCAGGCGTCTTGGTTGTACTGAAGCCGTCTGGTGCGGTTTCATCAGGGTTGGCCGTCAGGTCTTCCCAGGTGGGCCGTTTCAATGAATTCAATCCGATCGACATCCTCTGATGCCGGTCAACGGAACCAAGACTGTTCCTTCCGCCGTCTGGCAAGAGGGTTCAAGTTGGGCAAGAAATCGTCAGGATATTGCAATGATTCAGATGCAGTCGACGCTGAGCGTCGCCGATAACACGGGTGCGCGCGAAGTCATGTGTATCAAGGTGCTCGGTGGCAGCAAGCGCCGCTATGCGGGGATCGGTGACATCATCAAGGTCTCGGTGAAAGAGGCGCAACCGCGTGGTCGTGTCAAGAAGGGCGAGATCTACAACGCCGTCGTCGTTCGTACTGCCAAAGGTGTGCGCCGTCCAGACGGTTCGCTGCTGCGCTTCGATGGCAACGCCGCCGTGTTGTTGAACGCCAAGCTGGAGCCGATCGGCACGCGTATCTTCGGGCCGGTGACTCGCGAGCTGCGTACCGAGCGCTTCATGAAGATCGTCTCGCTGGCACCAGAAGTGCTTTGAGTCTGCCGATCAACACAGGATTCAAGCCGAGGGCTGTTTAACCATGATGCAAAAGATTCGTAAGGGCGATGAAGTGATTGTCATCGCTGGACGCGACAAAGGTAAGCGCGGCACGGTGTCGCAGCGCGTCGATGACCGGCTGCTGCTGGTCGATGGCGTGAATGTGGTCAAGAAGCACGTCAAGCCGAACCCGATGCGCGGTATCCCTGGTGGGATTGTGGACAAGTCGATGCCCATCGACCAGTCCAATGTGATGGTGTTCAATCCGGCATCCGGCAAGGGTGATCGGGTTGGTTTCAAGGTTCTTGAGGATGGTCGCAAAGTTCGTGTCTTCAAGTCGAACGGAGAGCAGCTGAATCCCTGATTCCAGTGGGAACCAGGAGCAGCTTAAAAGGAAACATCGATGGCACGTCTCTTAGATACCTATCGTGAAAAGCTCACCCCCGAGCTGATGAAACGATTCGGCTACAAGTCCGAGATGGAAGTGCCGCGTATCACCAAGATCACGCTGAACATGGGCGTGGGTGAAGCGGTTGCTGACAAGAAGATCATGGAAAACGCGGTTGCCGACCTGGCCAAGATTGCCGGTCAGAAACCCGTCGTCACGAAGGCCCGCAAGGCCATTGCCGGCTTCAAGATCCGTGAAGGCTATCCGATCGGTTGCATGGTCACGCTGCGCGGCGTTCGGATGTACGAATTTCTCGATCGTCTGATCACGGTGGCGCTGCCCCGTGTTCGCGACTTCCGTGGTGTGTCTGCCCGCTCCTTCGACGGACGTGGCAACTACAACTTCGGTGTCAAGGAGCAGATCATGTTCCCTGAAATCGAATACGACAAGGTCGACGCACTGCGTGGTCTGAACATCAGCATCACGACGACCGCAAAAACTGACGAGGAAGCCAAGGCACTTCTGTCTGCCTTCCGGTTTCCGTTCCGCAACTGAGGTTGGCTGGCTGTTGCCGCAAACCGCAGCCAACCTCCAGGGGTGATTGAATGGCAAAGGTATCCATGATCGAGCGCGAGAAAAAGCGCGAAGCACTGGTCAAGAAGTACGCCGCCAAGCGCGCCGCACTTCAGGCCATCATCGACGATCAATCCAAATCGGACGAGGAGCGTTATCAGGCGCGTCTCGCCATCCAGAAGCAACCGCGTGCAGCAAGTCCGACGCGTCTGCGCAAGCGCTGCGCCCTGACCGGGCGTCCGCGCGGCGTGTTCCGCAAGTTCGGTCTGGGCCGTAACAAACTGCGTGAATTCGCGATGCGGGGAGAAATCCCTGGTTTGACCAAGGCCAGCTGGTAATTGCGGCGGAGTAATTGAAGTGATCAACTTTGAATCGAATAAGGCACAGGCTGGCGTGAAGCTGGTGCTGGCCTGCTACGGGAGCGACCATCAATGAGCATGAGCGATCCGATCGCCGACATGTTCACGCGGATTCGTAACGCGCAGCGTGTCGAGAAAGAATCTGTCGTGATTCCGTCATCGAAACTCAAGGTGGCCATCGCCCGCGTCCTGCAGGACGAAGGTTACATCGACGGTTTTGAAGTAGAAGAGAACAATGGCAAGCCGTTGTTGAAAGTGGCGTTGAAGTACTACGCCGGCCGGCCCGTCATCGAACGCCTCGAGCGCGTGTCGCGCCCGGGTCTGCGGATCTACAAGGCCCGCAACGACCTGCCTCAGGTGATGAACGGTCTGGGTATTGCCATCGTGACCACGTCGAAGGGCGTGATGACCGATCGCAAGGCCCGTCAGACCGGCATCGGCGGCGAAGTGCTGGGTTACGTCGCTTAAGGAGGCCAGAGAATGTCACGTATCGGAAAGATGCCGATCCCCGTGCCGAAGGGTGCGGAAGTCACGCTGGCTGCCGACAGCATCACCGTGAAGGGGCCGCTGGGTACACTGGCGCAGTCCATCAACCCGCTGGCCCGCATCGCCCGCGAAGGTGATGAGCTGCTGGTTTCGCCTGCTGACGACTCGGCCGCTGCGAACGCCATGTCCGGCACGCTGCGCGCACTGGTGGCCAACATGGTGACCGGTGTCACCAAGGGCTTCGAGCGTCGCCTCACGCTGGTGGGCGTGGGCTTTCGTGCCCAGGTGCAGGGCAACGCCCTGAACCTGTCGCTGGGTTTCTCGCACCCGGTGGTGCATGAGCTGCCCGAAGGCGTGAAGGCCGAGACGCCCAGCCAGACGGAAATCGTGCTGAAGGGTGCAGACAAGCAGAAGGTTGGTCAGGTGGCTGCCAACGTCCGCGCATACCGTCCGCCCGAGCCCTACAAGGGCAAGGGTGTCCGCTATTCGGACGAGAAGGTCACGTTGAAGGAAACCAAGAAGAAGTGAGGCACGGAGCCGGTGATCCGCCGGTTGCGACGATGGATGGAAATCCTCGGCAACCTGTTCGTTCACCGGTGTGCAAGGAACAGACATGGCATTTGACAAAAAGGCAGCGCGACTGCGTCGGTCGCGGCAGACGCGGCACAAGATCAACGAGTTGCTCGTCAACCGTCTGGCCGTTTTCCGCAGTAACGCGCATATCTATGCCAACATCCTGTCGCCGGAAGGTGATCGGGTGCTGGTCTCGGCGTCCACCGTCGAAGCCGATGTCCGCGCAGCACTGGCCGGAAAAAGCGGCCTGGGTGGCAATACCGCCGCCGCTGCACTGGTTGGCAAGCGTGTGGCAGAGAAAGCATTGAAAGCCGGTATCGAATCGGTCGCCTTCGACCGTTCTGGCTATCGCTATCACGGACGGGTTCGCGCGCTGGCTGAGGCCGCACGCGAGGCTGGACTGAAGTTCTGAGGACGGAAAACGAATGGCAAAGGTTCAGGCACGTGGCCCTCAGCGTGGGGCCGATGAGCGTGATGACGGTCTGAAGGAAAAGATGATCGGCATCAACCGGGTCACCAAGGTGGTCAAGGGTGGTCGGATTCTGGGCTTCGCAGCCCTGGTGGTGGTTGGTGATGGCGACGGCCGCGTCGGCATGGGCAAGGGCAAGGCACGTGAAGTGCCGGTGGCCGTTCAGAAGGCCATGGACGAAGCCCGCCGCAAGCTGTTCAAGGTGCCTCTGCGCAGTGGCACGGTGCCCCACGTGGTGGAAGGTCGCCACGGCGCATCCCGTGTGTATATCGCACCGGCTGCCGAAGGTACCGGTGTGATCGCTGGCGGTCCGATGCGCGCCGTGTTCGATGTGATGGGTGTCACCAACGTGGTGGCCAAGAGCCACGGCTCCAGCAACCCGTACAACATGGTTCGCGCCACCCTGGACGCTTTCCGTAATTTGTCGACCCCGGCCGAGATCGCCGCCAAGCGTGGCAAGACGGTCGAGGAAATCTTGGGTTGAGGTCTGAGCGCCACAGGCGGTCGGATACTCAGTCTGGAGAGGCTTGATGAGCAACGAACAGAAAAAGACGGTCAAAGTGAAACTGGTCAAGAGCCCCAGCCGTACGGTTGGCGGTCATCGTGACACGGTTCTCGGCCTTGGCCTGAAGCGAATGAACCAGGTTCGCGAATTGGAAGACACGCCGGCTGTGCGTGGCATGATCACCAAGGTGGCGTACTTGGTCAAAGTGGTGGATTGATATGCGACTGAATGATTTGAAACCCGCGGAAGGCTCCAAGCACGCTTCGAAGCGTGTCGGTCGGGGTATCGGTTCCGGTCTGGGCAAAACGGGTGGCCGTGGTCATAAAGGTCAGAAATCCCGTTCGGGTGGTTTTCACAAGGTAGGTTTCGAAGGCGGTCAGATGCCGCTGCAGCGTCGTCTGCCGAAGCGTGGCTTCAAGTCGATGCAGGCTGGCCGTGTGGCCGAAGTTCGCCTGTCCGATCTGGAACGCATCGCAGCCGACACGGCCGACATCGACCTGTCCGTCCTGAAGAAGGCCGGCGTCGTGTCGCAGCTTGCCCTGTCCGCCAAGGTGATCCTCTCGGGCGAAATCTCCCGCAAGGTGCAGCTGGTCGGCATCGGTGCCACGAAGGGTGCTCGCGCAGCCATCGAGGCTGCTGGTGGCAGCGTCCAGGCTCCCGTGACGGCGGAAGCCGCAGCCTGAGATGGCAACGCAAGCGTCAGTGCAGGCACGTGGCGGCAACAAGTACGGCGATCTGAAGCGCCGTCTTGTCTTCCTGCTGCTTGCACTCGTAGTGTTCCGGATCGGTACTCACATTCCTGTCCCAGGGATCAATCCCGACGCGATGGCCGAGCTGTTCAACAGCCAGGAAGGCGGCGTGCTGGGCCTGTTCAACCTGTTCTCGGGTGGCGCGCTGGAGCGCTTTTCGGTGTTTGCACTGGGGATCATGCCGTACATCTCGGCGTCGATCATCATGCAGCTGCTGACCGTCGTCGTGCCTTCGCTGGAGCAGATCAAGAAGGAAGGCGAGGCTGGTCGTCGCACCATCACCAAGTACACGCGCTGGTTCACGCTGGCTCTGGCCACGTTCCAGGCGCTGGGCATTTCGGTGGCGCTCGAATCACAGGGGCAGCTCGTGTCCGATCCCGGCCTGATGTTCCGCGTCGTGGCGGTCATCTCGCTGGTCACCGGCACGATGTTCCTGATGTGGCTGGGTGAGCAGATCACCGAGCGTGGTCTGGGCAACGGCATCTCGCTGATCATTTTCGCCGGTATCGTGTCGGGTCTGCCCGGTGCCATCAGCGGCATGGGTTCGCTGATCAGCAGCGGCAACATGAACCCGGTCGTCGGTCTGATCATCATCGCGCTGATCATTCTGGTGACGGCTTTCGTGGTGTTCGTCGAACGGGGCCAGCGCAAGATCACGATCAACTACGCCAAGCGTCAGGTGGGTAACAAGATCTATCAGGGGCAGACTTCATTCTTGCCGCTGAAGCTGAACATGGCCGGCGTCATTCCGCCGATCTTTGCCAGCTCGATCATCCTGTTCCCCGCGACGGTGGCGCAGTGGTTCACCTCGGGTGACAGTGAGAATGTCTTCGTTCGCGGTCTGCGCGATCTGGCAGCCACCTTGTCGCCGGGACAGCCTGTCTATATGATCCTGTACGCTGTCGCGATCATCTTCTTCTGCTTCTTCTATACGGCCCTGCAGTACAACAGCCGTGATACCGCAGACAACCTGAAGAAGAGTGGGGCGATGCTGCCGGGTATCCGCCCGGGTGAGCAGACGGCCAGGTACATCGACAGGGTTCTGACACGGTTGACGGCAGTCGGCGCGGTCTACATCACGCTGGTGTGCCTGTTGCCCGAGTTCCTGATTCTGGAGTGGAACGTACCGTTCTACTTCGGGGGCACTTCGCTGCTGATCATCGTGGTTGTGACCATGGACTTCATGGCTCAGGTTCAGACTCACCTGATGTCCAACCAGTATGAAAGCCTGCTGAAGAAAGCCAACTTTAAGGGAATGGGTGCGCCGGGTCGTTGATCCAGCGAACACGTACAGGAAACTATGTCGAAGGAAGATGTCATCCAGATGCAGGGCGAGGTGTTGGAGAACCTTCCCAACGCCACGTTCCGGGTCAAGCTGGAGAATGGGCATGTGGTACTCGGCCATATTTCCGGGAAAATGCGGATGCACTACATCCGCATCCTGCCTGGAGACAAGGTCACGGTTGAACTGACACCGTATGATCTCTCCAGGGCGCGTATCGTCTTTCGCGCGAAATAAGGCGAGGATGGTTGAGCCGTGGCGTCCACTGCGGCTGTTATTGAGTATGAATGGTGCGGGCAATGCCCGTTCGGGTTAGCAAGGGACAGATCATGAAAGTCATGGCCAGTGTCAAGAAGATGTGCCGGTACTGCAAAATCATCAAACGGAATGGAGTTGTCCGCGTTATTTGTGTCGATCCCCGGCACAAGCAGCGTCAGGGTTGAGAGAGGAATCTGAAAGATGGCACGTATTGCTGGAGTCAACGTTCCAGATCGTCAGCACACCGTCATTGGGTTGACGGCGATTTACGGTATCGGCCGCGCGCGCGCCAAGGCGATCTGCGAAGCCGTGGGTATCGAACCGTCGAAGAAGGTGCGCGATCTGAATGACGCCGAAATGGAGCGTATCCGTGAGCAGATCGGCCAGTTCGTCGTGGAAGGCGATCTGCGTCGTGAAGTCTCGATGTCGATCAAGCGGCTGATGGATCTGGGTTGTTATCGTGGGCTGCGTCATCGGCGCGGCCTGCCGGTTCGTGGTCAACGTACCCGCACCAACGCCCGTACCCGCAAGGGACCGAGCAAAGCCGGTGTTGCACTGAAGAAGTAATTGGAGCCTGAGCCAAGATGGCAAGAAACCCTACATCACAGCAGGTTGCCGCTGCGCAGCGGGCCCGCAAGAAAGTCAAGAAGAATGTTTCCGACGGCATCGCGCACGTCCACGCATCCTTCAACAACACGATCATCACGATCACCGATCGCCAGGGGAACACGCTCTCCTGGGCGACCTCCGGTGGCGCTGGTTTCCGTGGTTCGCGCAAATCGACGCCGTTTGCAGCTCAGGTTGCCGCCGAGGCAGCTGGCCGCATCGCTGTCGAGTATGGCATCAAGAACCTCGACGTGCGGATCAAGGGCCCCGGCCCCGGCCGCGATTCGTCGGTTCGCGCGCTGAACGCATTGGGCATTAAAATCCTTTCCATCTCCGACGTGACGCCTGTGCCGCACAACGGCTGCCGTCCGCCGAAGAAGCGTCGTATCTGATCATTTCTGAAGACCACCTTGTTCGTTTGCACGCCATGTCGGCCGCTGCAAACGGACTAACCGCGGCAAGAGCCGTGTAGCAACAAAGGAACGTAAAGTGGCACGTTATACCGGCCCAAAGGCGAAACTGTCTCGCCGTGAAGGCACCGATCTCTTCCTGAAGAGCGCCCGTCGCTCTCTCGACTCCAAATCCAAGGCAGACACCAAGCCTGGCCAGCATGGTCGCACCAGCGGCCAGCGCACCAGCGACTATGGTCTGCAGCTGCGTGAAAAGCAGAAGGTCAAGCGCATGTACGGCGTGCTGGAACGTCAGTTCCGCCGCTACTTCGCGGAAGCCTCGCGTCGTCGTGGCAACACCGGCGAACTGCTGCTCTCGCTGCTGGAATCCCGCCTCGACAACGTCGTTTACCGCATGGGCCTGGGCTCCACCCGTGCTGAAGCCCGCCAGCTGGTCTCGCACCGCTCGATCATGGTCAACGGCCAGATCGTCAACGTGCCGTCGGCCAACGTCAAGCCCGGTGATGTCGTCTCCGTCAAGGAAGCCTCGAAGAAGCAGGCTCGTATCGTCGACGCGCTGAACCTGGCCGAGCAGCATGGGTTCCCGTCGTGGGTCTCGGTGGACAAGAACAAGATGGAAGGCACGTTCAAATCGTTGCCGGAGCGTGCTGAAATCGCCGCTGACATCAATGAAAGCCTGATCGTCGAGTTGTACTCGCGTTGATCAGGCCAAGTGAGGTAAGTCCAATATGCAGACTGCAATGCTCAAACCGCGCATCGTGGAGGTGGAACAGATTGGCCCCTCCCACGCCCGCGTGGTGATGGAGCCTTTCGAGCGGGGCTACGGCCACACGCTCGGCAATGCGCTGCGCCGGGTGCTGCTTTCCTCGATGGTCGGCTATGCGCCGACCGAGGTGCAAATTGCTGGTGTGGTGCATGAGTATTCAACGGTGGACGGCCTCCGGGAGGATGTCGTCGATCTGCTGTTGAATCTCAAAGGCGTCGTTTTCAAGCTGCACAACCGTGCAGAAGTCTTTCTGACCTTGCGCAAGGAAACGGCCGGTGTCATCAAGGCCTCCGATATCGAGCTGCCGCATGACGTCGAACTGATCAACCCGGATCACGTGATCGGCACGCTGACCGAGGGGGGCAAACTCGACATGCAGATCAAGGTCGAGAAGGGCCGTGGCTATGTGCCGGGCACGATGCGCTCGCTGGGAGACAGCAAGACCATCGGCCGCGTGGTGCTGGACGCCTCGTTCTCACCGGTTCGCCGGGTCAGCTATGCGGTCGAAAGTGCCCGTGTGGAGCAGCGTACCGATCTGGATCGCCTGCTGATCGACATCGAGACGAATGGTGTGATCGCCCCTGAAGAGGCGGTTCGCCAGTCGGCCCGCATCCTGATCGAGCAGTTGAGCGCCTTTGCAGCCCTGGAAGGCAGCGAGTTGCCGATGACCATCGGTGGCGGTACGTCACCGACCTTCCCGGATGGCAGGATCAGTACCACGCAGCCCATCGGCACGCCACCGACGATCCCCACGGGTGAGCCCGGTGGTACCGGCCCGTCCGTCGATCCGATCCTGCTGCGCCCGGTCGATGACCTGGAGCTGACGGTTCGTTCGGCAAACTGCCTGAAGGCCGAGAACATCTACTACATCGGTGACTTGATCCAGCGCACGGAAAACGAGCTGCTCAAGACCCCGAACCTCGGTCGTAAATCATTGAATGAAATCAAGGAAGTGCTCGCGTCGCGTGGTTTGACGCTGGGCATGCGGCTGGATGATTGGCCGCCCGCCGGACTGGAACGTTCCAGCTAAACCGGTTCGATAGAGATTAGGATCTGAATCATGCGTCATCGTCTCGGCCTCAGAAAACTCAACCGTACCAGCGCCCATCGGGCTGCCATGCTGCGGAACATGACCAACTCGCTGTTGCGTCATGAAGCCATCAAAACCACGCTGCCGAAGGCCAAGGAATTGCGCCGCGTGGTCGAGCCCATCATCACGCTGGGCAAGAAGCCCTCGCTCGCCAACCGCCGTCTGGCCTTCGATCGTCTGCGCGATCGTGAAATGGTCGTCAAGGTGTTCAACGAGCTGGGCCCGCGTTACGCCTCCCGTCCGGGTGGCTACGTCCGCATCCTGAAGTTCGGCTTCCGTGAAGGCGACAATGCCCCCATGGCATACGTCGAGCTGGTGGATCGGCCCGACGTGGAAGAAGGCAACGAGGCAGAAGCCGCTGCGTAAGCCGGCCTTGCCACCACCGGCCTGAAGCCGTCGCTTCAGCGAGGTATTCAGCTCGACTGCTTTCAGTACCCAACAAAAAACGCTTGTACAGACTTCGGTCTGACAAGCGTTTTTTGCTTTCGGCGGTATCCTGTCCCGGTTTTCCGGTTTTCCGGTTCTCGCCCTCGGTCTCTGGGTTCTCCCGGTTCTGCGCCCATGCTGCGACGGGGGACCTCTCTGCCTATCCATCGTGTGCAGCCCGGCTACCTCGTGGGGCACAAGGCGGGCGCTGCCGGAAGCCGGCTTCAGCCGCCCTCACGCAACCAGCTGGCCGCATCCAGTGCGAAGTAGGTCAGAATGCCGTCGGCGCCGGCGCGCTTCATCGACAGCAGGGCTTCCATCGTGACGGCGCGCTCATCGATCCAGCCGTTCTGTGCTGCGGCCTTGATCATTGCGTATTCTCCGCTGACCTGGTAGACGAAGGTCGGCGCCCTGAAGCTGTCCTTGACCCGGCGCACGATGTCCAGATAAGGCAGCCCCGGTTTCACCATCACCATATCGGCCCCTTCCTGCAGGTCGAGCGCCACTTCACGGAGCGCTTCGTCACTGTTGCCGGGGTTCATCTGATAGGTGTTCTTCGAACCTTTGCCGAGATTGGCGGCCGAGCCGACCGCATCACGGAACGGGCCGTACCATGCCGAGGCGTACTTGGCCGAGTAGGCCATGATCTGCGTGTGAATCAACCCTCGCGCCTCCAGGGCCTGCCGGATGGCGCCGATGCGCCCGTCCATCATGTCGGAGGGGGCCACGATGTCCACGCCGGCTTCGGCCTGCGTCAGCGCCTGCTTCACGAGCATGTCCAATGTCTCATCGTTCAGCACGTAGCCGTTCTCGTCGATCATTCCGTCCTGACCGTGGCTGGTGAACGGGTCGAGCGCCACGTCGGTCATGATGCCGAGTTCCGGGAAACGCGTCTTCAATGCGCGTACGGTTCGGGGAATCAGGCCATCCGGGTTCGTGGCTTCCTGGCCGTCGGGTGTCTTGAGGGCCGGATCGATGACGGGGAAGAGGGCCAGCACCGGAATGCGCTGCTCGGCGCAGCGCTCGGCCAGATGCAGCAGCTGCTCGATCGTGTGCCGGTGCACGCCCGGCATCGAGCCGACGGGCACAGGCGAGGCGGTGGACCGGCCCTGACCCTCGTGCACGAAGACCGGATAGATCAGGTCGTCGACCGTGAGCTGGTGCTCCCGGGTGAGACGACGACTGAAGTCATGGCGACGTACCCGGCGCATGCGGGTCGTGGGGAAGGCGCCCAGGGCGGATGGTGTGCCCGGACTGCTGGCTGGATTGTCGTGTTTCATGGCGGATCGGGGGGCTGAAATGTACGTGTACGGTGATCGGAAACGGGGCAAGAATCGGGCACAAACTGTGCCCGGCGGGGCCGGTTTTCGCCTTCGCGATTCCTACCGCCCAAGCGCCTGGGCCGGTGGTTGGGCTGTGGCAGCGGCTGGATCATCCATGGTAGAACCAGAAGCACGAGAGGCAGCGGCAGAGGTGGATGAAGAGGCAGCGGTTGACGGCGTGGCGTCGCCAGCTGCGCCGGCATCGCCCGCGCCAAGGGTCTTCAGCAACAGGGGGGCGGCCGGGCCCGGATGCTTCTGTGGCAATCGATCCCAGACGTGCGCTCCATCGCTGAGGAGATCGCCGATCGCTTCACGCAGCGCTTCGATCCCGACCCGGTTCAGCGCCGAGAACAGCTGCAGCAGAACGGGCCCCTCCCGTTCACGGATCAGCGCATCGCGGGCGATCTGGTGCCTGACCTGGATGCCCTGCTGCCGTGACAGCTTGTCGGCCTTCGTGAGGACGAGGATCAGTGGCAGTACCGAGGGGGTCCAGGCGAGCAGTTGCCGATCCAGTTCGGTCAGCCCTCGGCGGATGTCGATCATCAGGGCCACGCCGACCAGCGGCTGGCGCTTCGTGATGTAGTCCCCGGCCAACGCCTGCCATGAGCGCTTGGCTTCGAGGCTGGCGGTGGCGAAGCCGTACCCGGGCGTGTCGACCAGAAAGCCGACGGGATCCGGCTGGTTGACCGGGCCGAGGGCGAAGAGGTTCAGCGCCTGGGTGCGACCGGGCGTGCGGCTGGAAAAGGCCAGTCGCTTCTGGTTGCACAGCGCATTGATGCACGACGACTTTCCTGCGTTGGATCTCCCCACGAAAGCCACTTCGGGCAGGCCGTGGGGATTGGCGCGGCTGAGCTGCGATAAACGGGCGACGGTGTCGGCGAAACGGGCGTTCAGTAAGAGGCTCATAAGACCATTATCGTATAATTGTTTTTGATTTTTCAGAGGTTTTTTGAGGTCACAGGCCTGACGCGACGCAGCCACCTGCCCGCCGTGGGTAGCCCTGTTGAGCCCTGGGGCCCTGCCAGCCAGCAGCCCGTGCCGTGCAAAACGCTGACAAGGATCAAGGCTTGGGTCTGGCAGGCGTGTTAATAATCCGGCAGTGTTTACCGGAGGTACGCTCAGATGCCTGCGGAGAAGGATTGCTCAAACGTTAGATAGGTCAAACAACATGCGGACAGAGACGATGGTGGCGCATCTGGGCGATCAGGAGGCCTGTGTTTGCCGGCCGCTGGTTGCTGCGTCAGAGGGTTTTGCATCTCAGCCTCATACAGCAGCGGCCCAGGCAACGTCAGCCCGTGGTCAGGTATGGCGCTCGGCGGCTGTGGCCGTCATGGGTGCCCTGATGGCCGGTTCGGTCATGGCTGCTGGCGCTGTGGCAGAAGAACCACTGAAGGCAGATCCGAAGGCCGGGGCAGAAACATTCGACGAACTCTGTGTGGCCTGTCATGGCGAGAATGGCAACAGTACCCAGGCTGCCAACCCGAAGCTGGCCGGGCAACACATGGAATACCTGCTGAAGCAGCTCATCGAGTTCAAACCGGGTGAAGACGGTGCGCCAGCTGTCCGCAACAACGCCATCATGATGGGCTTTGCCTCGCAGCTCAGCCCGCAGGACATGCTGAACGTGTCCTCGTTCCTGGCCACGCAGAAGCTGGCCGAGCCGGCCGCCTCGAAGGATCCCGAGCTGGTCGAGCTCGGCCGCCAGATCTATCGCGGTGGTATCGCTGCCAAGGGCGTGCCAGCCTGTGCGGCCTGCCATGGGCCGGCCGGTGATGGCATCCCGTCGCAGTATCCCAGCCTGCATGGTCAGTTCGCCGAATACACGGAAGCCCAGCTGGTCGCTTTTCGTGATGGCACCCGCGACAACAATGCTCCCATGAAGGCCATTGCGCTGAAGATGACCGACCCGGAAATCAAGGCTGTGGCTGATTACATCGCCGGCTTGCGCAATCAGCAATAACCTATCCCAGGCAAGCCATTGGGCGCCTGCTGGGATTCTGCGGGATCGCTGGCAGCCAGACCTGAAAAAGCCGATGCCCGTCCGGGTGCATCGGCTTTTTCATGATGGGTTGGTCGTTACGGCGGATCGTGAAGTATCAAGCCCGTACCCGGCTTCAGACGCCTGAATCCGGGCCGGGTGCTTTCCGGTGGGCCTTCCCGTCCGGGGAGGCAACCGGCTGGCGTCCAAGCATCGTTCGTGCCTGCCGGGCTTTCGCCTTCAGGCGCAACCGGCGCCAGCCGATGATCACACCGCTGAGGCTGATCAGCACACCGCCAAGGCTGAAGCTGATCAGCAGCAGATCCCAGAGCGGGCGCCGCCGGAGCAGGGGCAGCCAGTCCCAGCTGTGCAGCAGGCTGAACAGCCACCGGTTCAGACGGTCGCCATGGTGCAGCTGTTCCAGGATGGTGCCGGTTCGTGGGTCGATGTGAACCCAGGTCGTTGCGGCGTCATCGAACTTGATGCGAAGCATCGGCAGCGGCTTGTCGACGCCCCCCAGCATGGCATGATCATCCCGGCCATAGTAGTGAAAGTCATGATGCCGAAGGAGCTGGACATCGGCCACCGGCGCAGGCATCAGCTGACGCCCTGCGGCTTCGATACCTTCGATCGGCAATTCGACAGGGTGTGCGTGCTTCGCATCCAGCAGGAAGGGCGGTTGCCCGCTGACCCACGCCTCTACGAGAGGCTGCCCCAACACCCGGATCCAGCGCAGTTCCCGGATCGGGGCCTGCACCGATGCCATCAGCTGGCCGGGGCGGGTATCCAGTTCTTCGGTCTGAAGCGGTCCTCCCGAGAGAGCCTCTTTCTTCAGCGCGGGTGTGTCCCGATCGAAGAGCCCCCACGGCGCCATGGACATCAGTCCGCTGAAGATCCAGCACACGGTGGTCACGGCAAACAGGAGCCCGCCGATGTGATGCCATCGCATCCATCCCTGCCGGAAAGGCGTGCGTCCGCCGTGCCTGTACCGACTTCTGAAGCGCCACCGGATCAGTCCGGCCACGGCCCCCGTCAGGGCCGTGATCACGCCCATGAGCGAGAGCCAGTTGACGATGTCCGTCCAGTAAGCATCCAGCTGGTTTCCCCGGAAAGGATAAAGCCAGTGGATCCAGGCGCCGACGTAGTTCCAGAGCCGTTCCGCGCGGGGCGCATCCCGAACGACTTCGCCGGTCAGGCTGGAGATATAGAGCAGGGTGTGCCCGGCGTCATCCAGTTGGACCCGGTGCAGGGGGCGGTGGGCGTCCAGGCCCCGTGAATGCGTGAAGCTGTCCTCGTCGATGCTGTCCAGGTACCGGGCGCCGTCTGAGGTGGCTGAGGCAGCATCCGTGTGCTCCGGTCGTCCCTGGGAAGATGCAGGGAGATCCCTGCTGCCTTGAGGTCGGGCTGTGGCATAGGCCAGGGCACTGGCGACGGCCCTCGCGGTATCCACCCCTTCAAGCCGCTGGCCTGTGAAGGCGTCGATGGTCAGGGTGCCGTGCCCGGGGGCTGCCCGGCGCCGGCCGGGCGGCAAGGGCGGCGGCACCGAGGGAACCGCCAGATAGACGGGTCTGCCCCCGCTGGCGACGGCCAGCCGGAGCTCCTGCCATGGGCCGGGCGCACCGGCCATGGCCAGCGCTTCCCGGGGTGACAGCAGTGCCGGGTCTTCCGGCAGCGAGGGCAGATGCTGCAGGCGTTCCGTGTCGGTGAGCTTGGGGTAGCCCACATACATCATCACCATGCCTGACACGAACCACATCAGGAAGAACAGGCAGGTGATGATCCCCAGCCACCGGTGGCCTAGAAACAGCCAGCGTTTGATGGAGATCTTCATGAGTGTGATGACGGCCGGACGTCAGAAGCGCATGTGCAGGCTCAGATCCACGGTGCGGGGCGCACCGAGGTAGGCCACCGAGGTCACTTCCCTGGCGTAAACCTCGTCCGTCACATTGCGGATTCGGCCGTTGAGGGTCAGCTGCTGACTGAGCCGGTAGCTGAGCCCCAGATCCAGCAGGGTATGGGAAGGCCAGAAACGCGTATTGGCCGCATCGGCGTAAATCTTGCCGACATGGCGCAGACTGGCCGAAGCCTGCAGCGCGGGCGAGAACTGATATGTGGTCCACAGGTTGATGACCCGTTCCGGCGTGTTGTCGGGGGTCTTGCCTGCCAGTGAGACGCCATCGAGCCAGTGGTTTCTGTATTCAGCATTCAGAATGCCCAGATTGCCTTCCACGGACCAGCGGGGTGTCGGACGAAGACCGACGCTCAGTTCGACGCCGGTCGAGAACTGCTCTCCGATCAGGATCACTTCCGAGCGGTTGAGCGGCGAGCGGGTGGCAAAGTCGTTACGGGCGATCCGGTAGGCTGCCAGGGTGGCGGAGCCTTTGCGCTCCCAGAAATCCAGTTTGGTGCCGACCTCCCACTGCTGCCCCCGCGTCAGTTTCAGGTTGTTGCGAACGGTGCCGAATCCGGCCGTGGACAGCGTGCCTGACGGGGGGTCGGCTGCGGTCGAATATTGCACATAGCTCATGGCATTCGGACTCATTTCCCAGACCAGTGCCAGTCGCCCGGTCGTGGGGTGATACTGGTGCGACAGGTGGGCAGGACTGCTGGGCGTAGGGGTTCTGTGATTGGTCAGATCCAGCCTGATCCGTTCATGTCGCAAGGCGGTCATCAGCTGCAGGGAGGAGGTCAGGGCTGTCCGGTTCTCCAGGAAGATCGCGTCTGTTCGAACCTTGTTGTCGCGCGACAGCACGAAGTCACGGGGCATGCCCGGAATGTCGAAGAAGTGCTCGGTCTGGAACACGAAGGGATCGACGGTACCGATCACGCCATCGACCACGCTGGGAAAACGGGCCTGCCTGTTCTGGCTGATCTCCAGACCCAGCACCCAGTCACTGCGTCGCCCGGCCAGCTGCCCCTGATAGCGAGCTTCCAGCCGGTTGCCGATCAGGCGCTGATCATGGCGTTGCAGCAGGGCTTCGGTCCGGTCGATCAGGGTGTTGTCGTCATTGAACTCATACACTTCGACATTGCGGTAGTCCCTCAGGCCATCGTAGAGATAGAGCGTATTCCGCAGTGACAACCGGGCATGAGGCTGCCACTCGGTGACAGAGCGCGCCCAGTGTACCCGCTGGGCGTAGAGGCCGTCGGCGCTGTTGTAGTTCTTCCTGCGTGTCCGTTCATCGACACGCAGTGCTCCGGCCTGGGGATTCAGCAGGGGGGTGCCCCAGTAGGGCCGGTCGATCCGTTCGTCCTGAAACTCGTAGGCCAGTACATGGCGCAGATCGGCGCCGAAGGTCGACAGGACAGATCCGGCCAGTTGCGTGCTGCGTTCCCTGCTGTGATCCGCCCAGCCGTCGCCGTGGCGGTGATTGAGGTCCAGTCGCCCGAAATGGCGCTGCGGGTCATCGGCTTCACCGGCCAGGCGGCGATTGAGGCCAACGGAGATTTCCTTCAGCCGGTGGCTGCCCAGGCGGGTTCGGCCTTCGGTGATGTCGTATTCGACGGCTTCCTTGGTGATGTTGTTGATCGTGCCTCCGACACCGCCTGCACCATAGAGAAAGCCGGATGCGCCGCCCACCACTTCCACTCGGTCATAGATCCAGCTGTCCACGGGGCGGGCGGCGATCGAATACTGCAGGTCGACGCCGTTGAACAGCTGGGTGACCGAAGCGGAACTGAAGCCGCGATAGCTGACATTCACGCTGCCGGGTGCATCGTGGGCCGTGATGCCGGGGGCGCCTTTCAGGATGTCCTGTGTGTTCTCGGCCCCCAGGCTTTCGATGGCCTGCCGGTCGATGACCGTGACCGAGGCGGGTGTCTGACGCGGTGTCAGTGGCAGCCGGCTGGCGGTCCGGTTGGGCTGATCCAGCAGGGGGCCGATCTGTGGGGAGGCTGGCGTGCTGTCCTTCACGGAAATGGCGGGCAGCGAGGTATCGGGTGTCGTGGGGGGCTGGGCCTGGCGGGTCTGGGCGTTCAGTGCACCGCCCGGCAGCGTCATGCCGACGGTGATGGCCAGCGCGGCGCAGGCGAAAGGTGGGCGCAGGGAAGGGTGGAGAGAGAGGCGATGGGTGAGCCGGGCATGCGGCAGCGCGGTGCCCGGGCCGGAGGCAGGTGGTGCGGAGAAAAGGCGGGATGAATGCATGATGAAGCTCCTGAACGGGCCTGATGCGCCGCTCAAGAACCAATCTGCCTGCACGCGCACGCATGCAGGCCGCCGGGTTTCGGCAGGCACTACCCATGCACGAGGGGCGTCAGTGGGTTCGGCGGCGCCAGCTCAGACTCGTCCCTGTTGGTCGAAAAGACGCTGAAAACGAGGGAAAAGGCAGTCCGCAGGACTGCAGGACGGGTCAGCTCAGGAGCGGGGAAGGTGGGCCGCGGGGTGGTGGGGGGATGCCGGTGCGCGCCAGGGAAGGCGCCTGGCCCACGAGGGGAGATGGCGGGGTGAAAGGCTGGAGGACAGGGGCTGCCAGCGAGGCATGCGCGGGCGGCGCCATGGGCGCCAGACACAGGGGGCAGTCCAGTGAATGGCCTGGCTGATCGCTGGCCGGAGAGCCGTCATCATTGACGAACAGCACCTTCATGCCATCGACCGAGCAGAGCACGGTCAGGGACTTGCCATGAAGCCAGGGCCCTGCCGCCAGAAAAAGCTGCGCCCAGACGAAAGCCGCCAGCAGCAGGCGTGTCAATCGTGAAGAGGTGCGCAGGGCGTGCATGGGTCGATCGGTTTCGTGGTTCCGTCAGCTGAAGGAGGTTGGCCGTCTGGGAGGCCGGCGCTCAAGTGTGGCAGCGATGGCGGGATGCCGATTTTGACGCAGATCAAGACAGCTCGTTAAGGCGTCGCTCCAGGCGGAACAGATCCTGCACCGTTTCACGCGCCCGGATCAGATGTGCCCGATCGCCGTCGAGCAGCACTTCGGCCGGTCGGGGGCGCGTGTTGTAGTTCGAGGCCATGCTGGCGCCATAGGCACCGGCGGACAGGATCGCCAGCAGCGCGTCTGGCGGCAGCGCGAGCGTGCGGCCCTTCGCCAGCCAGTCGCCACTTTCACAGACGGGGCCGACCACGTCGGCCAGCACTTCGGCGGCCGCGCCCGGGTTCGCCACCACCACGCCATGATGGGCCTGGTACAGCGAGGGACGCATCAGATCGTTCATGGCCGCATCGACGATGGCGAAGTTCAGGCCGTCATGCACCTTCAGGTATTCGAGGCGCGTCAGCAGGATGCCGGCGTTGCCGACCAGCGCCCGCCCGAATTCGAACATCACCTGGGGGGGGTTTTCTGGCTTCCAGCGGTGGATGCGCTCGAACAGGGCGTCCATCAGCCCGGCCGGCGAAGGCGGCGTTTCATCCTCATAGCGGATGCCGAGTCCGCCTCCCAGATCCAGATGATGAATCGGAATGCCGGCTGCTTCGAGCTGGTCGACCAGGGCGATCACCCGATCCAGGGCGGCCAGGAAAGGCGCCGTCTCGGTGATCTGGGAGCCGATGTGGCAGTCGATGCCGAAGATCTCGATGTGAGGCAGGCTGGCCGCCTGGCGGTAGGCCGGCAGGGCCTCGCTGTGGGAGATGCCGAACTTGTTTTCCTTCAGGCCGGTGGAGATGTAGGGGTGGGTGGCCGCGTCCACATCCGGGTTGATGCGTAGCGAAACCGGGGCGCGTACACCGCGTTCGCCGGCGATCCGGTTCAGTCGGATCAGCTCGGGTACGGATTCCACATTGAAGCAGCCGATCCCCGCTTCCAGCGCCTGATGGATCTCGGCCACCGATTTGCCGACCCCGGAGAACACGACCTTCTTCGGATCGCAGCCGGCGGCGATGACACGGGCGAGCTCACCGCCGGATACCACGTCGAAGCCCGCTCCCAGCCGCCCGAACAGTTCGATGATGGCCAGATTGCTGTTGGCCTTGAGTGCATAGCAGATCGTGGCGTTCCGGCCTGTCAGCGCCCCGGCGAACTGTGCCCAGGTCTGCTCGAGGGTCTGGCGATCATAGACATAGAGGGGCGTGCCGAAGTGGTCGGCCAGCGCTGTCAGCGTGTGCTGGCTGGCCGAGAGGCTGCCATCCGGCTGGCGGTGAAGCCACCCGTCGGGGCGGGTGATCGCAGGGGTATCGGGCGTGGAAGTGCCGGGCGTGGTAATGCTCATGTCGGGCGGGAGAGTCAGGTCGGAATCAGGGAGAGGCCATCAGCCAGGGCAAGGCTGCGAAAGCTGGTAGCGAAAAACCGGGAAAGGGGGATGGAGGGAAGGGGGCAAGGAGGTGCGTGCCGGGGCGACGGGATCAGGGCCGGGAGTGCGGGTCTGGTCGGCTGTCCGTGCCCGACGTGCCGGCGTCGGCCGGAGATTCCCCGGGGGATGAAAGCGCCGTGCCGGCCCTTTCGTCGGCGGTCGTCGCGGCACCATCGTCTTCGGGCAGGTAGAGCGGACCTTTCTGACCGCAGGCGCTCAGCATGCCGGCGGCCAGAAGGGTGATTAGAATGCGGTGATGCATGGGACGGCTCGGTCTCGATCAATCAAGGTACAGAAATCTAGCATGAGCGATAGCAGCTTTTCACAGCAGATGGCCCGGGTGCTCGACAGCCTCGTGCTGGGCATCGAAGGGGCCGCCGAAGCGGGAGACGTGGATGTGGAGGTCTCGCGCAGCGGCAACGTCATCGAGGTGGAATTCGAGGATGGCGCCCAGATGGTGATCAACACGCATGAGGCCGCCGGCGAGGTCTGGGTGGCTTCCCGGCGGGCGGGCTATCACTTCCGGCAGGGGGACGACGGCCGCTGGGTCGACACCCGCAGTGGCGTCGAGCTGCTGGCGCTGATCTCGGCCGAAGTCAGCGCCCAGGCCGGCAAGCCGCTGGACTTCTCGGGCGTCAGACTCGCCTGAGGACGGCCGGGCCGGGGCGCTGCTCCGATCTGGCACAGAGGGTCACGACACCACGGGCGGGCGGCCCCGCCATCATGGGCGGGCCTCCTGCCATGCCCCGGCTCCCCCGTGTCCGTCGGAACAGTCGTCCGGCAAGCGTCCCGCCGCGTCGCAGCCAGGCGCCATCAGAAGATCTGGTCGTGGACGCTGTCGCCTTCCTTCTTCGGGTCATCCGATGGCGAGGCCAGCCCGTCTTCGGTCACGCCCAGCGAGCTGATGCCCTGTCCGGGCAGGGTTTCATCGAAATAGTATTCGTCGTTGATCTTGACGATGCCCGGCGGCACCTCGCGGGAGGCCTCCGGCACGCCCTTCATCACGCCTTTCAGATACTCGATCCAGATCGGCAGCGCCAGGCCACCGCCTGTTTCCCGTTCGCCGAGCGAGCGGGGCTGGTCGTAGCCGAGCCAGGTGGCCCCTGCCACGCCGGTGGCATAGCCCGAGAACCAGGCGTCGAAGGCGTTGTTCGTCGTCCCGGTCTTGCCGGCCAGATCCTTGCGCTGCAGTTCCTTGGCGGCACGATTGGCCGTGCCGCGCTGCACCACCGTCTTCAGCATGCTGTCGATGAGGAAGGCATTGCGCGGGTCGATGATCAGCTGCTCCGGGTCACCGGCGCGGGCCGGGTGGGCCTTGGCGATTTCCTTGCCCGTGCTGTCGGTGATCCGGTCGATCAGGTAGGGCTCCAGCCGGTAGCCGCCATTGGCGAACACGGCCATGCCGTTGGCGATCTGCAGCGGTGTGACGCTGCCGGCGCCGAGCGCCATCGTCAGATACGCGGGGTTGCGCTCGGGCTTGATGCCGAAGCGGCTCAGATAGTCCTGTGCATAGTCGATACCGATGTTCTCGAGCATGCGGATCGACACCATGTTCTTCGAGCGGGCCAGTGCGTTGCGCAGCGTGATCGGCCCGTCATAGCGCGCATCGTAGTTCTTGGGCTCCCACAGCTGGCCGCCCGTCGTGGCCGGATCGAGGATGACCGGGGCGTCGTTGACGATCGTGCTCGTCATGAAACCCTTCTCCAGTGCTGCCGAGTAGATGAAGGGTTTCAGCACCGAGCCGGGCTGGCGGATGGCCTGCGTGGCCCGGTTGAACTTGCTGCGGCTGAAGTCGTAGCCGCCCACCATGGCACGGATGGCACCATCGTTGGTATCGATCGTCACGAGTGCCGCCTGCGCTTCGGGCGCCTGGGTGATCTCCCAGCCGTTGGCGCCTTCGGTGATCCGGACGACGGCCCCCGAACGTAGCCGGCGGTTGGCCGGTGCCTTCGGATCCAGCCATGGGGCCACGAAGGCGAGCCCCTTGCCCTCGATGTCGAAGCTGACATCGCGCCCGCGGGAAATCGTCACGCGCTGTGAGCTGACCTTCAGCACCACGGCCGACAGGAGCTTGCCGATGTCGCCAGCCTGTGCCACGGCCTCCTCGATCCTTTCCTCGCGCAGCATCTCGTCGTCCGTGTTCAGGTCGATCACCGTTTCGGGGCCGCGATAGCCGTGCTTGCGATCGAAGTTGAACACGGCCTTCGACACGGCCTCGTTCGCCACCCGCTGATCCCGGGTGCGGATCGTGGTGTAGACCTTCAGGCCGCTGGTATAGGCATCTTCCCTGTACTGCCCGGCCACGAGCTGCCGGGCCATCTCGGCTGCCCACTCGGCCTGCAGCGGGAAGCTCGGCCGCTGGGTGTGCAGTTTCAGCTCCTCTTCACGGGCTGCCTCGTACTCGGCCTGCGTGATGAAGTTCAGCTGTCGCATCCGGGAGAGCACATAGCGCTGGCGCTCCCGGGCGCGTTCGGGGTTGACGACCGGGTTGTCGCGGGCAGGCGCTTTCGGCAGCCCTGCCAGCATCGCCATCTGGGCCACGCTCAACTCGCCGAGCGGCTTGCCGAAATAGGTCTGGGCGGCCGTGGCGAAGCCGTAGGAGCGTTGCCCGAGGAAGATCTGGTTTGCATAGATCTCGAAGATCTGCTGCTTGCTGAGCGCCTGTTCGATACGCAGCGTCAGCAGCACCTCGTAGAACTTGCGAATGTAGCGGCGCTCGCGGCTCAGGAAGGTGTTGCGGGCCAGCTGCATCGTGATCGTGCTGGCGCCCTGGCCCCGTCCACCAGACTTCAGGTTGGCCAGGAATGCCCGGGCGATGCCGAAGGGATCGACGCCGCGGTGGCGGAAGAAGTCGTCGTCCTCGGCCGCCAGGATCGCCTCGCGCATCTTCTGGGGAATGCGGTCATAGGGTACGACGGTGCGTCGCTCCGAGCCGAACTCGCCGATCTGTTCGCCATCGGCCGAGAAGATCTGCATCGGCAGCTTGGGCCGGTAGTCCGTCAGCAGCGACAGCGAGGGCAGCCGGCTTGATCCCACTTCATAGGCAACCACGGCCAGCAATCCGGCAGATACCACGGCGGTCGCACCCAGTGCGGCGGTCCATCCCAGAAAGCGCACCACGGGGTGACGTTTTCTGGTGACAGGGCTCGTGCCTGACGGGCGACGGGCGGGGGTTTTCCGGGCGTTGCTGCGGGAGGTGGTTGATGTCTGCTTCATGGAGGAGGCTGTTCGTTTGCGCGGCGTGGTACCGGGTGATGTCGCGCAAGAGACATGGTGGGCGCAAAAGGCGCATCGGTATACCCGTCACGGAACCGTTCACGCACCCAATTCGACTGTTCATCCGGCTCGAACGACTAAAGGGTTGCAAGTCTTGATCGGTGGTGTGCCGGGGTAGAGGCATGCACCCGAAAAAACCTTAAAGTGATTCCCCGTCTGTCAAGCTGGTAGTGGGGAATTGTAGGGGAAGTCAGTCCGGACGACTCATTTCCCGGGGATTTTTTCTAGATCAGGTGCTTTTGTGGGATTTGGCCTTCAATCATTGTTTACACGCGGACCTGCCCCGTTGATCGGGGTGGATTTCAGTGCGTCCAGCGTGAAAGTCGTGGAGCTTGCCGTCGGCCGGCAGGCGGCCATGCGGCTGGAGCGGTATGCCATCGAGCCGATCGAACGTGGGGCCGTCGTGGATGGCAACGTCGAACGGCATGAGGCGGTGGCCGACGCACTGCTTCGGGCCTTGCGCAAGGCGGGCGTGACGACCAGGCAGGTCGCCATGGCACTGCCTTCTTCGTCCGTCATCACGAAACGGATCAGTCTGCCGGCAGACCTGCAGGAAGATGATTACGAAATGCAGGTCGAGACGGAGGCCAGTCAGTACATTCCCTTCGCCATCGAAGAAGTGAATCTCGATTTCCAGGTGCTGGGTCCATCGGCCACGGCCGAGGACAGCGTGGATGTCCTGCTGGCCGCCTCGCGCAAGGAAAAGGTCGAAGACCGGGTGATCGTGGCGGAGATGGCCGGACTCAAGCCGACGATCATCGATGTGGAACCCTATGCGGCCCGCATCTCGGTCGATCACATCATCAGCCTGCTGCCCGCCGGTGGCGAGGGCAAGATCCTGGCGGTCTTCGACATCGGCCAGACCGCCACCCGTCTGGCCGTGGTCTACAACGGCCAGACGGTGTTCGAGCGTGAGCAGCCTTTCGGCGGCAACCAGCTGACACAGGACATCGTGCGCCTGTATGGCCTGACGGCCGAAGAGGCCGAGCTGAAGAAGCGCACCGGGGATCTGCCGGACAACTACCGGACCGAGCTGCTGCAGCCCTTCGTCGAGCAGGGGGCAGCCGACATCAACCGGGCCCTCCAGTTCTTCTTCAGCTCCACGCCCTACACCCGCGTCGATCACATCCTGCTGGCCGGCGGCGCTGCCGTCACGCCAGGACTGGTCGAGGCCGTGGCCGAGAAGACCTCGGTGACGACGGAAATTCTCAGCCCGTTCCAGGGCATGGAAGTGGCGGACACCGTGCTGGAGCGCCAGCTGCGCCTGGATGCACCGTCGCTGCTGGTCAGTTGCGGTCTGGCGATGAGGAGGTTCGACCAATGATCCGGATCAATCTGTTGCCGCATCGCGAACAGAAACGCGAGCGTCGAAAGCGTGACTTCATGGGCCAGATGGTGATGGCCGGGATCGTGGGTGGCAGCCTGGTCTTTGCGGGCGGGATGGTCATCAACGAGCAGATCAGTCATCAGCAGCAGCGCAACGCACTGATCGAGCAGGAGAACCGCAACCTCGATGTCCAGATCGCCGAAATCAAGAACCTGGAGGACGCCATCATTTCGCTGAAGGCGCGTCAGGCGGCGGTGGAAGACCTGCAGAGCGACCGGACGATTCCGGTTCACCTGTTCGACGAGCTGGTGAAGCTCACGCCGGAAGGCGTGTTTCTCGACAGGCTCGAGCAGCGTGACCTGAACGTCAAGCTGGCGGGGAAGGCCCAGTCCAACGAGCGGGTGGCAGAGCTGCTTCGGAACCTGAGCGAACGCAGCGAATGGTTCGAGAAACCGAATCTGGAAGAAATCCGTGAGGATGCCTCGCATGCCCGTGCCGGCCGACGCGATCAGCATCGGGCACAGGAATTCAGCCTGAACGTGCTGATCAGGCGAAACCGGCCTGACGGGCAGGCGCCGAAGGGGCAGGCCAGTGCGGTCGCCATGAATGCGACCGGCAAACGATAAGGAGCGGACGCGTGAAAAACGTGAACATCGATCTCAGCGGCCTGTCGCGTCAGTTCGAGGGCTTGCAGGGCCGTCATCCGGGGTTGTGGCCGGTATTTCCCAAGGTGCTGCTGCTCTCGGGCATCGTGGCCGTGCTGCTCGGGCTGGGCTGGTTCTTCTACTGGAGCTCGCTCGATGAGGAGCTGGCAATGTACAAGGGCCAGGAAGTGAGCCTGCGCGAAGAATTCACGAAGAAAGTGGCCAAGGCCGTGAATCTGGATGATCTTCGCCGCCAGAAGGTGCTGGCCGAGCAGTACGTCGGTGTGCTGGAGAAGCAGCTGCCAAGCCGTGCGGAAATGGATGCGCTGCTCTCGGACATCAACCAGGCCGGTGTGGGCCGGGGCGCGCAGCTGCAGCTCTTCAAGCCGGGCGCGGTCCAGCTCAAGAGCCATTATGCCGAACTGCCGATCTCGGTTCAGGTGACGGGCGGGTTTCATGACCTGGCGGCCTTCAGCAGTGATCTGGCGAACCTTCCCCGGATCGTGACGCTGAATGACATCCGGATCGAGAAGGTGCGCGACGGCAAAGGCCTGCAGATGAGTGCCACGGCCAAGACCTTCCGCTATCTCGACAAGGAAGAGCAGAACAGGGCCAGTGCGCCGCGCGCAGGAGGCAGATGAGATGAAGAACTCGATGAATCGCCTCGTCCCGGCAACGGGCATCCTGGTGATCTGCGCCGGGCTGACCGGATGCACGCCGGATCTGGAAGAGGTGCAGGACTGGATGGCCCAGACGCGCGCGAATACGCCGCGTCAGGTGGGCAAGCTCGATGAACCGAAGATGTTCGTGCCGTTCCGCTACGAGGCGCGTCTGGATTACGACCCGTTCTCCGACACGAAACTCGAAGTGGCGATGGCCAACCTGAATGACCGGAGCAGCACGGGCCTGAAGCCCGACCTGAACCGTCGTCGCGAGCTGCTGGAAGGCTTCCCGCTCGACACCATCAAACTGGTTGGGCACCTGAACAACCAGAGCAACGGCCCGGTGGCACTGCTGGCCGTGGGCGACACGGTGTATCCGGTGAAGGTCGGCAACTACGTCGGCCAGAACTTCGGTCAGATCGTCAGCATTACTGAAACAGAAATGGGGATCAAGGAGCTGGTGCGGGATGCGGCTGGCGACTGGGTCGAGCAGAAGACGCTGATCTCCTTGCAGGAAGAGTCCAAATGATGAACCAACGACCTGGGAATAGAACGGCCATGCGCTTTCTCAAAACTTCCGTCGCCGCAGCCCTTGTCGGGTTGGGCGCCAACATCGGCCCGGCCTGGGCTGTGGGCAACTCGATCGAGTCCATCATCGGCTCGCCACAGGGAGCCTCGACACAGATCCGCATCCGGATGGCACAGCCGCTGACGGAGGTGCCGCCCAGTTTCACGCTGGCGAACCCGCCGCGGATCGCGCTGGACTTTCAGGATACGGACAACCGGATCGGTCGCAGTCTGGTCGAGCTGAGCGGGGGCGATGTGCGCAGCGTGAACGTGGTGCAGGGTGGTGAGCGTGCGCGTGTGGTGTTGAACATGAACCGCTCGCTGCGCTTCCAGTCCGAGATCGACGGACATGATCTGGTGCTGTCGCTGCACCGGAACGAGAGCGAGAATGCTGCTTTCAAGCAGAAGACCTCGTTGCCGCTGATGAACAGGACGAAGGCCGAGATGGTCAGCGGCCGTTCGCTGAAGGACATCGATTTCCGTCGCGGCAAGGATGGCGAGGGCCGCGTGGTCATCGACCTGTCGGATGATCGTGCCGGTGTCGACATCCGCCAGCAGGGCAAGAACATTCTCGTCGAGTTCCAGGGCACCCGTCTGCCCGAGAACCTGCGCCGTCAGCTGGACGTGGCCGACTTCGGCACGCCGGTGCGCGTGATCCGTGCCACCCAGCACGGTGGCAACACCCGCCTGCTGATCGAACCGCAAGGGCTGTGGGAGCACAGCGCCTATCAGAGTGACACGCAGTTCGTGATCGAGGTGAAGCCGATTCAGGAGGATCCGCACAAGCTGACGCAGGGCAGCCGTCCGGGTTACCGTGGCGAGCGTCTGTCGCTGAACTTCCAGAACGTCGACGTGCGTGCGCTGCTGCAGGTGATCGCCGACTTCACGAATCTGAACATCGTCACCAGCGACACGGTGCAGGGGCGTCTCACGCTGCGCCTGAAGGACGTGCCCTGGGATCAGGCGCTCGACATCATCATGCAGTCGCGCGGTCTGGACATGCGCAAGAACGGCAACGTCGTGCTGATCGCGCCGCGCGAGGAGCTGGCCACGAAGGAAAAGCTGGCGCTCGAGGCCAGGCAGCAGATTGCCGACATCGAACAGCTGCGCACCGAAACCTTCACGCTGAACTACCAGACGGCGGAAGCCATTCGTGACATGCTGGCCGACGAGAAGACCACGCTGCTGTCCAAGCGCGGCAGTGCGGTGGCCGACTCGCGCTCGAACAAGCTGTTCGTGATGGACACGGCTTCGCGTCTGGATGAGATTCGGCAGCTGATCAACCAGATCGACATCCCGATCCGTCAGGTGCTGATCGAGGCCCGGATCGTCGAGGCCGATGACCGCTTCTCGCGCAACCTGGGTACGAAGCTGGGTTTCTATGACCGCCGTTCGACGATCTATCGCACGGTTGGCCGCCCCGATCCGGTGACCGGCGAGACGACGGCCTACAACGTGCCGGTCTATGGGCCGGGCAGCGGTCTGGGCAAGGTGGGCTTCGGCAGCATTTCGGGCAACCTCTCCGGCGTGGCTGACATTTCCTCGCAGCGTGGTTCGGATCTGCAGAATGCCGAGATCGGTCTGGGGCAGGCCACCGCGACCGAGAACAGCAACTTCTTCAGCTTCCCGGCGGGTGGCATCGCCGGCACGAACCCGGCCTCGCTGGCGATCAGCCTCTTCGGCTCCAGCCTGTCGCGCTTCATCAACCTCGAGCTGTCGGCCCTCGAAGCCGACCAGCGCGGCAAGGTGGTGTCGAGCCCGCGGGTGCTGACCTCGAGCCAGCGGCCGGCCGTCATCGAGCAGGGTACCGAGCTGCCGTACCAGTCGGCCACCTCCAGCGGGGCGACCTCGGTCTCCTTCCGCAAGGCCAACCTGCGCCTGGAAGTGACGCCGCAGATCACGCCCGAAGGCAACGTGATCCTGGACGTGGACGTGAACCGGGATGCGGTCGGCCAGCTGACCTCGGCCGGCTTCGCGATCGATACCCGCCACGTCAAGACGCAGGTGCTGGTCGAGGATGGCGGCACGGTGGTGATCGGGGGCATCTACGAGCAGTTCGAGCGCAACCGCACCGACAAGGTGCCCTTCCTCGGCGACATCCCGATCCTGGGCCATCTGTTCCGCAGCAACACGCGCACCAACGATCGCAACGAGCTGCTGGTGTTCCTGACACCGCGCATCATCAACGACGCGGTCGTGCAGCGCTGATCGTCGGGCAGGCGTCCCGGTCGCGGGTGATCCCGGCGGGCCGGGGCGGCCACCGGGCGTGAGGCGCGTCCGTATCGGAAGGCCGCCGGGAGACCATCGGGCAGGGAAAGCACGCCTGCCATGTCCTCCGCGCTTTCTGGTAACTTAAGGCGGCATGAATGCCGCCTTTTCCATTTTTCTGGTGGGCATGATGGGCGCCGGCAAGTCCACCGTGGGGGTGAGGCTGGCCAGACGCCTCGATCGTGTCTTCGTCGATGCCGACCGAGCCCTCGAGGAACGGTTGGGCGTCAGTGTGCAGACCATCTTCGCGGTCGAGGGAGAAGAGGGCTTCCGTCGCCGGGAGTCCCAGTTTCTCGAAGAGATGACCGCCCAGCCCGGCCTGGTGCTTGCCACCGGCGGTGGCGTCGTGCTGTCACCGGCCAACCGCGAACTGCTGAAGTCCCGGGGCGTGGTCGTCTACCTGCAGGCCTCGCCGGGCGATCTCTGGCAGCGCCTGCGCCGGGATCGTCAGCGTCCGCTGTTGCGCACGGCCAATCCCCGCGAGCGGATCTACAAGCTCTGCGAAGAGCGCGACTGCCTGTACAGGGAAGTGGCCACTCACATCGTAACGACCAGCCGCCAGCCGATCGAGCAGATCGTCGATGAGGTGGTGCGGCACCTGGACGGAGCGTCAGTCCCGGCGCAGGCTCGCAGCCGGGCGCCGGGCAGGTCGACCGGTATCGCGGCCCCCCCGGTCTGTGCCATGCCGCAGATCAGCGCCGGCGGCAGACCCTCCGGGCAGGATACGGCACGGCCTTCGCCGGCGATGCCTGGCGTTGCCGCGACGGCCGAACCACTGGCCGCCTTTCATCCTCCATCCCCTTCCTCCCGAGACTGAGACCATGCAAATCCTGCGCGTAGAGCTGGGCGAACGCAGCTATGACATTCAGGTGGGCTTCGGCCTGCTGCATGAGAACCCGGCGCTGGCCGGACTGGCGTCCGGCCGTTCGGTGGCCATCGTCAGCGACACCAACGTCGATCCGCTCTATGGTGATCAGGTCGAGGCGCTGCTCGCGCCCACGGCCCATCAGGTGACGCGCGTCGTCGTGCCGGCCGGTGAAGCCACCAAATGCTGGCAGCAGCTCGATCGCATCCATGATGCGATGCTGGCGGCGCGCTTCGACCGCAAGAGTCTGCTCGTGGCGCTCGGCGGTGGGGTCATCGGGGATCTGGTGGGCTTTGCCGCCGCCACCTATCAGCGTGGCATCGATTTCGTCCAGATCCCGACCAGCCTGCTCGCGCAGGTCGATTCCTCGGTGGGGGGAAAGACCGCCATCAACCATGCGCGTGGCAAGAACATGGTCGGGGCCTTCCACCAGCCCCGGCTCGTCATCGCTGATGGTGCCACGCTCGGGAGCCTGCCGAAACCGGAGCTGGTGGCGGGGCTGGCCGAAGTGATCAAGCACGGCGCCATTGCCGATGCTGCCTACCTGGATCGAGTGGCCTGCGACATGCCCGAGTTGCTGGCGCTGGCCCCCGAGCCGATGACGGCCGCCATCCTGGATTCGATCCGCATCAAGGCGGCTGTCGTCGCTGCCGATGAACGCGAATCGGGCGTGCGGGCTCACCTGAACTTTGGTCACACCTTTGGCCATGCCATCGAGGTCGGGGCCGGCTATGGCCAGTGGCTGCATGGCGAGGCCGTGGGGGCCGGCATGGTGATGGCGGCCGACCTGTCCGTCCGGCTGGGCAGGCTTGCGGCCAGCGACGCCGACCGGCTGGACGGGATCATCCGCTCGGCCGGTCTGCCGACCACAGCTCCCGCCTGGCCCGTGGACGATTACCTGAAGCACATGGCGATCGACAAGAAGGCCGAGCGTGGCACACCCGTCTTCGTCGTGCTGGATGGCCTGGGCCGCGCCATGACGGCCCGCGCCGACGAAGCGATGGTGCGCGAGGTGATCGGGGCGCATCTGGCTGCCTGATGTCTGGCATATCCATTCCCCGGGCGCCCATGCTTCATGGCTTTCTCCGAAAGGTGTGACGGGGGTGTGATGGATGAGACTGCCGGGCGTGGGGCAGGCGCCGACTGATCCAGCAATTATGCTAAATTATCCGAAAATTCATAATTTATGAAATTCTGGATAATTCCGGATAAAAGCATGAAGCACTTTTCCAGAGCGGATCTGGCCCGGCAGGTGGCCGAAGCCTTGCAGGGCAAATCCCTGCTGGGCGACGCGCACAATGGCCTGTTTCTGGCGGCACCCCGTCGCACCGGCAAGTCCACCTTCCTGCAGCGTGACCTGAAGCCGGAACTGGAACGTCAGGGCCTGGTCGTCGTCTATGTCGATCTGTGGGCCGATCCACGTCGGGATCCGGGTGAGCTGATTGCCGATGCAATCGGTTCTGCGCTTGATCAGCATCTTGGCATCATCGCCAAGGCGGTCAAGAAAGTGGGGGTCGAGAACATTCAGGTTGCGGGGGCCATCAGCTTCGACACGCGCAACATCGGCAGACCCGATGGTGCCACGCTGACCGATGCGCTTCGGGCCCTGAAGCAGGCCGCCGGCAAGCCCGTCGTGCTGATCATCGACGAAGCACAGCACGCGCTGACCAGCGAAGCCGGTGAAAGTGTCATGGCCGCATTGAAATCGGCCCGGGATCAGCTCAACGCACCGGGCGATATCCAGTTGATGCTGATCATGTCAGGCTCGGATCGCGACAAGCTGTTACGACTCGTCAACAGCAACAGCGCCCCTTTTTATGGCTCCCAGGTGCAGCGGATGCCGGCGTTGGGGAGCGATTTCATCCGCCATCTGGCCGAGTTGATCGAGCAACGGCATCCGTCCCTGAAGCCCGTCGACCAGGCGGCATTGCTCAGTGCCTTCGAGGACTTCGGCCAGCGCCCGCAATTTCTCATGGCTGCCCTCGGCGAGGCACTCAGTCCGTTTTCGGATCATGATGGGCGTTTTGAATCGGCGGTGTGTCAGGCTGCACGTCAGCGCCAGGCCGATGACGAGGCGCAGATGGCGTCGGAGTATCTGAGCCTGCCGCCTTTGCAACAGGCCGTTCTCTGGCGGCTGCTGGCACAGACCCAGCGCTTTCGTCCCTACGATGCCGAGGCCTTGCGCTTCTATGAACAGATGACGGGTGCCAGGGTGTCCGCGCAGAAGGTTCAGGGCGCACTCGATGCGCTTCGTCAGCGCAGCCCTTCGCTTGTCTGGAAATCGGCCCGTGGTGAGTACGCCGTCGAGGACGCTGCCATGCACCGCTGGTATCAGCAGCGGGTGGCCGCGGGGGCCTGGCCCCCGGGTGAGCAAGGCGTCTGACCCATCGCCTGCCCACGCCGATCGGCCCCCGTCCCGCGCCGGTCGGCCGCTTCCCCTGAAGTCATTGACCCTCGCCCCCCAGTTTCTATAGTGATGAACCGAGGGGGATTGTGCATTCTGTCACGCGATGTCCCCGTGTGTGATTCGGGGGGAAAGATCATGAAGGAATGGATGGGCGCCAGTGCCGAGGCGCTGGCAGCAGCCTATACCAATGGGCGGCTTTCGCCGGTCGAGCTGCTCAAGGCGGTCTTCGAGCACATCGAGGCCACCGAGCCGCGGCTCGGTGCCATGCGCCATCTCTGTCGTGAGGCTGCTCTCGAAACGGCGCAGGCCTCCGAGAAACGATGGCAGCGCCGCTCGCCGCTGTCCCCGCTCGACGGGGTGCCGGTCACGCTGCGGGAAGATGTCCCGCTGGGCAGCAGTGCCGAAGCGAACGAGCCGGCCTCGCCGGTGGTGGCGAGGCTTCATGAGGCGGGCTGTCCGATCATCGGCACGACCGTGATGTCGGCCGACGACACGCTGGCGGCTGGGCTGACGGCCGATGGACGCCTCGTGCGCAATCCGTGGCAGCCCTCGGCCTCGACGGGGGGATCGTCGGCAGGGGCGGCGGCGGCCTGTGCGGCGGGTTATGCGCCGCTGCATGTGGCTTATGACCGATTCGGCTCGGTGCGTCTGCCGGCGGCCTTCTGTGGCGTGGTCGGCTTCAAGCCGAGCATGGGGCGCGTGCCCATCGCGGCTCCGGCGCCGGGCCGGGTCGCGGGCATCATCAGCCGCCACATTCACGACACGGCGGCGCTGATGAACATCCTGTCACGGCCCGACGAGCGTGACTTCATGGCGCTGCCGGCCGATGCGACCGAATACCGGATGCAGGTCGATGGGCTCAGTCCCAAATCGCTCAGCATCGCCGTCATCACGGATCTGGGGCTGGGACTGCCGCTGGCTCCGGCGATCCAGAAGTACCTGCAGGTGGCTGCACGTGCCCTGCAGATGGCTGGGGCTGCCGTCGACATGATCGACTCCTTCATCTCGCCGGCGCTTTTCGACGAGGTTCAACAGTTCTGGGAAGCGATGGCCCATGCCGATGCGATGGCCGGCCACTCGCCTGCCGGTGTGTCCCACGCTGGCGACGGGTGGGCAGCACCGGCCTCCGCTCCGTCAGCCAGCCCCGGTCATGATGGCCTGGCCGCGGCCTCGGCGGCTGGTGGTGGTGCTGGTGCTGGTGCAGTCGGTGCCGCCCAGGCTTTCGTCGACGCCTGGCGCCGTGGGAGGGCCTCGAAGCTCAGCGGGCTGGATGTGATGCGGGCCTGGCAGAGCATCACGGCCGTGCGGGCCTCGGTCAGTCAGGCCATGCATGGCTATGACTTCGTGCTGATGCCCACCGTGCCCGTGCTGCCCTATGCGGCCGAGGCGTTGTCGCCCACCGGCAGGCCGCAGGATGGTCTGCCGCATATCGGTTACACCGCCCTCTGGAACCTGAGCGAGCACCCGGCGGCCACCGTCAACTGGACGCATACGGATCAGGGGCTGCCGGTAGGGCTGCAGGTCGTCGGCCATCGTTTCGATGATCTGGGCGTGCTGCGCCTGTCGCGCACACTGGAAATCATGCGGCCCGAGCCGGAGCCGTGGCCGGAGGTTTGATCGCCTGCGTGGCCGGTTTGCAGCCCGCGACTTTCCTGCCGCCCAAGCGCCTCGGGAGCGCCCGGGTTCGACGGTATCATTATGAAAGTGTCTCCCTGCCCGTCAGGGTGGCCGCCGCCCAACCTCCGCTGACCGACATGACTGAACTCGAAGAGCTGAAGCGACATATCCGTACCATTCCCGACTGGCCGAAGGCTGGCGTGATGTTCCGTGACATCACGCCGTTGCTGCAGGATCCGCGCCTGTTGCGAACCATGACCCGGATATTCGTCGATCGCTATCGTGAGGCGGGTGTCACGCTGGTGGCCGGTATCGACGCCCGGGGCTTCATCATCGGCCCGCTCATCGCCCATCAGCTGGGTGTTGGCTTCGTGCCCATCCGCAAGCAGGGCAAGCTGCCCTTCGAGACGGTCTCGGCATCGTATGAGCTGGAGTATGGTTCCGCCACGGTCGAGCTGCATGTCGATGCCACCAGGCCCGGTGACCGGGTGCTGGTCGTCGATGACCTGATCGCCACGGGGGGAACCATGCTCGCCGCTGTCGAGCTGTTGCGTAAACTGGGTGCTGATGTGCTGGAGGCCGCCGCCATCGTCGATCTGTATGAGCTGGGCGGGGCCAACCGCCTGCGTGAGGCCGGTGTCAACAGCTTCACGCTGGCCCGCTTTTCGGACACGGAAGCCTGACGATGGCTGATATCGCGTCGCCGCCCGTGCGTATCGACAAATGGTTGTGGGCGGCCCGCTTTTTCAAGACCCGCTCCCTCGCGCAGCAGGCCGTGGAAAATGGCCGGGTGCTGGTGGATGGGGAGCGCGTCAAGGTAGCACGCCTGCTCAAGGGGGAGGAGTTGGTTCGCATCCGTGTCGGTGACGTACAACGGGAAGTTCGGGTGATGGGGCTGTCTGGCGTCAGAGGTCCCGCACCGGTGGCCCAGACGTTGTATAAAGAGACCCCCGAATCCGAAGCTGCACGCCTGGCGGCCGCCGAGCGTCGCCGCTTCGAACGAGAACCCGCTGCAGGCATGCACGGCCGCCCTTCCAAGCGTGATCGGCGTGAACTGTCCCGAATCCGATTGGATTGAAATCAATTGATGAATCATTCTTCCGAAAACGCTGCCCGCCTGAGTCTGATGCGCAGCGCAGCGCAGCTGTCCACACCGGCCCTGGATCCCTTCGGCTGTGCCACGATGTCGATGCGCTGGTCGCGGCCTGCTGCCGACGGCTTGCTGCTGGTTTCGGCGGCTGCCTGTATACCGTTCCCCGGGGCTGCCATCGCCGGGATGCCAGATCCCACGGCCGTACCGCAGGTGGATGCTGCGGATGGGGCCGAAGGCCATGATCCGGACATCCCCGTCTGGTATCCGCTGCACGATGCCCCGGCCTCCGGCATGCACGGTGCGCTCTATGACAGCCGTGAGGATGCCGGTGCCATCGTCATGCTGGCTTCGCCCTATGCCGCCACACTGGCCTGCACGCCAGCCGTGCAGTATGAGGGCATCCCTTTCTTTCACCCGATGGTGGCCATGGCGGGGCGGGACCGGATCGAATGCTGTCGCGCCGGGTTCTACGCGGCCCTGAATGCCGAAGCATCCGCGGCGTCCGTGGGCGGCGCTGACGGTGGCGCGGGCCGGCCGACGGCACCGTCAGCGCCCTCGATGGCCGGTACCTCGGCACTTGAGCTGATTCTCGATGCGCTGGGCGGGGGCTCGGCCTGTCTGGTGGCCCATTACGGGTTGCTGGCACTGGGCGAGACGCCTGAAGTGGCCGTCCTGCTGGCGCAGCGTCTGGAAGCACTATGCCGGATCTACTGGCAGGTGCTTCAGGTCGGGGGCGCACGGGCGGCGCCGATCCCGGCCCGTTGAGCAGGGTGTCCACAACATGAAGCACCTTGTTGTGGGCCGTCTCAATCCCGTGCCACCGGGTGGTGTAGGGGTTCGTTTCACAGGTCGTGGCTGGAACTACTTCAGGATCTGGGCCGGTGACCTGCTGTTCATGGTGCTGACGCTGGGCCTGTACTGGCCCTGGCTGCGCCGGCGTCGCTGGCAATTCTTCAACGCCAGTACCTGGGTGGGCGAAACCCCGCTCGGTGATGCCCGATTGATGACGGCCCGGGGGGCCTGGCCCTGCATCTGGCAGCAGGTACTGCTGCTGGTCGCCATGCTGTTCCTGTTGCGATACACCCGGCAGTATGGCCTCCTGGGCTGGTTGCTGTTCGTGTCGGTCTTGAGCCTTGGTGGCCCGTGGTGGCTCAGGAGCGGCTGGCGGGGGCGCATCGGCCAGCTGTACTGGCAGGGCGAGCAGATCCGCTTCGAGGGATCCCTGCATGGAGCCTGCCGTGCCTGGCTGCTGATGGTTCTGTCATGGCTGCCTCTGGGGCTGATGGGGGTGGCCGTGCTGATGGATGCCAGCGGGGTGCTGGGTGAGGGCATGCACTGGTCGGTCAGCAACGTGCTGACCGAAGCCATCCGGTACGCACTGTTCTGGTGCATCGCACTGGCTGCCATGCTGGCGCTGGCAGGCTGGTATTACCATGCGCTGCGCTACGGGCTGTGTCACATCTTCCATCCGGTCTACCCGTTCCAGTCGCGTCTACGCTTCTGGCCGCTGCTGCGCGCTGCTGGTGCTGCCCTGTTGCTGGTGCTGCCGCTGCCCTTCCTGATCATCGGCCTGCTCTATGCCAACTGGCCGTTGCTGCTGGCCACCTACAGCATCGAGCCGCCCGGCACGCTGCAGACCCTGATCGCGCTGGCACCGGCCGCGGACTCCTGGCTGGGCGGCCTGCGGATGGATGGTTCATCGATGCTCGATGGCGATGTCTGCGTGGGCTGCCGGGCGATGGCCGTGCTGGGGTTGCTCGGCCTGGCGGTGCTGATGCTGCGGATGGGCTGGCGTTATTTCATGGCCCGTGTCTGGAACCAGAGCTGGCGCAGCATGCACCTGCCGGGCGCCGTGATCGAAAGCCACCTGCCTGCAGGCCGGCTGATGGCGACCGGTTTCGTCTGTGATGTGCTCACGATACTGACGGCCGGTCTCTATCATCCCTTCGCCCAGGTTCGCCTGGAGGCCCTGAAGCGGGAGGCGCTCCGGGTGATGCCCGTCTACGCCGTGGACGGTGGTCTGCCGGATGCGGCTGGCGCGCCGTCACGGCAAGCGGCCGGTTTGCAGCCCGAGACTTCCCTGCCGCCCAAACGCCTGGATGGCCAGGCGGGCGCCGGGGCGACGGCATTGCCGCGTCCGCGCCTGCATTGGGCCCCGGCGCTGGGGCTGCTGGTGGGACCTGTCGTCGCACTGATGGTGCTCAAGGGGCAGGCGAAACAGATGCTGGGGCACTATCTGGCCCATGCCATGCCGCCGGCCATCAGTGCCGATATCGGCCAGCGCATCCAGACGTCCCTCACCCGGCAGGGGATGCTCCCTTCGGGCCTGTCCGCCGGGGAGCAGGACAGGTGGCGAGAGAGCCTCCATCAGGGGCTCGTACGCGCCTGGCCGGGAGAATCCCCGCCGGACTACCGCCTCGTCTTCTCCCGTGGCGGTAAACTGCTGGGTGCCAATGCGCTGGTGCTGCCCGGCAGCACGGTCATCATCACCGATGAGCTGGTGGCGCTGGCGGGTAGCCAGGGGCCAGAGGCACAGCGTGCGATCCTGCAGGCCGTGCTGGCCCATCAGCTGGCGCACCTTTCCGAACGGCACCTCGAGCGCACGATGGTGACCTCGCAGGTACGCCGCTGGGCCTGGGCCGTCTCCACGGGCCGGCAACTCGAGCAGTTGTCGGATCTGGGAGCCGACAGCGTGCTGCAGCAGGGCTATGCCCAGGCCGAGCAGCAGGTGGCTGACCTCGGCGCCATCCGGGCCATGAAAGCATCAGGCCATTCCCCACGCCTGATGCTGGACTTCCTGCGGGCGTTGCAGGCGCAGGGGGCCACATCGCTCGAGCAGGCCGTGGCGGCCCGCCGCATCCCGATCAGCCTGGCCAGTCAGGGCCTGGATGCCCGGCGCATCGAGCTCTACGAACAGGGTGAGCGTGCGCCATGAACGTGCCGCTCCCTGCGAAAGACCGGCCGGGCGCACCGCATGGCGCTGGCGGCATGGCAGCGCCAGATGGCAGCTGGCCGCGCTGCATGCATTCCTCCTCACGCTTCAGAACAGGAACCACCAGAAGACGATGACCAACAAGAAGGAACAGGGTCTGGCCACACGTATCGTGCATGCCGACCGCCAATTCGGCGTGGCCCACCATGCCATCCGAAAACCGGTTCACCGCTCGGTCCAGTACGGTTTCGATTCGGTCGAAGACCTGATCGACGTTTTTCAGGGCAGGCTCAAGAACGCCTACAACTACTCGCGCACAGGCACGCCCACGACGGCTGCCCTGGAGGCCAAGCTTACCGCGCTGGAAGGCGGCATCGGCTCGGTCAGTTTCGCCTCCGGCATGGGCGCGCTGGCGGCCATTTTCTTCACACTGCTGCGTGCGGGCGATCATCTCGTGTCGGGCCGCTACGTCTTTGGCGGTACCAACAGCCTGTTCGGCACGATGCGCCGCCTGGGCGTCGAGGTCGACAAGGTCGACAGCTGCCACGTGTCCAACGTGGCGGCTGCCCTCCGGCCCAGCACGCGCATGGTGTTCGTCGAAACGATCGCCAATCCGGGCACCGAAGTGCCGGATCTGGCCGCCATCGGCGAACTGTGTGCCGAGCGCGGGCTGCTCTTCGTCGTCGACAACACCATCACCTCCCCGGCGCTGTTCCAGCCGAAGGCGGTCAAGGCCGGGCTGGTGGTCAATTCACTGAGCAAGACGATCGGCGGTCATGGCGTGGCCCTGGGCGGGCTGGCCACCGACACGGGCTGCTTCGACTGGACGGACTACCCGGCCATCGTCGAGGAATACCGCAAGGGTGATCCGGCCCTCTGGGGACTCACACAGCTGCGCAAGAAAGGGCTGCGTGACATGGGCGCCTGCCTGTCCTCCGATGCGGCCGACCAGATCAGCATCGGTGCCGAGACACTGGCGCTGCGCATCGAGCGAACCAGTCAGAGTGCGTTGGCGCTGGCACGGATGCTGGAAGCCCATCCGGCGGTCGCCCATGTCAACTATCCGGGCCTGCCCAGTCATCCGCAGCACGACATCGCGAAGGCGCTGTTCAAGTCGGGCTCGTGGCTGCTGTCCTTCGACCTGAAGGATACCGGGGCGCTCCTGCCCTTCATCAACCGGCTTCAAATCCCGTTGCGGGCCACCGGGCTGGGCGATACTCGCACGCTGATCATTCCGGTCGCGCCCACCATCTACAACGAGACGCCACCGGCCGAGCGCGCGCTGATGAACATCACCGACAGCCTGACCCGTGTCTCGGTCGGCCTCGAGGAGACCGACGACCTGCTCGCCGACTTCGAGCAGGCGCTGGCCGGGATCTGATGCACCGGCATCGGTTTTCAGAAAGGGATATGGGCAACATGCCAGCCCGGTCTTTCGTGCCGCTGACCGGCACCGAGTGAGTCGCCGCACATGAAAAAGCCACCGTGAGTGCGTCACGGTGGCTGTCACCCTGTCACCGAAGGCGCAAGCCGGTGGCTTCGCCGCCCGATCAGGGCAGATCGTCCTCGTCGGCCTCCCAGAACCGGAAGCCGCTTTCGCCCGAAAGCACCGAGCGGTCATCCGCGATCACATAGCGTTCGCGCTTGACGGTCTGGCCGCGCGTCCAGCGGGCGGGTACTTCATACTCGCGGCAGAAGAGGCGCTTGATGCCGGTGAGCCCCGTGTTCCAGCATAGCTGCACCTCGTCGGGTTCTTCACCCCTCTGAACCAGCAGCTGGATGCTGCCGATGGCGCCGGTGGCCTGGGGGTTCTGCCACTGTTGCAGTACCTGCCCGAAGGGAACCAGCTCGTCGAAGCGAACCTGATAGCGCTGTGTGGCGGTATAGGTGTTCGTGATCGGCGTGGTGGCCTGATAGACCCCGCCAGGGAAGCTGACCGTCCGCAATTCGATGCTCAGTGACGGATCCAGCGTGACGGTGTCGTTCTCGATGGTGACGGTGGCGCGTGTCACCTGTTCCACGAAGGGAATCGTGGCGTTGCTGCTCAGATTCCAGCGGTTCTGAACCCCTGTGCCATGCAGCACGGTGAAGGTGCCTGAAGCCGGCCGATAGGTAGGCAGGGCATAGGGATTGTTCGTGGCCGTGGGCGGGGCATAGAACGACGGCTCGGTCTGCTGGCCCGAGGTGATGAAGGGGCCTGGGCTGTTGTCGATGTCGTCACCGCCCAGCGTGCGCGTGGGTTTGGCATAGTTGGGCACACCCGGGCCGGCTGCCGGGTTGATGGCCTGCTGATCCAGCAGCGTGGCCAGCAGCGCGCCGCTGATGCCGTTGGCCGAGATCGGTCCGTTCGCGGGGCGGGGCGCTGTCGGGCCGACCTGCGGGCTGCCACCCTGGGCGCCGCCCGATCCGGCGCCGGTGCCGCCGCCGGCCGTGCTGCCCGTGCCGCCACCGGTGGCAGGCGGGTTCGTGGCACTGCCGGGCGCATCCGGACTGCTGGAGACGGCGCGGTCGGAGCTTCCACCGCCACCGCCACAGGCGGCGAGCAACAGCGCCAGTGCTGCAGCTGTCAGGGGGGTACGGATGTTGAGCAGGGGCATGTAGGCTACCTCACTTTGTTGGTTTTCTGCCAATGGCAGGACAAGGAGAATAAACGGTCATAGCTTAGTACGAACGGACTTTTTTTGTATGCCGACGGTTTGGGGTGTGGTGTTTGTCATACGTTTCATGAATTTTCAGGCGGCTCGGCGCTTCCCGTCTGCGACCCCCTTCCCGGCGCTGAATCCGGCAATCGGCAATCGGAAATCGACAGGATCGCCTGTCCATCGGTGAGCGGGCTGGCGCGGTCAGCGTGCGTCGTGCCGCCGTGCCTGTGCCATGAAGGCGCGTACGTAGTCGATGCCGGCATCCTGCTCGCGGATGCCCAGGTGGATCTGCTTGGCGATACCTGTGGCGCCCAGTGTCAGTGGCACGATCCCGAACCGGTCGGCATTTTCCTCGACCAGCCAGCGGGGCAGGGCCGTGACGCCGCGGCCGCTGGCCACCATCTGCAGCATGATGTCGGTCGTCTCGATCGGCTTGTGCCGTCGGGGGGTGATGCCGGCAGGCATCAGGAACTGCGTGAAGATGTCGAGCCGGTCGATGCTGACCGGATAGGTGATCAGGGTTTCGTTGGCCAGCTGATCGGGCAGGACGTGCTGCTGTCGTGCCAGGGCATGCTCGCGCCCCACGACGAGTACCTGCTCGTAATCGAAGACCGGCTCGAAGAGCAGTCCTTCCCGTTGCAGTGGATCGGGCGTGACCAGCATGTCGATCTCGTGGTTGAACAGCGCGCCGATGCCGCCGAACTGGAACTTCTGCTTCACGTCCACGTCCACCATCGGCCAGGCTGACAGATAGGGGGAGACCACCTTCAGCAGCCACTGATAGCAGGGATGGCATTCCATCCCGATGCGCAGGGTGCCCCGTTCGCCGGCTGCGAACTGCTGCACCACGACCTCGGCGTGTTCGAGCTGCGGCAGCAGGCGGTTGGCGAGCCCCAGCAGGTAGTGTCCGGCCTGCGTCGGTCGAAGCTGGCGCCCTTCACGATGCCAGATCAGCAGACCGAGGTGTGCCTCCAGCTTGCGTATGGCATGGCTCAGCGCGGATTGGGTCAGATGAAGTGTCTCGGCCGCCGCGGTCAGCGACCCTTGCGATGAAACGGCGCGGATGATTTCAAGGTGCTGGCGTTCGAGCATGGTGGGCCAATGGTGAGGGGAGCAGAAGCGATGACATGAATTTCATTCATGATTCACTGAAAAAATACCATTTTTCTTCATGCCTTGTACTCCCTAAGATGCCGAGCCATCGCATGACGACATTCTGAACGACGGAGAATCCGGACGGGTTTTCTGGCCGCGCCCTAGCCGGGATTCGGGATGTCGCCGTTCCTTCCTGCCCCTCCTCACTTCACGGAGCTTTCTTCATGGCACGCACCCACAACCTCGGCTTCCCGCGCATCGGCGCCCGACGCGAGCTTAAATTCGCGCTTGAATCCTATTGGAAAGGCCAGTCCTCCCTGGACGCGCTGAAAGCATTGGGCGCACAGTTGCGCAGCCGTCACTGGCAGCAGCAGGCCGCGCTTGATCTGGTGCCGGTCGGTGATTTCGCCTTTTATGATCAGGTGCTCGACATGAGCTTCACCCTTGGCAACCTGCCGGCGCGTGTACAGGGGTTCCAGGGAGACGTGCTGGACAACTATTTCCGTCTGGCCCGTGGCCAGTCGGCCCCTCATGTGCACGCGGGCAGCGGAACGGCTGTGGCTCCGGCGGCTGCCGACGACGCGAGTGCCGGGACGTGCTGTGCAGGCCATGCCCATGCTGGGCCGGTTGAAGGGGTGGCAGCCGGTGAAATGACCAAGTGGTTCGACACCAACTACCACTACATCGTGCCGGAATTCACCGCGGACACCCAGTTCCGGCTCGATGCCTCGCGTCTGCTCGAACAGCTGGCCGAAGCCCGGGCCCAGGGTGTCGAGGCCAAACCCGTCATCATCGGCCCGGTGACCTATCTGGCCATTGGCAAGAGCAAGGACGGTTCCGATCGTCTGGCCCTGTTGCCCCGCTTGCTGCCGGTGTATGTCGAACTGCTCGACACGCTGGCGGCCCAGGGCGTCGAGTGGGTGCAGATCGATGAGCCGATTCTGGTGACCGAGCTGGACAAGGCGTGGCAGCATGCGCTGAATCGGGCCTACCATGAGTTCAAGTCAGCCAGACTCAAGCTGCTGGTCGCGAGTTACTTCGGTCAGCTGCAGGACAACGCCTATATTGCCGCGAATCTGCCGGTGGCAGGCCTGCATGTCGATGCCATCCGTGGCCGTGAGGATGTGTTGCCGCTGCTGAATCTGCTGCCGGACCACAAGGTGTTGTCGCTGGGTGTCATCGATGGCCGCAACATCTGGAAGACGGATCTGAACGCCACGCTGGACTGGCTGGAGCCGTTGGCGAAGCGCCTGGGGGATCGTCTCTGGATTGCGCCGTCCTGCTCACTGCTGCACGTGCCGGTCGATCTGGGCAGCGAAGAGAAGCTGGATGCCGAACTGAAGTCGTGGCTGGCCTTTGCGGTTCAGAAACTCGAAGAGCTTCAGGTGCTGGCCACCGCGCTGAATCAGGGACGCGATGCCGTACGTGCCGCGCTGGATGCCAACCGGGCCGCCCTCGACAGCCGCCGTCAGTCTCCGCGGGTGAACAACCCGGCCGTGAAGGCGGCACTCGACAGGATCGACGCCAGCTTCGGACAGCGCCACTCGGCTTATGCCCAACGGGCGTCGAAGCAGGCCGCTCATCTGCGCCTGCCCCGCTTCCCGACCACGACCATCGGCTCCTTCCCCCAGACGGCTGAAATCCGTCAGGCCCGCAGCCAGTTCAAGGCAGGGCAGATGGACGCAGCGGCTTATCAGAAAGCCATGCAGGAGGAAATTGCCCGTTGCGTGCGGGAGCAGGAAACGCTGGGGCTGGATGTCTTCGTGCACGGGGAACCCGAGCGCAACGACATGGTCGAGTATTTTGGCGAGCAGCTCGACGGTTACGCCTTCAGCCAGTTCGGCTGGGTGCAGTCCTATGGCTCGCGTTGTGTCAAACCGCCCATCCTCTTCGGTGACATCAGCCGTCCGAAGGCGATGACGGTGGACTGGATCACCTATGCCCAGTCGCTGACGGCCAAGCCGATGAAAGGGATGCTGACCGGCCCGGTCACGATGCTGAACTGGTCCTTCGTGCGGGATGATCAGCCCCGTTCGGTCTCGTGCCGTCAGCTGGCGCTGGCGATCCGCGAGGAGGTGATCGACCTGGAGAAAGCGGGCGTGCACATCATCCAGATCGATGAGGCCGCGTTGCGTGAAGGGCTGCCGCTGCGCCGTTCGCAATGGCAGACGTATCTGGACTGGGCTGTCGAGTCTTTCCGCATCACGGCCAATGGCGTGGCCGATGAAACGCAGATTCACACCCACATGTGCTATTCGGAGTTCAACGACATCATCGCGTCGATCGCCGACATGGATGCCGACGTGATCACGATCGAGACCTCCCGTTCGGACATGGAGCTGCTGGATGCCTTCGATCATTTCAACTACCCGAACGAGATTGGTCCCGGCGTCTATGACATCCATTCGCCCAACATCCCGAGCAAGCAGCACATCGTGAACCTGATGCAGAAGGCTGCCGCGCGCATCCCGGCCGAACGTCTGTGGGTGAACCCGGACTGCGGGCTGAAGACACGTCAGTGGCCTGAAGTGACGGCGGCGCTGGCCAACATGGTGGCCGCTGCCCAGACCTTGAGGGCCAACGTGTCCTGAAAGGGGGGGCGGGCGCTTTTGCTGCAAGGCAACAGGCGCCCCTGATCCTGTCCGTCCTGTTGCAGACCTGCGAAATCGTGTCATCCATCCGGTGGGTGACGTGGCACTTGGTGTCAAACGAGGGGCAAAAAGTGACAGCCTTTGAACCGCTCCAGCCCGCTTCCGGGCATGAGCGAGCGGGTTCGGCATCTGCCAGGAACGGCGCTCAGGCCCGGGGCGAAGCTCATGTCGCCACCGGGTCGAATTGTTTCAAACCATTGATTGAACGGCGGTTTTTGGTTCGGCGCAGTCGCATGCCTCTGGTAAGCCGACTGATCGCTCAGGTGGTTCGACCTTCCCGGAGGGCCTGACCGGTGAGGACATCCCGGGCACCCTACCTAGGGCTTTCCCCTGCTGCGTTTCGTTGAAAAAGCCGGGCACTCGCCCTAGCATGGTGCTGCCAAATGACTTTCGACATCGGGGTTGGGAGCATTTGATGCGATGCGACATCCGTCGCAGCCCATTCGCGGCGGGCGCTTCGAAGCCCAAGGCAGCAGGCTCGTGGAAGCAGACCCTGTCTGGCAGGCGTCTTTTCGCGCATCGCATCGGCTGTGTCCGCCCCGATCTCAGAAGAACGATCACGGAGACAAGAGGGGGCATTTATGGCCACTACTTTCCCCAGTCTGCTACAGAAGCATGCTGGTGAGCGCCCTGAGGCGACTGCCATGCGAGAGAAGGAGTACGGCATCTGGCAGACCTGGAGCTGGGCGAAAACCGCTCAAGAAGTCCGCTGGATGGCGGGTGGCCTGGCCTCGCTGGGCTTCGGTGAAGGGCACCATCTGGCGCTGATCAGCGACAACCGGCCGCATCTGTACATGGCTTTCCTGGCCGTGCAGAGCCTGCGTGGCGTGCCGGTGCCGATGTATCAGGATGCGGTGGCCAATGAAATGGCTTTCGTGCTCGAAGATGCCGAAGTGCATTTCGCCTATGCCGAGGATCAGGAGCAGGTCGACAAGCTGCTGATGCTGCGCGAAAGCGTGCCGGGCCTGACCCACATCATCTATGACGATCCGCGTGGCATGCGCAACTACGATGCGCCCGGCCTGATCAGCGTGGCCGATCTGGTCAAGCGTGGCCAGGCCTATGAACAGCAGCACCCGGGCTTTTTCGAGGCACTGGTGGCAAAGGTGCAGCCCGATGACGTGGCGGTGATCCTCTACACCTCGGGCACCACCGGCCGGCCGAAGGGCGTGTGTCAGACACACGCCAGTTTCATCGGCGCCGCCAAGGGCGGGATCGAAACAGACCACCTGAACGAACACGACAACGTCATGTCCTACCTGCCGCCGGCCTGGGTGGGCGACTACCTGTTCTCGGTGGCCCAATGGCTGGTGGCCGGCTTCACGATCAACTGTCCCGAGTCGGCCGAGACCGTCATCATCGACCTGCGGGAAATCGGGCCTTCCTATTACTTTGCGCCGCCCCGGGTCTTCGAGGGCATGCTGACCTCGGTGTCGATCCGGATGGAGGATGCCAAGCGCTTCGAGCAGTGGCTCTACAAGAAGTTCATGATCCTGGCCGGACGCATCGGTGCCGACCTGCTCGATGGCAAACCCGTCAGTGGCTGGGATCGCTTCAAGTACGCGATCGGGGACGTGCTCGTCTATTCACCGTTGCGCAACACGCTTGGGCTGTCGCGCATCAAGGTGGCCTACACCGCCGGGGCTGCCATCGGGCCGGATCTGTTCCGTTTCTTCCGCTCGATCGGCATCAACCTGAAGCAGCTCTATGGGCAGACCGAAACCTGTGCCTATGTCTGTCTTCAGCGCGATGGTCGCGTCAAGCTCAACAGCGTCGGTGAGGCGGCGCCGGGCATCGAGCTGAAACTGGCCGACAACGGTGAGGTGCTGGTCAAGGGCGTGTCGGTGCTGAAGGAGTATTACAAGCGACCGGACGCGACGGCCGAGGTCATCGACGAAAACGGTTATTTCCGTACGGGTGATGCCGGCATGATCGACCATGATGGCCATCTGCACATCATCGACCGGGCCAAGGATGTGGGCAAGCTCGCCAACGGCGCGATGTTTGCACCGAACTACATCGAAAACAAGTTGAAGATCTTTCCGCAGATCAAGGAGGCCGTCTGCTTCGGGCATGACCGCGACAAGGTCTGTGCCTTCCTCAACATCGATCTCGAAGCGGTGGGCAACTGGGCCGAGCGGCGCAACCTGCCTTATACGGGTTACGTGGATCTGGCCGGCAAGGACGCCGTGCTGGAACTGATGCGGGAATGCGTCGAGAAGGTCAATGCCGGCCTGGCCGCCGAAGAGGGCATGGAAAGCACGCAGATCGCGCGTTTCCTCGTGCTGCACAAGGAGCTGGATCCGGATGATGACGAGCTGACCCGTACCCGCAAGGTGCGCCGTGGCTTCATCGCCGAAAAGTACGGCGTGCTGATCGATGCGCTCTATGACGGCCGCACCGAACAGTTCATCGAGACTGCCGTCAAGTTCGAGGATGGCCGCACCGGCAAGGTCAGTGCCACCCTGAAGATTCTGGAGGCCAGGGTCTTTCCCCCGCAAACCCCGCCCGAGCAGGAGGCCGCATGAGCAATGCCATGAATCAGGAAATGAGCACGGCCCTGGGCGAGCAGCCCGCCGCCATGCCGGCCGAAGGCGGTGCAGGCAAGGGTCGCCGCATCGGCGACGTGATTCTGGACATCCAGAACATCAGCCTGCGCTTTGGCGGCGTCAACGCACTGACCGACATCAGTTTCAACGTCCGTGAGCACGAGATCCGTTCGATCATCGGCCCCAACGGTGCCGGCAAGAGTTCGATGCTGAACTGTATCAACGGCGTCTACACGCCCAGCGAAGGCAAGATCACCTTCCGCGGGCAGACCTTCGGACACATGAACAGCCGTCAGGTGGCCGAGATGGGGGTGGCACGCACCTTCCAGAACCTGGCGCTCTTCAAGGGCATGAGCGTGCTCGACAACATCATGACCGGGCGCAACCTGAAGATCCGCAGCAACCTGTTCCTGCAGGCACTTCGGGTGGGGCCTGCCCAGCGCGAGGAAATCGAGCATCGCGAGTTCGTCGAGCACATCATCGACTTTCTGGAGATCCAGGCCCATCGCAAGACACCGGTTGGTCAGCTGCCTTATGGCCTTCAGAAGCGGGTGGATCTTGGGCGGGCACTGGCGATGGAGCCGCAGGTGCTGCTGCTCGACGAGCCGATGGCCGGCATGAACGTCGAGGAAAAGCAGGACATGTGCCGCTTCATCCTCGATCTGAACGACGAGTTCCGCACCACGATCGTGCTGATCGAACATGACATGGGCGTCGTGATGGACATCAGCGATCGCGTGGTGGTGCTCGACTACGGCAAGAAGATTGGCGACGGCGCACCGGAAGAAGTGCGCGACAACGAGGATGTGATCCGCGCCTATCTGGGCGTCAGTCACTGAGACAGGAGGGCGAGACATGATTTTCCGATCCGTTTTCCTGGTCGCCGGTCATTGAGGAGTCGCACATGGCATTCTTTCTGGAAACTCTGTTCGGCGGCCTGATGGTAGGCACGCTGTATGCGCTGATCGCCATCGGCTTCGTGCTGATCTTCAAGGCATCCGGCGTCTTCAATTTCGCCCAGGGGGCGATGGTGCTGTTCTCGGCGCTCGTCATGGCGCGCTTTGCCGAGTGGATTCCGGCCTGGCTGGGCATGGAGCCCGGCTTCGTCGGCAACCTGCTGGCCATGATCGTGGCGCTGGTGATCATGATCGGCGTGGCCTGGCTGATCGAGCGGCTTGCACTGCGCTATCTGGTCAACCAGGAGCCGATCACGCTGCTGATGGCGACGCTGGGCATCGCGTACTTCCTCGATGGCCTGGGGCCGCTGATCTTCGGCAGCGAGGTCTACAGTCTGGATGTGGGCATGCCAAAGGATCCGCTCTTCCTGCTGGAGGATGTCTTCGAGGGCGGCGTGCTCGTCAGCCTGGAAGACCTGTATGCCGCCTGCGTCGCCGCCCTGCTGGTCGTGTGCCTGAGCCTTTTCTTCCAGAAGACGAAGACGGGCCGTGCGCTGCGGGCCGTGGCCGATGATCACCAGGCCGCCCAGTCGATCGGCATTCCGCTGTCGCGCATCTGGGTCATCATCTGGTCGGTGGCCGGTGCCGTGGCCCTGGTCGTCGGCATCATCTGGGGCTCGAAGCTCGGGGTGCAGTACTCGCTGTCGCTGGTGGCGATGAAGGCGCTGCCGGTCGTGATCCTCGGCGGGCTCACGTCGCTGCCGGGGGCCATCATCGGTGGCCTGATCATCGGTGTGGGCGAGAAGCTGGCCGAGGTCTATCTGGGACCGATGGTCGGTGGTGGCATCGAGGCATGGTTCGCCTATGGTCTGGCGCTCTGCTTCCTGCTGGTGCGGCCACAAGGGCTGTTCGGCGACAAGATCATCGACCGCGTCTGACGGCGACAGAGGAGCAATCATCATGTTCTACCGTGAAAACGGACAATTCAAGACGACTTACGCGGCCGACCAGCAGATCTTCCCGGTGTTGCAGGATCGCTGGGCCATCGCCGGCATCCTGCTGATCGCCTTCGTCGGCATCCCGCTGTTCGTCAGCAACTACGTCTTTCAGGCGGTACTGATCCCGTTCCTGATCATGTCGCTGGCGGCGCTGGGCCTCAACATCCTGGTGGGCTACTGTGGCCAGATCTCGCTCGGCACCGGCGCCTTCATGGCGGTGGGCGCGTATGCCGCCTACAACCTTCAGGTGCGCATCGAGGACATGCCGCTGCTCGTGTCGCTGATCGGCGGGGGCGTGATCGCGATGGTGTTCGGCGTGTTCTTCGGTCTGCCCAGCCTGCGCATCCGGGGGCTGTATCTGGCGGTTGCCACGCTGGCCGCGCAGTTCTTCGTCGATTGGCTCACGAGCCGGGCAGGCTGGATCACGAACAACTCCTCCTCCGGTTCCGTCAGCGCCGGGCCGTTGTCGGTTCTTGGCTGGCGCATCGACACGCCGGTCGAGAAGTACCTGTTCTGCCTGATCATCCTGTCGCTGGTGGCACTGGCCTGCAAGAACATGGTGCGCAGCGCGATCGGTCGCGAGTGGATGGCGATTCGTGACATGGACGTGGCGGCTGCCGTCATCGGGATCCGGCCCACCTATGCGAAGCTTTCGGCCTTTGCCGTCAGTTCCTTCATCGTGGGGGTGGCCGGGGCGCTGTGGGGCTTCGTGCACCTGGGCGCCTGGGAGCCCGCCGCCTTCGGTCTGGATCGCTCGCTGCAACTGCTCTTCATGGTGATCATCGGTGGTCTGGGCTCGATCGTGGGCAGCATGTTCGGCGCCGCCTTCTTCGTGCTGCTGCCGCTCTTGCTGAACTACGTGCCGCACTGGATGGGGCTGCCCATTTCGACGGCCACCGCCACCTATCTGGAGCACATGGTGTTCGGCGCGCTGATCGTGTTCTTCCTGATCGTCGAGCCGCATGGTCTGGCCAAGCTGTGGGCCACCACCCGGCAGAAACTGCGTGTCTGGCCTTTCCCGCATTGACACGCTTCGCGGTGGACCAGCGTGCGCCGTGCATGGCTGGCCACCATCCTGCATGACCTTGAAGGGCGCCAGAGATCGCCCGCCCTGGGAAATCTTTCCCGAACAATCATTAGGAGATACACACATGACATTCAGAAAAGTTGCTGTTGCCGCTGCCGCGGTCGTTGCCGGCATGGGCGGTCTGGCGGCCTCGTCTGCGGTGCAGGCTCAGGAGCAGTTCGTGCCGCTGCTGGTCTATCGTACCGGCCAGTTCGCGCCGCTCGGCATCGTCTGGGCCGACGGCAAGCAGGACTATCTGAAGCTGGTGAACGAGAAGGGGGGCGTCAATGGTGTGAAGATCGCCTTCGAGGAATGTGAAACGGCCTATGACACCGGCAAGGGCGTCGAGTGCTATGAGCGCCTGAAGAACAAGGGCGGTGGGGCAGCCGGTTTCGACACGCAGTCCACCGGCATCACCTTCGCCGTCAGTGACAAGGCGCCGAAGGACAAGATGCCGATCATCACCGTGGGCTATGGCCTGTCGCAGTCGGCCGATGGCAAGGTCTTCGAGTGGAACTTCCCGATGCTGGGCACCTACTGGACGGCGGCCGACTCGATCATTCAGGACATCCTGAAAAAGGACAAGTCGCTCAAGGGCAAGAAGATCGCGCTGGTCTACCACGATTCGCCCTATGGCAAGGAGCCGATTCCGCTGCTGAAGAAACGGGCTGAAAAGGAAGGCTTCGACCTGCAGCTGCTGCCGGTGACGGCGCCGGGCGTCGAGCAGAAATCCACCTGGCTCCAGATTCGCAAGCTGCGCCCGGATTACGTGCTGCTGTGGTCGGCCGGCGTGATGACGCCGACGGCGATCCGCGAGGCCCAGGCCACCGGTTATGCACGTGACAAGATCTATTCGATCTGGTGGGCCGGCTCCGATCACGACGTGAAGGACATCGGCAAGAACGCCAAAGGGTACAAGACCGTCACGATCCACAACACGGCCGAGCGCGGCAAGGTGCATGACGAAATCAAGACCATGCTCTACGACAAGGGCAAGGGCACCGGCAAGAATGCCAATGAGCTGGGGTCGATGGCTCATACCCGTGGCATGGTGATCGCGATGCTCCAGGTGGAGGCGGTTCGTGCGGCACAGGAAAAATTCGGCAAGGGCAAGGTGATGACGCCCGAACAGGTGAAATGGGGGCTGGAGAACCTGAACCTCACGCAGGAACGCCTCGATGAGCTGGGCTTCGGCAATGTGCTGAAGCCGATCCAGACGAGCTGTGCCAACCACATGGGCACCGACTGGGCACGCATCGCCGAGTGGGATGGCGCCAAGTGGACCGTGGTGTCCGACTGGTATCAGGGTGATCCCGACATGGTGAATCCGCTGGTGGCGGACTATGCCGACCGTTACGCGAAAGAGAAGAAGATCACGCCGCGCAGCTGCGAGTGAGCGTGAAGTTGCCCTCGTGGCGGCGGGTATCCGTCTGCCGCGAGGGTGTGCCCGACGGGCTGTCCGCATCCTTGTGTCACGCAGTGACTGGGTGACACCAACGGACGCGGGCCCGGATACCGGGGCTCCAGCGGGCAGATCGACGTGCAGGCGTTCACCCGAACCCTCTTGAGGCATTGCGACAGTTATGACAACCATCTCTCAATCTCCTTCGGCCGACACCTCGCGCGCAGAGGCCACGGGCCAGCCGGTGCTGGTGGTCAATGGCATCGAAGTCATCTACAACCATGTGATCCTCGTGCTCAAGGGGGTGTCCCTCACCCTGCATGAACGAGGCATCGTGGCGTTGATGGGCGGCAACGGAGCCGGCAAGACGACGACGCTGCGCGCCATCTCGAACCTGCTCAAGGGTGAGCGGGGCGAGGTCACGAAAGGCAGCATCGAGCTTCGGGGCGAGCGCATCGAGAACCTGTCGCCGGCCGAGCTGGTCGGGCGTGGCGTGGTGCAGGTGATGGAAGGGCGACACTGCTTCGCACACCTCACCATCGAGGAAAACCTGCTCACGGGCGCCTATACCCGTACCAACCGGGCTGAAATCGAACAGAACCTGGAAAAGGTCTACACCTATTTTCCGAGGCTGAAGACCCGGCGAACCAGCCAGGCAGCCTATACCTCCGGTGGCGAGCAGCAGATGTGTGCGATTGGCCGGGCGCTGATGACGAACCCGAACATCGTGCTGCTCGATGAACCGTCGATGGGCCTGGCCCCACAGATCGTCGAGGAAGTGTTCAATATCGTTCGTGACCTGAATGAAAAGGAACACACGACCTTCCTGATCGCCGAACAGAACACGAACATGGCGCTGAAGTACGCGGACTATGGCTACATCATGGAAAGCGGACGCATCGTGATGGACGGGCCGGCGAAGGATCTGGCCAGTAACGAGGACGTGAAGGAGTTCTACCTGGGCGTTGGCGGTGGCGAGCGCAAGAGCTTCAAGGATGTGAAGAGTTACAAGCGTCGCAAGCGCTGGCTGGCTTGATGACGGGCGGACGCCGGCAGAGGGCTGCCGCCAGGGGCGTTGTCCCCTGAACCCGAGACGGACGTGTGATGCCGGCCCGAATCGTTCCGGCAGGCACGCAAGGGTTTTCTCTGCGCCTGTGTGCCGACTCCCGAGGAGACATTGATGAGTGATTTTCTGGATGCGCTGGAGACGCGCAACCCTGCCGTGCGAGAAGCCATGCTGATGTCGTTGCTGCCGGCGCAGGTGGCCCATGCGAAGAAGGCCAGTCCCGCGATGGCGCAGATCCTGGCGGATGTCGATGCACCGATGATTGCCAGCCGTGCTGCACTGGCCACGCTGCCTGTCACGCGAAAGACCGAACTGCTGGAACGGCAGAAGGCGATCCGGGCCGAGGGGCTGGCGCAAGGCGTGCAGCCCGATGCCTTCGGTGGCTTTGCGACGGTTCGCTATGGCAAGGCCATGCCCCGTCTCTATGCCAGCCCCGGCCCCCTGTTCGAGCCAGAAGGCATGGCGCCGAATTACTGGCGTGCGGCCCGGGCCCTGCATGCGGCCGGTTTCCGGGAGGGTGACCTGGTGCACAACGCCTTCAGCTATCACATGACGCCGGGTGCCTTCCTGATGGAGTCCGGTGCCCATGCCATCGGATGCACCGTGTTTCCGGCCGGAACCGGGCAGACGGAACTGCAGCTGGAGGCCATTGGCGAGCTTCAGCCCGTGGCCTATACCGGTACCCCCAGTTTCCTGCGGATCCTGCTCGACAAGGCCGCCGAGTCGGGTCATCCGATCCGTTGCTTCAGGAAGGCACTGGTCAGCGGCGAGGCCTGCCCGCCATCGCTGACGGCCTGGTTCGGCGAGAAGGGAGTCGATGTATACCAGTGCTATGCGACGGCTGATGTGGGCATGATCGCCTACGAGACGCAGGCGCGTGAAGGGCTGGTGCTGGACGAGAACATCATCGTCGAGATCGTGCGCCCGGGCACCGGTGACCCGGTGCCGGAGGGCGAAGTGGGCGAAGTCGTCGTCACCGTGCTGAACCCGGATTATCCACTGATCCGTTTCGGCACCGGCGATTTGTCGGCCGTGTTGCCCGGCACCTGCCCGACGGGCCGTACCGCCTCACGAATCCGCGGCTGGATGGGGCGGGCCGATCAGACGACGAAAGTGCGCGGCATGTTCGTTCACCCGGGACAAGTCGCCGATATCGTGCGGCGCTGTCCCGAGGTCGGCCGTGCCCGTCTCGTCGTGACGGGAGAAATGGCCAACGACCACCTGACCCTCAGGGTCGAAGCTGGTCAGGTCGATGCCGGCGGCCTGTCGGCCCGTCTGGCGGAGCTCACGCGTGAGGTGACGAAACTGCGTGCCGAGGTCGAGGTCGTGCCGCCCGGCAGCCTGCCCAATGACGGCAAGGTCATCGAGGATGCGCGCAGCTATGCCTGAGGCAGGGCCCCGACCCGGGTGAGGTCAGGGCCGGCGCGCGCCTCAGTACGACTTCGAGTGCAGGAACAGCATGCCGCTGTCGTTCGGGTAGGCGCTGCGGTCATCGACGATGTACTGATCGACCACGGTCAGCATCTGGCCGGGTTGCCAGCCTTCGGGAGCCTGCCAGGTCGTGCATTGCAGCCGTTTGACCGAAGCCAGGTTGGCGTTCCAGCACAGCTTGGCTTCATTGTCCTGTGTGCCCGGCAGCAGCATCAGGCGCAGATTCTGCTCGCCCTGCTTCCATTCGGTCAGCACCCCGAAACCGATCCCGGTATGGGTGAAGGGGTTGAAGGCGAAGCCGTTGCTCTCACTGCTGAGGGCCTGGCCATTGACGGTGATGTCCTTCTTCAGGATGACCCACTTGGCGTGCGAGATCGGAATCTGCGCATTCAGCGGGTTGAAGGCACGTTTGGGCGCAGGGCGGTTCAGATAGTCGTGAATCCAGTGCTGATTGCTGCTCAGGGTCAGTTTGCCTTCACCGGCCTGTGGCAGGCGGAAGGTGGCGAATTTGGGGTCGCAAACCGTATCGAACAGGGGCTTTTGCCAGCCGATCAGCTGGTAGTTTTCGGGCGACAGTCTGAGGTCGGCAAAGATCCGTGGCAGCCCGTCGCCCGCTTCGCCCAGGTGCGGGCCATAGAGACCGTTGGTCTGGCGCGGTTCGGCGCAGGCCTTCTGGAACAGCATCGTCATCAGGGCCGCACCCTGCACGCCGTCCGCATGAGAGATGGCCGGACGCGAACTGGTGGTATCGGTGTTCGTGACGGCCAGTGCCGCAGCCTGATCACCGGAAGCCTGGTCGTCAGCCGCGTCGGTGCCGGCACTGGCGACCTTCGGCAGTACGCCGGCGATGCCGCCAGCCGCTTCCGTCGCACTCTGGGTGGCGATCTGTTCGGCCGACGGCGTGCCGGCAGGGGCCTGCCCGGCGGTGGGGGCGTCGACTTGGGGCAGGGTGCCCGCGGTTTCCGCCTTGACGCTGCTGTCCGATGAAATCGGTGCGCCTTCGGTTCCGCCGCCGCCACAACCGGCCAGCAAGGCAATCAGGGCGGTGGCACTCAATGGCACCATGACATTCGGTTTGCGCATTTCGGTCTCCTGAAAACAAGGTCGTCGAACTCGGATATCGAGCCTGCGAATCACTCTAAGTCGTGGTGGCGGAAAGTTTTTTGCGCGCTGTAACAGGGGTAAGCTCAAGTGCCGATCATGAACTTTTGAAGGTATTGCGCATGTGGATGCCACAGTGCCTGTGGCAGCAGGCGCACAAGTGCGGCAGGCTGGCAACGCTGATGGGAGAGACCGCGTACCGGAAGGGCAGCAGGCATCATGGTGTGATTCAGTCGCTGAACCACTGGCTCACGGGCTGACGTGTCAGCTCGGGGTGGATGCCTGCCGGCCAGGGCTGGGGGACAGGTTCGTTCGCCGCGGGTCGCGAGGCCTGCAGCGCTGCCGTCAGTGACCGGGGACGCATCACGGTCAGATTCAGGGGGATGCTCTGTGTCCAGGCTTCGGGCCACTGTGTGTCGGCAGGCGGTCGTGCATACAGGGTGCCGTTGAGGTTGAAACAGCGGTTCAGCCGGAAGGCATCCGTGCCCCATTCGGTCTGATTGGCCGTCATGGCGAAATTCAGCCGTCTCAGGCGTTCGCTTTCCTGTGTCTGCTCTTCAAAGGCTGCATCGGGCCGGATCCGGTAGATCAGGCAGAACTTGCTGTTGAAGCGCGAAGCCTGATCCGAGCGGATTCGCACGGGCAGGGCGTTCCGATCCTGCCCCGGTCCGAAGGCATAGCGCTGAAAGCGTCCCGACAGGCCCGCATCGAGCAGGCCCTGCAGCTGGCGGCTGTCCTTCTCATCCAGCACATACCAGTAGCGTTGCCCCATCAGGATCAGGTGTTGCGGTGACAAACCCGTCTGCATGGCAGCGGACAGGCGACCCAGCGCGTGTACCTCGTCCTCCCCGGCAGGCTGGTAGTCGTAGCCCAGATTCAGGGTCTGTCGACGGGCCCATTCCGCCGGTGAGGCGCAGGCGCCCAGCATGCCCAGTATCGTGCCCAGCATCAGCCATCTGAGCGGTGATAGGGTAGGCATGTCGGCATCTCCTGCGAATGTGAGTCGGAAACGGCCCGGTGCCGCCCGCATGTCTGATGTACAGGCGAATGGCGGCATCGAAGCCGCTGCGCGTGCAGGTTCTCCGCACCGATGGGCAGGGGCTCCATTGAACCATGCCGGCAGCGGCAGGCAAGCCCTGAACAGGCGGATTACCACAGGCTTTTTCATGACCTGAAAAAAGCGACCCCACCGGTGATGATGGGGTCGCTGCTGAACGGCAGATGGATGGTGGAACATCCTGCCGCCCAAGCTCTTGGGCCTTACTGGGCCTGGGCCGTTTCAGGCAGAGGACGCGTCTTCCAGAAACGCATGCCTTCCTCGCCCGGATAGGTGCTGCGGTCGTCGATCAGATACTGGCCTTCGTACTTCAGGCTCTGACCGGGTTGCCAGCCCTCTGGCGCCGTCCAGACCTTGCACTGCAGACGACGGACGAAGCTGAGTTCGGTGTTCCAGCAGAGCCGGGCCTCACCGTCGGTCTTCCCGGGGAAGAGCATCAGCCGGGCCACCTTGTCGCCCTGCTTCCATTCGGCCAGCACCCCGTAGCTGATGTGGGAGGTGCGCTGGAAGCTCAGATCGGCCTCGCGGCTCAGTGTCAGCTCCTCCTCCGTGTCACCTGCCGGAGGCGTGATCGGGTTCGTTCGCGTACCGGTGTTGAAAGCGTTGGTGACCTGGATCTCCCGAGCCAGGCTGATGGTCGGGTTGGCAACGCGGATGGGTACCTTGACTTCCAGGAGGTTCAGACTGCGCGTCTCCTGGGGCGGCGGTAAGGTGTGACGGAAAGTGGCGCTGTAGACGGTCAGCTCATGGTCGCCCTCGCCCATCGACTGGTAGGTGTAGTACATCGGCGAGCATGTCATGTCGAACATCCAGGCACCGGGATTCGGCGTGGCCGGGTTCGGTACCTTGGCGTAATTCTCAGGGCTGATCCGGGCGTCTGCACGAACTTGCGGCACATCGATCTGCTCGGCAGGCATGGGCTCACCATCGAGCGCGGTGTAGGGCACCGGTGCATCGCACCCCTTCTGGTCGAGCATCGTGGCCAGCACCTGGCCGCTGACGCCCTGGGAGCCGATCGGGGCGGTGTAGGGAACCCGGATGCGCGGATCGACCTGCGGGCCGGCGGGTGCCTGCGCTGCATCGTTCGCTGATCCGTCCGGGGCGGTGTAGGGAACCCGGATGCCCGGGTCGACCTGCGGCCCAGCGGGTGGACGTGCTGCCTCGCCCGCCGGGCTGTTGCCGACGGTCGGCATCGCGGCGGGGGGTGTCATCGGCTGGGCCGTCGGCACGGTATCCGGTGCCGTCACGACAGCTTCGGGCGTCACGGGTGGTACACCGCCGGCAGCCTCGGTCGCCGTGTTCGTGGGCTTGCCGTTGGCAGGCTGCTGCCCATCGGTCGCGGGGGCTGCTGCGCCTGGTGCAGGCGGCGTGGCCGGTTGTGAGGCATCGGTGCCGGGCGCTGCCGGTGCGCCAGCGTCTGCCGCGGGTGCCGGTGTGGCGGGGGCTGCCGGATCGGCAGGAGCCGTGGCGTCGGTGGCCGGCGCTCCCGTTGGGGCAGTCGGTGCTGCAGGTGTTTCAGGCGGCGTGGGCGTGCCGGTTGCACCTGGGCTGGCAGGCGTTTCTCCGGCTGCAGCTGGCGCGGGTGCGGCATTTGCGTCTCCGCTGGCGGCAGCAGCCCCTGCAGCATCGGCTGTGGTCACGGTGCCTGGCGCATCGGTCGAGGCCTCCTTGATGGTCTGCGTCGAATCCAGGCCGTGCTGTGATGCGCCCGTACCGCCTTCACCGCCACCGCAGGCAGCGAGCAGGATGGTCAGTGCAGCGGCGCTCAATGGCGCGCGGTAGCTCTTTCTTGACATCGATGAATCACCTCATGGAGAAATGGTTTGAAAAACCAGCGTGGTCTGAAAAGTCGGGAGAAACATGAGCGGGAGGAGCCATCGTTCGTGACCTGTCATCCGTCTGGCCGGTGCAAGCCGCGAGCATCTGGCATCCGTCATGCGGTGACCACGTGAGTCCGTTCCCGGAGGATGAAGGGGTTCCGGTCAGTTTCCGGTGTCGGGGAAAACACGTCCATGCGCTATGGCAGGAAGGCAGGACACCTTGCATGACACCCTTTAATGAATCGCAAAGGTGTAAGCGGAACCGTGCAATGAAATGTCAGAAGAAACAGGTTGTTTCTGGCAGGGAAGAAAAAAGCGCTCGCTGTTTCAGGTGCTTGCATCACTTGAAAATGCCGGGCGTCTGCACCACGCAGCGGGAAAGTTTCTTCTCATTGAGGAGGGTTCGTGGCGGCGTGTTCATGTTTCGTGGCTCAAGCTCCTGGGGGCAGGCATCGACGCCGACGTTGATCGTGCCGTGCTGCGCGATGAGATCCTGGCTGCCTGGGTGATTGCCGTGGGTGGCCTGATCACTTGCGCCAACCGCCTGCGCACCGTGGCGAGGGGGCTGACGCAGGGGTGAAGCGCCTGTAGTGTGCCATCAGACCATCAGCGTCAGGTTGCCAGCCGCCGTGCTTCACTTCCAGTAGGCCAGACCGGTTTCACCCGGATAGACCGAGCGGTCTTCGACCAGCGTCTGGCCGAGATTGGTGAGTTGGGTGCCGGCTGTCCAGTTCTGGGGAATGCGCCAGAGCATGCACTGCAACCGTTTGACTTCGACGAGGTCGGTGTTCCAGCACAGCCGAACATCCCGCTCGCCGGCCTCCTTGAGCAGCATCAGCTTGTCGAACTGGGGCTTGCTGGCATCGGCGGGGTTGGGAGCCGTCCACTGGTGCACGTCTCCGAAGGGGATGTTCGCATCCAGACGGAAAGTGTAGTCGGTGGCTGCCTGTAGTTGCCGCTCGAAGCGCGGCGCCTGAAAGCCGAAGCCGGAGGCATCCATGTGGCGGTTCAGCGTGACCGTTTCAGGGCCGACGTGCGTACCCACGCCGGCAGAGAGGAAAATGAAGTCGCGCGGAGTGCGGTAGAACTTTGCGAACACCGTCTGGCCGTGGTGGTAGCGGTGAGCGCCGGGCGAGACGGGGTGGTAATCCTGGCCGTTGCAGCCCAGCGTGTTGCTGAAACCGGTGGTGGGGTGATCAGGGCGAATCCTGTAGTTGCCCATGTGTGAGTCGGCAACGATCCGGATGAAGCCTTCCGACAGGAAACTGCCATCCTCACCCCGGGCAGGTTCGGGCCATGCGCCCACACAGGGCTTCTGCGACAGCATCGCCAGCAGCACATCACCCCGAACACCGTTGGCCGATACCAGCGGCACGGGCTGCGGCGGCGTGGGCGCTGGCGCCGGTGGCGGCGGGCTGGCACCGCTGCCGGGAGGCGTGGAGGGTGGCGTCGGTGTGCCACTGCCAGATGAGGTACCGTCGCTGGAGCCCGAGCCCGAGCCTGAGCCCGAACCCGAACCCGAACCTGAACCTGGTGTCGTGGTGTCGGTGCCTGGGGTTGTGGTGCCGCCCGGAGGCGTGGTGATTGCGCTGCCACCGGTGCCGGGGTTGGCGGCGCCAGCCGGGCTGCCACCTGATTCGCCCGCATTGGCAGAGGGGGTGGTGCCCTGTGTGCCCGGTGGCGTCGGGCTGGACGAGACCGCCTTGTCGGAGGAGCTGCTGCCGCCACCGCAGGCAGCGAGCAGGATGGCCAGTGCGGCGGCGGTGATGGGGGTGCGGATCATGGACTTCATCGCGGATGCCTCATGAGAGGGTTCAATGCGTCAACACGGCATTGTTTCGTATCGTTACGAGCATACGTCCATGAGGCATGGAAGGGAGCGCGAGAGGCCGGGGCCGCAGCTTTTAGGTGACGTTATGTTAAAAAAACAGGGCGGCCTGTTACGTTCTTTACCTGCTTTGTGGAAGCGTCGTTTTTTGGCTTCTGGCCTTTGCTTCCTGCTGCTTCAGCGCTGGCCCAGCAACGGCCCCAGATGCCGCCCCGTATGGCTCTCCGGGCAGGCGGCCACCGTTTCCGGCGTGCCGGCCACCACCAGACGGCCACCGCCGGCGCCGCCTTCCGGGCCCATGTCGAGGATCCAGTCGGCCGTCTTGATCACGTCGAGGTTGTGCTCGATGACGACGATGGTGTTGCCCTGGTCGCGCAGGTGGGTGATGACGTCGAGCAGCAGCGCGATGTCATGAAAATGCAGTCCCGTCGTCGGTTCATCCAGAATGTACAGGGTGCGGCCGGTGTCGCGCTTGGAGAGTTCCTGCGACAACTTCACCCGCTGTGCCTCGCCGCCCGACAGCGTGGTCGCACTCTGGCCCAGTCGGATATAGCCCAGGCCCACGTCGAGCAGGGTTTTGAGCCGGCGGCTGATCTGGGGCACCGATGAAAAGAAGTCGTGCGCCTCTTCCACGGTCATGCCCAGCACATCGGCGATGCTCCTGCCCTTGTAGAGGATTTCCAGCGTTTCCCGGTTGTAGCGCTTGCCCTTGCAGACATCGCAGGGCACGTACACGTCGGGCAGAAAGTGCATTTCCACCTTGATCATGCCGTCGCCCTCGCAGGCCTCACACCGGCCGCCCTTCACGTTGAAGGAAAAACGCCCCGGCCCGTATCCCCGCTCCCGGGCGGCCGGCACTTCGGCGAACAGTTCCCGGATCGGCGTGAAGAGCCCTGTATAGGTGGCCGGGTTGCTGCGTGGGGTTCGGCCGATCGGGCTCTGGTCCACCGCGATCACCTTGTCCACATGCTCAAGGCCGTCGATGCGCAGGCAGGGCGCAGGTTCGGCCTGTGAGCGGTAAATCTTCTGGGCAACGGTCTTGTACAAGGTGTCGTTGATCAAGGTCGATTTGCCGCTGCCCGAGACCCCGGTCACGCAGACGAGGAGCCCCACCGGAATGTCGATGCGTGCTTCCTTCAGGTTGTTGCCGGTGGCTTCGATGATGCGGATCTGCCGCTTGTCCGGTGCCTTGCGGGTTGTGGGGACGGCAATCTTGCGCTCGCCGCTCAGATACTGCCCGGTGAGTGATCGAGGGTTCGCGATGATGTCGGCCACCGGGCCCTGTGCGATCACCTCGCCGCCGTGTTCGCCGGCGCCCAGGCCCATGTCCACGACATGATCGGCCGCACGGATCGCATCCTCGTCATGCTCGACGACCAGCACCGAGTTGCCCAGGTCGCGCAGATGCGTGAGCGTGTTCAGCAGCCGTTCGTTGTCACGCTGGTGCAGGCCGATCGAGGGCTCGTCCAGCACGTACATGACGCCCGTCAGCCCCGAGCCGATCTGGGAGGCCAGCCGGATACGCTGTGCTTCGCCACCAGACAATGTGTCAGCTGATCTTTCCAGCGACAGATAATCCAGGCCCACGTCGTTCAGGAAGCGCAGGCGATTGGCAATCTCCCGCACGATCCGTTCCCCCACGGTGGCGCGGGCGCCCTCCAGCTTCAGGTTCTCGAACCAGTCGGCCGCCTGTCCCAGCGTCCAGCCACTGATCTCCCAGATCGGCTTGTCGGCGCCGGCAGGCCCCACCCGAACATGCCGGGCATCGATGCGAAGCCGGGTGCCGTTGCAGGCGGGGCAGACGCGGGTGTGCTGGTACTTGGCCAGTTCTTCCCGGATGTGATTCGAGTCGGTTTCCTGATAGCGGCGCTCGAAGTTGCGCACGATGCCTTCGAAGGGCTGGGTTTTGGTGCTCGGCTTGCCCGTGGCGCTCAGCTGCGTGAAGGTGATGGCTTCGGTGCCCGAGCCGAACAGGATGATGTTGCGGGCTTTCTCCGGCAGCGCCTCGAAGGGCAGGTCGAGGTCGAAATCGTAGTGGGCGGCCAGACTTTGCAGCTGCTGGTAGTAATACTGGTTGCGCCGGTCCCAGCCGCGGATGGCGCCAGCGCCCAGGCTCAGACCCGGAAATTGCACGATGCGGGCCGGATCGAAAAACAGCGTGTGGCCGAGGCCGTCGCATTCGGGACAGGCACCCAGCGGGTTGTTGAACGAGAACAGCCGTGGCTCCAGCTCGGGCAGGGACCAGTTGCAGATCGGGCAGCCGAACTTCGACGAAAAGGCCAGCGCCTTGTCCGGGCCTTCGTCCATCGGCTGGGCGATGACGCGGCCATTGGCCAGGTTCAGCGCGGTTTCGAGCGATTCTGCCAGCCGCTGTCGGGCGCCATCGGCCACCTTCAGCCGGTCGACGACCACGTCGATGCTGTGTTTCTGTTGCTTGTTGAGCGCTGGCACCTGATCCAGCTCGACGATGTGGCCTGCCTTGTCGTGGCCGTGCCCTTCGGTGCGGATGCGCACGCGCACGAAACCCTGGGCCTGCAATTCCTCGAACAGCTCGGTGTGCTCGCCCTTCCGGTTGAAGACCACCGGGGCGAGGATCATCAGTCGGGTGCCTTCGGGCAGGGCCAGGATCGCATCGACCATCTGGGAGACGGTTTGCGTTTCCAGCCGCTGATCGGGGTGATCCGGGCAGTAGGGCGTGCCGGTACGGGCGAACAGCAGTCGCAGGTAGTCGTAGATCTCGGTGACGGTGCCCACGGTCGAGCGGGGATTGTGGCTGGTGGATTTCTGCTCGATCGCGATCGCCGGGGACAGCCCCTCGATCAGATCGACATCCGGCTTTTCCATCAGCTGCAGGAACTGCCGCGCATAGGCCGACAGCGACTCCACGTAGCGGCGTTGCCCTTCGGCATAGAGGGTGTCGAAGGCGAGCGACGACTTGCCCGAACCCGACAGGCCGGTGATGACCACGAGCTGGTTGCGCGGGATGTCGAGCGAGATGTTCTTCAGGTTGTGAGTGCGGGCGCCCCGCACGCGGATCTGATGGTCGGATGTTGTCACGGGCGTCTGCCGAAGGCCACTGAATCGAGGGCAACCCGACACTATACCGAATCCTGCCTGGAAAACGTCCAGGGTCGATATGCATGCAACGGGAGTCGGTGTCCTTGGCGCTCGGGCGGGCGAGGAAACGCCTGGGAGCTTGGGCGGCAGGAAAGTCGCGGGCTGCAAACCGGCCGCGCCGGCCCATGTTGCACCCGCTTCTTGCCCCATAGCACCGGTCATGGGGCGGCGAATCGGGCACAAACTGTGCTCGGCGGGGCCGATTTTCGCCTTCGCGATTCCTACCGCCCAAGCTTCTGGTGGGTCGGGCGCTGGAGAGGCTGATGAGGCGGCTCTTCAGGAGAGCTGTCGCTCAGGTGATGCTGCTAACATTGCTGCGGAAAACACCACAGATGCCATCAGCATGAAGAACCAGGTCAGCAGCGAACAAGCGCAAGGGGTCGGTTCGGGCGGAGACGACACGCCTGTGAAGATGTCCAGAGCGGAGCTGCGCGCCAGCTTGTGGCTGGCCAGCCTCTATGCGATCCGGATGCTCGGCCTGTTTCTCGTCATGCCCGTCTTCGCCCTGCACGCCTCGACCCTGCCCGGGGGGGAAGACGTGTTCTGGGTGGGGGTGGCCTTCGGCGTCTATGGCCTGACGCAGGCCCTGCTGCAGATCCCCTATGGCGCAGCGTCTGACCGTTTCGGCCGAAAGCCGGTCATCACGACCGGGCTGCTGGTCATGTGTGCGGGCAGCATCGTGGCCGCGATGGCCGATTCGGTGTGGATGCTGGGTGTTGGGCGGGCAGTGCAGGGGGCGGGCGCCGTGTCGGCGGCGATCAGTGCGCTGGTGGCGGATTCGACCCGGGACGAGAACCGCAGCAAGGCGATGGCCCTGATCGGTGTGATGATCGCGCTCTCTTATGCGGCGTCGCTGGTGATCGGGCCGTTGCTGTACGAACGGCTGGGGCTGGCCGGCATGTTCTGGTTCACCGGTGGGCTGGCCCTGATCGCGATCGTCGTGCTGTGGAAGTGTGTGCCGGACGTGCCGAAGCCCGCCCGCGTGGCGCGCGGGCCGCTGGGTGAGGTGATGGATGCCGACCTCTGGCGCCTCAATCTGGGCATCTTCGTGCTGCACCTGACGCAGATGGCGCTCTTCGTGGTGCTGCCGGCCCGCCTGTTGCTGGCTGGGGTGCCGGTGGGCGACCACTGGCGCCTGTACCTGCCGGTGGTGGCGGCGGGCTTTCTGCTGATGCTGGTGCCGATGCGGATGGCCGAGCGGGGCGGGCGGATGAAATCGGTGTTTCTGGGCGGTGTGCTGGTGGTCGCGATGGCGCAGGCCGGGTTTGCGATCCTGCCGGCCGATGTTGGCCTGTGGCCGCTGGCTGCGCTGTTGCTGCTGTTCTTTGCTGGTTTCAGCTTGCTGGAGGCATTGCTGCCTTCGCTGGTCTCCCGTCTGGCCCCCGTCATCTCGCGAGGTCTGGCGCTGGGCATCTACAGCACGAGTCAGTCATTGGGCATCTTCGCCGGTGGCGCGCTCGGCGGCTTCCTGCTGAAGCATCTGGGCGAGAAGGGGATCTTCATCACCTCGCTGCTGCTGCTGATGCTGTGGTTCGGTCTGGCCCGTTCGGCCCGCCGCTGGCCCGGCTCGGTCACACCGCCCCGGTCATGAGGCGATAGCCTGCCGCAGACCGATCACCATGCCCTCTGCTGGGTAGGCTGCCTGGCCTAGGCATCGTGGGCACCACACCATTCGTCTGGCTGAAGTCCCGGGCGCCGCTTGCAGGCACAATAGGTCAACGGTTCCCGATCGGCCAAAAGCCAGGATCAGGCTTTCGGCAGACCGTTTTGCCTCGTCGGCAGGACTGCGGGTCGGCGAATCGGACAGGGTTCAAACACGGGCGCAGCGTCGCTGTCGCCTTTCAAACATGGAAAGGAGTTTTGTCAGATGGCATCCGTCAACAAGGTGATTCTGGTCGGCAACCTGGGCCGTGATCCGGAGGTGCGTTACACGGCCGAAGGCACGGCCATGTGCAATCTGTCGGTCGCCACCACGCAGCAGTGGAAGGACAAGAGCGGCGAGCGTCGCGAGGAGACCGAATGGCATCGGGTCAACATGTTCGGCCGCCTGGCCGAGATCGCCGGTGAATACCTGAAGAAAGGTCGTTCGGTTTACATCGAAGGCCGCCTGCGCACGCGCAAGTACACCGACAGCAACGGTGTCGAGAAATACTCGACCGAGATCGTGGCTGACCAGATGCAGATGCTCGGCGGCCGGGACAGTGGTGGCGATTTCGGGGGCTCGGAAGGTGGCGGCCGTTCGGGCGGTGGCTATGGTGGCGGTGGCTCTTATGGCGGCGGCCGTGGCACCGGTGGTGGCGCGCAGGCACCGGCCAGCGGCAACCGTCCCGCCCCGAGCTTCGATGACATGGATGACGACATTCCGTTCTGAGCGGGTGCTGGCGGAACGTGATCACACTTCCCTCAATCAGTTCATCGCACTTGCTGTGGCCGAAAAAGTGGCCGCACTGGAGGCGGCGGCTTTCTTCAAGGCCCGCGCAGAGCGGAGCACAGGAGCGGATCTGGCACGGATACTGGATCAGGTACCGGATGTGAGACCGTTGCCTGGGGATGAGTGGCCACCGAAAGGCTGAGTCATGCGATCCATCATCAGGCAGCAGACATGACTGAAGGCCGGCCAGCTTTTGCGAGCCGGCCTTCTTCGTCAGGGCTGCCTGCGATGCTGCTGGAAGAAACGCCACATCTCGGCGCTGGCGTCCGGCCCCTGGGGGTCGGTGTGGGTGCCGGCTGAGCTGCCGCCCGACCAGGCATGCCCAGCACCCTCGATCAGCCACAGTTCGCCGGCGGTGTGCCCGTCGGGAGTCCGGTACAGCTGCCGTGAGACCTTTCGCGTGCCGTGCCGGCGCAGCTGCTCGGATTCGGCGTGGCCGGCATGGCCTGCGCCGGCCATGACATGCGCGGCGTTGTCCGGGTGTACGGTGGTGTCCCGACTCCCGTGGAAGACGATGGTGGGCATCGGGCGGCTGGTGCGTGGCTGGCCCGGCGCGCCCAGCTGCATGGCAGCGAGGGCGGAGGGCAGATCGCTGGCAGCACCGGCGGCCAGACCCGAATGCACGCCCACGGCGGCGAACAGGTCGGGATAGGTCTGACCGAGGATGGCGGCCATGGCGCCCCCGGCCGACAGACCGGCGACGTAGAGGCGATTCATGTCGATGTTCTGGCTGCTGGCCACCTGCCTGACCATGCCGGCGAGCAGTGCCGGCTCTCCCCGATCGCGTTCCTGGTGGTTGTGCTTGAACCAGTTCCAGCAGCCTTGAGGGTTGTGGCGGGTGGACTGATTCGGGTAGAGCACATGAAAGCCGGCCGTGCGGGCCAGTTCATGCATGCGTGTGCCGGCGGCGAAGTCGTCGGCGGACTGGGTGCAGCCGTGCAGCATCACCACCAGTGGCAATGGGCGGGCCTGGGCATCGGGCGGGGTGAATAGCAGGTAATCCCGCTGGCCGGCGCTGGGGTGCCGGTACACACCGCGAACGAGCGCGCCTTCGGGTGCATTCGCGGCCGCGGTGCTGGTGCCCGTGCTGGCGGTGTCTGGCCGGCGTGCACGGCCCTGAAGCTCGGCCATCGTCTGCCGGGCGCCCGGGAGCGGCGGGCTGAAGCGAGTGGCACCCGCTGGCCCGAAGGGGTTTCCAGTGCGGGGGCGGGCCGTGCGGGTGGAAGTGTCCGCTGGCCTGGCTGCGGTGTCGTCCACCACCCGCGCCTCGACATCGATGATGTCGCCGGGTGCCTGGGCCGCCGGTGTCGCCATGGCAGCGGGCATGCCGAGCAGCGTGGCACTGCCAAGGGCCGCCTGAATCAGGGCCGTGGCGGCGCCCAGATCACCCGCGCGGGTCAGGCGGGTGACCTCGGCCATCTGTTTGTGGAAGTCAGGGGTCATGATGTCGTCCTTCTCCGGGCACTTCAGGTGCTGCGCAGCCGTGAGGCCAGTGCGGTCTTCACGGCCGCGCTGGCTTGCAGGGCGCCGAGCACGGTCAGGGATTCGATGCTGGCCAGGGCCAGTTCCGGGGTGACGTCGGGGGCGATGATGGCCATGCCGAGCACCCGGATGTGGAGCTTTTCTCCGGCATCGCGCACGGCGATCAGGTCGTCGACGCTGAAGTGCTGGATGCCCAGCACCAGCATCTGGCGTTCGGTCAGCTGGCGGATGGCGTCGTGGTGCGTGGCCAGTTGCGACCGGATGGCGGCGCGGATGAAATCGGTACGGGAGGCAAAGAAGCCTTCCTGCACGAGCAGGTCGATCTGGCCCAGATCGACGCAGCCCAGGTTGATGGTGATCTTCTCGTCCGCCGGACGGGCCCTGGGCGCGCTGGAGGCAATGGCAGATTTTCTTGGCATGCCGCAATCTTAAACCATCCACTTGGATGGTATGAAAGGCATTGTCAAATCACCGAGGCACTGTGGCCTGAATCACGCAGGGTAGCGCAGGCAACTGGCCCAAGCTCCCAGCCGATATCAATCCTCAGAAACAGGACATGGGCCAGTGCGGGCCGCCAGCCGGCATCTGAGCGCCGGCAGGCGGCAGATTCAAAAAACCAGGAAAAATTTCGCACACAGCTTGACAAGTGCGTTTTTTTTTTTTTCATAATGTCAACACCTCATGAAGAAAACAACAAGGAGACAGCGTGCAACGCGCACAGTTGGCACTTTTATCGTTGCTTCTAAGCCAGTCGCTGCCCGCCTGGGCGGACTTGCCGCTGACCGTCGAGGATCTGGTCACGGACAGGGGCAAGCTGAAGCTGGATCTGTCCTGGGCCTATGCCAATGCGGATCGCACCGGTTTTTCGGCGGGCGAGCCCATTGCGGTGCAGACAGGGGCGACGTCTTTCGTGATGGTGCCCACGGCCGTAGGCGAGCGATCCAGCAATCGGGACACGCTGGTGGGCACGCTGGGCTTGCGCTACGGGCTGACGGGCAAGACCGAACTCTTTGGCCGAACCAGCCTGCTGCACAGCGCCGAGCGCAGTCGGGATGTGGAGGGCAGTAGCCGGCAGCGGGAAAATCATGTTGCCGATGCCTGGCTGGGCATCCATCACCAGTTTCGTGAAGAGGACGATCATCCGGCGTGGCTGGGTTTTGCCGAAGTGGCCCTGAGTGAGCGGATGCGCGGTGGTACCGAGTCCTTCAAGTCCTTCATGCTGGGTTTCACCACCTATAAGGCCATCGACCCGATCGTGTTCTCGCTTACCGGCGGTTATCGGCTCACAGGCAGTTATGACACGCCAGAGGGTACGGTTCGGCATGGGAATTTGCTGCTGCTCAGTCCGTCGGTTGGTTTCGCCGTCAATGACCGGGTGACGCTGACGACGGGCATCCAGTGGACACGGCGCGGTGCCGAACGCCTCAATGGCCAGGCACAGGGCATCAACCGCAGTCAATCGGATCTGGTGGTGGGCGTCGGTTACGGGTTTGACCGGGGCAATACCCTCAATGCCTCGTTCCGGATGAACGCTTCGGGCAACCAGGGGGCAGAGCTACGGGTGAACTGGTTGTACACCTTTGGCAAGGAGTCGGCCTCATGAAAGCGGTGTGCGCCATGAGGGGGATTCCGGTTGCATGCCTGTCGATGCTTTTTGCTGTGGGGGCTGGGGTTGGAAAGGCGGCATGGGCCGATGATCATGTGGTTTCCGTCAAGGGCCGTGCAACAGGCAAGACGGGAAAGCCTGTATCGGCAGCTGACGAGCTGGAAGGAAAGGCGTCAGGGCATTCCAAGGCGCAGGAAAAGTCTGCCAGAAAGCAGAAGATCCAGTTGCCCCCCAAACGGGCCGTGCCCAAACCCGGGCCGGAAGCGGTTCTGCTGGCTGCCCAGGCGACGGTCGGCCAGATACCCGTCAGGAGCTGGAAGCGCCTGCGTGACCGGCAGATCGTGAAGCAGGATCAGGATTTCTCATGCGGAGCAGCGTCACTGGCCACCTTGC
>JAUMZD010000009.1 GCA_030528325.1 Lautropia sp. | reverse complement strand
GAGTCATCGACCCACTCGATCACATCGATGAACTGGCTTCTGACGTAATTGAAAATGCGATCCATCGGCACGGTCTCTCATTCGGCATGTTCAGGGCACGTCGACAGCAAGGATCCCGCCTGCTGCCAGCCTTGCGGGTCAAGCGCCCGGACGGACGATCGACACCGGCCCAGGCGCTTCTCCACGGCCCGGCGAGTTCGGCCACCGACACCGGAACGGCCGACGCAGCCCGGGACGCCGGCCATCCGGCAATCATAACCGCCCCCTCCCTCACCTGCAGCCACGCTCATCGTCACACACCATCCGCTGACCACTTTGCCCTCGGGCTTTTTCAGGTGAGGCCATTTGGTGCTATCGTGCAGACATCAGGAAAAAACCATGCTCTGGTGCGCCCAAGACCCGAAAAACGGCCACTACCCCATCCGGCCCCAGCCGCACCCCATGGACTCTCCTCAGCCGACCGTCCTGCAAGCCGTTCTACCGTGACTCAGACACAACACTCTTCCGGCATCGCCCCCCTGCTGGCCGCCAATGCCCTGGTGGCCGGTGGTGCCATGCTCGCCATCGCCCAGATCATCTTCGGCGAACTGACCCCGATCCTGCCCGAGCATGCCGCGCTCGCCATCTGGGCAGACTTCAACCAGTCCCAGCTGGCCTGGGTGGCCAGGCTGCTGACTCTCTCGGCCATCATCCTGGCCCCAGCCTTCTACCTGCTGATCCAGTCCTTCAAACGCCACTGCCACGACCTGACACGGCTGCTCTGGCTGGGCATTGCCCCCGTCAGCATCATCGCGATCCTGGTCGCGAGCCTGTTTGCGGGCAAACTGGCCTTCTCCCCCTACGACATCGGTCTGTCGGCCGAGGCAGCCGAGTTGTCGGTCAGCCTCATCATCATCTGCTTCCATATCATGTCGATGGCCCTCGGCATCGGCCTGATCCTGATCGGCCTGGCCTATCGGAACCAGGTCAGGACACCCTACGCCGAATTCTCCGTCGTGGCCGGCATCGGCCAGCTGGTCGGCGCCTATCCATGGTTGCTGCCGGACTGGAGCGTACTCGTCACCAGCGTGCTCCTCTTCGCCTGGGCCGCCACAACGCAACGATCACTGTGGGCCGTCGACATCAGCCGGTTCCTCGGCGTGCCGCAACCTGCAGCACAGGCTGACGCTACCGAAGCCGACACGGAACAAGAACCGAAAGAAGGTGATCCGGGCCCGAAACGCCCGACGACCATCTCCACCTGACCGGATGCCCCCGCCAATGGCTGACCCCGGGCAGCCACGGTGATCATCACGAAGGGTGATGGAGGCGCGATCGGGAGCCGAGCCCCCACGAACCCGGCAAACGGCTATCCTAGCGCCTACTCTCGCCCCAGCGCCTTCACCCGGACGAAGGCCTCATCCCAGGAGACCACCATGGCGCTTGCAACGCACAGGCACAGCATATTCGACCGCATGCTCGATCACATCGAGCGAGCCGGCAACCGTTTGCCGGATCCTGTCTTCATCTTCATCGGCCTGTGCGGCATCATCCTGCTTGCCTCATGGCTGGGGTCGGCTACCGGTTTGTCGGCCGTCCACCCGGCGACCGGCAAGACCGAAACGGTCACCAATCTGATCGACGGGGCAGGTCTGGTGCGCATCCTGGAACAGGCCGCCACCAACTTTGCCGAGTTCCCGCCGCTCGGCCTCGTGCTGACCGTCATGATCGGTGTCGGCGTGGCGGAACGATCCGGCTGGTTCGACACCCTGATGCGATCCGCTGTCTCCCATGCGCCACAGGCCCTGATCATCCCGATCATCATCTTCATCGGCATTCTGGGCAACCTCGCCGGTGACAGCGCCAGCATCGTGCTGCCTCCGATTGCGGCGATGATCTTCATCCGCCTCGGGTTTCATCCGGTAGCCGGACTGGCCTGTGCCTATGCCGCCACCGAAGGTGCTTTCGCCGCGAACCTGATGCTGGGTCTGTCAGACGTGCTTGCCCTGTCGTTCACCGAACCGGCCGCCCGCATCATCAATGACAGGGTGTCGACCCATGTGGCGATGAACTACTACTTCATCGCCACCTCGACCCTGCTGCTGCTACCGGTGGCCTGGTGGGTGACACTGCGGGTCGTGGTTCCCCGCATGGGCCACTGGCAGCCCGGCCCCAACAGCACCGGACAGGCGGGCGATGCCGCCGCCGAAGTCACGGCGCGCGAACGCAACGCGATGCGGGCAGCCAACCTGAGCCTGCTCGCGCTGATCGTGATCCTGTTGTGCCTGTGCCTGCCAGCGGACTCGTTGCTGCGCAATCCGGAGACCGGCAGTCTGATCAATGACTCGCCGCTCATCAATGGCATCATCCCGATCATCACGCTGCTTCTGCTGATACCTGGCATCGTCTATGGCCGGATCGCCGGTACCGCACGTCGCAGCCGGGACATCGCCCGGATGATGGGCGACAGCATGGCGGCCATGGGCACCTACATCGTCATCGTCTTCTTTGCCGCCCAGATGCTGGCCTTCTTCAAGTCCAGCAACCTCGGCACGATCATCGCCATCAAGGGCGCGGCGTTGCTGGCAGGACAGAGCGGCATCACGCTGATCGTCGGCATCGTCATCCTGTCGGCCAGCATCAACCTGCTGATCGGCAGCGCCTCGGCCAAGTGGGCGATCCTGGCACCCATCTTCGTGCCGATGATGATGCTGCTGGACTATCACCCTGCCTTCACCCAGATGGTTTACAGAGTCGGAGACTCGATCACCAATCCGATCACGCCGATGCTGCCCTACATGGCACTGCTCGTGTCCTACGCCCAACGCTACGTCAAGGATATCCGGATGGGCACACTCATTGCCGCCCTGATGCCCTACACCATCGCCTTCGGGATTTTCTGGACGCTGATGCTGGTCGTCTGGTATCTGGCAGGCTGGCCGGTAGGCCCGGGCGGCCCGATCCACTTCCAGCCTGCGGGCTGACACACCGCACAGGTGTGGAAAAGCAGCCCACGCGGCCCTGCCTGCCGGGCCGCCGGGCATCTCACCCAACGGATCGGGTCTTGAAAGAGCGTCAGTCATGATTCGAGCCTGGCCCGACCGTCCATCGTCTGATGGGGACCGTACTTCCCTCGCCCATGGCGGTTTCAAGAAAATTAAAGCATCTCTGTCCGGCGAAAGCACACCGGTCGATATAATCCGGCCCAAAACTTTTCTCCCTTCCTCCGTGCACCAGTCCACCGGCCGGTGCATCGATACTGCATGCCTCCCTGGGCGCTTGAGCGGCAGCCAGCAGGAAACGAAGATCGACGGCGCCCAAGCCCGTTCCGGAGCGACGCCAACCGATTCGCTACCTCATCATCTGGATCCGGTGAAACGGCTGCCATCGATGTTAGGCCTCCCTGGTTGCCGCCAGATGACACGACACCTGACGGCATCCACCCATGCCATCCGATGTCGTGATGATCACCGAAGGGCCCGGCGGCCGGCAGTATCGGTTCCTTTCATATTCCGCTGATGATTACCGCCCTCTTCGTTCTGGTCTTCGCCATCCGTCTCGTCTCGCTGTCCATCTCCATCCGCCATGAAAAGGCACTGATTGCCGCCGGGGCGCGCCAGTACGGCGAAGCCAACTCACGGCTGATGGCCATCGTGCATGTGCTCTATTACTTTGCCGCACTGGCCGAAGCCCATGTCCGCGATGCCCGTTTCGACCTGACATCCAGCATCGGCACCGTACTGGTAGCCCTGTCGCTGGTGGCACTCTTTCATGTGATCCGGGCGCTGGGCGACATGTGGACCGTGAAGGTCTACATCCACCCCCAGCATCGCGTCAATCGATCCTGGCTCTTTCAGGTGGTGCGTCATCCGAATTACTTCCTCAACATCATCCCCGAGCTGATCGGGGTCGGCCTGCTCTGTCATGCCTGGACCACGATGCTGATCGGGTTGCCGATCTACGCCGTGATTCTGGTGATCCGCATCCGGCAGGAAGAGGAGGCGATGAAAGACCTGCTACGATGATGGCATTGGAGCGTGTCATGAGCTGATTCATGACACGCTCCGATGTTCGATATTCCCCCTGTTTCGCGCCCCCTCTGAACAGCATGAGGATCAGCCGACCCCAGCCCCATGCCCAAACGCACCACCCCCTACCTGCAACGGCTCTCCTTCCGGGATGATGTCGCCATCGATTACGACAGCTACCCCTGCAACATCCCGGCCGTGCGGGCGATGGATGAAATCCGCTTCCATCCGAACGTGACCTTCTTCGTCGGGGAAAACGGCAGCGGCAAATCCACCGTGCTCGAAGCCATCGCCATGGCGCTGGGCTTCAGTCCCGAGGGCGGCACGCTGAACGTGAGGCTCAGCACCGTGGATTCGGTCTCATCGCTCTTCGAGGCGATCCGGGTGGCCCGAGCCCCCGGCATCAAACCCTACGACCAGTACTATCTGCGCGCCGAGAGCTTCTTCAACCTCGCCACCTACATGGACGAAACCGGTTATCTGGACGGCTACGGCGGCAAGTCACTGCATGCCCGATCACACGGTGAAGCCTTCATGAGCGTGCTCACCGACAAACTCGTGGGCCACGGCCTCTACCTGATGGACGAACCCGAGGCCGCGCTCTCGCCCACCCGGCAGCTGGCTGCGCTGCGCGCCATCGATCAGCTCGTCGACGCGCATTCGCAATTCATCATCGCCACGCACTCGCCGATTCTGCTCGCCTACCCGCACGCCCGCATCTACCACTTCGATGCCGATGGCATCCAGGAAATCTCGTATGAGGATACCGAGCACTATTTCGTCACACGCGATTTCCTGAATCACCATGCAGACCGGGTGGCGCGGCTGCTGGCGGAGGAGCCTGACGGCCAGGAACCTGGGCGATAGGAATCGCGAAGGCGAAAATCTGCCCCGCCGGGCACAGTTTGTGCCCGTTCGCTGCCCCATGGTCGGTGCCATGGGGACGCTCACACGTCATTCGAGGTCGGCATCGCAAAGGCCGCACCGCTTGCGATATTCTCGGGCCAGCGCTGCATCACGGATTTCTGGCGAGTGTAGAAGCGGACACCTTCCTCTCCGTAAGCATGCATGTCGCCGAACAGGCTGCGCTTCCAGCCACCAAAGCCCTGCCAGGCCATCGGCACCGGAATCGGGACGTTGATGCCCACCATGCCAACCTCGACTTCGTGCGCAAAACGGTTGGCCGTATGCCCATTGCTCGTGAAGCAGGCCGTGCCATTGGCAAACTCGTGGCTGTTGACCAGCTTCAGCGCACTGTCGAAATCAGCCACCCGAACGCAGGAAAGCACCGGGCCAAAGATCTCCTCACGATAGATGCGCATCTCCGGCGATACATGGTCAAAAAGGGTAGCGCCCAGCCAATAGCCATTCTGGCATCCTTCACCAGCCTTTTTCGGATCGAAACTCCGGCCATCAGCCAGCAGGGTTGCCCCTTCATCGACGCCTGCCTGAATGTAACCACGGATGCGATCCAACGCGGCCTGATTGATGATCGGCCCCATGTCCGCATCGGGATTTTCGCCATTGACGATACGAAGCTTGCCGATACGTTCCTGCAGGATCGGCATGATGCAGTCTGCCACATCGCCCACCAGCACCGCCACCGAGATTGCCATGCAGCGCTCGCCAGCACTGCCATAAGCCGCACCGATCAGTGCATCGGCAGCCTTCTCCAGATCGGCATCCGGCATCACGATCATGTGGTTCTTGGCGCCTCCCAACGCCTGCACGCGCTTGCCATGATGAGCGGCCGTCTCATAAATATAATTCGCGATCGGCGTGGATCCCACGAAGCTGACAGCCTTCACATCCGGGTTTTCCAGCAGCGCATCCACGGCCACCTTATCCCCCTGGACGACGTTGAAAACCCCGTCCGGCAAGCCCGCTTCCTTCAGCAGATCTGCAATCATCAGGCTTGGCGTTGGATCATTCGGACTGGGCTTCAGTACGAAAGTATTGCCACAGGCAATTGCCAGTGGAAACATCCACATTGGCACCATCACCGGAAAATTGAAAGGCGTGATGCCCGCCACCACTCCGAGCGGCTGACGCATTGTCCAGTTGTCGATGTTCGTACTGACCTGCTCACTGTAATCACCCTTGAGCAGCTGCGGCACACCGCAGGCAAACTCGACGATCTCGATACCCCGCATGACTTCACCCTGGGCATCCGTGAAGACCTTGCCATGCTCTCGCGTGATGGCCATGGCCAGAGCATCATGGTTCTGATTGAGCAGATGCAAAAAGCGCATCAGGATGCGAGCCCTGCGTACGGGCGGCGTCGATGCCCAGGCAGGCAATGCTGCCTTCGCGGCTGCCACGGCCTGATCGACATCCGCCTTCTCTGCCAGCAGCACCTCAGCTGTCTGCTGTCCGGAGGCCGGGTTGTAAACCGTCTGACGACGGGTTGACACGCCATCCGTGCGCTGTCCACCCTGGTAATGGTTGATGATATTCGACATGATGTTCTCTGAACCTCTCAATGGAATGGGTTTCAGCACGGATCAGATACTCAGAGGTGCTGTGCCTGGCCCGTGCGCAGGGCCGTGGTCAGGGCTACACCGATTCGGGTAGCTTCTGTGGCATCGTTCAGACTGAGCGGCGACGGTTTCATGCCCAGACAGGCATCGGTGAAAGCCTGCAGTTCAAGGCCAAAAGCTTCCTCGAATCGCGCGAAAAAGTCGTCAAGCGCCACATGGCTCACGCCGGTTGCATCACTCTTCACCACTCGATCACGTGCTGCACCTGCTCCGATCAGCAGCTTGCCAGCCGTGGCGATGACTTCGGTGCTGGTTTCATGGCCATGCGCAAATGTTCGCGACGCATAAATCGTGGCCAGCCGCCCATCATCGAACTCGATGGTGCCGATGGCGTTGTCCACGTCCTGATGCCCGGCCAGTTCGGGGTGCACCATGCAACTGCCCGATGCATAAACCTTGTTCGCACGCGGTGCCCTCCCTTCGGAATCACTCAGCAACCAACGGGCCAGATCGATGTCATGAATGTTGCAATCCATGATGATGCCGCCCGAGGTGGCCGAGAACTTAACGAAAAAACCGTCGGGATCGAGCTTGTCGCAGGTTTGTGAACGCAGATAGAAAGGCCGCCCGATCTCTCCGGCCACGATGGCGGCACGGGCATGGGCATAACTCGGGTCGAATCGACGCACGAAACCCACCATGGCCACCTGACCCGGAAACCGCTGCAGGGTGCGTATGTGGACGGCCTCCACCTGCTCGCAATCCGCCACGTTCAAGGCCAGCGGCTTCTCGACGAAAAGGTGCTTGCCAGCCTCCAGCACCTGAATGCTCTGGGCTGCATGCAGGGAGGTGGGCGTGACCAGTACCACGGCATCGACCCCCTCGATGCGCAGCAAGGCATCCAGGCCGTCCACGACATGAGGAACCCCAAGTGTCGAGGCCGCAAACGCTCGCTCGGACGCCACCGGACTGGCCGCCGCCACCAGTCTGGCATTGGGGATCCGGTAGCACAGATTCTCGGCATGACGACGGCCCAGACGCCCCAGACCGACGATGCCCACGTTCAGCTGCCTTCTTTCCATCACAAACCCTCAACCCAGTTCGACCACGCGTCCCGTGCGAGCCGATTCGGTTGCAGCATCGGCCAGTCGCTGTGCCTCCACGCCATCAGCCACCGATGTTCGGGGCTTGCCACCGTCCTTCAACACCGACAGGAAATGTTCCATCTCGCATCGATAGGCTTCCCGGTAGCGCTCCAGAAAGAAATGCTCGGGCAGATCGGTGCTGATACGCTCCGTCCCCCATGCCACCACCTCCGTCGGCCGGTGGTTGCCGCACTGGATCATGCCCCGGTCGCCCAGCACCTCGAAGCGCTGGTCGTACCCATACGCAGCGCGTCGACTGGTATTGATCTGGCAGAGTCGGCCCTGACGACTTCGTAGCGTCACCGCCGTGGTATCGAAATCATCCGCTTCCCGGGCGATCGCCGGGTCAGTCAGGCAGGAGGCAGTAGCATGCACACTGACGATCTCGTCGTCCAGAATCCAGCGGCAGATGTCGAAGTCATGGATCAGCATGTCACGAAAGATGCCGCCCGATGCCTTCAGGTACGACACAGGCGGTGCACCGGGATCGCGACTGGTGATGATCAGGACTTCCGGTGTGCCAATCTCGCCTGTCTCGATACGTGCCTTGGCCGCCGAGAACGTGGGGTCGAATCGTCGTTGAAAACCCAGCATGCACGTGATGCCACTGCGCTCGATCGCCTCCTGGCACTGCTCGGCACGAGCCAGCGAAAGATCGATCGGTTTTTCGCAAAAGACGTGCTTTCGGGCCTGGGCGGCTTTCAGCAGCAGCTCACTGTGGGTATCCGTACTGGACGCAATCACGACTGCGTCGACGGACGGATCGGAGAAAACGTGATCCATGCTGCCCACTTTTGCACCTGTCCGGGCAGCCAATGCCTCAGCCTGCTCCGTGGCCGGATCGCATACATACGTGATTTCGACCCCGGGCAGGGCATGAAGGTTGCCCGCATGAATGCGGCCGATTCGTCCGGCTCCAAGAACAGCTATTTTCATGATGTCTCCTGCAAGTTCAGAACCTGCAACTAATGCAAAGGTTCGGTTCGTGTCAGTTCGGTGCGAGCTGCGTACATCAGAAACAGCGATTGCACCGCACAGACGGTGTTGGCGAGAGATCGGAATCCGAAGCTGCTGTGCTCATGAATTTCGATCACCCGGGTTGCGTACTCGGCAATCTCGCCCAGATGACTGTCGGTGATTGCAATGACTTTTGCCCCCTTGGCATGAGCCAGCCTGACGGTCTGGCAACTGGCCTCGGCATAGGGTGCATAAGAAATCACGATCACCACGTCATCCCTGCTGATGGCATTGAGCTGGCCATCGAGGTTGAAACACAGTCCGTTCAGCCAGTGAACGGGCTTGTCACCATGTCGGGTCAGATACGTCAGATAAGCAGCCGCAGCAAAGGAACGGCCGGCTGCCATGATCCACAACGCCTTGGCCTCACTCATCAGATCGACAGCCGCATTCAGTGCCTGCATCAGCTTCGGATCGAACATCTGTTGCATGCTCTGGATGTTGTTGTCGATCACCGCTTTCACGATGGTGCTGCCGGGAATGCTTTCCGCCGCCCGTTTCTGCTCAGCTGCGATGTGCCGAATCCGTTCGGCATAGTTGTCGGTCACCGAAATCTGGGCAGCAAGATCCTGCCGAAACAACGCCTTCATTTCGCTATACCCGGAGAAACCCAGACTCTTGGCAAATCGCACCAGGGCAGAGGGCGGCACACCGATCGCATCGGACAGCTGATTCACGTTCATCAACGCGAGGTGATCGCGATGCTGTCGCAACTCTCTCGCAATGGTCTGAAGACGTTTGCTCAGATCGTTGTAACGTTCATCGATGGCCTGAAAGAGCTCATCAGGGGTTCGATACGGCATACCGGTGTCAGTCATGATTTATGTGCAGGTTGTCGCCCGACACGGTGCTGGATTCGGTCAGGCAGCGGTTGGCTGGAACAACCACGCATGATCAGGGTCATTGAAGAACTGCCAGCGCCGCTCCGGCCCCGCCATGGTGTTGAGGTAATAGAGGTCGTAGCCATGAACGGTTCCACAGGGGTGATAGCCTTTGGGCACCAGCACGACATCATGGTTCTCTACCGCCATTGTTTCATCCAGAGCACGATCTCCGGTGTAGACACGTTGAAAAGCAAAGCCCTGAGGCGGATTCAGCCGGTGATAGTAGGTTTCTTCCAACAACGTCTCATGCTCACGCTGCTGATCATGCTTGTGGGGCGGGTAACTGGACGTGTTACCTGCCGGTGTCACCACCTCGACCACCAACAGACTTTCCGCTTCAGCTGTCTCCGGCAGGATGTCGCATATGTAGCGGGTGTTGCTGCCACTGCCACGAACACTGCGCTTCATCTGTTCCGGTTCTATGAGCCTGGGCGGAAAACGCCCTTCGGCTGGCGCTGCCGAAATGGCCACCTCGATCGCATCATGGGCGAGAATCGAAACCTGACAACATGGCGGCACGTAAACAGCGTAGGGAGATTTTTCCTCGAACACGCTGCTGCGATCGCCCAGCCCATCGAAGCTGGTGTCATCAACCTGGATGTCGGCATGACCGCAAAGCAGTGTCAGGCAGTACTCCCGGTCGTCAAGCGCCTGAAAGGCATGCTGCTCGCCTGGTTTCAGCTGAATCACACTGAAATCGATGTAGCGCCAGCCAGCGCTGGCGGTGGTGACCTCTTGCAGTGTCGTCTGGTCTAGGTTCGGCTTGATGAGCAAATGGGACATGAGGGCCTCCTGATGGGATGCTCAACAGGTTGAAAGGAAAGGTATCGGCATGCCTGCTCTGTCTGACGCCGCTGATGGATGCTCTCCAGTGAAGTGCCACCGTGTGCCGTGCAACCATGTCCAGGAATCTGGGCGGCAGGAAAGTCGCGGACTGCAAACCGGCCGCCCAAGCGCCTAGCCGGAAGACGTGCGACCCCTCAGTCGACCCACGATGCCACGCAACGTGTCGTAACCCAGCTTGCCATAGCGATAGGACGGCGCAATCTTGGGATCCTGCTCGGCTTCGACGACCAGCCATCCCTGATACCCATGCTGAGCGAGCAATGCAAGCACCGAACTGAAATCGATAGCCCCATCTCCCGGCACCGTAAAGGCCCCCGCCAGCACGGCGTTCAGGAAGGAATCATCCCGGTTTCGGATATCCCGGATCACCTGAGGACGGACGTCCTTGCAATGTACGTGCACAACGCGGTCGAGATGCCGCTTCAACGTGCTGGTGACATCGATCTGCTGATCGGGATTGCTGGTCGCCTGCCCAAACCAGCAGTGGCCCGTGTCGAAGAGCAAACCGACGACGTCAGGATCTGTCAGCTGCATCAGCCGATCGATGTCATCCGGATGTTCGACGTAAGCGCCCATATGATGATGGTAGGCGAGTGTCAGGCCGTAAGTCTCTCTGAGATGGGAACCAAAGTCGTTCAAGCGCTCTGCATAGCGTTGCCATTGCTCTGCCGTGACAAAACGAGGGCGCTTCGACAGTGGTGTATCGATCTGCCCCTGGATACTGTTGCCCACCTCGCCATACACCACGACCCGACAGCCGTTGTACTGCAGCTTCTCCATGTGGGGTCGGGCAGCTTCGATTTCTTCGGCTACCGTCCAGCCATCCAGCCGGCCCAACTGTGCCGAATACCAGCCAGAGACGCAGACAACCCCGAATTCATCGAGCTTCTGCTTCAGGGCGGGGCCGGTCCTGGGGAACTTGTTCCCCAACTCGAAGCCCTGATAACCGATCTCGGCACCTTCCGACAAAGCCGTTTCCAGCGGCGTCTCACCACCCAGGGAGGGCAGATCATCATTACTCCAGCCAATCGGGTTGATTCCGATACGCACATCGAATTGCTTCATGACATCACCTGTGAAAGTTCTCTGTCGATCAGATATCCCATCAATGCCGTTGCTGCCGCTTGGCCATCAGCCAATGCTCATGAGCCTTCTGCACTGCTTCATGGTTCGAGACCTCGGGAATGCCGACATCCCACCAGCATCCGCCATCCGGCGTTGTGCGCTCATGTGTCGTATCGATCACCAGGACTGACACGCCCATCCTGGCACGCGCAGCCTGCATCGCCGTTTTCAGCTCATCCGCATTGGCAACATGCACGGCATGCGCACCGAGTGCGGCCGCATGACCAGCAAAATCGATAGGGACATCATCACCTCCCGGCATCACGCAGTCTGCCAACAGGTTGTTGTAGCCCGGACTGCCACTGCCAACCTGCAACCGGCTGATGCAGCCAAAGCCACGGTTGTCAAGCACCACGATGATCAGGTTAAGCCCCAGCATCCTGGCCGTGGCAATTTCACTGTTCATCATCAGGTATGAGCCATCGCCCACCATCACGATCACGTCCTGTGCTGGACGTGCCAGTTTCACACCCAGTGCTCCAGCGATTTCGTAGCCCATGCACGAATAGCCGTAATCCATGTGATAGTTACCGGCCCCTTCACAACGCCACAGCTTGTGGAGCTCTGCCGGCAGGGTTCCCGCTGCACAGACCACGACATCACGGGCAGGAGAATCGGCAGCAGAATCACGAACAGCACCGATCACCTCGGCGTCGTAAGGACGTTGTCCAGCTGGCGTAGGCTTTGTCGTAAGTTCGCTGACACGACTGAGCCAACTGGCTGCAAGCGCCCTCGTTCGCTCTGCCCAGGCAGCCTCGATGGCCGGCAGCAAAGCCGGCTGTTTCCTCCAGTCATCCAGCACGGTTCGCGCATCACCCAGCACCATCTGGGCACGACAACGGGTGGCATCCAGTGGTGAAACGTTGACGGCCAGCACCTCGGCCTGAGGAAACAGGGCGTTCGAACCACTGGTGAAGTCCTGCAAACGCGTACCGATGGCGATCACCAGATCAGCCTCACGAGCCAGTTCATTGGCAGCGGGAGATCCGAGCACACCGATGGAGCCGACATTGCACGGGTGCTGCCATGACAGCGCACTTTTGCCGGCCTGTGTTTCGGCAACCGGCAGACCATGCTTCTCGGCCCATGCACCCAGGGCATGACCAGCGCCACTGTAGAGCACACCGCCACCACAAATGATCAGCGGTCGCGCTGCACGTTGCAGACGCAGTGCCGCATCCCGCAGATCGAGCGGATCGGGCGCTGGGCGACGAATGCGCAGTGGCCGCGGCTCGAAGAAATCGACCGGGTAATCATAGGCTTCAGCTTGAACATCCTGCGGGAGTGCCAGCGTGACAGGGCCGCACAGCGCGGGATCAGTCAGTACCGCAAAGACACGGGGAAGGGCCACGAGCAACTGTTCGGGCTTCATGATCCGGTCGAAGTAACGCGACACAGGCCTGAAGCAATCGTTGACACTGGTATCACCAGCAGCGAAGTCTTCACTCTGCTGCAAGACCGGGTCAGAACCCCGGTTGGCGAAGATGTCGCCAGGCAACAGCAGCAGCGGCAGTCTATTCACATAGGCCAGCGCAGCAGCCGTCACCATGTTGGTAGCCCCCGGGCCAATGGACGACGTGGCGGCCATTACCCGCCGGCGCATATGTGCCTTGCCGTAGGCGATGGCAGCATGGGCCATGCCTTGCTCATTATGGGCACGATACACTGGCAATCCCTCAGGACGAAAACTGCGAGCCGGATCAGGCTGACGCAACTCTGCCATGGCCTCACCCAGTCCACAAACATTGCCATGGCCGAAAATGGCCCAGATGCCACCCACGAAGGGATGCAGGCTGCCATCATCGTCCTCGATGCGGATGGCTGCCAGGTAACGGGCCAGAGCCTGTGCCATGGTCAGGCGAATCGTTGGTTTGCTCATGCTGATGTCTCCCCGGAGCGGCTGGCAAGCCAGCCATCGATCAGTCTTTCAAAATTGGCGGCCATCTGCTGACGGCAGGTAGCCTCGTCGATCCTGCCGGCCAGCAACTCATTCAGAGGAGCGTGCCAGACGGTTCGGCCAATCATGAAGCCCTTGACAACCGGATTGACCGCCTCACGGAAATGCGCGAGCAACTGCTCCTCCGGCTGGTTGAGGCCCAGCAGAACGGCTCCGCGGCACCACGGGTCATGCTGTTCGATCAACTGGGCGAGCTTCGCCCAGGCGTCGGCCCGCATGCCGGCGAGCTTCCACCACTGAGGCTTCACACCAAGGTGATAGAAACGTGCAACCGTGCGCAGGATGATGCTGTCGGGATCCCGATCGAGCACGCCAGGCGGCATGCTTCTCGGCACGATGAGCTCCAGTAACAACTCATGACCACTCTGACGCGTTGCCTCCCAGAGTTCCAGCACCCGACGCTCCTGCGCCAACCTCATCGATACACTGTCTTCCGGGTGATAGAACAACAGGCATTTGATCGTGTGCTCGAACGGAATGCTGCCGAGCCGGCTGGCGATACTGTCAGTACCATCGAAACACAGGGGTCTCGAACCTGGCTGCTCCACGGGCCGGCCAATCCACCAGGCAGGTTCACGTTCGGTGGCATTGGACAACACCTGACGCGCATAGGTCTCATCGGCGAGCAGACCCAACTTGCCCGCCAGATCCGGACGTTTCTGCTCGATGCTCTCCAAGGCCGAAAATATGAGCTGTTTCAGCCGGGGAATCTCGTCGTAGTCGACACCATGTCCGGCGACCAGCGCCTCGAACTGACTTCGATGATCAAAGGCCAGTACACAGACTTGCGGCCACTGAGGGCGGCGGATGCTGACCCGATGCAAGTGTTGCAGGTGTTCGTCCAGATCCGGGCGCAAACCAGCCTGCTTCGTCAACCAGTACTCGACCTCCGCGGGTGAAGGCATCGCCGGGGCACAACCATGACGTGAAACGACGATGGCACCGCAGATGTTGGCGATGCGAGCCGCCTCCCGGTAGCACTTGCCTTGAATCAGACCACTCATGAATCCCGAGGCAAAAGCATCACCTGCCCCGAGCACATTCAGCACTTCCACCCGCTCACCGCTGAAGATCTCGACCTGATCGATATCGTCGGGAATGGGGCCCTCGAATACCTGACAACCCATGGCGCCCCGTTTCAGCACGAAGACGGCATCCGTGCATGCTCGAGCTGCCTTCAACGATCCAGGCAGATCATTGGCCACGCCGCCAGCGATCATGAACTCCTCTTCGGTACCGATGATCAGATCGAAAAGGCCCAACTGTGTTTGCAAATGCTCGCTGACCGAATCGCTGGCGATATAGCGGGTTTCACCATCTCCGGTATGGGTCAATCCCCACAAGACGGGGCGGTAATCGATATCCAGCACGGTAACTGCACCCTGCCTGCGAGCAGCCTGCAAGGCCTTGCGTGAAGCCGCCAGCACAGAGGGCGTGGACAGATGCGTACCTGTCACCAGCAACGCCTTGCAGCGGCCAAGGAAGTCCTCATCGATATCCGATTCCGACAATGCCATGTCGGCACAATCCCGCCGATAGAAAAGCAGGGGAAAGGTTTCCTGATCCTTCAATGCCAGAAAGACGAGGGCCGTCAATCGCTCGGGGTCTATCGCTACCTGAGAAGTGTCACACCCTTCCTTCTCCAGCGTATCAATCAGGAAACGCCCCATCTGCTCGTTGCCAACCCGCGAGATCATGGCGCTTTTCAGGCCAAGCCGTGCTGTGCCGAAAGCGATATTGGCTGAGCTTCCTCCCAGGTATTTCCTGAATGAGGCCGTGTTCTCCAGACCCACCCCCAGGCTCTCTCCATACAGATCGACAGCCAGGCGCCCAAGACAGGCGATATCGATCGGTCGATCGGCAGGAAATGCAAGCTGCTTCATGCAGGGGTCTCCATCAGGGTTCTACGGACGCCATCGAGGCCATGACAGCGTCGACATGTCGTCCATCTTATAGCGATGGAATGAAATTTTCAATTTCTATCTATGGAAAATTCTGTTTGACACTCATCATTCCCACTGCTACAGTGCCCCTCACGGTGCGGCAACAGCCCGTCACCTGAACATCTGACACTGACACGAAACACTGAAGAACCCATGCCAACCGGCATTTTTCGGTGAATCGATGTCGGGCGCCCTGACAAGGACAGCCTGTAGCAGCGCCATGAGTTCCACGGCAAACAGGCAAGGGCCGTTCATCCAGCAGGGCTCCGACATCCGGTGCTTACCTGAAGGGGATTGGAGACATGAAAAAACTGGCTTTGACGAGTGCCGTGGCCATCGGTATGTGCCTCGGTAGCATTTCCACCGCAACCATCGCCAAGGATATGGTCATCGGCGCGTCGATGTCCAAGTTCTCGGACAAGTGGCTGACCTATCTCATCGATGGCATCAATCAGTTCGACAAGGAACACGATGACGTGAAGATCATCATGACGGATGCCAACGATGATCCTGCCCGCATGGTGAACCAGATCGAGAACTTCATCGATCAGGGCGTGGACGCCGTCATCATCCACCCGACTGACCGTCAGACCGTTCGCCCGATCGCTCGCAAACTGAAACGGGCCGGCATCCCGCTGGTCGTCGTCAATCGCCGTCCGAACGATGAAGACATGGACACGGTAAGCGCCTATGTCGGCTCTGATGAGACCAAGGGAGGGCAAATGCAGGGAGAGGCGGTCGTGGAACTCCTGAAAGGTCAGGAAGGTCGTGTGGGCATCCTGATGGGTCTGCTGGGTCTTGAGGGTCAGATCAACAGAACCGCTGGCAACAAGGAGATCTTCGACAAGCACGACAACATCAAGGTGCTGGTCGAACAGGAAGGAAAGTGGGATCGGGCCAAAGGTCTTGAAATCACCGAAGACTGGTTGCAGGGCAAGGAAAAACTGAACGTCATCGTCTCGAACAACGATGAAATGGCCATCGGGGCCGTTCTGGCCACGCGAAAAGCCGGTTTCAAGGACGAGGATTTCATCATCGTCGGTCTGGATGGAACGCCCGACGCACTGGACTATCTCGGCAAGGGTCTCGACATCACCGTCTTTCAGGATGGCAACACGCAGGGCTATGACGGCGCGAAGGCAGCCTACAACCTGGCCAGGGGAGAAAAGATCGAGAAAACCCAATGGGTTCCCTTCAAGCTGATCACACCGGAGAACAAGCAGGAATTCGTTCCGAAGAAGTAGGCCTCTGACTGCGGGTCTGCCGGCATGAGCTGAAGGGCGTGCCGGCGGACTTCCGGGGAAAGGCAATCGCGTCTCGCCAACGGACAGGTTCCAACAGGCTTGCACCTCTGCTGACAGTCACCAGCTTGCAGACCACCGGTCTCAGGTAAGCAGCATCGATTTCATCCATCAGCCAATCGATGAAACGAGGTCAAAGGCTGCTTGCCTTTCCTGTCATCACTTCACCTGGGTTGAATCAAAAGGCAAGTATCAACCGGAACCTGGCACTCGACGCTTCGCTCTCAAAGCAAAGCCCTTTCACCCCTCTATTCCCTGATTGAAAGGGGCATAAACCACTGATGGAAGAAACCGGTTTCAGGAGCAGAACATGCCGGCCAAGGATGACTACATTCTCGAATTGAAGAACATCAGCAAGACCTTTCCCGGCGTTAGAGCGCTGGATGGCGTCAATCTTCAGATACGTCGTGGTGAGGTACATGCCCTGATGGGAGAAAACGGTGCCGGAAAGTCCACGCTGATGAAAGTGCTCTATGGCATATACCTGCCGGACAGCGGCGGGAGCATGCTGTTCGATGGACAACCCTTCAGCCCTTCCCAGCCTATCGATGCCATCCGTCGAGGATTGATCATGGTGCCGCAGGAAATCAGCCCGGCCCCAAACCTGACGATCGCTGAAAACTTCTTCCTGGGCCGTGAAATCACGAAGGGCGGGCTTCTCGACGATCAGGCCATGAACGCTGAAACCAGCCGCATTCTCACGGATCTGGGCATTCCGATGGATGTCACCCGGAAAATGTCCGATGTTTCCGTGGCACATGCCCAGCTCGTGGCCATTGCAGCAGCGGTCTCCAACGAGGCCGATGTGATCCTGATGGACGAACCCTCGACTTCGCTCACGGAGTCGGAAGTGGAACAGCTCTATCAGATCGTTGACCGGCTCAAGGCTCGCAATATAGCCGTCATCTTCATTTCTCACAAGCTTGATGAGGTTTTCCGGGTTTCAGACCGAATCTCCGTGCTGAGGGACGGCTGCCACGTCGGCACCCATGAAAAGGCAGACATCACCAAGCAGAAGCTGATCGAAGAAATGGTCGGACGAAGCATGAGTGACATGTATGCAAAGGAAAGCGTCGAGATTCAGGACGAAACCTTGCTGGAAGTACGGAACCTTTGCCGGGAGGGGTGCTTCGAGAACATCAGTTTTTCCGTCCGAAAGGGAGAAATTCTGGGGGTGGCGGGTCTGGTGGGAGCAGGCAGAAGTTTCATCGCCGAGAGCCTCTATGGCTATAAGCAGGCCGACAGCGGTGAAATCTTCATGCATGGCAAACCCATTTCCGTGACCAGCCCCAAAGATGCTCAGACCTACCGGATTGGCTGGGTGACAGAAGACCGAAAACTGACCGGTCTCTTCCTGAACATGAGCATCACCGACAACATCATCATGCCCGATCTGGGGCCTTACATCCGGCACTTCCTGATCTCGAACCATCTTGCACGTGACACCGCCGAGAAACAGAAACGGGAAATGCGGATCAAGGCTCCCACGGTGGATGTCATCACGGGCAATCTGTCTGGCGGAAATCAGCAAAAGGTTCTGATCGGACGGGCCCTGACGCTGAATCCGGAAGTTCTTATCCTGGACGAGCCGACCAAAGGCATCGACGTAGGTGCCAAAGCAGAAATCTATCGCCTGATGGTGGAACTGGCCAAGGCGGGGCGCGCCATCATCATGATTTCATCCGACATGATCGAACTGCTCGCCATGAGTGACCGGATCATGGTGATTGCCGAGGGCAAGGTCAGTGGCATGCTGGATCGAAAGGAAGCCACACAGGAAAGAATCATGCACCTCGCATCGGAAGTCTCCGATGAGGTTGCTGTCTGATCCGCTCGATGCAACCCGACAAGATATGAGGAGACCGACATGACCGAGCTTAACGCTACCAGGAAAGACAATTCACAGATCGTCAGGCACCTGTTCAATACTTACGGGATGCTGATCATCCTGCTGGCCCTGTTCTTTGGCCTCTCAGCCACGGTCGATGGATTCATGTCGATGCGAACCGTGCTTTCCATCATGGAACAGGTGTCGATGTTCGGCATCATATCGATCGGCGTCACTTTTGCCATCATCACCTGCGGCATCGATCTCTCATCGGGTGCCGTGGTCGCCCTGGCCGCTGTGGTCGCTGCCAGCGTGGTCTCAGCGGCCGACGGCCTGGTGGCAGCCTTTGCCGGATTTGCAGCGGCCATCGCGGTGGGTGCCCTATGTGGCGTCATCAATGGCAGTTTCACTGCAATCGGCCGGATCCCGCCCTTCATTGCGACCCTGGGCATGATGACCATTGCTCGTGGCGCAGCACAGATTGCCTCGGGTGGTCGACCGATCGACGCCAGTGAAGAAGCGTTCACCTGGATCGCGGACATCAATGTTTTCGGCATTCCAGGCCTCGTCATCATCTACATTCTTGTCGCCCTGGGTTCACACATCCTGCTGAGCCGCTCGAAGTTCGGTCGTCATGTCTATGCCATTGGCGGCAACGTCAACGCAGCCCAGATCTCGGGGATCAATGTGCGAAACACGCTGATCCTGGTCTACACCTTTGCTGGCGCACTGGCAGGATTGGCAGGGGCGATGCTGACAGCCCGAACCTACGCCGGAAACCCAGCCTACGGCAACATGTGGGAACTGGATGCCATTGCAGCAGCCGTGATCGGCGGAACCTCTCTTGCGGGTGGGGTCGGCTCGGTACCGATGTGCGTGATCGGCGCCCTGATCATCGGCACCACCAACAAGGGGCTGAACCTGCTGGGCGTGGATCCCTACTGGCAACAGATCGTCAAGGGCGCCATCATCATCCTGGCAGTCCTGCTCGATACCCTGAAACGCAGGAAAGGTTGAAAACCTTCATCCGAACGACACGGACTTGTCCGCATGGTATGGGTTTGTCGGGCTAAGATAGGTAGATCACACCGCCTCAAACCCGCCCCACCATGCCGCTGCTGATGAAGCTACTGAAACTGCTCGTGCTGCTCGTGGCCACCCTGCTGGTGCTCGGCCGGCTCACGCAACGCGATCTGCCCACCCGTGAAGCCTCGCTGGCGGGTCGCCATCTGAGTGACACGACTGACACCCTGCTCGGTCGAAGCCTCGGGCCACAGGTGGCCAGGCATCAAGGCCTGTCGGGCATTCATCCGCTGCCGGATGGACACGATGCCTTTGCCGCCCGGGCCCTGCTGGCCGAGGTCGCCGAGCGCTCGATCGATGCGCAGTACTACATCTGGCACGATGACATCAGCGGCCGGTTGCTGCTGCAACGGCTGAGAGCGGCCGCAGATCGCGGCGTCCGGGTTCGGCTGCTGCTCGATGACAACAACACGAAAGGCATGGATGCCGTGCTTCAGGGCATGGACATCCACCCGAACATCGAGGTCAGGCTGTTCAACCCCTTCATGCAGCGGCAGATGCGTCCCCTGGGGTATCTCAGTGATTTCTCCCGCCTGAACCGGCGGATGCACAACAAGTCATTCACCGTGGACAATCAGGCCACGGTGGTCGGCGGCCGGAACGTGGGCGACGAATATTTCGGCGCAGGTGTTGGGGTGCTCTTCGCCGACCTGGACGTGATCGCCGTGGGCCCTGTCGTCGAGGAAGTCTCCAGCGACTTCGACCGTTACTGGAACAGTGCCTCCACCTACCGCTTGCAGGATGTGTTGACCGACGCAGTTCCGCCAGAAGACATCGGCACCGTCGCCTCCAAGGATCCCGCCACCCAGCAGTATCTGAAAGTGCTCTCGGAATCGTCGCTGGTGCAGAACCTCGCATCACGGCAGCTGGATTTCCAGTGGGTTGGCACCCAGCTCGTCAGCGATGACCCGGCCAAGGGCCTGGGTCAGGCCAGGGCGACCGAGACGCTGCTCGGACGCTTGAATCAGGTCATGCACGAAGCCACACGCCAGCTGGTCATCGTGTCTCCCTATTTCGTGCCGACCCAGCACGGCACGGAGCGCCTTCAAGCCTTGGCCAGACGCGGCATCGAGGTCGTGGTGCTGACCAACGCCCTGTCGGCCACCGATGTGGCCGTCGTGCATGCCGGTTATGCCAGATACCGCCGGCCGCTGCTGGAAGCGGGAGTACGGATTTTCGAGCTGAAACGCCATGCCACCATCGTGGCCGACAAGGGTCAGGGCGGCATCACCGGCAGCTCGGGCGCGAGCCTGCATGCCAAGACGTTTCAGGTGGACGGCAAACAGCTGTTCGTCGGCTCCTTCAACATGGATCCACGCTCGGCCGCGCTCAACACCGAGATGGGTCTGCTGATGAACAGTCCCGAACTGGCAGCCCAATTGCAGCAGGCACTGGGCAAGGCCAGCAGCCATACCTACGAAGTGAGCCTGCACCAGGGAAGGCTTCGCTGGATCACGATCGAGAACGGCCAGGAACAGGTGTACGACACCGAGCCGCACACCTCCTGGCTTCAGCGCATCAGCGTCCGGGTGATGGGCTGGTTGCCGATCGAGTGGTTGCTGTAAGCGTCACCGGGCTTGCCATTCCCCCATGATCACCCCTGCCTGTGCCAGCACGACCTCATCGCAGTTGGACCCCTCTCCCTGCCGGTCGACGACCAGAAAATCACTGACGGCTTCCAGCGCCAGCAACGGATGATGCCAGACGCCCCGCGCATAGTTGACGCCCTGATGTCCGCCCGCCAGAAACACGCGAATGGCCTCAACGCCTGGGCAGGCATCCGACGCAGGTGCAACAGCCACCAGATAGGGTCTGCCGGACAGGGGCACGAAGGCCTGCGAGCCGAGCGGATGACGCTCCATCATCCTCAGCTCGAAGGGCAATGAACGAGGCTTTCCCCGGAAGATCGACAGGATGGCACGTCCATCCGGCCCGGGATCGACTCGGGCCAGATCGTGATAGCGCTCGGTATTGCCTTCATTGATGGCGTAATGGTGAACCATGTCGGATGCCTCGATCACGTCGCCAAAGGGAGCGAAGGCCTCGGCCGTCAGTGGCTGCACGGACAATTCAAACAGTTTCTTGCTCAAGACCTGATCTCTCCACAACTTCATTATTCAAGGTCGGCCCGTTGCCTGCCCTGCCCTGCTGCCCTGCTGCCCGGCTGGTTGGCTGGTTGGCTGGGGCATGATGCCTCTCAAGCCTGCACGAACCGTCGGTACGCATGACCCGGCATCCTGTCACGAGCTGCCATCCTGCTGCAAATCCCAACGCCGGAAAAAGCTCTCCATATGTCGCACACACAGCTTGATCTTGGCAGACTCGCTCAGCCGCTCAGGATACACAGCCCAGATATTGGCCTCCTGGACGTAATCGGGCAACACCCTGATCAGCTCACCCGATTGAAGATGCTGTCGGGCGTCCCAGATCGAGCGAAGCATGATCCCATGCCCGGCCAATGCCCAGGCCACAGCTATCTCACCGTTGTTCGTCACCAGCGAACCCTTGACCTTCACCGTGCAGGCACGCCCCCGTTTCGTCAGCTTCCAGATGCCCACCGGATGATCCCGCTCCTTGATGACCAGACAATTATGGCGCACCAGTTCCTTGAGACTTCGGGGAACGCCCCGGGACTTCAGGTAATCCGGTGAGGCACAGAGCACACGATGGTTTCGTGCCAGCCGGCGCGCGATGTAATACGGAGAGATCACGTCACCGATACGGATGTCCAGATCGATCTTGTTAGGCACCAGATCGATTAGGTGATCCAGTACATCCAGACGAACCTCGATGCCCGGATAAAGACGCGAGAACTCGGCGAGGCTTTCACCGACGACGCGTCGACCAAAACCGAAACTCGTGGATACCCGAAGCACGCCACGCGGCTCATGTCTTCGGGCTCCAAGTTCTTCCTGAAGCTCGATGACCCTGTCCAGAATCTCCCGCCCCCGCTCAAAAACCTGTTCTCCCTGCTCTGTCAATGACACATGGCGGGTGGATCGATGAAAAAGACGACATGATAGCCGGGTTTCCAGCTCGCGAATCCGCTTGCTGACCAGCGCGGGTGATACACCCAACCGGGTAGCTGCCTGCGAGAAGCTGAGTGTATTCACCACCTCACAGAACAGCTGCAAATCATCGATGGAAAATGTTTTGTTCACGATCTGGAAAAACTGAATTCAATGGGAAGTGATTGCTGAGGGCTGGTCTCACTCTTAAGATGAGCGGGCGAAACACGAGAGTTGAATCCCTGTTTCTTCCCGGAAGGAGACGCCGATCATGATCAAAACCGTCTGGAAAGCCATCACCCTCTCCTCGGTATCCGCCTGCATGATGTTCAGCACTCTGCCTGCAACGGCAGCGGATTTCAACTTCACCTTCGCCCACGTTCTGGTCGAAAGCACTCCCAATGCGAAGGCCGCCGTGAAGTTCAAGGAAGAGGTCGAGAAGAACTCGAACGGGCGGATCAAGATCAACATCCGGCCGGCGGCGCAGCTGGGTGGTGATGTCGAGATCATCGAACAGATCCAGATGGGCCTCGTGCACATCGGCATTCCGCCCACCGGCAACCTGGCCAATTTCGAGCCGAAGATGTACCTGTTCGACCTCCCTTTCCTGATGCCGGATCTGGAGGCTGCCAAGCGCGTGCTCGACGGCGAGGTCGGACGTGAGCTGCTCGATACGCTGGATCGCAGCAACATCCACGGCATCAATTACTGGGGTGCAGGTTTCCGACACATGACGAACAACGTGCGTCCGATCACGGGCCCGGATGATCTGAAGAACATCAAGATGCGCACTCTTCAGGCCCCGGCCATCCTCGCCACCTATCGAAGCTTCGGCGCCAACCCCACGGCGATGGCCTTCTCCGAGGTGTACAACGGCCTTCAGCAGGGCGTGGTCGAAGGACAGGAAAACCCCTATGCCAACATCTATTCGATGCGCTTTCAGGAAGTTCAGAAATACATGACCGAAACGGGGCATGCCTATCACGCCTACGCCGCGATCATGAACAAGGCTGCCTGGAATTCACTGCCCGATGACCTGAAGAAGGTGATGAAGGATGCCTTCGACGCAGGCCGTGACCACGCACGGGCCTTGACCGTCGAGGAAGATGCTCGCATCCGTAACGAGATCAAGGATCAGATCGAGATCCGCGAGCTGACACCGGAAGGCCGGGCTGCCTTCGCCGAGAAGTCCCAGGCGATCTACAAGCAGTTCGAAAAGCAGGTGACGGCCGAACTGATCCAGAAGGCACAAAAAGCAGCCTCAGGCAACTGAGCGCCGTCACCGGCAAGCAGAAGTGTGACATCGGCATCCGTCGCGCCAAGTCGAAGCCGGCCCCGGAGGAACTATCTTCCGGGCGTGCAGAACAAGTTCATCCACCCGACAAGACCCTGTCGTGCCTCCTGCACGCGGCGGGACACGGAAGATCTCCATCATGATTCTGGCCATCAACAAGCTGATCGACTGGATCGAAGCTGCCCTGGTGGTGACGCTGATGCTGAGCGCCACCGTGGTGGCCGTCATCCAGGTCATCGCCCGCTATGTGTTCAATCATTCGCTGTACTGGTCTGAAGAACTGATCCTGTATGCCCTGATCGCCATGACCTTCCTGTCGGCCAGCATGGGCGTGCGCTATGCCGCACACATCTCGGTGGACATGCTGTATGCCTTTGCCGGGCCCCGCCTGACACGCATGCTGCGCTATCTGTCGCTCGTGCTGGGCATCGTTTTTGCAGGTGCTCTGCTGTACTTCGGCTGGCGATTGTTCAGCAACACGCTGAACATGGGACAGCTCTCACCCGCCATGCAGATTCCGGTGGGTTACATCTACTTCACGATTCCACTGGCCGCCGCCTTCATGCTGATCCGCTACCTGCTGATGCTGCAGTGTCTGCTTCAGGGCCAGGAATACCAGCCGCTGTCCACGAACCTGAGCGCGACCTAGCCATGATTTCCGCCCTGATCCCGATCTTCTTCAGCCTGCTGTTGTTCGGGCTGCCGATCTTCGCCGCGCTGGCCGTGTCGGTGATGGCCGCCCTGCACTTCTTCGGCGGCATCGATCCGCTGGTGGTACCGATGCGGATGTTCTCCGGTGTCAACAATTTTGCGTTGATGTCGGTGCCTTTCTTCATTCTGGCGGCCGAACTGATGCGCATCGGGGGTTTGTCGAACCGCCTGATCGACCTGGCCCAGGCCCTGATCGGCTGGCTGCCCGGCGGATTGGGTGCTGCCACCGTGCTGGCCTGCCTCTTCTTCGGCTCGATCTCCGGATCCAGCCCGGCCACGGTCATCGCAATCGGCTCGATCATGTATCCGGTCATGGTGGCGGCGGGATACAGCAAGTATTTCTCGATCGGGCTGATCGTCACGGCCGGGACGCTGGGCCCCATCGTGCCCCCCAGCATCGCGCTGATCATCTATGGTTCGGTCACTGGCACCTCCGTCGGCAAGCTGTTTGCGGGCGGACTGCTGCCCGCGCTGCTGATCGGCGGCCTGCTGATCGGCTACAGCTGCTGGTATGCCATCCGGCATGACTACCCGCGTGGGCCACTTCCCTCGCTGAAGGAGATTCTCGTTGCCTTCAGACGGGCTGCGTGGGGGCTGGGTCTTCCCGTCATCTTGCTGGGAGGCATCTACAGTGGCATCTTCACACCGACCGAATCCGCTGCCACGGCCTGCCTGTACGCCTGGTTCGTGGGCGCCGTCGTCTATCGCAACATCGGTTTGAAGAGCCTCCTGCTGATCCTGCGTGACACGGGGCTGCTATCCGGTACGCTGATGCTGATCGCAGCAGGCGCATCGGCCTTTTCCTGGATCCTGGCCTCGACCGGCACGCCCACACAGCTTGCATCGGAAGTGCTATCCAGCACCGACTCGCCGCTCGTGATCATGCTGCTCTTCAACCTGATCATGCTCGTGGCAGGATGCTTTCTGGACAGCGCCTCGGCCATCATCATCCTGGCGCCGCTGATGCAGCCGATCGCGGCACAGGTTGGTGTCGATCCCGTGCATTTCGGCATCATCACGCTGGTCAACCTGTCGGTGGGGATGCTGACGCCTCCGGTCGGTCTTAACCTGTTCGTGGCGATGGGCGTGGCGAAAATGAGCCTCTATGAAGTGTTTCGTTCGGCGCTTCCCACCATCTGCCTGATGGCCGTGGCGCTGCTGCTGATCACCTATGTGCCGGCCATCAGCATGCTGCTGCCGAAGTTCCTCTACTGATCGTACCGACCCGAAACGCATGTCCCCTTCACGCATCGCCATCATCCCCGGTGACGGCATCGGTCAGGAAGTGATGCCCGAAGCCGTCCGGGCACTCGACACCCTCACCCGAAAACATGGTCTTGATCTGCGGCTGGAACACTTCGACTGGGCCTGCGCCGACTACTGGCAACGCCACGGCGACATGCTGCCGCCGGACTGGTTCGAACGCCTGAAGCACTTCGACGCCATCCTGTTCGGTGCCGTGGGCTGGCCCGAAGTGGTGCCGGATCACGTCTCGCTGTGGGGCTCGCTGCTGCGGTTTCGCCGCGAGTTCGACCAGTACATCAACCTTCGCCCGGTGAGGCTGATGCCGGGCGTACCCTGTCCGCTCGCCGGCAAGCAGCCGGGCGACATCGATTTTCTGGTGGTGCGCGAAAACACCGAAGGCGAGTATACGAACGTGGGCGGCAGGATGTTCGCCGGCACCGAGCGGGAAATCGTGATCCAGGAATCGGTGTTTTCGGCGCATGGCATCGACCGGGTGCTGGATTACGCCTTCCGGCTGGCCGAAAGACGCCCGGCGCGTCACCTCAGCTCGGCCACCAAATCGAATGGCATCGCCATCAGCATGCCGTACTGGGACGAACGGCTGGCGGCGATGGCAGCCCGTCATCCATCCGTGCGCTGGGACAAGCACCACATCGACATCATGGCGGCCCGCTTCGTGCTGTCGCCCGAACAGTTCGATGTGGTCGTGGCCTCGAACCTGTTCGGCGACATCCTGTCGGATCTGGGGCCGGCCTGCACCGGCACGATCGGCATCGCCCCGTCAGCCAACCTCAATCCGGAACGCCTCTTTCCATCCCTGTTCGAACCAGTCCATGGTTCGGCGCCTGACATCTACGGCAGGAACATTGCGAATCCTGTCGGCATGATCTGGTCGACGGCTCTGATGCTGGCGTTTCTGGGTGAACGGGATCCGGCCTGTCTGAAGGCATCGCGGGATCTGATGCAGGCCATCGAACAGGTGCTGGAACAGGGACCCCGAACCCCTGATCTGGGTGGCACGGCCAGCACGACGGACATGGGCCTGGCGATTTCGGCGGTACTGGGCCGCTTACCAGCTCATGGTGGCGGTAGCTGACAAGCTGTGACGCTGGTGAAACATCCTGGCCCGATCCCCATGCCCACGATCAACGCTTCATGGGGCAGCAAAGAGCCTGGCAAGACGGCTCAAGCCCTGAAAGTCGTGTGCCCATAACCGGCGTTGCCTGGCTTCCCGTTCATGCAGATTGGGCCGTTTCTCCAGAATCAGCTTGTGCGGGCTACCGGTTCGTTCCGTGACATGGGTCAGCGGCAACTCATGGTGGTCGATGAAGCGATGAACGGTCATCCGCCTGTCCTTGGCCAACGGCCAGACCAGACGTTTTTCTGACGGATCGTTCAGGAAGGCCATCAATTTGGCCCCCAGCTCGCCCTGCAGCATCATCGGGACATGAATCGACCAGTCATCCGGTGCCCGCTCTGGCTGGGCCAACCGGGTACTCAGCCATGCCGTGACCTGCTGGTGAAGCACGGCCAGATGAGACAACGCACCCGCCGACGAAGGATATGCATCTATCATGCCCGCAGCCTGCGCCATCCAGCGGGCCGCCTCGATGTCCTCCTGCGCGGACGAGCGCTTCTTTCTGCCGCTGCGTCTACCCGAGGCGCCCGGAGCCGTTCCGGGCTCATCGCCCGTGTCCACCCTCAGCCCCTCCCGATCCATCCACTGCCTGATGGAAACCGCCAGCACGCCGACCTGCAGATCGATGGGCAGGGTTTCGTCCCGCAGCGCTTCGAGAAAGTGGTCGACGTCTGACGGCCCGCCCTCCTCGACCCCCAGCTGCAACAGCCCTGCCAGCGGTCTGGCCAGTGGCAGCAGTTTTTCGATCAGCGCCTGACCACCATGGGCCTGCCTGGCCTGCATGACCTGATCCCACACATCCTGCCACGCGGTTCCCAGCAATAGCGACCGCACAGCGGCGGCCCCTTCGTCCGGGGTTTCACGAAAACGCGCCAACCATGACGGCAACACCGCCGACATCCAGCCCTGCCTGGCTTCCGAAGCCGTGTGCCCCTCCCGATACCAGCATTGCAGTCGTGCCTTCAGCCAGTCAACGCCATGCACCTGATGCAGCGCCTCCACCCAGGGCACCACATTCGCCGGCAACTGGATCAACTGGAAGTGATCCAGCAACCAGGCCGCCGTGTCGGCGTCCCGGCAGGCCACGGCCACCGGGAAGGTGGCCTCCGGCAGCTGGGCTCTGCCGGCAAACAGGACGGCCGAACGCCACTCCGCCTTCAACGCGTGCAGGCAGGCAGACGCCCGATCAGCATCACCCGACTGCCACCAAGCCAGAATCTGCGCCATGGCCCACACCGGATCCTGTCTGGCACGCAGGACAAAACCCTTCGATCGTGGCCACATCACCAGCGCAGCCCGGTGATACCAGCGGTCGAGCGTGTTGCCATAGTTGCCCATGTAGCCTTCGTAATCGGCATGGTACGGAACCAGTTCCTCATGTCCGGTCGTCATGCAGATTTCGGCATCCGTGACATGACTGGCGGCAAAATCCATCCGCCTGCCCTCGGCATCCAGCCAGTTGGTCAGGATGACATCATCGTCGATCAGATCCTGGAGCACGTACCGTTGATTGCCGATACGCACAACCTCGCCCTCCGCCTGCTCATCCTCCCAGTAACGACGTCGGTAAGGTTCTTCGGCTGACCAGATCTGGTGCACGTCGGCCAGGGTCAGGAAGATGTCGGCATCCAGCTGCTGCGCCACCAGCTTCAGGGCCGATGCCATCCTGGCGTCTTCCCCCTTGAGCCGCGACCAGTCGAGGCCCGCTTCGGTGTACTGGTGATCCAGCAGCAGAACCAGCCGTTCGGGCGGATCTCGATCATCGTGATGCCAGCGAGACAAAGGCTTGGTCTGCCAGAATGTCCGGATCGTGTCACTCAGGCGGCTCACGGCCTCGGCAGACAGGGGGTCCGCACTGCTGGCCGGCCGTGTGTCATTCCCTTCCATGACCAGATTGAAGGTCAGCACGACCCGGAAACCTTCCTCGACGGGCATCACCTCATGATGGCAGTCGGCATAAAAAGCAACCACTTCCACCTTGTCGGGTGATCCCTTCGCGCTGATCCGCTTCTGGCCATGCCTCAGCACGAATTCACCCCCTTCGAAAAACGAAGGCAAGGTCAATACCAGGGTGCCAACCATGCCATCGAGTTTTTCAGAGTCCTGATGCAGGGCAAAGAACTGGCCTCGCTCGTACACGAGCAGGTTGTGCAGCTCCGCACGCAACGAAGCCCCCGCAGGGATCGCCAGATCCTTCGTGACTCGCGTCATCACCTTTTTCAGGAACCGCGTCCAGGCGCCCCCCTCCAGGCGCAGTGCAGAAGCCGGAATCTCCCAGGTATCACGAACGTTCCGGTCGAGTCGCGTCTCATCCCGGTATCCGTGCATGGCCGGTGAGGCCATCCCGCACAAGGCATGGGCAGTCCTTCGACTCACCGGCCACTCGATCGGGCCGATGCCTTCCACCGTCAACTCGAAATCAGGCTTCAGCTTGAAACAGGTACCGAAGTGATCCGCTTTTGACCCGTCGGCTTTTCCTGTCAAGTCTTCCAGGCATTGGACGATCTGAGGAGCAACGGGGTGTTTCATCATGATGGTTCGTAGAGCGTGTACGGGATATTTTCATTTTACTGGTCTGTCTCACCAACAACTTCCCAATAGCCCGTCTTGGTTGCGCCATGTCGGCGCAGCTTTCCCTGTTTTTTCAGCTGGTTCAGATGGTAGCGCACGCCCTGTACCGTGATGCCGACCCTGGCGGCCAGGTCATTAGCCGTCATAGTGGGTTTGGCTTTCAGAAGCAGCATGATCTCTCTGGCAGAGGAAGAGACAGTCGGTGAAAATACACTGCCCCCTGTCTCTTTGTCTTTGCTAGTTTCTTTGCTAGTATCACCAAAATCCAGCACATTGCCGGATGTTGGCTGTGTGCCTGACGAAGACCGGAGAAAACGCGTGATGAACAACCCGCCAATCTGGACAAAGTTGGTCTGCGGCGCATTCTCCAGGATCAGCGGCACCCCACGCCCCCACGCCTCCACCAGGTGAACCCGGCGCAGCAACTCGGCAATCTTCGGATTTCGGCGACGGGAGACGTTGCCCCGACGTATCTCGTCCAGGGTCAGGTTGCCGTAGAGACAACCGGGACTACGAACTTCCAGACGATCCCTGAAGATAGCCACCTGTACATAGTCGGGGTCGCGCCAGTCACGATGACAGAAGGCATTGACCAGCGCCTCGCGGATGGCCTTGAGAGAAATTTCTGGCACGTCCACACGGTGCAAGCCCTCCAGCCTCATGCCGATATGGATGTTTTTCAGGATGTATTTCTCAGCCTCCTGCAAAAGCTCCAGCACATCACCGTCAAAGTCGTGGCGATCGATGATGGTGGAACTGGTCTGGGTGGCAAACACGGCGCAGCGCAGCTGGATGGGCGCGAGGCCAAAAAACAGGCTGGCAGCGTTGACCGGCTTTCCCTCACGAAGCAGATCAAGTTTTTCCAGCGCATTTTCTGTCGTATCCCATGGCAACTTGGCCATGTCGAGGAAGCGGTCGATCTTCCCGGATACCAGCTGATCGAGCGACAAGCCGCTCGGCTCGTTCTCCCAACGAAGCGCTTCACGATTGTTCTGGAGAATCAGGCTCTTCAGTTCAACGGCACTGAGCTTCCTGTCTTCATCGGCCACACGGATATAGGCACGACCATAGGCAAAATAAGGTGTCTGCCAGCCCTGAACCTTCACCTTCAGACAAGGCTTGCCACCCACGAGCTGCTGGCTGATTTCCGGATAAATGGCTGGTTCGACATGGGCTGCAATGGCTTGTGACAGGTCGCGCAATGTCTTTTCGTTCAAATCCAGCCCTATCGCCCTGCCATCGGGAGCGATGCCAAACCACAGCTCGGCCTGGCCGTGCTTGTTGAGCATGGCTGTCAGGGAAACCAGACCCTGCTTCAGTTCCGCCAGGGATTTCTTCAGTTCGACGGTTTCACTTTCCGTCATCAGACCATCCGTATCTTGCTTCATCAGAGAAAATCCGGCAGCAGCATAAAACTCCCCACGACATCGACCGGAAGACAAGTACTACTTCCCGATACAGAACCGGCTGAAGATCACCCCCAGCAGCTCATCGGCGCTGACGGCACCGGTGATTCGCCCAAGCGCCTGGTGGGCGAGCCGCAATTCTTCGGCGAAGAGATCGAGGCTCTGGTCGCCGTGAGCGACGTGGGCACGGGCATTGTCCAGATGGGCCAATGCTTCCTGCAAGGCTTGCAGATGGCGCTCGCGGGCGATGAATACCCCCTCGGCCCCCGGCTGGAAGCCGGCAATCTCCAGCAGTTTCTGCCGAAAGGCCTGCACCCCCTCCCCCGTCCTGGCCGACAGATACACGAGGTCTGACGTGGCACCGGCATCTGCTCTCCCGTCCGTTCCGGTGATCTCGGCCGACAGGGTCGGCCCTGGGAGCCTGGCTTCGGCATCGACTTCGGCAACGAGAATGCCCGTCTGCCCCGATGGCGAGGCTCGACCACCGCTCACATCTGCCTGATGGCGGCGCACGCCTGCCCTGTCGCTGGCTTCGGCCGGCAGCACACCACCTTGCCCCAGCAGATCGATCTTGTTGATGACGGTCAGCCGTCGGGCACTGGTCGGGATGCGTGATTCGATGGCATGGATCAGCACGTCCTCTTCGGCACAGGCAGATACTGGCGGCTTCTGCACCGCTCTCAGATGCACGACGACATCGGCCTTGGCGATTTCGGCCCAGGTGCGCTCGATGCCGATCCGCTCGACCACATCCTCGGTCTCGCGAAGACCGGCGGTGTCGATCAGGTTGATCGGTACGCCTTCGATGCTGATCTGCTCGATGACACGATCGCGAGTGGTGCCCGCGATGGGGGTGACGATGGCCACCTCGGCGCCGGCCAGCGCGTTCAGCAGGCTGGATTTGCCGACGTTTGGCGCCCCCGTCAGCACGACGTTCAGGCCCTGACGCAGGCGGGCTCCGCTGCGTGCGGTGGCAAGGAGCTGTTTCAGCGTGCGATCGATGGCATCGAGCTGGCCGGCCGCGTCGGCACGCTCAAGGAATTCGATTTCTTCTTCGGGGAAGTCGAGTGTGGCCTCGACCAGCATTCGCAAATGCAGCAGCTGCTCGGCCAGCTGTCCGATCTGATCGGAAAAAACGCCCTGCAAAGACCGGGTGGCCGAACGCGCCGCCTGCTCGGTGCTGGCTTCGATCAGGTCGGCCACGGCTTCGGCCTGCACCAGATCGAGCTTGTCATTCAGGAAGGCCCGCTCGGTGAATTCACCAGGCTCGGCCAGACGGATGCCGAAGGGCGCGCCCACTGCCAGCACCCGCCGCAGCAGGATCTGCTGGACGACCGGGCCACCATGGCCCTGAAGCTCCAGCACATGCTCGCCAGTATAGGAATGCGGGGCGGGAAACCACAGGGCCAGCCCGTAGTCGATCGGCTGGCCATCCTCGGCCAGAAAGGGGCCGTAGGTGGCATGACGGGGCCTCAATGTTCGGCCCGGGATGGGCGGCCCAGCCGGACGGTCGGATGAAACACTCGGGCAGCCTTCCGTGGCCGGCACGCCGTCGCCGGGCTCCAAATCCGTTACAGATGGATCAACCGACAGGAGGGGAGATGCCGCAACGGCATCCTGAACATCCCCGACAGCAGCGCCGGATATGGAAACGGCTGCCCCAGAGGCAGCCGCCGGTGTCAGAGCTGCCAGCCGCGAACCGCAGACGGCCCGGGCTACGGCTTCGATCACCCCTGGCTCAGGAGCCGAGAGGCGAACGACGCCGATGGAGCCCTGGCCGGGCGCCGTGGCAGTGGCGCAGATCGGGCGATTATCCTGCACGGCCGAAAAGCGGTTTGCCCTCGATCTTGCGGGTGATCACCCACTGCTGGGCGATGGAGAAGATGTTCGAGACGACCCAGTACAGCACGAGGCCGGCGGGGAAGAAGAAGAACATCACCGAGAAGATCACTGGCATCCACATCATCATCTTCGCCTGAACCGGATCGGCCGGGGTCGGATTCAGCTTGGTCTGCACGAACATCGTGATGGCCATCAGCACCGGCAGGATGTACCACGGATCAGGGCTGGACAGATCCCTGATCCAGCCGATCCACGGAGCATTGCGGATCTCGACCGAAGCAAGCAGCACCCAGTACAGCGCGATGAAGACCGGGATCTGCACGAGGATCGGCAGACAGCCGCCCAGCGGATTGATCTTCTCCGTCTTGTACAGCTCCATCATGGCCTGGTTCATCTTCATCCGGTCATCGCCATAGCGCTCACGAATGGCGGTGAGCTTGGGTTGCACCTTGCGCATCTTGGCCATCGACCGATAACTGGCGGCCTGCAACGGGAAGAAGGCGAGCTTGACGAGGATCGTCAGCAGCACGATGGCCCATCCCCAGTTGCCGACTATGCCGTGCAGGAAGGTCAGCAGCCAGAAGAGCGGCTTGGCGATCGCCGTCAGCCAGCCATAGTCGACGACCAGATCCAGGCCTGGTGCAACCTTCTCCAGCACGTTCTGATCCTGCGGACCGATGAACAGCGTCTCGCTCACGTCGGCCGTCTGGCCGGCCGCGATCTGGCCGATCGGCTCATAGGCGCCGACCGAATAGACGCCGTTACCGGAGCGGCGGGTGTAGTACTCGCGGCTCACGCCCTGCTTCGGCACCCAGGCCGAGACGAAATAATGCTGAATGATGCCGACCCAGCCATCGTTGGCACGCACCGAATGACGCGCCTTGCCTTTCTCGATGTCGTCGAAGGAAACCTTCTGGAACTTGTCCTCATCGGTATAGACGACGGGGCCCACATAGGTGCTATAGAAGCCCGACTGGCCCGGTGCCGTGTGCGTGTCACGGGTCAACTGCATGTAGAGCGTGGGCGACAGCGGCTGCTCGCCGATGTTCGTCACCTTGTTGTCGACCTTGATCTCGTAGGATCCTGGCTGCAGCTGGTAGGTGCGCTCGATGCGAAGGCCGCCGCCCTCGGCTGCCAGCACGACGCCCGAGACCACCCCACCCGTCTCGATCGTGCGCACGACCGTCATCGGCGTCGTGTGATTCGGTGCGCCCGTCACCCCCACCAGACCGGTCTGGCCCAGGAAGAACTTCCCGTTCTCGGGCGACTGGATCACCAGGTTGCCGCTGTCGGGATTGGTCGTGTCATGGACGTGATCGAGCAGCTCGGTTCGGCTCACCTGCCCGCCCACGGTGTCGATGTCGAGCTTCATCACGTCGTTGGTCAGACGGATGATCTCACCTTTCCTGGCGGCGGGTGCGGACGGCACGTTGGCTGCCGGGCCGTTGACGGCGGGCACGGTGGTCGGCGCACCGGGCACCGTGGCATCCTGGCCCGTAGCGGCATCACCGGCGTTCGGCGCGGGATTCTGCTGCGCTGTCTGGGCCGGCTGCCCACCGAACATCGACGGCTGACCGTTATGTTTCTGCCAGTTGTCCCACAGGAACAACAGCGACATGGTGAAAATTACCCAGAGGATGGTCTTTTGGGTCTGCTGCATCTTCGGGACAATGAGTCTGTTGAGTTGACTGAAACCATGAAGCCGGCACGCAAAACGCAGACGGTCCGGCAAAAACCTGGCGACGGTGAAGAATACCCGACATGAGAGCGCCCTGACCGTCTCAGAGCGCACCGGTCACAAAAAAACCGGACTTTCAGCCGATTCGCGCCGAAAACGGCCTGTAATGATGAATTATGAATGCTTTTTGGTTGACTGGATGCTCGACCCGCTGCCTTCGTGGGGCGAGATGCCTTCGCGCGGCGGAACCGGATCGAGGCCGTGCCCCCCCCAGGGATGACAACGACAGATCCGCCGACAGGCCAACCACCCACCACGAGCTGCACCATGAATGCGCAAGGCTTCAAGCGCATATTCCGAGCAGCTCGGCACGAAGCGGCAACGTGGCGGCAGAAAACTGCTGAGCCCGACCTGATACGCCCGGACAGCCAGCATCAGGGCACGTGCAATCGGCTTCGGCTGTCGTCCCTCTTCATCCGGCTTCATGACGAAACCTGCCGGCCACGTTGACGCACGGAACGGTCACCCACAGGACGAACCAGCTTTCTGAGCGCATCTGCCAGCAACGCATCGGCTTCTGCACGCAACACGCGCTTGTGATGGGCAAAGGCCCCCGCCAGCAAAAGCGGTGATTCTACTGCCTGGCCACGGGAACCTGATACCGGCACCTTGCGGGCTGCCAACCTCATCCGGGCACGCGCATGCTGGCTCTTCGCCAGAAGGTTCCCCCCCGGATGCGCCTTCAGGGTGAAACGCCAGATCCGATCGGGGCAGGCCAGCGGCGAAGCCGTCGGCGGGGATGACGCAGTCGCGCTGCTCCCGGAACCGGAGACGATCGCCTCGGCTTTCAGGGTGTTCGACGGCTGCAGGCACGCGGCCCGCCAGGCCTCACGCAACACACGCTTGACCGTGTTTCGACTGACGGCCGATCGGACCAGGCGTTTGGGCACACTGATCTGGATGTCGGGAACGGGCACTGAAGCCCTGGGAGCCTGGGCGGCAGGAAAGTCGCGGGCTGCCAACCGGCCACCCAGGCTCCTGGCGCATGGGCTGCCAGCCGGATCGGCTGAAACTGCCGATTCAGGGCGAAAGGAGCCGGTCAACGAGAGAAACTGGCCTGAAACCCGAACGGGAGGCACGAAGGGACGGCGTCCTGAAGAGCCGGGATGACGAGGGGCCATGACAAGCACCCGATACTGATGCGGCGATGACGGGGGCAAAATGCCTCAAGCAGAAGGATCTGCGTTCAGGGCAGAAAGCCCGAGCACAAACGGTCAACGCGCGAAAGCGGCAGAAACCGCCGATCAAGAGAAAAGGCCGAACAAAGGCAAACCAGCCAGACGAGTAATCAGGTCGGGCAGGATGGGCCTGTGTCATTCGGAGAAATCAGACAAGCTCGATGCCGCAAGGCCATGACACCATGGTGGGCAGTAGAAGCCGCTGCTTCTCGATGAGCCTCAGGCCACCCCGATCTGGTGCCTGGCATGGCAGGTATCAGACAGCCAGACGCTTGCGGCCCTTGGCGCGACGGGCGCGCAGCACAGCGCGGCCACCACGGGTTTTCTGGCGAACCAGAAAGCCATGAGTTCTCTTACGACGGCAGACGGAGGGTTGATAAGTACGCTTCATGATCGATCCGTGCGACGAGCGTCGCAACCAGTTTTCTAGAAAAGCCCTCTATTGGACTGCGAGTTGGCTTCTTTGTCAATGATTGACGGCCATCAGACAGCACCATATCCCGACTCGGCGTCGGATGGCCATCAACCTGCAGACAGGCTGACGCGGCAAGCCCCTGCCGGCATGCTGCACCCATTGACAACGTTCACGGGTTGAAGAGGCTCGGCTCCCTGTCGGACACAGCAGCCCCCGATCACGGCGCCTGAGCTGATGCCGCCAGCCGATCATGGCTGCCATAGGTGGGGTTCTAAAGCTTTTCGCAGCCGTCCAGCGGCAAAGCCTGTGGATAAGTTAGAATCCACCTGTGGATAGACTGGATGCAGCCTGTCAGGACAGACATTTGCATACTTCTCCTCCCCTGTGGGCAGCCTTGCACCGGCCTCGATCTGCCCAGTCACACACCACCCCGATCCGTTCACCCAACCGCCACCCAGAGGAATCGAACCACCATGCAGGAACAGTGGGAAGCGTGCAGCGCCGTCATGGCAAGCAGGATGCCCGAGCAGGCGTATCGCACCTGGATTCAACCGCTGAGCTTTCTTGCCTTCGATGCCGATGCCTGCCTGATCCGTCTGGGTGCGTCGAACCAGGTCAAGGCCGATGTGGTGCGCAACCAGTACCTGCACCTAATCAATCAGGTACTGCGTGACGCGATCGACCCGGCCATGCACGCTGAAATCGTGGTGGCCCGACCACAAGGCGAAGGCGCAGCCCAGGTCATGCCCGCCCCGGCCTTTGGCGCCCAGCCAGGCCATGCCCACCAGCCCCATCAGGTTCAGCCTCCGATGCCCGCCATGCCGGGCATCGGCAACCTGCCCCCCCAGGCCGGCTCACCCTACGGCATGCCGCCGGCCGGCTCCCCGTCGATGGCCTCATCCGCCCCGCAGGGCATCGGTTCACCTGCCACGCCCTCTTCCCGCCCGATCAGCCAGGAAGAGATCGAGGCCGAAGCCGCCACCGAAAGCACCCCGGAGGAGGATGCAACGGTCAACACCGGTGGCTTTTCGGGCCTCAACAACCAGGCCCCGGACGAAGAGACGCGCCTGAACCCGGCGCTGACCTTTCATACCTTCGTGACCGGCAAGGCCAATGATCTGGCCCGAGCCGCCGCCCTGCAGGTAGCCGACCGTCCGGGCGTGGCCTACAACCCGCTCTTCATTCTCGGCGGCTCCGGTCTGGGCAAGACCCACCTGATGCAGGCCATCGGCAATGCGGTTCATGATCGGGAGCGCCACGCGAAGATCCGCTACGTGTCGGCCAAGCAGTTCGTCGATGACATGGTCTCGGCCATGCGCCGCGATTCGGTCGATACCTTCCAGCGCTACTACCGATCCTTCGACATGCTGCTGATCGACGACATCCAGTTCCTGTCGGCCAAGCAGCGTACCCAGGAAGAGTTCTTCTACGTGTTCGAGGCCCTCGTCAACAATCGCCGCCAGATCGTCATCACGAGCGACACCTATCCGAAGGAACTGGGCAATGTCGATGAACGGCTGATCTCCCGGCTAAATTCCGGCCTGATCGTGGCGATCGAGCCGCCCGAGCTGGAGATGCGGATCGCCATCCTTCAGCGAAAGGCAGAGCAGGTGCGGGTCAAGCTGCCCGACGACGTGGCCTACTTCATCGCCAAGAACATCCGGCAGAACGTTCGGGAGCTGGAAGGCGCCCTGCAGCGCGCCATTCATTATGCAGCATTCAGAAGTCAGCCCATCTCGATGGAGCTGGTCAAGGAAGCCCTGAAGGACATCCTGTCCTTCAACCGGGGCCAGATCTCGATCGAATTCATCCAGAAAACGGTGGCCGACTACTACAAGATCAAGCTGAGCGACATGTATTCGAAGCGCAAGCCCGCGAAGATCGCCCAGCCGCGCCAGATCGCGATGTACCTGGCCAAGGAACTGACGCAGAAGAGCCTGCCGGAGATCGGCGATGCCTTCGGTGGCAAGGATCACACGACGGTTTTGTATGCAGTACGCAAAATTACGGAATTACGCTCGCATAATCAGGAATTGAACACCCAGATTCACGTGCTGGAACAGACGTTGCGCGAATATCTCTGAGTGGCGGGCAGAAGGCATTCGAGACATGGATACCCGTCCATCAGATCGGCCGGTATCGGATCCGGCGTTCAAGGGCCAGCCGGTTCACTGGCCCGGTGTCTGTTTCTCGCAGACCCCACGCCGGCACGTTCCCGCTCGAGCACCTTTTCATGGCCGAAACCAAAGCCGATCGAACGAGTCTTCTTGCCTGTGGATAAGTCCCTGTGTCAGCATCAGCCACATGTCGCGAGGCTTCTGGCTGGTTATTCACAGAAAGGTCACAGGGTTGGCAGCCGACGTGCCCAAGTTTTCATCAATCAACGCCCCATTGTGAACAACTCATCGAGAAGACTGCACGATTCCTGTCGGCAATTTGTGCATAACCCGGGCTTTTGGGGCTGACCCCGAAGTTGTCCACAATACCGTGACCATCCCGTTGTCAAATGTCCACATCGTTCTGTTTCGTGAAGATCCAGTCCCCTTGCCCATCTTCAGGGTTATTCACAGGCAAGCGGTCCGACCAAACAACAACAACAGATAGATATATAGATAAAGTCTTAAACCGGAAGAAATCAGGAGCAGACTGAATGCAGATCATCCACGCCCCTCGGGACGCGATCCTGAAACCGCTGCAGACCGTGGCCGGCATCATTGAAAAACGCCATACACAGGCGATCCTGGCCAACGTGCTGATCCGTCAGCAGGGAGAGCTGGTCACGTTTACTGGCACCGACGTCGATATTCAGGTTCGTTCCGAAGCGCGCATCGGTTCGGGGGATGGCACGGTGGCAACCACGGTGGCTGCCCGCAAGCTGATCGACATTCTGCGCGCCATGCCGGATCGGGATGTCAGCATCGAGCTGAATGGCACGAAGCTGAATCTGAAGTCGGGTAAATCACGGTATGCGCTGCAGACGCTGCCAGCCGATGACTTCCCGGTGATGGTGGCCGATACCACGCAGTCGCAGACTGAGCTGAAGGCCGATGTCACGCTGTCGCAGAAGCAGTTGCGCCAGGCACTGCTGATGGTGCATTTCGCGATGGCCCAGCAGGACATCCGTTTCTACCTGAACGGGTTGCTGCTCGTGATGGCGCCCAGCAGTCTGCGTTCGGTCGCCACTGATGGTCACCGACTGGCGTTTTTTGAAGACACTGACGTGCATGCGGCCGGCAATGCCAGCATCATTCTGCCGAGGAAGTCGGTGCTGGAGCTGTTGCGCCTCTTGGGTGACAACGAGGAGCCGGTTCGTCTGGAGGTGATCGGCCAGCAGATCCGGCTGGGCTTTGGCGAGATCGAGTTCATCAGCAAGCTGCTGGAAGGCAAGTTCCCGGATTACCAGCGGGTGATTCCGTCGGGGTACCAGAAGGTCGTCGAGCTGGAACGTGAAGTCTTCGCGCAGGCGTTGTCCCGGGCCTCGATCCTGACCAACGAGAAGTTCAAGGGCATCCGGCTGGGTCTGGAGCCCGGCTCGCTGAAGATCCAGAGCAGCAACACCGAACAGGAAGAGGCCTCCGAAGAGATTGATATCGACTATGACGGCCCCAGTCTTGATATTGGTTTCAACGTCTCCTACCTGCTGGATGTGCTCTCCAACCTGAAGGTGGATAGCATCACGATCGCCTTCGGTGATGCCAGCTCCAGTGCGCTGCTGTCGCTGCCTGGGCAGGACAGCTTCCGCTATGTGCTGATGCCGATGCGGATCTGAACGACTGCCTCGTCCCCGCGCCACCAATCCCCGAGTTCTTGAAGGAAAACCACCGCACCATGAATGATCAGGTTTCTGACGCCCGCTCCACCGGGGATGGCCCCGGCTATGACTCTTCCTCGATCCAGATCCTGGAAGGTCTGGAGGCGGTTCGCAAGCGTCCCGGCATGTACATCGGTGACACCTCCGATGGCACGGGTCTGCATCACCTGGTCTTCGAGACGGTCGACAACTCGGTCGACGAGGCACTGGCCGGGTTCTGTGATGAAATCGTCGTCACGATCCATGCCGACGAGTCGATCTCGGTACGGGACAACGGCCGGGGCATTCCGACCGATGTGAAGTGGGATGACAAGCATGACCCGAAACGCAGCGCGGCCGAGATCGTGATGACCGAGCTGCATGCGGGCGGCAAGTTCGACCAGAACAGCTACAAGGTCTCCGGCGGCCTGCACGGGGTGGGGGTGTCGTGCGTGAATGCGCTGTCGCGCTGGCTTCGCCTGACGATCCATCGCAACGGCAAGACCCATTTCATCGAATTCGAGCGCGGCGTGCCGGCTCACCGGGAGATCGAGCATCGCGACGGCGTGGCGATCTCGCCGATCAGGGTGACGGGCGAGACGGCCAAGCGGGGCACCGAGGTGCACTTCCTGGCCGATGACACGATCTTCTCCAAGGTCGAGTATCACTACGAGACCCTGTCGAAGCGGTTGCGCGAGCTGTCCTTCCTCAACAATGGGGTTCGGATCCGGCTTCAGGATCTGCGTCACAACAAGGAAGAGGATTTCGCCTTTGCCGGTGGCGTGGCAGGCTTCGTCGAGTACATCAACCGTGCCAAGAATGTGCTGCATCCGAACATCTTCCACATCCGTGGCGAGAAGGATGGGATCACGGTCGAGGCGGCGCTCCAGTGGAACGACGGCTACAACGAGCAGGTGCTCTGCTTCACCAACAACATTCCGCAGCGCGACGGCGGCACCCACCTGACAGGCCTGCGTGCCGCGATGACGCGGGTCATCAACAAGTACATCGAGGAAAACGAGATCGCGAAGAAGGCCAAGGTCGACCCCAGCGGCGATGACATGCGAGAGGGGCTGACCTGCGTGCTGTCGGTGAAGGTGCCCGAGCCGAAATTCTCGTCTCAGACGAAGGACAAGCTGGTCTCGAGCGAGGTGAGGGCGCCGGTCGAGGACGTGATCGCGCGTGGGCTCGAAACCTATCTGCTCGAGAAGCCCAACGATGCGAAGACCATCTGCGGCAAGATCGTCGAGGCGGCCCGTGCGCGTGAGGCTGCCCGCAAGGCGCGCGACATGACCCGGCGCAAGGGCGTGCTCGACGGCATCGGCCTGCCGGGCAAGCTCGCCGACTGTCAGGAACGGGACCCGGCCAGGAGCGAGCTGTTCATCGTCGAGGGTGACTCGGCCGGTGGTTCGGCCAAGCAGGGCAGGGACCGGAAGTTCCAGGCGATCCTGCCCTTGCGCGGCAAGGTGCTGAACGTCGAGAAAGCCCGTTTCGACAAGCTGCTGGCCTCCGAGCAGGTGGCCACGCTGATCACGGTGCTGGGCACCGGCATCGGTTCGGGGCTCGGGGCCGATGACTTCAGGATCGAGAAGCTGCGCTATCACCGCGTCATCATCATGACCGATGCGGACGTGGACGGCGCGCATATTCGCACGCTGCTGCTCACCTTCTTCTATCGCCAGATGCCCGAGCTGATCGAGCGGGGTCATGTCTACATCGCGCAGCCGCCGCTCTACAAGATCAAGCAGGGTCGTGAGGAGCGTTATCTGAAGGACGACGCCGAGCTGGATCAGTACATGTTGAACCTGTCGATGCAGCAGGCAGCCCTGATTCCGTCGGAAGGGGCCGATCCGATCACGGGTGAGGCACTCGCCACGATGGCCCGCCAGTACGTGATGGCTGATGCGGTCATCGACCGCCTGAGTCGGCAGATCGATCTGGAGACCCTGCATGCGCTGATGGACGGGGTCACGATCGACCTCTCCAGTGCAGACGGTGCCCAGGCGTCCGCAGAACGGCTCCAGGCGGCCCTGAAACAGGACGGGCAGGTCAGCACCCTGCTGTCACCGCCTGTCACCGTGGCGGCCCATTCCGACGAGTCTGGTGAGATCTGGCATCTGCGCATCACACGCCATCTGCATGGCAACCAGAAGCTGTCGATCATCACGCCAGACTTCCTGCAATCGGCCGATCACCGCGTGCTGAAGGACATGGCGCAGACCCTGTCGGGACTCATCGGCGAGGGCGCGGTCGTGCGTCGTGGGGAAGGCGACAAGGCCCGCACGCAAAGGGTCGGCAACTTCCGTGAGGCGATGAAGTGGCTGCTGGCCGATGCCGAGCGTGGCGTGTCGCGCCAGCGTTACAAGGGGCTGGGCGAGATGAATGCCGAGCAGCTCTGGGAGACGACGATGGATGTGAACGTCCGGCGGCTGCTGAAGGTGCAGATCGAGGATGCCATTGCTGCTGACCAGATCTTCACCACGCTGATGGGCGACAACGTCGAGCCGCGCCGCGTCTTCATCGAGGAAAACGCGCTGGGTGCGCAGAACATCGACGTCTGAGGCAGGCGGGCAGGGGAGTCAGGCAGACATGAGTCAACTGGTCAGGCCCGTGGTGCTGGCGGCCAATGGCATCCGTCTGGAGCCGCTGGCGCTTTCGCATGAGGCCGGCCTGCGCGATGCGGCTGCCGATGGCGAACTTTGGACGATCCGCGTCACCAGCGTGCCGGAACCGGATCAGACGCGTGCCTACATCGAGCAGGCGCTGGAAGGCCGGCAGGCGGGAACCCGCTTTGCCTTTGCCGTGATCGAGACGCCCGGTGGCCGGGTGCTGGGCAGCACCAGCTATCACGACATCGTGGCCGCGATACCCCGGGTCGAGATCGGCTACACCTGGTACCGCAGGAGCGTGCAGCGCACGCACGTCAACACGACGGCGAAGCTGCTGCTGTTGCGCCATGCCTTCGACGTGTTGCAATGCCCGGTGGTGGGCTGGCGCACCGACGGGTTGAACCTGGCCAGCCAGCAGGCCATCGAACGGCTGGGGGCCCGCAAGGATGGTGTGATCCGACGCCACGCGCCACGTCGTGACGGCAGCATCCGCGACACGGTCATGTACAGCCTGCTGCGCGAGGAATGGCCGGCGCTCGAAGCCCGCCTGATGGCGAGGCTTGCCCAGGGCGGCAGGCCCTGGGACGAGGCCGCCTGCAGCACGACTTTCACCGGATAGGCATGGCACTGAAATCGACGGTTTTCAAACTGGGCCTGAATGTCTCCGACATGGACAGGCCATACTACGGTGAGTACTCACTTACTGTTGCGCGCCATCCTTCCGAGAACGATGAACGGATGATGGTGCGCGTGCTGGCCTTTGCCCTGCTGGCCGACGAGGATTTGCGCTTTGGCCGGGGGCTCAGCACCGAGGACGAGGCCGATCTTCATGCCATGACGCCGGATGGCCGGATCCGGCTGTGGGTCGACGTGGGCCAGCCGGATGAACGACTGATCCGCAAGGCCGCGGCCCGCGCCAGGCAGGTGGTGGTGCTGGCCTATGGCCGGACTGCACCGGTCTGGTGGGAGAAGGTCCGGGATGGTCTGGCCCGGCTCGACAACCTGACGGTGTGGCGGCTGGATGCCGACGATAGCCGTGCGCTGGCAACGCTTGCCCAGCGGGGGGCGAGTCTGCAGTGCATCGTGCAGGATGGACAGATCTGGTTCGGTGATGAGGCCAACATGCTTCAGCCGGTGCGTCATGTGCTGAAGGCGTCCGGGTAGGCGCTTGGGCGGTATAGGAATCGCGAAGATGAAAATCGGCCATGCCGGTTTGCAGCCCGCGACTTTCCTGCCGCCCAAGCGCCCCGGGATGAAACCGGTACAACTTGACCGATATCGACGTTTTGGTACCAAATCTCGGGTAAACTGGCACTAGGTGTTTCCCCGTAGCAGGATCGATGCTGGTATCTCGCCCTGGTTGTGCCCCATGGCCGATTCAGATGGCCGGAGGCAGGGCCGAGAGAGATCCGTCACTGCCTGTCGGTGATCTGGTTCGACAGGCTTGTGGGACTTCCTTCAAATCACAAACGAGTGTTAGGAGAGGTTTATGTTGGCAAAAGGTTTGCTGGTTGGCATGATGATGGTCGCATCCAGTGCTGTGATGGCCAAAACCTGCGATGTGAAGGTTGAGGCAACGGATGCCATGTCGTTCAACACCAAGGAAATCAAGGTGGATGGCGACTGCAAGGAAATCAACCTGGAGCTGAAGCACGTTGGCAAGCTGCCGGCATCGGCCATGGGGCACAACGTCGTCATCACGAAGACGGCCGATTACAAGGACGTGGCCAAGGCAGGCGGCAAGATGACGCTGGCCGACAGCTATGTGCCGAAGGATGACGCCCGCGTGCTGGCCGTCACCAAGATCATCGGTGGTGGTGAAAGCACCTCGGTCAAGATCGATGCCAGCAAGTTCAAGGCTGGTGAAGACTACACCTTCTTCTGCTCCTTCCCCGGCCACTGGAGCGTGATGAAGGGCAAGTTCATCGTCGGTGGTTGATGACTGCCTTCGATGATGAAGCGGCAGACGGGCCAGGCCCGTCCGCCGATACCGGCAAGCCCCCGTTGAAGGGGGCTTTGTCGTTGTTGGTCAACGTCTGGGACGATGGCCAGCAGGCATCGGTGATGGATCACATCGCTGAGGAAGTGCCGGTGGCGCTGGTTCTGAACGGCATATCCCACGCCGTGATGATGGCCAGCCCCGATCATCTGGAAGACTTCGCGCTGGGATTTGGCCTGACGGAAGGCTTGTTGCGCACCCCGGCCGAGTTGTATGGCGTGGATGTGGTCGAGCTCGCCCATGGCATCGAGCTTCAGCTCGAAGTCTCATCCGAATGTGCCTGGCGGTTGCGCGAGCGTCGCCGCAATCTGGCCGGTCGAACCGGGTGCGGCCTGTGCGGTACCGACAGCCTGTCACAGGTTCGCCAGCCCTTGCCGGCGGTATTGCCCATCGGGCTCGACGTGCCGGTGCTGTTCCGGGGTGAGCGCAACCTGAAGGCAGCCCAGCATCTTCAGCAGCTGACCGGCTCGACGCATGCTGCTGCCTGGTGTGATCTGGCGGGTGAGGTGAAACTGCTTCGCGAGGATGTGGGGCGCCACAATGCGCTCGACAAGCTGATCGGCGCGATGGTTCGTGCCGATGTCGATGTTGCTCAGGGATTCGTGACCATCACCAGCCGTGCCAGTTTCGAGATGGTGCAGAAAGTGGCGATGGCCCGTGTGGGCACGCTGGTGGTGGTCTCTGCGCCTACGGCGCTGGCCATCGAGACCGCCCGTCAGAGTGGCGTGGCCCTGGCCGGCATGATCCGTCGTCAGCGGATCGTGGTCTATACCTTTGCCGAGCGGTTCGGGCTGGCTTGAGGAGCTTGGACGGCAGGAAAGTCGCGGGCTGCAAACCGGCCGCGCCGGCCCATTTTGCACCCGCTTCTTGCCCCATAGCACCGGCTATGGGGCGGCGAATCGGGCACAAACTGTGCTCGGCGGGGCCGATTTTCGCCTTCGCGATTCCTACCGCCCAAGCTCCTTGAGGAGCTTGGGCGGATCAGCCGTTGAGCCGGCTGCCCATGGCCTTTTCGATCTTCCTGTCCGTCTTGTACTGGCTGAGCGCGTAGGCAGCCCAGATGGCCGCCGGAATCCAGCCGATCAGCGTGATCTGCAGGATCAGGCAGATGATGCCGGCAAAGGGGCGCCCGATGGTGAAGAAGAGTACGGGCGGCAGGAAGAGGGCAAGCAGCAGACGCATGGTTCGAGCCTTCAGGAAGAAGTGAAGCAGACCCTCCGGCAGATGAGGATCGAAACTGCTTCTTTCAAGGGATTCTCTGTACAAGTCCCGTGAGACGACGTGCCTTGACACGGGATGCAGGACAAGGCGGCATGCGCCCGTGTCGGGGATGCGGCGTCCGCGTGGACTCGTTCAGAGTATCCCAAGGTTGGAAAGCGTCAAACAGCCGGAAATTTCCAGGGACAGCCCCGGTAAGCGGTGCCTGGCTCGTTATCATTCGGGCATTGCATCGGCTCGACCGATCCATTCAGGGGAACTTATCAATGAGTGCAGACGTGGGAATGATGACCCGGCTGTACGGCTGGTTCGAGGCAGCCGTGGCCACGGTCAACGATGTGTTGTGGGGCTATGTGCTGATCTATGGCCTGCTGGCCGTGGGGATCCTGTTTTCGGTGCGACTCAAGTTCATTCAGGTCGTCCATTTCGGGGAGCTCGTGCGCTCCATCACCCGCGCGCCGCAGAGGGACAGTCACGGGATCACTCCCTTTCAGGCACTGACCACGAGCCTTGCGTCGCGGGTCGGTACCGGCAACATCGCCGGTGTGGCCGTGGCGCTGTATACCGGCGGCCCGGGCGCCCTGTTCTGGATGTGGGTTGTGGCCTTCGTTGGCATGGCCACTGCCTACGCCGAAAGCACGCTGGCCCAGCTCTACAAGGTCAGCGACGACCGCGGCATGTATCGTGGTGGCCCGGCCTTCTACATCAGCAAGGGATTGAATGCGCCCTGGGCGGGCAGTGCCTTTGCCGTCTGCCTGCTCGTGGTGTTCGGTCTGGTCTTCAACGCGGTTCAGGCCAATGCCATTGCCGAGTCGATGAGCGAATCCTTCGGTTTCGACAAGGTGGGCGTGGGCCTCTTCCTGGCCTTGCTCTCCGGTGTCGTGATTTTCGGCGGGGTTCGCAAGATCGCGCGTGTGGCCGAGGTGATCGTGCCTTTCATGGCGGTTGCCTACCTCGGGGTCGCGCTCTGGATCATGGTGACCAACTTCGACCGGGTGCCTGACGCGATCATGATGATCCTGCGCAGTGCCTTCGGGCTGGAGCCGGCCGTGGGCGGTTTCGTCGGTGGCATGACGGCCGCCATGCTGCAGGGGATCAAGCGGGGTCTGTTCTCGAACGAGGCCGGCATGGGCTCGGCGCCGAACATCGCGGCCGTGGCAGTCCCCAGTCCCCACCATCCGTCTTCCCAGGGTTTCGTGCAGTCGCTGGGCGTCTTCATCGACACCCTTCTGATCTGTACCGCCACCGGCGTGATGATCCTGCTATCCGATGCCCTGCAGCCAGGCTCCGGCATCAGCGGCTCGGTGCTGACCCAGCACGCGATGGCCTATCACATCGGCAGTTTCGGCAAGGATTTCGTGGCGATCGCCGTGTTCTTCTTCGCCTTCACTTCCATCATCGGCAACTACTCCTACGCGGAAGGTTCGATGACGTACCTGAAGATCGACACCCGGGTCGGCATGACCCTGCTCCGCGTGCTGGTGCTGCTCTTCATCGTCTGGGGAGCCTATGAAAAGATCGGCACGGTCTTCGACACGGCCGACGCGGTGATGGGCATCATGGCCAGCATCAACCTGGTGGCCATTGCCCTGTTGTCGGGTCTGGTGGTGAAGTTGACCAATGACTACTTCTCCCAGAGTAAGCAGGGTGACCCACGTTTCTGCCTCAGCCGCTTTCCCGAGCTGAAGGGCCAGGTCGATGAGCGGATCTGGACCTCGGAAGGCTGTCCGGAGAAGTAAGACGTGGGCAAACACTTGACGGCCGCAGCAGGCAGCCAGCCTGAGCAGGCGCCGGCATCGGCCGATGGGCGAGTCCGCTTCATGGCTGCCGTCACGCAGGCCGTCCGAGCCCGGCAACTGCTGCGGCTGGTGCTCTCGAAGCCCAGGGTTCGGGTGCTGGCCGAGGGTTTCGAGACAGAAGGTTCGGTGCTCAAGCGAATTCGCATCCAGCCCGTCCGGATGAAGGATGGCGTGAAGCTGGGATTCGACTGGCAGTACGACACCCGTGACCAGCGCAGCAACCTGGATGAAGCCGACGCGCTCGCTACCGTGGACCGGTTGCTGGGCGAGGTGATGACGGTTGCCGTGCTCGAGACGGCGGAGCGGATCACCGAGCTGGGCTTCAGCAAGCGGGGCCGCCCGCTGATCCGCAGCCGTCGGGTGTCAACGGCCCCGGCCTTGCCGGCTGATACCACCGGTTCGCCATCCGGTCGTGTGCCGACAGGGAACCAGGCCGGGCAGACGCCTGATCAGGGCAGCATGGCTGCACGACACCCCTCAGCCGTGATCGGCGCCTCCGCCGGATCCGATGACCCTTCATCCGATGCGGCATCTTCCGATGATGGTGAGGATTGGGCGATCGCCGGTACGCACAACCGGGGCCGGCATTACCTGATCCGGATCGACCGGCCTTACCTGGTGGATCTGGGGGTGACCCGGCCCGGCGGCCAGCTGGTGCCGGCCATGGCACGCAAGTGGCGGCAGATCAACAAGTTCGTCGAGATTCTGGTCTCGGCCTGGCGCCACAATCCGGCCAGCAGCCAGCTGGGCGGGTCAGGGCAGCCGCCGCTTCGCATCCGAGATTTCGGGGCCGGCAAGGGCTATCTGACCTTTGCGCTGCACGACCATCTCACGCACGGCTTGGGGCTGAACGTCGAGACGGTGGGCATCGAACGCCGCACCGATCTGGTGGCCCTGTGCAACCGCATCGCGCTCAGGCATGGCATGACGGGGTTGCGTTTCGAGCAGGGTGACATTGCCCACACGAGCCCGGGTGATACCGACTGGATGATCGCGCTGCACGCCTGTGACACGGCGACCGACGATGCGCTGTATCAGGGCGTGAAGCAGCATGCGGCGATGCTGGTCTGCTCACCCTGCTGCCACCGCGAGCTGCGCCCGCAGTTGCTGAGCCCCGGGCCGCTCGCGCCCATCCTCCGGCATGGGATCCACAAGGGGCAGGCGGCTGAAATGCTGACCGATGGACTCAGAGCCTTGCTGCTGGAAGGCGAGGGCTACGACACGCAGGTGTTCGAGTTCATCTCGCTCGAGCACACCAGCAAGAACAAGATGATCCTGGCCAGCCGTGCCGCCAGGCCCAGGCCAGTTGAAGAGGTTCGTGCCGAGGTCGAGGCACTGAAGCGCTTCCACGGCATCCACACGCAACGGCTCGATCAGCTGCTGACAGGCCATGCGCCCGGGGGCAACCGGTTGTGACAACTCGGAGCTTGGGCTGTGCGTGAGTGTTCGTGAGAGGCGCTGATCCGGCCAGACCGTTGTTGGGCTGGCCGGACGGCTGTCTGACCGTGGTTCAGGGTTTCTGTTGTGACATCACCCAGTTGGCAAGGGCTTCCAGTTCTTGCGGCTCGAGGCCGGGCTGGCGAGTTCACGCTGTCACCAGCTGCCCCTGCAACAGCAATGTGCGCACCTCAAAGCTCGATGACATTCAGCTGATCACCCAGCACTTTCCGGGCCAGTGGCACCAGATGGGCATGGTGGGTGAGAAAAATGATCTGCCGGTTTTCTGAAACGTTGCCCAGTACCCGCAGGCCAGCAGCGGTGCGTTCATCATCGAAATTGATGAACAGGTCATCGGCAATCAGCGGCAGCCGCCGGCCCGTGCCGGACTGGGTCTCGAGGGCTGCCAGACGAAGCGCCAGATAGAGCTGGTCGCGGGTGCCCTCGCTGAGGCCCGACACACCGACCGTCTGGCCATTGTCCCGGATGCCCAGCAGCCGGGGTCTGTCGTGATCATCGGTATCGACCAGCAACCGGCTGAAGCGCTTCAGCGTCAGGTCATGGAACAGTGTCGAGGCCCGGGCAAGCATCGGTCCCTGGCGGGTTTCACGGAACTTCTCGATCGACCAGGCCAGAAGACGTGAGGCTGTCTTGAGGCGCAGGTAGCGCTCGGCGGCATCGACCATCCTCGCGACGGCTTCCTGCTGGCGGCCGGCTGCCTGGGCGGCCTGATCATGACCGTTCAACGCATCGAAATCGGCCTTCTGCTGGCCTTGCCTGGTGCTTAGTTCACGAATCGTTGTGATGAGTTGCCGGGCTTCCGTGTCCAGGCTCTCAAGCTGGGCATGTAACTGATCGGGGTCGATGCCAGCTGCTTCTTCGCGTAGTTGCGCGATGCTGAGACCGTCGGCCGTCGCCATCAGTTGCTGCTGGTGCTGCTCGATACGCCGTTCGATCTGACGTCGCTGATCCGACGATTCGATGGCTCGAGCGAGGGCCTGCATATCCGTCGTTCCAGCCTGTTGCATCAGCGGCTGCAGGGTGGCGTCGATGGCCTGCTGCTCCCGAAGCGCCTGATCAAGTGCCTGCTGCGCCTGCTGCCGCTGCTGGCTCAGGCGTTCTGCCTCTGCCGCCTGCTGTCTGGCCGTATCGAGACGCTGGTTGAGTGCGATCGATACATCCTGCGCCGAGGCTGGATGCTGATCGGCCATCAGGCGCCGGGCCAGCATGAGGGCATCACTTTGCCAGCCATTCCATTCGGATTCGAGCGTGTCGATCCGTTCACGCCGGATGACGGCCATGTCCGTCAGCACGGTATCGAGTTCCTGCATCAGGCCAAGTCGCGTCCTGATCTGCTCGATCGGTGTGTCCGGTGACTGGCCCATCGCATCGAGCAGTTTCAGCCAGCGTTCTTCCCATCGATGCCAGTGCTGTTCTGCGGCCTGAAGTGCCGTCTCGGCCAGTGGCAGCTGCAGCCTGGCCTCATCGAGCTGCCGGCCCAGCGTGTCGATCCGTCCGCGGATCCGGTTTGCTTCGGCCATTCGCTCGCTGGCCATCAGGATGACATCCTCCAGCGTCCGTGCCGATGGCAGCTGCTCATCGTCGTTGCCCAGATGCTCGATCAGTGCCAGCCGGATGTGCTCGGCCCGTTCCTCGTGGTGCTGGCAGGCTACCGTGAGCTGGACTTTCTGGTGGTGGGCACCAAGAGCCTGCTCGCGCTGCTTCAGCCAGGCAGGCGCCATGTCCAGCGGGAGTCGGGGAAGGCCGCAGGCAGTGGCCTGTGCCTGCCAGTCGCTCAGACGCTGACAGATTTGCTGCCGAATCGTATCGATTTCCTGCTGGGTGATCTCCGCTTCCAGACGCAGGCGTTCCAGCTGTTCGGCACTGGCCTGCCGTTGCGCTTCGTGCTGTGCCCGCTCCAGTCGGGTATCGGCCAGCTGGTCGGCTTCCCGGATGCGGATTTCGAAGGCCTGCGTTTCGGCAGGCAGGCTGCCGGGATCCGTCTTGATCCGCTGCCAGTGCGCATCGCGCGTGTCGCGCGCCTGTTGCAGCTGTTCCGTCGAGACGGGCTGATGATGGCGGACGAGCTGTTGCAGTGCCTGCTCCCGTCGCGAGATCTCCTCGTGACGGGCAGCCAGACTGCTCTGGGCGGCACGCAGTCTTCCTTTGTCTTCATGCTGTCGATCGATCAGTCGCTGCACCTGTGCCGGCTCGGGCACCAGCATCGTGTTCAGGGTCTCGACAGGCTGTTGCCACTGACCCATCTGTGACAGTGCCTGATCGATGCTTCGATCGAATGATGCGATCTGGGCGCGGTAGTCGGACAGGATCCGATCCGTATCGCCGAGTTTTCTGGCCTGATCCAGCAGGGCCGGGAGACGATTGTCCAGATGATGGGTGCTCAGGGCCTGGATCTGCTGCTGCCACTGGCTGATCTGCCGGTTAAGGCCGGCGAGTGTCTGCTGGGCACCATCCCGAGCCTGGCGGATGCTGGCATGCTGGTCGATCAGCTCCCTGATCTGTTCTCTCAGTGCTTCGGGGGGAAGGTGTCGGGTTAGCGTGCTTTCATCCTCATCCGGCCAGCCCAGCGCCTGTGCCAGTTCCCGGGCCTTCATGTGTTTGTGCTGAAGGGAGGTTCGGTGTTTTTCGATCTGTGCCGGATGGTCGTGAAAGCGAAGCCGCGCATCGTTCAGGGCCGTGATGTCCGCCGCGAGTCCCAGCACCTGCTGATCGGGACAGAGCGTCTCGAGCGACCGATCGAGCCCGGCCAGAGTGGCCGACAGACGTTGCCTGTCCGCCTGCGCCAGCATGCCCTGCTGACTGGCGTCCCGCAGGATCTGCGCTGCATTCTCCGGCAGCAGCACGGGCAGCCCATCGCCTGCCAGCTGGTGTTGCGCCGACAGCGCCGTATCCAGAGCCAGCAGCATGGGCTGGACACGCCGGATGCGCTCCAGCCGGCTTTTCTGTTGCTGGATCTGGAGATTCCGCTGTTCGGCTTCATTCAGCGCTTCTTCGGTGGCAGCCAGTGCCTCGTGTTTTTCCTTCCACTCCCGTGTTCGCAGCTGAACCTGATTCAGCTGGCGTCTGGCTGCATCGAAATCTTCCTGAGCCTGATAGAAAAGACGGTTGGCGGATTTTCTGGGGGCCCAGAGCTGGTCTGCCTCATTTTCCAGTCGTTTCAGTGCTTCGCCCAGATGCTCGACGCCGGATGCCGACTGGAACAGCATCCGCCCCACGTCGTCCGAGGCCCGCAGGATACCTTCGCTGCCCTCGACCAGCATGCGATGATCGAGCGCGTAGAGCCGCTTGAACGCGACGTCATCCAGATGACCAAGCCACGCTGCCAGAGCGTCCGCCGGTAATGGGGTTTTCTCATCCTGTCCATCGATGATCGTGTCCTTCCTTCCCTTCTTCCGGATGAAATCCAGGGCGGGGAATAGGGCCGATCGGACATCATCCCTGCCAGCACCAGCACCAGCCATCGTATCGCCGTCTGTAGCGGGTTTCCGGTTCAGGGCTTCGAGCACGCCACCGATCCGCAGATCAGCCATCGGATGCAGGAAACCCATCGTCGTCTTTTGCGGAAAGCCGAACAGCCAGTCACCGATGGCCTGACGCAGGGTCGATTTGCCGGCTTCGTTCGGGCCGACGACCAGATGGATGTCCTGTGAGGCTGCAGGCATGGTCAGCATGCGGTCGGTGAATTTGCCGTAGCGGATCAGCCGAAGTTCCCGAATGCGCATCAGATTCTCCTGGGTCTGGTGATGGTGTCGGGAACCAGGACAGCATCGGTTCTTCCGGTTGGCACAGGCAGGCAATCAGGGATGAGGGTCTTCATGGGGGGCATAGCAGCCATGTCATGACACATTCGGCTGGCCGGGCGATCGAACCTGTTCGACGCGATCCATCATCAGCGGCAGGCTGTCTTCGAGCCACGCCTGAAGATGGGTCTCCGGACTCTGATGAAGGTCGACCAGTGCCTGTGAGGCTTCCCGAACTTCCCGTGGCAATATTTTCAGCAGCAATTGCCATTGGTCAATCAGTTCGGTCACGAATGACTCATCCGAGATCGACCCCCGGGCCAGTTTTTCCAGATCGGCCAGTGCATCGACATGGCTGGTGCCGGGATCGGTGTCATCGGTGCCGGCGACTGGAGGTTGTGTCGATACCTTGACCTTCTCGATCCAGATCCGATCCGGAGTCAGCGCCACGGCCCGGGCGATCACTTCCTGGCGCAGCTGTTCATCCTTCGACAGCAGCGCCTTGTGAGCTGGTGTCATGCCCGAGAAAATGACCCGAACGGCCAGCGGCAGATCGGCAGGTGTCTTCTCCAGCAGGGCTTCAAGCCCCTTGCCTACGGCGAGCAGCGCAGTCTCCATGTCGTCCTGCCCACCCAGCACGATGTCGAGCCGTTCCCAGCGCAGGACATCCACCGTCAGCGTTTCGACAGTGGTGATTTCATCGTCTTCGACCGTGAGCAGCAGCGCCCCGCGTGCGCCCGTTTCCCGGATGTGACGCCCCTGGATGTTGCCGGAGAAGGCGATGAGAGGCTGGCCGGGTCGGCGTGCCTCGGGAGCGGGCATGATCGCCTGCTCGTGCACGTGCCCCAGTGCCCAGTATTGATAACCCTTCGCTTCCAGTTCGGCCACCGTGCAGGGGGCATAGCGGGCATGCTCGCTGCGGCCTTCCAGTGCCGTATGCAGAACGCCGATGTTGAAGCAGCCCGACACCGGTTCAGGGTAGTTCGGAACCAGATTGTCGGTGGTGGCTGCCACCCTGAAGCTGCGGCCATGCAGTGCCACATTCAGGTGGGGGTGACGGAAGGTCTCGGCCTTGCGGCTGGAGAAGACATGCACGTTGTCGGGCAAGGTCAGACTGCGTGTCATGTCGGCTTCGGCGTCGTGATTGCCGTACAGCAGATAGACGGGAATGCCGGCCCGCTTCAGGCGCCCCATCTGGGCGATGAAGAAAAGTCCGGTATTGAAGTCCTTCCAGTCGCCGTCGTAGATGTCACCAGCGATCACCATGAAATCGACCTTTTCCTCGATCGCGATGCCGACCAGGTTCTGGAAGGCTTCCCGGGTGGCACTGCGCAGCCGTCCGGCTGGTGCGTCCGGGTAGGCGGCAAGACCTCTCATCGGGCTGTCGATGTGCAGATCGGCGGTGTGGATGAATCTCATGGGATGGCTGGCCGTCACCGGATCCAGATAGTGGTAATACCATCCCATTATAGGTGGGCAGTTTCCGTCCGACCGGCTCGGACGGCTGGATGTCAAAGCCTTTCGTGGCCGGGGCGACGGTTTGCCGTCTCATGGCCGGTGGCAGGTCGGGACAGCGGTGTTACAGGTGTCTCTGTGCCGCGCCTGCCGGCACCCCTGCCGGTTCCGGCTGATGAGGGGGGCGGGGAGGTGGATGTGGTGTCAGCCCTTGCTGCCGAACACGAAATACAGGAACAGCCCGAACACGATGATGGCAAAGATCAGTTTGGCCACTTTGGGCAGCACCCAGGCTGCACCGACGATGCCGGTGGCCTTGACCCAGTCGGCCGTGTTGCCGGGTATGTTCTGACCGATCGCCGATTGGCGCTGAAGCGGATGACCACAGCCGGGGCAGCTTGCGGCCTGATCGGATACCGATCGCTGGCATTCGGGGCAGGTGATGAGAGCCATGTCCTTGTCTCCTTGTGGTGGATGCTTCGATTGTAGGCATTTTGTGTCCGGATCATCGGTATAGCCGTCTTGCAAGCCCTGTCTCAGGTTCCGGAAGCTGGCCGTGTCAGTGCCGGGGTAGGTGCCATGGAAAGCTTCGATGCCGCCAGAAAGCGAGGGAAATACGCGACACCGGGATATCGTCTGTCCCATGTGGCAAGCCACTTGGGCAGCTCGAAGGCTGAAGGTTCAACGCCTTTGGCCAGTATCGGAGGATGACAAGGTCAAGGGATACTCTGAACAAGTCCACGCGGATGCCGCATCCCCGACACGGGTGCATGCCGCCTTGTCCTGCATCCCGTGTCAAGGCACGTCGCCTCACGGGACTTGTTCAGAGTATCTCAAGGTGCTTCTGTCCATGACATGCCCGGAAGCACGTTATCCCTGGACGAAGTGTATGAAGACCCCTCAGACGAACCCGGTTTCGCTCTCCACCGGTCAGCTGCCATTGCCGAAGGCGGATGGACACCCTGCCAGCATCATGACGTCGGGCAGATGGCGCAAGGCGGGCTCCCTGGTCGTTGATGAGCCACGGATCGAAGAACCGTCTTCCGTGCCGCATCAGCTTCAGGGAGCGGTGATCGGGGCGTCCGAACAACCGGGCATGGATGAGGTCAGGGATGCCGCCGGGCTTCAGCTGGCCAGCCAGCCTGCCGTCGGGATGACGGGTGCCGAGGCGGTGCAGGCACCGGCCGTATCGACCGCGACGACAGGTGCCGTTGGCGGGCTGAAGGCAGCCACACCGGCTTCGTCGGCTTCGACCGTTCACATGTGGCTGGGGGCGATCGTGACACAGGCGACGGTGAGCAGCCAGTTCACCAGCAGCCGTACAGCATCATCATCGGATCGTCTTCATGACAACCTGGGCATCGGGGGAAGAACCCAGGGAGACGTGGCCAATCCACCTCAGACCGGTGATGCCGGCCAGACGCCGTCACCATCTCCGGGTGGATCACCCGGTCAGAGCACACCGCCGACCGGTGTTCTGCCGGGTGTGCCGGGGTACCCCGGGGTTCCGGGGGTTCCCGGCGTGCCGTCGGTGCCGGGTTATCCGGGTGTACCGATCCTGCCAGGGTATCCAGGCTACCCCGGTGGTGCCGTTGTTCCCAGTGTTCCCGGCGTGCCGTCGGTGCCGGGCTATCCGGGCTACCCTGGTGGCACCGTTGTTCCGGGTGTGCCCGGCACGCCGTCCGTACCTGGTTATCCTGGCGTACCGATGATGCCAGGCTATCCCGGTGTACCGTCGCTGCCGGGCTATCCGGGGGGGCCGATCATGCCGGGGCAACCCGGGCAGCCTGGACAGCCTGGGCAACCCGGCCAATCCGGACATCCCAGTCAACCCGGTCAGGGGGGGCAGGGTGATGGTTCGTCCATGCAACCGGGCGGTACGGTGCCTTCCCCTCCTGATATGGGCAAGCAGCCAGATGGACAGGGTTCAGGTCATGGCGCTGGAGCAGGCACGGATTCCGGTACAGGCACCCATGCGGATGCCGATCCAGGCACAGAGGCCGGTGCTGGCATGGGTTCGGGCGCAGGAGCCGGCACAGGTACTGGCACCGGAACAGAATCGGGTACGGACTCATCCTCCGGTTCTGCCGGTACGACACCGCCCGTTACTTCACCGACCACGCCCGTGCCTTCGACACCACCGACCGCTCCTGGGGAAGCGCAGGTGCCCGGCGGAACGCCAGCCGTACCGGCCCCGCCGCCGGAGAGCGGCGGTGGGACGCCGTCCGAGCCGTCAACGACTGTGCTGCTGCCGTCCTACCCGAAGAATCAGGCGGCCTTGCCGGTGGCGTATGACGGAGAATTGAAGATTTCGCGCATCACCTTTGCCGGCATCGATCCGGCCCGGGTGCCGGATGCTGTCCGGATCGAGGGTATCGAGGCGACGGGCATGGCGGCGGGTACGGAAGGACCGCTGTTCCGGAGAACGCCCGGCGGGCTGGTTGCCCTGAAGAATGAGGACATCATCGGGCGGGCGGACTTCGACAACATTTTCTGGGATGCCCGGGACAATCAGGGCGGAAGCTTCAGTTTCACCCCATTGTCTCCATCGGGAACCCCCATCGATGCGCAGCTGGTTCAGACTGTCGGGGTGAGCGTTCATCCTGAGCCGCCGAATTATCCACCCAGGCTCGATGACCTGCAGGTGGCCCATGATGCCACGAAGCCCATTGCCAGCACCCTTTTCTCGGGTCTGGATCCTGCCCGCCGACCTGCCGGGATCCGCATCACGGCCATCAATCCACGAAATCCTGCGGATGCCGAGGCCCCGGCTCTGGTGTTTGGCCCCCAGCGAGAGAAGGTTACGCTCAACTGGTTCATCCATGCGAAGGATTTCGACAAGCTCGCCTGGGACAGTGCCAGCAATGACGGCGGAAGTTTCCGCTTCGAGGCGGCCAATGCCGACGGGACGACCCTGCTGGGTGCCGTGCCGCAGCGGGTGAAGATCGTCGAGCATCCGGTGCCGCCGCAGTACCCTGATCAACCCACCTCATTGTGGGTGGCGAACGGTGCCGACCTTTTACTGGAGGAAAGCACCTTCGTGGGACGTGAGCCGCTGCACAAGCCGACGGCGATCCGCATCACGCAGATCCTGCCCTCGGGTGGGGGAACGGAGACGGGTGCGGCGCTGAGTGTGACCAAGCCGGATGCACTCAGGACGCTGGCGGTGGGCAGTCTGGTTCATGCCGATGAATTTGCCTGGATCACCTGGCATGCGGCGAACAATGCAGGGGGGCGTTTCAGCTTCGAGCCCGTCCATGCGGATGGAACCCGCATTCTGGGGTCAGAAACGCACACGCTGAACATTCAGGAACAGGCAGCCGTGCCGGTGTACTCGGGGCCGGTGACGCTGGATGTGGAACACGACAGTCGTGTGTGGATCGGGGCCGAGGTATTCCGGGGAAGCGAGATCGACAAGGCGCCACCGGCCATCCGGATCCTGTCCATCTCTCCGATCGCAGCGGGTGCAGCCAAGGGGGCGCTCCGCTTGCAGGATGGAACCGTGGTGGAGGAAAACTGGGTGATCGATGCCCAGCAGTTCGGGCGTCTGCAATGGTTTGCCCAGGTTGGACACGGTGGTTCATTCCAGTTCGAGCCGGTCAATGCCGATGGTTCGCCCATTCCTGGTGCTTCGCCACAGACCGTGAACATCCGGGAAGAGGCTTTGGTGCCCACATACGCGGGTACGGATCAGACGCTGTCGGTGAACCATGACGGTATCCTGCCTTTGCCGGCCAGGATCTTTTCCGGTACGGATCTCAGCCGTCAGCCGTCGGCAATCCGGGTGGAACAGGTCGATCCGCAGCAACAGGCGCCGGGTGCGTCCGTTCCGCTGAAGGTTGATCGCGATGGGGCACATCCGCTGTTGCCTGAATCCGTGGTGCCTGGTGAACCGATTGAGTCATCGGATTTCGACAAACTCGTCTGGGATGCTTCGACCAACGAAGGCGGAACCTTCCGTTTCGTGCCCCTCGATGCGGCGGGTCGTGAGATCGTGGGGGCCAATCCACAGACCGTCACGATTCAGGAATTGTCACCCGTCCCTGCTGATCCGTCTCAGGAGGATTCAGAGAAAAAGTTCTATATCATTCGGGACCGAACAGTCAAGCTGAATCGGGGGATCTTCTTCGGTAGCAATGATGACCCCCAGGCAGAGCGAATCCGGATCGAAGCTGTCGAGGCGGAGGGGCTGACACCGGGAAGTAGCAGCCCGTTGCTCTGGGATAAACAAAAAAGAGGGAGTTCATCCGGAGCGGTTCGGGTTCAGGCAGGAGAGATCCTGACACTGGAAGATCTGGACCGGTTGTATTGGGAAGGAAACAGCTATCGGGATGGAAGCATCCGTTACGTACTGATTGACACGAATGGACATGTCAAGCCGGATGTTGGCGATCAGGTGCTGAATCTGGAAGAAACCCTCAAGCTGGCTCCCATTCATCTGGAATCGAGCACGAAGAATCGGAACTCGCTGCCGAAGGCAAGCGCGGTTCTCGATGGTCATGTGAGGATTCCGCTGGCGCAGTTCGGGGCGGAGGATCCGTCCAGGGCGCCGGATCATGTCCGTGTTCGCTTTCTATTCAACAGGGATGATGATGATCGGCCACCCAAAGAATTTTCACCGCTGGTGCTGAATCGTGGGCCCGGTGATGTTCAGCCGGTGAAACAGGATCAGATCATTCACCGGGATGACCTGGGCAAGCTCTTCTGGCATGCCCGCTACAACCGCGGAGGACAAATCGATTATGAGGTGCTGGATGAGCGTCAGCAGCGTGTCCTCGGCGTCAATGTTCAGACCATCACCGTGACGGAGGGCAGCCAGCTGCCGAAGTTCCCCGCCACCTTGTCCCTAGAACTTGCGCAGGTGCCCGATGGGCAGCCCATCAAGTATGGTTCGGCCAATCTGCTGGGCTATCATCGTGATGGACATGTGGCGAACGCCATCCGGATCGATACCATTCAGGAAATCGATGACACTGATCCGAATGCCTCGGCACTGGCGCTCGAGCAGGTCGGTTCGCCTGGCAGTGCCGGTTACAAGCCGCGGCAGGATCTCCAGATCAACGACATCGTCGAGCGTGAGGATATTGGCCGCTTCCTTTGGGACAACAGTGCAAACCGGGGTGGGCACTTCACCTTCACGCCACTGGACAGCCTGCATAGACCGATCGACGGGCTTTTTTCCATCACGTATCAGGTGATCGAGTTCGGGCCGGTGCCTGCCTATCCGGGTAGTCCATCCAGAAGTTCGTCATCGACTTATGGATTACCGTTTTCGGTACCCCATGTCGACCATCTCTCGAACAAGCATGATATTCCATTCAGACAGCTGACCCGTCTGGATCGAAGTCTGCTGGCTGGTACGGATCCCGACAGGGAGCCTCAGGCGGTCTGGATCCATCGGGCGCCAACAGCCAGCTTGAATGAGGATCCTGCCTTACCCTTGCTGACGGTTCGCCGTCCTTCCGGAGAGGTTGTGCCAATCAAGGCCAACGACCGGATCCAGTTGGCGGATTTTGGTCATGTCTATTGGGATTCAACGCGCAGCACGATCGGCAACTTCTCGTTCATTCCGGTCGACAGCAATGGTCATTACATCCACAGGACGAGTGATGCCGTGGTGATGGTGAACGTTGAACTCAGGCCTGGCCCGATACCGCTGGCAGAGGGCTCGCTGGGGGCGCCAGTGCTGGGGCATGACACCATCAGTCGTTTCGATCAGTATGTGTTCTTCAATGCGCTGGGCCTGCCTTCGCAGAGCGAGATGGGTTCGAAGCGCTATCGTTTCCTCTCCTATGTCGAGCACAAGGAGGATGGGCGAAAGATCTTTCCCTATGTGCTGAAGGGCGTCACCGAGGTGAAAGCCTACGAACTGGTGACGCTGGATGAGGCCGTCAACAAGACGGAGGCCGCGAGGATGGCCCGGAACAGAGGGGGACGGTTGCTTCAGGTTGAAAACAACTCGAAGAACAAGGCCTGGCTGGATGAGTACTTTTTCAAGGCCCAGGGCACGAGCTTCGACCAGGTGTTGCACGATGGCAGCGAGGGCAAGGCCCGGTCAACGGCTTTCGTCGTGCAATATGATCGTTACCAGCCAGCACTCTTTCATTTTTCGGATGATCAGAGCGAACATCGCACGGTCATCATGGACGATTTTTATCATTCGTCGGCGCTGGACAATTTTGCGTGGCGAAGCGAGAACAACCAGGGAGGCAGCATCACGATTGCCGAGGTGGATCCCAATTACCGGAGCCCGAACGATTCGAGCTTCGTGATCACGGAGTTGCACACGGTGGCCACGATCCTGCCCGACAGCGTCGTCACGATCCAGTTCACCGAGGCGCCCGCGCCAGCGTCGATCACCACGGACAGACAGGGCAAACAGGCCCTGTCTGCCAATCCTGATGCCCGTGACGAGGTGCTGTTGTCGGTGATGGCGTCCGACGGTCAGTCCGGTTCGGCGGCCAGGACTTCCGATGTTTCCTCGTCGGATGATCCGGATTCGGGTGAAGAGGCAGCCCGGACGGTGGTACCGTCCGGGGCGCGAACAGGTGGGGAACAGGAGCCGGTCGTACCGGGCACGAGCCCGAAGGCTGGAGCCCCGACCCTGTCCCTGATGGAGTTGCTGAGTGTGCCGGTACCGGATCAGCAGGTGGGAGGTTCAGGGGGGCTGACGGGAGTGAGACCGGTGCCGGATTTGTGGGATGATGCACTTTGGCCGGGGGGCCAGACCACACCCTGAACCTGTCAGTCCTTCTTCAGTTGCGGCAGCTCATGTCCGACGCCGGCCGACAGCAGGCCGATCCGGCTGTAGCCGGCCAGCTTGTCGCGGGTGTCGGTGATGTCGAGGTTTCGCATCGTGAGCTGACCAATCCGGTCGGCCGGCGAAAAGACCGACTCGCCCTTTTCCATCGTCAGCCGTTCCGGGTGATACGTGAGATTGGGTGATTCGGTGTTCAGGATCGAATAGTCGTTGCCACGGCGCAGCTCCAGCGTCACTTCGCCGGTGACGGCACGCGCCACCCAGCGCTGGGCGGTTTCGCGCAGCATGATGGCCTGCGGGTCGAACCAGCGGCCCTGATAGAGCAGCCGGCCCAGGCGCAGGCCGTTGATGCGGTACTGCTCGATCGTGTCCTCGTTGTGGATGCCGGTGACCAGCCGCTCGTAGGCGGCGAACAGCAGTGCCATGCCTGGCGCCTCGTAGATGCCCCGTGATTTGGCCTCGATGATCCGGTTCTCGATCTGGTCGCTCATGCCCAGACCATGACGGCCGCCGATGCGGTTGGCTTCCAGCATCAGCTCGACCGGGTTGTCGAAGGTCTGGCCGTTCAGGGCCACGGGCTGGCCTTCCTCGAAGCGGATCGTGACTTCCTCGGGCCTGATCTCGACTTCGGGCTTCCAGAAGGCCACGCCCATGATCGGCTGGACGATGCGGATGCCGCTGTTCAGATATTCCAGATCCTTGGCTTCGTGGGTGGCGCCCAGCAGGTTCGAGTCGGTCGAGTAGGCTTTTTCGGCCGACATCTTGTAGTCGAAACCTGCCTCAGCCATGAAGGCGGACATTTCGGCACGGCCGCCCAGCTCGTCGATGAACTGCTGGTCGAGCCAGGGCTTGTAGATCTTCAGCGACGGGTTCGTCAGCAGGCCGTAGCGGTAGAAACGCTCGATGTCGTTGCCCTTGTAGGTGCTGCCATCGCCCCAGATGTTGACGTCGTCTTCCTTCATGGCGGCCACCAGCATCGTGCCGGTCACGGCACGGCCGATGGGGGTCGTGTTGAAGTAGGTGACGCCACCGGTGGAGATGTGGAAGGCGCCGCATTGCAGGGCGGCGATGCCTTCGGCCACGAGCTGGCTGCGGCAGTCGACCAGCCGGGCCAGCTCGGCCCCGTACAGCTTCGCCTTGCGCGGGATCTCCTCGTAGTCCGGTTCATCGGGCTGGCCGAGGTTGGCGGTATAGGCATAGGGGATGGCGCCTTTCTTGCGCATCCAGTGCAGGGCGGCGCTGGTGTCGAGGCCGCCGGAAAAGGCGATGCCGACCTTCTGGCCGATCGGCAGGCTCTGGAGAATGGTGTTGCCCATACGGGTCTACGCTCCGCAAAATGCTGAAGATGCGCTGGTGCGGTGAAACCGGGGACGAATCGTCCGAATCCGGGCCACCGGCACGAACGCGGCTGTCGGTGACTGCTGAAAGCCGACATTCTAGAGCGTGTTATGAACTTATTCGTCCCCATGCAAGCCTGGAAACCTGGTGCCCACCGGGGAGCCGATGCCTGATGGCGCTTCTCATCACCCGGCGGGCCCGGGCACGGGTCGTGGGGTATCAGCTCATGGACCAGCCGGCGACCATTCGAAGGGGCGTCCGAGCGAACTCAGGCGATCCTGAACGGTGAAGTTGAGTTGCGCCGTACCACCGGTGTGCGTCGTTGGTTCGATGGCGAGGCCATGAAAGCGGGATCCGACGGCACCGAGTGTGCCACCGGTGACGAGGCTGTAGGTGGTGCCGGTGGTGATCCTCGGTGAGCTGACCGTCATGTAGTGGGCGGCAAAGGGCACCTGAAAGGAGAAGGCCACCTGACCACGGGCATCCCTCAGTGTCCAGAGACCGGGGGTGACGGCATCGTTCCGACCATTGGTGATGCTGACGATGTTCTGCGTGGACTTGCTGGCGGCGGGTGTGCTGTTGTAGTAGCCCAGACCCACGAAGGTGCCGCCAGTCACGATGAAGTCGCTGCCATCGCTGTCGATGGCCCCTTCCGGTTCCGGCCCCTGGCTCGTGGCCACCAGTACGCCGCCACGGATGGCGATCGTGCCGTTGGAGTCGATCGCATCATTGTGGCGGCTGTGGGCGTGGACACGCCCTGCTGTCATCTCGAAATGCGTGCCGGCATTGAAGGCATCGTCCATCGTGTCGAGCCGCAGATCGCCTCCGTTGATGGCCAGTACCGACTTGGCTTCGATGCCTTCGGGAGAGGGGGCATTCGGATCCTTCGGGTCGTCGGAGTCGTTGCGGACCGGGCCGGTGGTGGTGATGCTGATCGTGCCGCCATTGATCGTGATGCGGGGGTCGGGATCATCGGTGAGGGCGGCCGTCTTGGCATCGTCCTCGGCTTCCCATGAGGCGCTGATGGCCTTGTCGTGGCTCCTGATGGTGAGGGCTCCACCGTTGATGGTGACGAAACCCAGCGCCTGCCGATCCGTGCGTTCCTGACCATCGACCTTGATGCCCTTGCCGGCCGGCGTTTCCACGTTCAGTGTCCCCCCATCCATGACGAAGGCGTCGGTTGCCCGGATGCCGTCACGTGCGGCGGCCTTCAGGGAGAGGCTGCCACTGATGAGTCGGAGGTGACTGTCGCTGGCGAGTGCATGGCGCGCCGTGGCCTGGATGGCCAGGGAGCCGGTACCACGGAACACGATGGGGCCTTCGGCAAAGAGGGTGGCCTTCATGTCGAGCGGTTTCCCGTCCGGGCCGTTTCTGGGACGCCACTGGGCCGAGTCGGTCAGTGTGCTGGCGCCGCGCAGCTCGATATGCGCCGTCTGGGGGGAGGGCAGGTTCAGGGCAGGGCCGTCCGGGCTGTTCAGGACGACGCCATCCAGGATCAGGCGGTAATCGGTGCTGCTGTAGAGGGTCAGCGGCGTGGTGCTGGTGCCCGTCAGATGGTAGGCCAGACGGGTCGTGCCGCTGGCCGTGCTGTGCAGCGTCACGCCCCCTGCCTCGCGGGTCAGGGTCAGGACGGGCCGCCCATCGAGCGTCACGGTCGTGGTGGTGGCGCTGGTGGTCTGAACGGACAGGCGGGGCGACGGGCTGCTGACCGTCAGCGTGTCGAGCGCGATGGACAGCGGCAGCGCGCTTTTGAGGGGCAGCATGTCGGGTGGATGGGCTCCTGTGCGGAGATCCCAGTTCCGGTTCGGCGGGGTCGTGTCGGCGACATCGGGCAGGCTACTGGGCGCAGGTGTGGTACCTGCACCGGGGCGGGCAGGCGTGGCATCGGTCACGCCCGGTGTCGGCACCAGGTTGGGCTCACTGGCCTGTGGGTGCTGATTCCCCGTGCCATGGCCATCACCGCCGCCACAGGCAGCCAGACCGGTTGACGTGATGCCGACGAGGAGGAGGTGTCGAAGAAGAGGCATGGCGTCATGATGAATGAAGAATGAACGCCGATCTTAGCCCTTCAATATGACAGAATGATGTCACGACGGTTTCACACTGAAAATCAGTACTTTGGAAGAGAGGCGCGCCTTGAAGGGGTGCGTTTGCCGGCGCTATTCATCGCCATCATGAATGACTCGGTCGGGAGCCATCAGTGAGGCTTTCATCTGGTCGTGTCTATCTCGGTGATGAGCCTGTCCAGCTCAGCATCCTCGATGCCCCATTCGCGAAGGGCGTGCTGGGTGTTCAGCGCGTAATCACGGTTGGGCCCCCGGAAGCCGGCACATTCGCGCAGCCGGCGCAGCACTTCGTGGCGTGGGCCGCCCAGATAGGCATCGCCATTGTTCCGGTTGGCCACGAAACTCAGGGCCTTCACCTGTCGGCCATCCGGCAGCACGATCTCGAACAGCCGGGGTACATAGACGTCGTCCAGCATTTCCCGGTTGTAGATTTCATCGAGGATTTCCTGCTCCCGCCCTTTCTTCAGGCGATAGACGATGCCTTCGCAGTGGCCGCCTTCATCCAGCCCCAGGACCACACCCGGTGCTTCGGTGGTGCCCCGGTACTGGTGCGAGTTGACGCAGAAGGCCCGGTGATAGCCGTGGATGGTGGCCTTGATGCGTTCCTCGAAATCGAACTCCGGGCTCCAGATCAGTGAGCCATAGGCAAAGGCCCACGGGGTCTGGAATTCGGCTGGGGTGCGCCGCCAGGTCATGCTGTTGGAGGCTTTCAGCACCTGGGCAATGGTGGCCGGCTGAGCGCCGGCCGTCAGGCAGCTGGAGGCGGATGGCAGGCTGCTGGTCTGAGCCGATACCAGGGCATGGGTGTCGTCGCTTCCGTCCTGACGGGAGATGTCCTGCGGCGTGAGGAAGGACGGATGCACGACTCAGGCTTCCTCGGCACCAGCGGCCGTTTCTGCCATGGTGTCGTTGGCTGTCTTGCGTGAGCGGGAGGCGGTCTTGCGAACCGCTTTCCCGGGCTCATCACCCGAGGCTGCTTTCGCCGTACGGCTGGTCGAGGTCTTCCTGGCGCTTCTGGTGGCCGTGCTTCGGGCAGTCGTCTTTCGTTTCGTGCCGGCCTCTGCCTCGGCCCCGTCGTCCGATCCTGCCTTGGCCGCCTTGGCACGGGTGTTCTCGAACTCGAAACCGATCTTGCCACTGGGCTCCCGGACGAGGAAGGCCTTGAACTTGCGGCGGGTGCGCGAGGAGACGAAGCCGGCCAGCAGGTCGGTTCTCCCCTCGGCCAGCAGCTTCTTCATCTGCTCGGGCTCGATCGGCTGTTGAAGGATTTCACGGCCCGAACGGAAGTCGCAGCTGCGTGCCGGGCCGACGGACTGGCTGCACACATAGTTCATGCCATGGGTGTAAACCGGGCTCTGGCACTTGGGGCAAGGGCCCAGGGCTTCCTGGCCGCTGAAGTCCACGGCTTCGGCCTGGGTCTCATCCTGGTCGTTCTGGCCGAAGTCGAATTCCAGCTTGTTCTCGTCGCTGATCTTCAGGATGGCCGAAAACGGCCGCCCCATCTTGCTGCGAAAGCCCGTCAGCGGGCCGATCACGCGATCGGTCAGCAGCGTCTCGACCTCGGGCAGTTCGAACTGCCGCCCGCCCGGGATCTTCGTGATCGAGAAGTCGCACTGGGTGCAGGCGAAGCGCTTGTAGTTTTCCTTGATGACGCCACCGCAGGACGGGCAGGGCGTCTTCAGCACGGCATAGTCGCCGGGCACCGTGTCGGCTTCGTAGTTGCGGGCCTTTTCCACGATCTCTTTCGTCATGGCAGCGATCTGCGCCATGAAGACCGTGCGATCCATCTGGCCCTTTTCCAGCTGGCTCAGCTTGTACTCCCATTCGCCGGTCAGCTCGGGCATGCTGAGTGCTGCGATGCCCAGGCCGCGCAGCAGGGTCAGCAGCTGGAAGGCCTTGGCCGTCGGGATGATCTCGCGGCCTTCACGCAGCAGATAGCGCTCGGTGATCAGCCCTTCGATGATGGCGGCACGGGTGGCGGGGGTGCCCAGACCCTTGCCGGCCATGGCTTCACGCAGTTCGTCGTCATCGACCAGCTTGCCGGCGCCTTCCATCGCTGACAGCAGCGTGGCTTCGGTGTAGCGGGCCGGCGGACGGGTCTGGTGGGCCAGCACGGCGATCTCGTCGGTATTGACGATCTCGTTCGGCTCGACCACGATCAGATTGGGCTGGGTACCGCTGGCGGCGGCATCCTTGCCATAGATGGCGAGCCAGCCGGGGTTCACCAGCACGCGGCCTTCGGTCTTGAACGGGTGGTTGGCCACCGTGGTGATCCGCGTCGTGACCAGGTATTCGGCGGCCGGGTAGAACACGGCCATGAAGCGCCGGACGACGAGATCGTAGAGCTTCTGCTCGGCATCCGAGAGGTTCTTCGGCGCCTGAAGCGTGGGAATGATCGCGAAGTGGTCGGAGATCTTGCTGTTGTCGAAGACCCGACGGTTCGGTTTGACCCAGTCCTTCTCGAGGATGGTGCGGGCAAATTCACCATGCACGGCCGACTCCGAGAGCTGCCCGAGCGTCTGCCTGACAGTGCCCAGATAGTCTTCGGGCAGGGCGCGTGAGTCGGTTCGCGGATAGGTCAGCACCTTGTGCTTTTCATAGAGGGCCTGAGCCAGCGCGAGCGTGGTCTTGGCCGAGAAGCCGAAGCGGCCGTTGGCTTCCCTTTGCAGGGTCGTCAGGTCGAAGAGGGCCGGTGCGATCTGGGTCGATGGCTTCGATTCCTCGGTGACGGTGCCGGGCTGGCCCTGGCAGGCCGCCACGATGGCTTCGGCCTCTTCCCGGGTCCAGAAGCGGTCGGCCTTGTGCTCGGGGTCGTCGCTCTTCTTGTGGTCGCGGTTGAACCACTTGCCTTCGTAGGTGCCGGCCCTGGCGCCGAAGGTGGCCTTGACCTCGAAGTAGTCGCGCGGCACGAACTTGCGGATCTTTTCTTCACGCTCGACGACGACGGCGAGCGTCGGCGTCTGCACGCGGCCGACGGTGGTCAGGTAGAAGCCACCATCGCGCGAATTGAAGGCCGTCATCGCCCGGGTGCCATTGATGCCGACCAGCCAGTCGGCCTCGGAGCGGCTGCGGGCGGCGGCGGCCAGTCCGTCCAGATCCTCGCCACTGCGCAGCTGCTGGAAGCCTTCCCGGATGGCGTTCTGTGTCATCGATTGCAGCCACAGACGCCGGATCGGCTGCCTGGCCTTGGCGTACTGCACGATCAGCCGGAAGATCAGCTCCCCTTCACGGCCCGCATCGCAGGCATTGATCAGTTCGGTGACATCCTTGCGCTTGATCAGCTTGAGCAGCACCTTCAGGCGGTCGCTGGTTTTCTCGATCGGCTTCAGGTCGAAGTGCGGTGGAATGACGGGCAGGTTGGTGAACGACCACTTACCCCGTTTGACCTCGTATTCCTCGGGCGCCGCAATCTCGACCAGATGGCCAACGGCAGAACTGAGCACATAGTCGTCATTTTCGAAATAGTCGCCGTGACGGACGAAACCGCCCAGCGCCCGGGCGATGTCCGCGGCGACTGAGGGTTTCTCGGCGATGATCAGTGCTTTACTCATGGCGGCGCCATAGTAAGAGGGGGATCCGGGATTATGCAAGCATTGGTTTTTCCGAGACGGCTTTGCCCGGCAGGAGCAGTCACGCAACGGTGCAGGTGCCGGATGTTCATGGCCCGTGAGCGCCCTGATCCGGCGTCAGCGGGCGAAGCGCCGATGTTGCCATCGACCGTCCAGATGGCGCTCGATCTGGCCGTCCAGTTCCAGCATCTGGATGTGGACGAGGGTTCTCTCGATGGGCCAACCCAGCTGCCCGGCAATGGCTTCGGCTGATTGCGGGGCTGCAGCCAGGCATTGAAGGATCTGGCTGTCCGCATCATCATGATGGCCAACGCCAACGCCGGCTCCAGCTCCAGCTCCAACGCCAACGCCAACGCCAACCTCACGACCACCACCATGACCTTCCTTGTCGCCACTGGTATCACGGCCACCAGGGTGACCACCATGGTCGTTTTCCGTGTGATGCCGGCTCAGGCTGTCGTTGGTTTGCCGACTGAAGGGGTCCTCTGCATCGGCGGCTGGCCATGTGCCCGGGCGCGGCATCCGATCAGGTTTCGGGCCTGAATCTCCGACCGTATCCCTCTTGCTCGGGCCGTCGGATACGCCGAGGGCATGCAGGATGTCATCGACGGATTCGATCAGTGCCGCACCTTGCCGGATCAGGTGATGGCAGCCACGTGACAGCGGGTTGTGGATCGAGCCTGGGATCGCCATCACCTCACGGCCGATCTCGGCTGCCAGACGGGCCGTGATCAGCGAGCCGCTCTGCATGGCCGCTTCCACGAGCAGTACGCCCTGGCTCAGGGCGGCGATCATCCGGTTGCGCCGCGGAAAATTTGCCCGCATCGGGGCGCTGCCCAGCGGTTGCTCGGAAATCAGCAGGCCATGACCCTCGATGATCCTGGCCGCCAGTGCGCGATGACGGGCCGGGTAGATACGGTCGATGCCGCTGCCGAGGGCTGCGATGGTGACGGCCCGGGTTCCGGCAGCGCCGGCCAGCGCGCCCTCATGGGCGGCATGGTCTATGCCTTCGGCCAGGCCACTGACGATCGTGAAGCCGCGATGGGCCATCGCTTCGGCAAAACCGAAGGCATTGTGGCGGCCATCCTGTGTGGCACGCCGGCTGCCGACGATGGCCAGCCCCGGTGATGTCAGGGCATCCAGATCACCTTCGGCATAGAGCAGCAGAGGCGGATCCGCCAGATGCAGCAGGGCTGGTGGGTAGCGGGGGTCGTCCAGGGTCAGCAGGAAGCGTTTCGGACGGTGCTGCAACCAGTCGAGGGCCTGTTCGATGGCCTGATCGCGGACGGGATCGTCACCCAGCAGGGCCGACACGAGTCTTTCCTGTCCAAGCAGGGCTCGCAATCGTGAGGCGGATGACCGGAAGATCTGCCCGGGTGGCCCGAGGTGCCTGAGCAGCTGCTGCCCGCGAACCGGGCCGATGCCGGTGCTGTGGGCCAGTCTCAGCCAGGCCGCCAGAGAGCCGATATCGGGTGTCTCAGGCAGGCAGGTATTGGCTGGATGGGGGGATGATGGGGAGAAGGGCGATGGCTGGAGCGGCATGGCGGGCTGGCAGGATCGGGGGTGCCCCGATCTTGCCAAAGCCCTCGTCACCTGAAATCAGCCGGATGGCCTAATCAGGGGTTGGAAATCAGATCGCCCACCGAGACGGGCTTGGAAGCCGAGACCACCAGACCGTAGGACACGCGGTCGAAGCTGCGGAAGATCATCAGCTGGCCGACTTCCTCGTTGGGCAGCTGGATGTGCTCGCGGGTTTCCCGGTCACGGACCACACGGCCTTTCTGCTCGATCTTCAGCACATGGCCGTTTTCGATACCGTGCTGGCGTCCCTGGTTGATGGCGACCACGCTGTTGCGTCCGACCTGCGTGATGCCGCGATAGACTGAAATGATCTTGCCGTTGACCTCGATGCCGCCTTCAGGTGCGCGGGGCACGAAATTGAAGTTCTGATCTTCCTGTGCCGCGACCAGACGGTCACCTTCGGTCATCTCCTCGCTCAGCTTGACGACTTCGACGGTGGCCGGGTCACCCGAGCGGATGACGTTCACCGTGCCCAGGTACTGGGCCTCGAAGGCCAGCGGCTTGCGGGTGTCGGGATCCAGCAACGGGCGGGCGGGCCGGTAGACGTGCCAGCTCTTCGTGCTCTCATCGGCGGGCAGGCCGCGTACGTAGGCACGGTCGCCCTGGCCCAGATTGACCCGCCCTTCCTGGGTGGCGAGGATCCGGGGGGCGCTCTTCAACTGGTTTGGCTCGACGATCAGCGGCCGGTTGATGAAGGCCTGGATGCTGCCCAGCGCAATGGTTGGGATGGCGTTGTCGAGCGAATGGACGCGAACGGTCGGCTCCAGACGCGAGACGCCACGGTTGCCGTGACGGCCCGATGGCGCGCTGCCATCGGTGTTCAGGCTGCGGCCCAGTCGCAGTCTGGGGGTTTCACCCGAGCGATCCAGATATACAATGTCGCCCGGATAGATCAGATGCGGGTTGCGGATCTCAGCCTGGTTCAGTTGCCAGATTTCCGGCCAGCGCCAGGGTTGCTGCAGGAAGTGACCGGCAATACCCCACAGCGTATCGCCCTTGACGACGGTATACCGGTCAGGGGCATCGGCTGCCAGCTTGATTTCGTCCTGGCGAGGTTGGGCATGTCCTGCCTGGGGTACCAGACTGCTCATCGCGAGGGCGATGCTCAGACTCAGGGTGCCAAGCGCCCGGGTGCTAAACTTTTTCATCGGCATGGTCGGTCCTTGAAGTCGGCTGCGTGCGCCCCATGTCGCATGGCGGGTGCGTGCAGGTGTCGACTTGACATATGTGCAATTCTTTCTGACAGCATCCTGTGCCGACAACGGGCGACAGGTTCAGTGGTGGATAATGTCCGATGGCTGTTCTAGACATACTCAAGTATCCTGACGCCCGGTTGCATACAGTAGCCAGGCGGGTCGAGGTTGTGGACGACCGGATTCGTCAACTGGCAGCCGACATGGCCGAAACCATGTACAAGGTGCCCGGCATCGGTCTGGCCGCCACTCAGGTCAATGTGCATGAGCGGGTGATCGTGGTCGACGTGACCGAATCCCACGACCAGCTGCTTGTCTTCATCAACCCCGAAATCGTGGCACAGAGCGACTGCATGCAGTCCTATGAAGAGGGGTGTCTCTCGATTCCGGGCATCTACGACAAGGTCGAGCGCCCTGATGCCATCACGGTGAAGGCGCTGGGTCTCGATGGCCTGCCTTTCACGATGGAGGCCGACGGCCTGTTGGCCGTCTGCATCCAGCACGAAATCGATCACCTGAACGGCAAGCTGTTCATCCAGCATCTGTCCCGCCTGAAGCAGGGGCGCATCCGTCAGAAGGTCGCCAAGCAGGATCGCAACGCGGCCTGAGAGCCGCTCCCGACCATTCACCAGCTCCCCTGTCAGCCGTTGCCGGGCCGTCGGTGTGGGCCGCAGGGCTGACCCCACCTGCCCATCGTCCGTTTCGGGGATGGGGCGTCCGTGTGGGCTTGTTCAGCGTATCTCCAGAGGCCGACGAGGAATTTCATCGCCATGACCAACCCATCTGACGGATTGCGGGTCGTCTTTGCCGGCACGCCGGTCTTTGCCGCTCAGGCGCTGGACGCGCTGCTCTCGTCGCGGCATCCGGTCGTCGCCGTGCTGAGCCAGCCGGACAGACCTGCTGGCCGCGGGCAGAAACTGTTGCCGTCGGCCGTCAAGCAGCGGGCGCTGCTGGCTGGTCTGCCGATCTACCAGCCGCACAGCCTTCGCATCCGTGCAGCCGTACCGGATGAAACGCCCGAACAGGCACGGATGCGCGAGTCGCGCAACCAGGAGGCTGCCCAGACCCTGGCCGCGCTTGAGGCGCTTCGACCGGACGTGATGGTCGTGGCGGCCTATGGGCTGCTGCTGCCGCAGCCGGTGCTCGATCTGCCCCGTCTGGGCTGCCTGAACATTCATGCGTCGCTGCTGCCCCGCTGGCGTGGTGCGGCGCCCATCGTCCGGGCCATCGAGGCCGGTGATGCCGAGACCGGCGTGGGCATCATGCAGATGGAGGCCGGGCTCGACACGGGGCCGGTCGGGCTGGAATACCGGACGCCGATCTCGGATCAGGATACGGCCACCTCCCTGCATGACCGGCTGGCAGCGCTGGGCGCCAGAGCCATCGTCGATGCACTGGATGCCCTGATGACGGATGGGCTGACTTTCAGAGCGCAGGCCTCCGATGGTGTCACCTATGCGAGCAAGATCGACAAGGCCCAGATGCGGATCGACTGGCATCAGGATGCCGTTCAGGTCAGTCGGCACATTCGGGCCTTCGATCCGCCCGGGGCCTTCACCCAGCAGGCAGGCGCTGAAAGCGACGGCCCGTTGAAGCTCTTCGATCCACGCTGTCTCGAGACCGGCGCTGAAGGTTGTCCAGCTGCGGCGGGCGCTGGTGCCGATGTGGCGCCCGGCACGATTCTCGCCGTCTCTCCCGAAGGGGTGGATGTCGCCTGTGGGCGGGGGGTGCTGCGCGTGCGTGCCATGCAGCGACCGGGCGGGCGTCGACAGCCCGTCGATGCCTTCCTGCGCGGGCATGCGCTGAAGGCCGGAGACCGGTTCCTGTCGCGCGCTTCGTGAAGCCGCTCTTCCCTTGAAAATCGCCTGATCTTCCCCCATCTACAGGGCATCTGTGCCAAAAGGCACCCATCTCCTTTCAGACGGAAAGCAAACGGAATGTTCAACTGGTTCAAAACGGCTGCCCTGATGGCAGCGATCGTGGCGCTGTTCGGCGTGATCGGCGCATCGCTTGGTGGCCAGCAGGGCATGATCATGGCCCTGGGCTTTGCGGTCGTCACCAATTTCTTCGCCTACTGGTTCTCGGACAAGATGGTGCTGAAGATGTACAACGCCCGTGAGGTCGATGCGTCTTCTGCCCCTCAGTTCTACAACATGGTCGAAGAGCTGGCAGGCAAGGCTGGCCTGCCGATGCCCCGTGTCTATCTGATCGACGAGGATGCACCCAATGCCTTCGCCACGGGCCGCAATCCGCAAAATGCTGCCGTGGCGGCCACCACGGGTCTGCTGCGACTGCTGAATGCCCGCGAAGTTCGTGGGGTCATGGCGCATGAACTGGCCCATGTCCAGCACCGTGACATCCTGATCTCGACGATCTCGGCCACACTGGCAGGCGCGATCTCGGCCCTGGCCAATTTCGCCATGTTCTTCGGCGGCCGTGACAGCGAAGGCCGGCCCACCAACCCTGTCGCCGGCATTCTGGTCGCCCTGCTGGCGCCGCTGGCTGCATCGGTCATCCAGATGGCGATTTCACGGGCGCGCGAGTACGAGGCCGACCGTCTTGGGGCGGAGATCAGCGGGGATCCGAAGGCACTGGCCTCGGCGCTGGAGAAAATCCAACACTATGCTGCCGGCATTCCGTTGCATACTACAGAGGCACATCCTGAAACAGCACAGATGATGATCATGAATCCGCTGACGGGCGGCGGGCTGAAGACCCTGTTTTCGACCCATCCGGCCACCGAGGAACGGATTCGCCGGTTGTTGTCGATGAACATTGGTGGATAACAAAAGTTCTGACGGGGCCCCACGCCCCGGTTCCGTCCTGAGAGCGGCACTGGCCGACGAACTGGTCGCTGCCGCTTTGTCTTTGCGTGACATGCTGGCCGGACATCATCTGGATGAGAGTCTGAACCAGCACACCCAGGGATTGCCGACCGCATCGGCCAAGGCCGTTCGGAACATGGCCTATGATGCCACCCGCCAGTATGGGCTCCTGGCCTACATTGCCGAGCATCTGAACCGAAAGGCACCAGCCCCACTGCTGGCTGCGCTTCAGTGCCTGGGCCTTGCACAGATCCTTGACGGCCGGCGGCCGGTGCCGGTGGTGATCGATCAGACCGTCAAGGCCGTCGGCAAGTTGCCCGAGGGCCTGGCCAGCACCAGCGCGGGCGGTTTCATCAATGCCACGCTGCGTCGTTTCGTCCGGGAACGTCAGATGCTGATGGCCGATCCGCTACCGGATGAGGCCCGATTCAACCATCCCGCCTGGTGGATCGAGAAGGTGCGGCGTCAATGGCCTGACCGGTGGGAGAGCATCCTGAATGCTTCGCTGGACAGGGCACCGCTCGCCCTGCGTGCCAATGCGCGCCAGGGGGGGCGGGACGTGGCAGCCGCCGTGCTTGCGGAGGCAGGTATCGGTGCCCGGTCGATGGGCGAGGACGGTATCGTGCTCGATCAGGCAGTGCCCGTCGAGCAGATTCCAGGCTTTTCGGATGGGCTCTTCAGCGTTCAGGATCTCGGTGCCCAGTGCGCTGCCCAGTTGCTGGCACCGCAAGCCGGCGATCGCATTCTTGATGCCTGTGCTGCGCCCGGTGGCAAGACGGCCCATCTGCTCGAACGGGCGGATTGCGAGGTCTGGGCACTCGATATCGATGCGCATCGTGCATCCATCATTCAGAGTAATCTGGAGCGTGCCGGACTTCCCGTCCTGGCCGACGGGGAATCCGGCTGGGGCGCTCATGTGCAGACGGCGGATGCTGCCAACCCGGCCAGCTGGTGGGATGGTCGGCCCTTCGACCGGATCCTGCTCGATGCGCCTTGCAGCGCGTCCGGCATCGTCCGCCGCCACCCTGATGTGCTCTGGCACCGCCAGCGTCGTGATATTGCGACATTTTCTGCGACCCAGGCGCAACTTCTGGAGAACCTTTGGCCGCTGTTGCGTCCGGGTGGTAAATTGCTTTACGCAACCTGTTCCATCTTCCCCGAGGAAGGGGAATCCGTCGTTTCCGCGTTCATCTCGAAACATGCGGATTGTCAGTGGCAACGGGACGTTGGGTTGGCGTCCTGGTCAGACTGGCCCATGTCGGGTCAGCTGCTGCCCCGCTCCGACGACCTCCATGAACATGATGGATTTTTCTACGCATTACTAAGCAAGCATCGGTGAATAGGCGTCGTGCTCTGGTGACGCTGGCAGGTATGGCGTTACTGTTGCAACGGTCGCCTGCACTGGCCAGCGAATCGATGCAGGTGAAAAGCATTCGTCTGGATCTTTCACCTGCCGATGGAGCATTGCTGCTCGGCGCAGAATTCGTCATCAATCTCAGCCATGCCTTGCAGGATGCCGTTTCCCGTGGCTTGCCACTGCATTTCGTCACCGACGTCGAGATCATCCGCCCACGAACGCTGTGGCTGGACGACACCGTGGTCAGCCGGCAGAAGGAATGGCGTCTGTCTTATCATGCGTTGACGCGGCAGTACCGTGTATCGTGGGATGAAGGCAGTGAAGCCTTTGGTACGCTGGACGAAGCACTCGCATTGATGCTGAAGCAGCAGGACTGGCCCATTGCCTCGGTCGACCAGCTCAAGCCCGGGCGCACCTATCTCGTTCGTGTCCGGATGCGACTGGATACGTCACGCCTGCCCAAGCCGTTCCAGATAACGGCGTTTACCGACTCTGACTGGAACCCCCAATCTGAATGGAAAGGGTTGACCTTCGTCGCACCGACCCGACCGACACCCGAACCGTAAGCCGGGTTCTTCGGCTGGCACTGGTTCTGTCGGTTGCCTTTGCAGCGGTTCTGCTGTCATTGCTGGCGCTGGCGAGCATCAATAATAATTTATTCCAGCAGCATTATGGCTTGCTGCTCTGGCTGAACATCGGCGTGGCGGTGGCTCTGGCCGTGCTGGCCTTCGAGCTCGCCAGACGTCTGCTGCAACGTTTCCGGCAGCGGCAGTTCGGCACGCGCCTGATGGCCCGACTGGCCATGGCCTTCGTGCTGATGACGGTGATTCCCGTCATGCTGATCTACCTGATTGCCGTCCAGTTTCTCGAGCGCTCGATCGAGTCCTGGTTCGATGTGCCGATGGAACGGGCGCTGGAGTCCGGGCTGACGCTGGGCCGTGCCTCGCTTGACTCGATGCTGGTGGATCTGAATGCCAAGGCCAATCTGGCAGCCAATGACATGAAGGGCCTCACGACGGTCAGTCAGGCCGAAGCACTGGACAGGGCGCGTGAGCGCTTCGGCGTGCAGGAAGCGGTCATCCTGACTGGTTCCGGCCGTGTCATTCACAGCAGTGGCAGCCGGTATGCGTCGCTGATTCCCGACATGCCGTCGAGCGTCGCGTTGCGACAACTGAGGCTGGCCCGTCATTATTCTGCCATCGAAACCACCGAAGGCCGGGTGGGACCGCTGGACAACACGACCCAGCTGCTGCGCATGCGCGTGCTGGTGCCCATTGCGGCCGGTGTGGACAGACACGGTGAGGACGCCCGTTTCCTGCAGTTCGTCCAGCCGGTTCCCACGGCGCTGGCGCAGAATGCAGAAGCCGTTCAGGGCGGTTTCCGGGATTATCAGGAATTATCGTTGTCCCGTCGCGGCCTTAAACGGATTTTCCGGATCACGCTGACCGTGACCGTGCTTCTCACCGTGTTCTCGGCGATTGCAGCGGCATTCCTGCTGGCGGGCTGGATGACGGGCCCGCTGTCGATGCTCGAAGCGGGAACCCGGGCCGTGGCCGAAGGTGATTTCCGGCCCGTGAAGGACTATGTCGGGCGGGACGAGCTGGGGGCCCTCACCCAATCCTTCAATGCGATGATCTCTCAGCTCGAGGAGGCCCGAAGCCAGGTCGTCCGGACGCGGATGGGTCTGGAGCAGGCCAATGCCCGTCTGGCCAGCGTGCTGGCAAACCTGAGTGCGGGTGTCATCGTCTTCGACTGTGATTTCCGGGTCACGATGCTGAATCACGGTGCCGAGAAGATTCTTGGCATCCATCGTGAATCAAGCCCGGGTCTGCGCCTGCATGAGCTGGGGGGGCTGAACGAGTTCGAGAGCGATATTGCCCGTGCTTTCGGTGAGGCCCGGGATACCGACAGTGGAAGCTGGCAGCAGCAGATCGTCATTGGTGCTGATGAAAGTTCGGGGCAGGTCGGAACGAACGATCCGGGCAAGACGCTGCTGCTGAGGGGGGCCCTGTTGCCGGATGCCTCGGGTGATCATGTGCTGGTCATCGATGACATCAGTGATGTGGTCTCGGCCCAGCGCGCCATCGCCTGGAGTGAGGTGGCCCGCCGTCTGGCGCACGAAATCAAGAACCCGCTGACGCCGATCCAGCTGGCAGCTGAACGTATGCAGTTCAAGCTGGAGCCGGCGCTCGATGAAGCCGGTCGTGAGCTGCTCGTCCGGAATACCCGTACCATAGTGACCCAGGTCAACGCGCTCAAAGTCATGGTGGATGAGTTTCGGGACTATGCGCGTCTGCCGGCCGCCCAGTTGCAGCCGCTCGATCTGAATGAACTGATTTCGGAGTTGCTGACCCTCTATGCGGATACCGATCCGACACTCACCATCCGGACGAGACTCTCGCCAGACCTGCCCCAGATCATCGGTGATGCTGGGCAAATAAGGCAAATAGTCCACAATTTGTTAAAGAACGCCAAAGAGGCAACCGAGCAGGAAAGTCTGCGTCTGATTGAGGTCGGTACGGACTTAATACACAATTCTCAAGGCCAATCGACCGGTGTAAGGCTATCGGTCAGGGATAATGGACCTGGATTTCCTCCCCAGGTTCTGCCGCGTGTTTTCGAGCCTTATGTCAGCCAGAAAGCCAAGGGAACGGGTCTCGGACTGGCCATCGTCAAGAAAATCGTTCAGGAACATGGCGGCACCATCGAAGTTGGGAATCATCATGAAGATGTATCGATGGGTCATGGATCCATGTCGGCTTCCGATGCTCAAGCCCGCTCTGGTGTTGCGAATAAGAAACAACCGGTTTCTGGTGCTTACATCTATATTGTTTTTGCGAAATTCGTAAAAAAAGCAGACAATTTTGAGAATGCATGAATGACAAGCATCGACCAGACACCGTCTGGAAGGTGCGCCAAGCCGGCCGGGAGTCTTTCCTGGAGGGCGTTTGATTTGCTGGAAAAGAAATGGCAGAGATTCTGGTAGTCGATGACGAGATGGGCATCCGTGAGTTGCTCTCCGAGATCCTGGGTGATGAAGGGCACGCAGTGACGGTGGCTGAAAACGCACAGCGGGCGCGTGAGGCGATGGCGGCGTCAAGGATGGACCTGGTACTGCTCGATATCTGGATGCCGGATACCGACGGTGTCAGCCTGCTGAAGGAATGGGTTGCATCGGGTCAACTGACCATGCCCGTCATCATGATGTCCGGTCATGCCACGATCGAGACCGCTGTCGAAGCCACCCGGATCGGCGCGATGGATTTTCTGGAAAAGCCGATCGCCCTGCAGAAACTGCTGAAGGCGGTCGAGCAGGGTCTGGCCAAGGGCAAGCAGGGGGGGCTGCAGAACCGTACGGGTACTGCAGCACCTGTCTCCGGCACGATGCAATCGGTCACGCCAGCCAGCAACACGCCGCTGTCGATGCTTCAGGTGCCCAATGGCCAGACGGTGCACCAGGTGCTGCCGCTGCAGTCGCCGTCGGCACAGTTCATTGCAGCGCCTGTCACCGGCATGCCGAACATGAATCTGCACCCGTCCATCATGGTGCGCGACCTGCCGCTGAATGTGCCGCTGCGCGAGGCCCGCGAAGCCTTCGAGCGTGCCTATTTCGAACACCACCTGCACCGCGAGCACGGCAGCATGACCCGTGTGGCCGAGCGCACGGGTCTCGAGCGTACCCACCTGTACCGCAAGCTCAAGCAGCTGGGCATCGACCTGTCCAAGGGGAACTACCGTCGCGGCGTCAGCCAGTCGATCTGATCGGAACGGAGGAAGCTGGCGATGGCCAGCCACTGGTCTTGGGGCATCCTGCCCGTTGCCTGAAGCACCAGTGCCTCTCGACCTGGGGTCGGCGCCCCGACGGCCGGCAGCCAGGCCGGCACATTGTCCGTGGGTCAGCATCACCAGCCTCGCCCGGACAGCAAGTTTGAGATTGTTGGCATGACGCGCATGATCCATCCGGATCAGCGGGTCATTACGTGACGCCTGACACGGTGGTCTTTCATCAGGCGTCGTACACTGCTTCATGGTCATTACTGTTGTCACCCGGGCTCGAGCATCGAGTCCATCCTGAGGAACAGCACATCATGATTCAAGGCGGACCGACAGACTGGGCCACCAGGCTCGACGCCCTCGTCAACCATCCCGTGGCGCCCATCGAGGATGATGAAGTCTTCGTGCAGACGATGCGTGGTGCCCTGGCGCTGTCCCGTGGCACGGCTGAATTGCCGGATCGTCTCCGGATGCTGCTTTTCCTGATCAATGGCCGACGCCAGGTGCAGGAATACCGCGATCTGCTGCCCCGCTATCGCAATCTGACCGATGCCTTCGACATGCTGATGAAGAAGGGCCTGATCAAGCGGCGCAGCGATCCCGGTTACTGAGCGCCAGACCCTCATTCATACTTCCAGTTTTTCCCAAGCCCGTTGCCTCATCCGGTGGCGGGCCTTTTCATTTCCGGCATGATGCATTTCCGCCGAGCCGTCACCCTGGTCAGCGGCGCTTCGGCCGAAGCGCGATCATCCTGCATTCAGCAGATGCTGGCTGCTGCACCTGAGGCGGGCCATTCGATCTGGCTGCGAACGGGTGAGCTGCCTTCTGTGCCGGACGTGCCCGTGTCCGATCTTGCGACCGGTTTGCAGCCCGCGACTTTCCTGCCGCCCAGGTTTCCAGGAGCGGCAGGTCTCGTGCCCGATCAGGTCATGGCAGGTGGCTGCATCTGCTGTCTGGCGGGCCCGGTGTTCAGGACCACGCTGGTCAGGCTGCTGCGGCAGTCGGGCTGGCAGCATCTGATCCTCGAACTGCCCCAGCAGGATCCTGCGCATCTGCTGAAGGTGATCGACCAGCTTCGAAGCCCGCCCTTCGACCAGTACCTGCGCCTGGCCGATGTGGTGGCGGTGCTGGACGCGCCGGATACCGGGCGATCTGCCTGGGCCAGCGCCTGTCTCAGCCGGCAGGGGCCTGGGAGCCTGGGCGGCCGGTTTGCAGCCCGCGACTTTCCTGCCGCCCAAGCGTCTGGCTGGCTGTGGCATTACCGGGATCCGTTGGCAGGCTGGGCACCAGCAGCGTCAACGTCTTCTGCCATGCAGACCATCCTCTTTCAGCGCTGGCCGGCCGATGGGGACAGACCATCGAGGAGGGAGGTCCAACAGGCACTGGAGAGCGTGCTAGCAACGCCTGGTGTCCTGAGCCTGCATGCCGTGTTGCAAAGCCACCGAAGCGCATATGAGTGGTGGGGGCCTGGCGAGGGGCCGTCACCTGAACCGGCCTCTGGCGGATCCGGTTTCGACCCGGACAGCCAGAACTTGAGTGCCGTTCTTCGGTCTCGGGAAACCGTCTGGCGCCTGGATAACCGCATCCGGCTCGGCTTGGCGCAAGGTACGGATCTGGCGCTTTTGGGCGCTGAACTGACCAGGCTGAAGGCTCACTAGGAGCTTGGGCGGCAGGAATCGCGAAGGCGAAAATCGGCCCCGCCGAGCACAGTTTGTGCCCGATTCGCCGCCCCATAGCGGGCGCTATGGGGCAAGAAGCGGGTGCAAAATGGGCCGGCGCGGCCGGTTTGCAGCCCGCGACTTTCCTACCGCCCAAGCTCCTAGGTGCCCGGCCGTGAGTCCGGCACGCTGCCGCGCCCGTGACGAAGCGGGTGCTGGAGGCGGGGGTGCGTTGTCTGCAATGCAGGTCTGCCGACGCTCATCGGTGAGAGCGGCTCGATCATCGGGGGTTGCTAGGGATCCGCAGGTTCTCTGGCGACACTGGCCTCCGTCGTTTGGGGAAGTCACACCGATGAACATGATCTACAACAGTGCGAACTACTGCATCGTGGAATTCAATGGAGAGCAGCCGAACCGCATTTGCCGTGGTTATGAAATCATGGACAAGGCGGCCAAGCGTGAGATCTTCATTGGCGGCATGATGGCAGACAAGTTCCGGCAGGATGTTTCCGTCCTGATCGCAGCAGAACCGACCATGGAGGAGGTTGACCACTTCCTGTCGGGTTTTCAGGGGCTGATGCAACAACCGTTGCTGCTGCATTGAATACAGCCTGCCAGCCCGCATGCCCAAGCTCCTAGACAGCTTGGGCATGCGGGCTGTTTTCATTGACTGTGCCACATGGCCTGTGGCCGCTCAGCGGCCCGAACGCCAGGCCTCGACGATCTGATCGACCATGACCCAGGTGGCCCCCGGGCTGCCGGTGGGGTTGAAGAGCCGTTCCAGATCGCTGAGGTTCATGATCGAGGAGATGCGGGGGTCACGGCCCAGGGTCTGCCGCAGTGACCACTGGTTCGTCCGGGCGATCTGGCAGAGATCTTCGACCAGTGAGGCTGCTTCCGTCTTGCCAAGTTTCGGTGCCAGTTCCTGAACCAGGATGCCGGGCAGGCTGAGATCGTGCTGCCGGGTGATGTTCACATGCATCGTCTGCTGCTCGACGTTCAGATTCGTCAGCAGGTCCTCGGCCGCAGCCAGGCTGCTGGCCGTCGCGCCAAACAGCTGCTGAAGCGTGTGCCAGCTCGACTGCCACTGGCTGAGGCCGCTCTCATGCTCGGTGTCCATCGCATGCAGCAGGATGGTCGAGAGCCCGGGTGCCCGCTGCGCCGCCTCGCGGATCAGCTGGGTGGCCACGGGCGTGTCCGGCCGGGCATCGGCCACCGAGGGTTCTCCCCGGGCGGAGGCCTCCGCATGCAGCTCGCCGATTTCGGCCTGTGCCATCAGGGCCACATCGCGTCCAATCTTGCCGACCGCACCGCACAGCAGTGCCAGTTCGGTGCCAAGGCGCGCGAAGCGGTCGCGTGAAGGGTGCCAGGATGCGATCGGCATCATCAGCCCGAGGGCGTCTGCCAGCCGCTGGGCGATCGACATCGTCTGCTCGAGCTGCCTGCTCTGGGCTGACAGCGTCCCGTCCGGGCCGCCGAACTGAAGGACCGAGGCATCGAGCAGCGCCAGGCGAAGGTGACGCCGGCAGCGGGTGAGCGGATCGAGCCAGCCAGCCAGCTTCCAGGCCAGAAAGATCGGCGACGCCGGCTGAAGCCGGTGCCGGCTCATCACCAGCGTGTCCTGGTGGGTCTCGATCAGCGAGCAGATGGCCTGGCCGATCCGCTCCAGCACATCCATCAGCCGGCGCCCTGCCTCCTTGCATTGCATGGCGAGCGCCGAGTCCATCAGATCCTGCTGCGAGGCACCGAAGTGCAGGTAGCGGGCTGCGTCCGGGTGCCGCAGGCTGATCTGATCGCCGAGCGCCTTCAGGAACGGCACCGCCAGATTGCCGGCACTGCGGGCCGCCGGGTACAGGCGGGCCGGATCGAAATGGCCGCCACCGATGGCATGGCCCGGGCCGTCACTGGCGGCTGGATCTCCCAGTTCATGGCAGACCTGACCGATGGCGAGGGCTGCCTGATCCGGTATGAGGCCGACGGAAGCTTGCGCCTGCGCCAGCCGATGTTCGAAGCGGGCCATCGCCGCCAGCAGGGCGGCGTCCGAGAACAGCGAATCGATGGAGGCAGGAGCAAAGATGCGTGCAAACATGGGAGCGGATCAGGGCATGTCCCGGGGTGTCATCCTCCATCACAGGGGGTAGGATGCGGTTCGGGTGGGGCTGGTGGCAGCCGACGGAGGCCCGGGTGGCGGCCTGATGCCGAACATGGCACCCGCAGACTGCTTTCCATGCAAAATACCACTGCTGGGATCGGCAGGAAACCGTCGCATGCCGGGTGCTGTCCGGAAAGGTACAGCGCCAGCCCGCACAAAATACAATGACCATCCTTTTCCGGCCTCGTCTCGGGCCGGGCCTGTTGCATGTCGCCCGTGTGTGTCGGAGACCCACGCACCGTTGCGACCGGCATGAAATGGATAGAACGGAACATGCGCAAGGTTCATCTGCTCACTGTCTTGTTGCTTGCACTGCTGCCACTGGATGGCCGGGCGGCCAGTGCCATCGATGGCGCCAGCCTGTCGATCTGGTGGGGGCTGCCCTTTGCCGGCATCCTGCTGTCCATTGCGCTGATTCCGTTGCTCGCGCCCCACTTCTGGCACCATCATTTCGGCAAGATCGCAGCCGTCTGGGCCGTGGCCTTCCTGCTGCCTTTCAGCATCGTCCATGGGCCGCAGGTGGCGCTGTATGGTTTCGTCCATGCCGCCGTGGCCGAGTACATCCCGTTCATCCTGCTGCTGACGGCGCTGTTCACCTGCGCTGGCGGCATCCATATCAGCGGCAACCTGAAGGGCTCCCCGATCCTGAATACCGGCATTCTGGCGCTCGGCACCTTTCTGGCGAGTTTCATGGGCACCACCGGTGCTTCCATGCTGCTGATCCGTCCGCTGATCAGGGCCAACGACAACCGCCGGCATCAGGCGCATGTCGTCGTCTTCTTCATCTTCCTTGTCTCGAACGTGGGCGGCGCGCTGACGCCGCTGGGTGATCCGCCCCTGTTCCTGGGTTTCCTGAAAGGGGTCGAGTTCACCTGGACACTCAGGCATCTGTGGAAGGAGATGCTCACGCTCTCGGCCATGCTGCTGATCATGTTCTTCCTGCTGGATAGCTGGCTTTACCGCAAGGAAGGGGTTCTGCCGGTCGATCCGACACCCGAAGGGGGTGCCGTCCGGCCCTTCGGCATCCACGGCTGGAACAATGTGCTGCTGCTCGGCTGCGTGGTCGGGCTGGTGCTGATGAGCGGCATCTGGAAATCACCCGTGTCCTTCGACGTCTACGGTACTCCGGTGCCACTGCCGAGCCTCGTGCGGGATCTGGGCCTGATCGTCATCATCGTGGTCTCGCTGCTCATCACGCCGAAGGCCATCCATGAGGACAACCAGTTTTCATGGGCGCCGATGGAAGAGGTGGCCAAGCTCTTTGCCGGCATCTTCCTGACCATCATTCCGGTCATCGAGATGCTGAAGGCCGGGGTGAACGGGCCGTTCTCGATCGTGGTTCAGGCGGTCACGAATGACCAGGGCGAGGCCATTCCGCTGATGTACTTCTGGACGACAGGCGTGCTCAGTTCCTTCCTCGACAACGCACCGACCTACCTCGTGTTCTTCAACAGCGCCGGCGGTGATCCCCAAGTGCTGATGACGACATTGGCGCCAGTGCTGGCTGCCATTTCGGCCGGTGCCGTGTTCATGGGAGCCAATACCTACATCGGCAACGCGCCGAACCTGATGGTGAAGGCCATTGCCGAGGATCGTGGCATCAGGATGCCAAGCTTCTTCGGCTACATCCTGTGGTCGCTCACCTTCCTGTTGCCGCCGTTCCTGCTGATGTCCTTCATCAGCTTCTGAGACATGGCCTAGGAGCTTGGGCGGTAGGAAAGTCGCGGGCTGCAAACCGGCCGCGCCGGCCCATTTTGCACCCGCTTCTTGCCCCATAGCGCCCGCTATGGGGCGGCGAATCGGGCACAAACTGTGCTCGGCGGGGCCGATTTTCGCCTTCGCGATTCCTACCGCCCAAGCTCCTGGCCGGCCTTGCTGACAGCCAATATCCGGGAAACGCGACAAAACCTGCAGCCCGGATTTCCCGAAAGGGATAAACTTCGGGAATCGGATCACGCCGGTCCGGGGATACAACGGGCACCGTGTACCTGTTCTGTCAGGGCTGGGCGTGTTCTGTTGTTGACTCTTCTGTGGTGATAGGCATGGTCAAGCACTTTCTTCTCCTCTCCTCACTGTTTTTGTCGGCACCGGTTCTGGCAGGCACCCAGGCTGCACAGGATGCGGCCGGGCAGGACAGGCCCGCCGTTCAGGCCGCAGGCAAGGCACAGCCGGCGGCCAATGATGCATCCGGTGGCATGCCGTCTTCCGGGGCCAGGAAATACAGCGAACCGCATCCGCTCCGACAGGCACTGCTGGCGCAACGGTATACGGTCCGGCGCAACATTTTCCAGCTCCGGGCCAATCGCGACTCCGAGCTGTCGCGTCTTTCCCTGGCCCGGTTGGCAGTGTCACGGGGGGGAGAGACCGCTGATAAAAAAACCGACAAGGAACTGCTCGACGACATGCGCAGGTTCGAAGCCGAGTACGACCAGCTTCTCGAGGCCGAGCGCGCGAAGCTGGCGGCCATCGATGCCAGGCTGGCCAGACTGGATGACGAGCAGGGCAAGACCGGCAAGGCAGTCGATGCTGCCGTGAAGCCGGCTTCGGAGAAGACATCGCCGTAAAGAAACGAAGAGCCGGGAATCCCCGGCCCATCGCGGCGGGAAGGTTGGCGGATCAACGGAAACGCACCGAAACTTCCGGCGTGTCCGGCAGTCCCTCGTAGACGGCGCGATACTGCTGCCCTGACTCGGGAATCACCTTCTCGCCAAACGCGCCCAGAGACAGCAGATCGCCCGGGCGAAGGCGGATCCCGGCTTTCTGCAGATCGTCCGCCAGCCAGATCACGGCATTGAGCGGGTTGCCTGCCAGACTGCTGCCGGGAGCGCTTTGAAGCACCTTGCCGTTCTTGTCCAGCAGCTTCACACGCATGCTGGCGAGCTGATCCACCATCTCTTCCGTTACCTGGATGTCGATGGCAGGGCCAAGCACACCGAATCGGCCGTTGACGTTGACCAGCGTTGCCGAGGTGACATCAAGTTCTTCGGATTTGAGGTAGGCCAGATCCGACAGCTCGATGAAGGGGTGGATGGCAGACAGGCTCGCCAGCACTTCCCGCGGGCTCTGGGCATCGTGCAGTGCGGCACTGCGGACCACGGCGACCAGATCGGCCTCGATACGCGGTACGGCACCAAACTGTGTGGCCACGACCGGGTCATTCGGCAGCACCATCTTTTCAAGCAGGCTGCCACGAACCGGCAGCCGGTCGGTGTCCGAACTGCTGGCATGGGCGCTGATCGGCAACAGCTCGCGCTTGTAGCCGACCACGGGCCCTGCCGAGGGAATCAGGGTTTTCAGGAAAGCTTTCTGTCCGCATCGGGCCTGCTCCAGGCTCAGATCCGGTGAAGGGAGCGGCAACGGGTGGCGAAGCAGGAACTGCTGGGCATAGTGATGCACAAGCTCCTGCTCCGTACACAGGTTGCTGCTGGCATTGATGGGCGGCAGTTCCGGCAACTGGTTGCCAGGGCTGGCCCGACCGGTCTGATGTTGCGGTGCCTGTTGCGGTATCTGGGCTTCCGTCTGCGGGTCAGGCCCAGAGACTGAACTGCAGCCGCCCAATAGCAAGGCCGCGGTCAGCGGCAACCAGACGGGCAGGCGCTTGGATGTCATCAGTTTCTCCTTGTGTTGGTCAAGCACCCCGAATGAGCCGACGCTTCCGTCGGGGCATGTCCGTGCGGCGGCAGTCCTGCGTACAGGACAGGCTCGGCTGGATGTTCAGGGTTGATGTTATTCCTCTTTGGACTTTGGCACGAATCGTCAATGATGTTCTTCCAGCGGCATCTCGGCCGGCTCTTCATAGGCACTGAGCTGCTGGGCCGACAGCCTGTAGCCCGAGCTCCCGTAGGGTGTGTCCTGCCGTGACGGTGTCAGTTCCCCGCGGACGGTTACCGGATCCATCATCTGAAAGCCTTTGAGCGGCTTGTCCAGCACCACATGGATGATCTGATTGGAAGGCGGCGGTGGCACATGGATGCAGGCGCCGAAGTAAGGCACCAGCAGAAGCTCCTCGATCGAGTCCGGCGTGCTGCTGTCCAGCGGGATGATGAAACCGGAGATTTCGATCTTCTCCTGCTTGATGGCCGGGTTCAGCGGCGCGTTCTTCCAGGCGGCCTGAAGCTTGCGCAGCGCCCTGATCGCTCGCGGATCATTGTCGGACATGCTGCTGAAATCCATCGTCTGAAAATCCTTCAGTGGCTCCCAGTCGGGTGGAATCAGCGCCTCCCAGTCCATCGGCTCGTAATCGCTCAGACGGGTGTCGTCCCCGGATGGGGTGTCAGCCGTGGTGGCCCGGGGCGAGGCTGTTGGCGTTGGCGCCGCACCAGCCGGCTCTTCCTCGGCGGATGGGCTGCCTTGGGCATCCTTGCCCGATGCCGTGGCCGGCTTGCTGGAACCAGCCTTCGGCAGTGACTCGCCCAGCACGTAGGGATGCCTGCCATCGGATACCGGTGTGACGCCTGAGGCCTCCGGTGTTCCTGCAGCCAGAGCCTGTTGGCTGGCGGGCCAGAGCGCCAGCACCAGGCCCAGGCATGCGATGAGCCGCCCTGTTGACCGTGTGAGTGGGGTGAGACGGGAGAGGTACGATGGCGATCGGTTCATAAGCCCTTTCATCGATGAGTCTTCCATCCTGGTCGGTCACGCGATGAGTGGCCGTCCAGGGAGATCAGGAAGCAGGGAGTCGGGATGGGTCGTGGGGCAGCAGGGTGGAGGATGGTCTACAGCCGCATCGTCAGGCCATCGGCCAGTGCGCGCCGGCTGGCCCACCAGGCGGGCAGCAGTGCGGTCAGGGGCCCTGCCAGCGTGATCATCAGCAGCCATTCTGCCTCGGAAGCGCTCAGCTCGCCCACTGGCCACACGATGCCCCAATGGGTTTGCAGCCATGGCGCAGCCAGCGCAGAGCCTGTGCTCATCAGGGCCATCCCCAGCAGGGCGCCACCGCCCGTCAGCAGCAGGCCTTCCAGCGTCAGCAGGCAGAGCAGATCCAGCGGACGCGCCCCGACCGCACGGAGCATCGCCAGTTCCCGGCGTCGCTGCGAGAGCGCCGCCAGCAGTGCGGTGACCAGTGCGCAGAAACTGATCACCAGCACCAGAACCGAGAGTGCCTGAAGCGTCCTGTGCACGATGTCCAGCAGTCGCCACAGCTGGTCGAGAGCCACCGCGGGGAGCACGGCCAGCAGCGGCTCCTCCATCTCCAGATTGATCAGGCGCTGCACGTTGAAGACACCTGCCCGGGATTTCAGGCCGACCAGCGCGGCCGTGATGAATTCCGGTTGCAGATCGAAGGCGCGAACCCGGTCGGCCGGAATGTTCACGCCGGGCATCGGGGCGCCGCCCTGCCAGTTCAGGTGGATGGCGGTCATCGCTTCCAGACTGATGTGCAGGGTGCGATCCACCGGTGTGCCGGTGGCAGCCAGAATGCCACTGACCCGGAAGGGCTTGTCGGCATGCTCGATACCCGGTGCGCTGCCGGTGCCGTGGGTCAGCGTCAGCCTGTCGCCCAGCTTGTAGCCGAGGCGCTTCGCCACATCGGCACCCAGCACCACGTCATAGATATCGTCGAAAACCTTCCCGTCGGCGATCACGAGCACCTGTCGCTGCCCGTAACGGAAATGCCGGAAATAATCCTGACTGGTGCCCAGCACCGGATAGCCCCGATGCGAATCGCCCAGCGCCATGGGAATGCTCCAGGCCACCATCGGATGATCGTGGATCTGCTGGTAAGACTGCCAGCTGATTTCATGGGTGGCATCACCGAGCCGGAAGACGGCATAGAGCATCAGCTGCAGCGGGCTGGTTCGGGCCCCGATGATCAGGTCTGTGCCGGAAACGGCCCGGGTGAAACTTTCATGAATGGCCTGCTGCCCGCGCTGGACCGTCAGCAGCAGGCAGGTGGACAGCGCGACGGACAGCAGGGTCAGGCAGAAGCTGACACGCCGGTTCAGCGCGCTTCGCAGCGCCAGCTTCAATAGTGTCCCGAAGTGGGTCAGCAGTTCCGGCATCACGCCACCTTGGTGTCCGCTTTCCGCTGGCCGGAGCCGTCACGGATGATGGTCGAGACGGCCTGGTTCAGAGAGCGCATGGGCAGGGTTCGTTCCACATGGGCATGCAGCGCCTCGTCATGACTGACGATCAGCAGCGCCGAGCCGTGTCTGTCCAGCTGGTTGATCAGCAGGCTCATCAGTCTGTCCCGGTTCTCGGGATCCAGTGCAGAGGTGGGTTCATCGGCGATCAGCAGCGCCGGGCTGCCGATCAGTGCGCGAGCGGCAGCGGCACGCTGCTGCTGGCCGACGGACAGATGGGTGACCGGACGTTTCCAGAGCGATTCTGGCAGTTCCAGTGCATGAAGCAGCGCGCGGGCCGCCTCGCGGGGCTGGCCGGCCCGCTTGCGTCTTTGCGCGGAAAACCGGCAGGGCAGCAGCACATTGTCTTCCAGGCTGAGATAAGGCACCAAATTGAGTTGCTGGAAGATGAACCCGACATGATCGGCTCGAAGCTGGTCACGCCGCCGGGCACTGGCGCCGGTCAGCGAGTGCCCCATCAGGTTGACCGTTCCACCGGTTGGTGTCAGCACACCACCCAACAGACCCAGCAGCGTGCTCTTGCCGCACCCGCTGGGGCCCAGCAGCAACACCTGTTCCCCCGGTCTCAGCACGAGTTCCGGGATGTCCACACACAGATCAGGGCTGCCGGGCCAGCGGAACGTCAGCTGGCGGGCTTCGAGAACAGGGAGGGATGTGTCGGCCATTTACCAGCTCAGACGCGGCTGACGGGCTTTCAGCCGGGCTGCTTTCTGGCCATGGTCACTGACGACGGCCGTCTCCACGGTGTGAATCCGGGGCCAGTTCTGGAAGACCGTCAATTCAACGCTCCGGATCTTGCCCGGATGCTGACAGGAAAACCGATATTCGGCATTCAGGTCACTGTGCGACGAATCGTCGTGATCATGACGTTGGGCATCATGATCATGGGGCTCGTCGTGGTCATGGTCGTGTTCATGATCATCGTGCCTGTGGTCATGATCCTCGCCGTGATGATGGGCGTTTGCGTCATCATCCCCGTGTCCGTGTCCGTGTCCGTGT
>JAUMZD010000056.1 GCA_030528325.1 Lautropia sp. | reverse complement strand
TCGATGAAACGCTTGCGATAGAAGGGGGAGTTTTCATAAGCGTGCTTGAGCGAGCGCTTCATGCGATGAAACTGCAGGGCTTCGATTTCGTCGCGCGATGCAATTTCGATCGGATCGAGATCCTGTTTTTTCGGGGGCAGGGCGGCTTTCATGATGTCTCCTGAATCTGGTCTGTGTTGGCGCGTGTCTGCTTCGTCATACGCTCCTGGCGCTTGGGTGGCAGGATAGTCGCGGGCTGCAAACCGACCGAGCCGGCCCGTTTTGCACCCGCTTCCTGTTCCATGGCTCGGGCCATGGGGCGGTGAATCGGGCACAAACCAACTGTGCTCGGCGGGGCCGATTGCCGCCTTCGCGACTCCTGCTAGATGCTGCTTTCGGGCAGATGCGTGCCCTTGATGGTTCGTGCATGACCGCGAAACTCGGAAATCAGTTCGTTCTTCTGATTCGTCACGATCACGTTGTAGAGCCCGCTTCGGGCCGAGCGGTGGACTTCGGTGGCCCGGGCCGTCAGTTCGTCGTTCTCGAAGGCTGGCGCCAGATAGGTGATCGAACAGTGCTGGGCGACGGCTCGCTGGTTGTAGGTGTTGCAGGCGAAGGCAAAGGCCGAATCGGCCAGCGAGAAGATGAAGCCACCGTGGCAGGTGGCGTGGCCGTTGAGCATCTGCCGGGTGATCGTCATCGAGACGCTTGCCTGCCCGGGCAGGATGTCGCCCAGGCGCATGCCCAGATCCTGGCTGGCAGGGTCGGCCTGCCACATGGCTTCGGCGCAGGCGCGGGCCAGCGCTTCGGGTGAAAGTCTGTTCGAGTTCATGCGCCTTTGAACACCGGTTTGCGTTTTTCCAGGAAGGCCGTGACGCCTTCTGCATAGTCCTGGGTATGGCCGGCCTGCCGTTGCAGGTCGCGTTCCAGATCCAGCTGCTGATCGAGAGAATGTGTGGCGGCAGCCTGAATGGCCTGCTTGATCATGCCCAGACCCCGGGTGGGGCCGGATGCCAGTTGCAGCGCAAGCGTTCGTGCCTCGGCCTGAAGGGCCTCATCGTCCACCACCCGCCAGATCAGCCCCCAATCGGCAGCCTGTTCGGCACCCAGTGGCTCGGCCGTCAGGGCCAGGGCCTTGGCGCGTGCCTCGCCGATCAGCTTCGGCAGGGTCCAGGTACCGCCAGAATCGGGCACCAGGCCGATCCTGGCGAAGGCCTGGATGAAGCGGACCGAGCGTGCGGCCAGCACGATGTCACAGGCAAACGCCAGGTTGGCGCCAGCGCCGGCAGCCACGCCGTTGACGGCACAGATGACCGGTTTTTCCAGCCGGCGGATCAGGCGGATCAACGGGTTGTAGAAGGTCTCGATCGTTTTGCCGAGATCAGGGGTTTCGCCGCTCCGGGGATCACGGTCGCCCAGATCCTGGCCGGCGCAGAAGCCGCGCCCGGCACCCGTCAGCAGGACGGCACGAACCTCGGGCTGCTGCTCCGCCTCCGTCAGTGCGGCCCGCAAAGCCAGATGCATGTCCTCATTGAACGAGTTCAGCTTGTCAGGCCGGTTCAGCGTCAGTTGCATGACGCCCTGATCCAGATCGACAAGTACGGTGTCTGATCGATTGCTTTGCACGATGTCTCCTTGGTGTGCCGCAGCCTTGACGGCCCATGCAGCTACTGACCGGGGAAATTCCCGTATTCGGGTTGTTACTATTTCATAAACCGTCTGGTCGGTCAATAATAAAGACTGGTCATCGACATAGGAATAACCACTATGAGCCAGCTGTTCGAACGTCATCAGGCCACGCTGCAATCAGCCCTCGACGCCATTCGCACGCGTGGGTACTGGTCGGCTTATCCGGAAGTCCCCAGCGGAAAGATCTATGGCGAGACGGCCCGGCAGGAAGGTACCGCGGCCTATCAGGCCCTGCTTGGCAGGGCATTCGAGCTGTCCGGGCACCCGGGCGTCGCCGAGGCCGGGGCGGAAGTTTCTCCTTTCGGTGGCGAGCTGGGCATCCGTTACCCGGGCGCCGATGCGGATACCCTGGTGGCTGCCTCGAAACAGGCGGGCAAGGCCTGGGCCGATACGACGATCGAGGAAAGGGCCGGGGTTTGCCTGGAGATCCTGAGCCGTCTGAACCGCCGGAGCTTCGAGATGGCGCACGCCGTCATGAATACGTCCGGGCAGGCTTTCCCGATGGCTTTCCAGGCGGGAGGGCCGCATGCACAGGATCGGGCTCTCGAGGCCGTTGCCTATGCCTGGGAGGAGATGAAGCGCGTACCGGTTCAGGCCAGCTGGGTGAAGCCCCTGGGCAAGGGGCAGCAGATCGAGCTCGACAAGCACTGGAAAATCCTGCCTCGCGGCGTGTCGGTGGTGATCGGCTGCCAGACCTTTCCGACCTGGAACAGCTATCCGGGGATGTTCGCCAGCCTGATGACGGGCAACACGGTGATTGCCAAGCCGCATCCGGCCGCCATCCTGCCCATGGCGCTGACCGTTGCCGTCGCCAGGGATGTGCTGCGCGAGCAGGGCTTTCCTGCCGATGTCGTGCTGCTGGCGGCCGAGAACCCCGGGGGTACGCTGGCCAGGGATCTGGCCTTGCACGAGGACGTGGCGCTGATCGATTTCACGGGATCCGGCACTTTTGGCCAGTGGCTGCGCACGAACGCCACAACGCCCTGGGTGTTCACGGAAGAGGCGGGTGTCAACAGCGTGGTGATCGGTGGTACGAAGGATTTTGCCGGGATGTGCGACAACCTGGCCTTTTCGCTGGCGCTCTACAGCGGCCAGATGTGCACGACACCCCAGAACCTGTTCATCCCCCGCGATGGCATCGACACGTCTGAAGGGAAAAAATCATTTGATGAGGTGGCAAATGGCCTGGCCGATGCCGTGGATCGCCTGCTTGCCGACCCCGCCCGTGCCGGCATGGTGGCGGGGGCCATCGGCAATCCCGATACCCTGGCCCGGATCGAGAAGGCACGTCAGATGGGACGGGTGATTCGTGAGTCCGCCGCCTTGCCGGAGGCGGGAAAGGCGCGGACGGCTACGCCGCTGCTGGTAGCCGTCGATGTTGGCGACACATCCGTCTATGGCGAAGAGTGCTTTGGGCCGATTGCCTATCTGGTTGCCGTGAAGGATGTCGAAGAGGGCATTCACCGGGCTGCTTCGCTGGCAGCCGGGAAAGGGGCCATCACGGCTGCCCTCTACGACACGAATGAAGGGCGGATTGCCGACGCCATCGGGGCGTTCGCTTCGGCAGGTGTCAATCTGTCGATCAATCTGCTGGGGGGCATCTATGTCAACCAGAGCGCGGCGTTCAGTGATTTTCACGTGACGGGCGCCAATCCCGCCGGTAATGCCTCGTTCACCGATTCGGCGTTCGTGGCCAACCGATTCCGGGTGGTGATGTGGCGTCGTCTTGTGCAGGGCTGAGCCGGACATGAGCAGGAATCAGGGCGTGAGCCTGAATCCACGCCCTAGGAGCTTGGGCGGCAGGAAAGTCGCGGGCTGCAAACCGGCCGCACCGGCCCATTTTGCACCCGCTTCTTGCCCCATAGCTCGGGCTATGGGGCGGCGAATCGGGCACAAACTGTGCTCGGCGGGGCCGATTTTCGCCTTCGCGATTCCTACCGCTCTAGACATGCCGGATCGGTTCACGCGCTATCGGGAATGGCCCGAAGTCGTGTATCGATCCGGCGTAATGCGCCGGGCCTCGTCAGAGGCCAGGTGAATCTGGCCGTCGATGACGGCATTCACGTTCAGTGCCCATCGAGGGTGGGTCGAGAAGGAGACACGATGATGAAGAAGTTTCGTTCCGGTGTGACGAAGGTGGTGGCGGCTGCGGTACTGCTGATGGGCGCTGCTGGCGCAGCTCAGGCTGAAATCCGGATCGGTTCGACGGTGTCGGCCACCGGGTTCGCTGCTTATCTGGGTGAGCCTGAAGCCCGGACACTGAAGATGCTGGTGGACGACATCAATGCAGCGGGTGGCGTGAACGGCGAGAAGATCAAGCTGATTTCCTACGATGATGGTGGCGATCCCAACAAGGCACGCACCTTCGCCACGCGGCTGGTCGAGGATGACGAGGTCGTCGCCATCGTGGGGGGGACGACGACCGGCACGACGATGGCGATCATCCCTGTCGTCGAAGAGGCAGAAGTGCCGTTCGTGTCTCTGGCCGGTGCCATCGAGATCATCAAGCCGGTTCGTCCGTACACCTTCAAGACCCCACATACCGACCGGATGGCCTGTGCCAAGATTTTCGAGGACATGAAGGCCCGTGGCCTGACGAAGATCGGCCTGATCTCGGGTTCGGACAGCTTTGGTACCTCGATGCGCAAGCAGTGTCTGGAGATCATCGGTGAATACGGCCTGACGGTGCTGGGGGACGAAGTCTTTGGCCCGACCGATGCGGACATGACGCCGCAGCTGACGAACCTGAAGAACAGGAAGGGTATCCAGGCCATCCTGAACCTGGGCCTGGGTTCAGGCCCTGCCATCGTCACGCGGAACCATGCTCAGCTGGCCGTCGGACTGCCGCTCTACCAGTCCCACGGTGTGGCATCGGATGCCTTCATCGAGCTGGCCGGCAAGAAGGCAGCCGAAGGCATCCGCCTGCCGGGCACGACGCTGCTGGTGGCGGATCAGTTGAAGGCAGACGACCCTCAGCGTGAAGTGGTTCAGACGTACAAGAAGCGCTACGAGTCGGCAACCGGCAAGCCGGTTTCCACCTTCGGCGGCTACGCACATGACGCACTCCATCTGGTGACGGAAGCCATCAGGAAAGCGGGCAGCACCGAGCCGGAGGCCATCCGCGATGCGCTGGAGAAAACCGATGGCTTCGTCGGTACGACCGGCCAGGTCAGGATGTCGGCCGAAGACCATCTGGGCCTGGATCTGACGGCATTCCGCATGCTGGAGATCCGTGACGGCAAGTGGAAGATCGTCGAGTAAGGAAGGTGAGCGGCAGTGGCTCATCGGGCGGCTGCCGTTCGTTCGACAGGCTAGAGCGTGTTATGAACTTCTAAGATCATTCGGAGACCGACATGTCCGAATTCATGCAGTTTCTGCTGTCGGGGCTGACGGTGGGCGCCGTCTATGCGCTGGTTGCACTGGGCTTCACGATCATCTACAACGCGTCGACGGTGGCGAACTTTGCTCAGGGCGAATTCGTCATGCTGGGCGGCATGATCACCGCCTTCGCGTTCAAGGCGGGGGCGCCGCTGCCTCTGGCCGCCCTGCTGGCGATCGTGCTGACGGCTGCCATGGGGGTGGCCTTGAACAAGCTCGCCATCGAGCCGGCACGTGGCGCGCCGGTCGTCAGCCTGATCATCATCACGATTGGCGCATCGATTTTCATCCGTGGTGTGACGAGCGTCGTTTTCGACAAGCAGTTGCACCGTTTTCCCGCCCTGTCGAGCGATGAGGCCATCCGCATCCTGGGCGCGACGATCCTGCCGCAAAGTCTCTGGGTGATCGGTGGCGCGCTGGCGATCTTCATCGGCCTCTGGCTCTTCTTCACACGTACCTTGACCGGGCGCGCCGTGCTGGCCACATCGAACAACCGGATCGCTGCCGTGCTGATGGGGATCAACACGCGCTATGTGATGACGCTCTCCTTCGCCCTGTCCGCTGCCGTGGGGGCCGTGGCTGGCGTGCTGGTGACGCCCATCACGCTGACGAGCTATGACATCGGCCTGACGATGGCACTGAAGGGATTTGCGGCTGCCATGCTGGGTGGCATGGGCAATCCGAAGGGCGCCTTGCTGGGCGGATTGATACTGGGGCTGATGGAATCGTTCACGGCCGGTTATCTGAGCTCGCAGTACAAGGATGCCGCGGCGTTCGTGGTCATTCTGGCTGTCCTGTTCCTGATGCCGCAAGGGCTGTTGGGCCGCAGTGCCACCGAGAGGGTCTGACACCATGAGGAAATTGTCGAGCAAGCACGCCACGCTGCTGGTCATGGCCCTGCTGATCGCCGTGGCACCGTGGTTCTTTCCTTCACCGTACTACCTGCGGGTTGGCTCCCTGATCTTCGTCAACGGCATTGCCGTCGTCGGCATGGTGGTGCTGACCGGTTATGTCGGCCAGATCAGTCTGGGTCATGCCGGTTTTCTCGGGATCGGCGCCTATGCCTGTGCGCTGGCACCCGCGCATCTGGGCATATCGGTGCCGCTGGCGGCCGTTCTCGGTGCGCTGATCTCGGGCTGTCTCGCCTGGCTGGTGGGGCGTCCGATCCTGCGCCTGAAAGGCTATTACCTGTCCGTGGCAACCCTTGGCTTTGGCGTGCTGATTTCGATGGTGCTGACCAATGAAGCGTGGCTGACGGGTGGCCCGGACGGCATCGCCGTGCCGGATCCCGGTCTGCGCAAGCTCCTTCGGGAAATGGGCCTGAAGCTGGGCAATGCCGAACTCTGGTATGCCGTCACCGGCATCGTGCTGGTGCTGGGTGCCTGGCTTGCGCTGAACCTTCGCGACAGTGCAACCGGCCGGGCGCTGAGGGCACTGCATGGCTCGGAAGTGGCCGCACGCACGGTTGGCGTCGACGTGGCCCGTTTCAAGCTGAAGGGGTTCGTGATGTCGGCCATCTATGCGTCGGTGGCGGGTTCGCTGCTGGCGATGCAGAACCGGTTCGTGACGCCAGATGTGGCGAGCTTCCTGCATTCGGTCGAGATCGTGACGATGGCGGTGCTGGGCGGCGTAGGCTCGGTGCTCGGCGCCGTCTTCGGCGCGACGATCCTGACAGCCCTGCCACAGGTGCTGACATTCTTTCAGGAGTATGAGCAGATCATGCTCGGCCTGATCATGATGCTGGTGATGATCTTCATGCGGGATGGCCTCTTGCCCAGCCTGCTGCGTGCCGTTCGGGGGAGGGGATGATGAGCCTGCTGGATGTCAAGGGACTGGGCATCTCCTTCGGTGGTGTCCGCGCGGTTCATGACGTGAGTTTTTCGGTCAGGCCGGGTGAGATCGTGTCGGTCATCGGCCCCAACGGTGCCGGCAAGACGACGCTGTTCAACATGGTGTCCGGGGTGTATCGGCCACTGAGTGGCGAGGTTCGGCTGGATGGTGAGGTCGTGACGGGGATGGAGCCTCATCTGCTGGCGCGACGGGGCCTGTCGAGAACTTTCCAGAATCTGCAGATCTTTCCAGCCATGAGTGCGCTCGAAAACGTGGCTACCGGTTTCCACCTTCAGGAAAATGGCTCATTATGGGCTGACCTGCTGTGTCTGCCATCCGCACGCCGGCGTACCCGCCGTTCGGAAGAACAGGCCCGGGCATTGCTCGAGCGTGTCGGCATGGGCAAGGCCGCCGACTTCGAGGCGGGCTCGCTGTCTTACGGATCCCTGAAGCGGCTGGAAATTGCCCGGGCACTGGCGGTACAGCCGAGGCTTTTGCTGCTGGATGAACCGGCAGCGGGTTGCAATGCCGTCGAGACGGAGGAAATCGAGAAGCTGATAGCGGACGTGGCACGGAGCGGTATCGCGATTCTGCTGGTCGAGCACGACATGAAGATGGTCATGCGGATCTCGAAGCACATCGTCGTGCTGGATCACGGCGAAAAAATCGCTGAAGGTGAACCGGCCGTCGTGGCACGTCATCCGAAGGTGATCGAGGCCTATCTGGGCGCAGCGGCGAAAGAGGAGGCAGCCAGACATGCTGAGCGTTAAGCAGCTCCGGTCCCGCTATGGCCGGATCGAGGCCTTGCACGGTGTGGATCTCGAGGTCAGTGCCGGTGAGACGGTGGTGGTGGTCGGTGCCAATGGAGCCGGCAAGACGACGCTGCTTCGCTGCCTGTCCGGCATCCAGCCGGTTCAGAGTGGCAGTATCGTGTTCCGGGGAGAGAACCTTGGTGCCTTGCCATCCTGGCGGCGGGTCGCCCGGGGCCTGGCCCAGGTGCCGGAAGGGCGTCAGATCTTCACCAACCTGAGTGTGGAGGAAAACCTCCGGCTGGGCGCCTATCTGTATACCGACGACAAGGTGGATCGGGACATGGAGGATGCCTTCGAGATGTTTCCGGTGCTCCGCCAGAAGCGCAATCTTTCAGCCGGTGGCCTGTCGGGTGGGCAGCAACAGATGCTGGCCATCGCACGGGCTCTGATGAGCCGGCCTTCCTGCCTCCTGCTCGATGAACCGAGCATGGGGTTGGCCCCGATCCTGGTCTCCCAGATCTTCGACGTGGTAAAAAGCCTGAAGCAGCTCGATGTCACCGTGCTGCTGGTCGAGCAGAATGCCTTCGGTGCGCTGTCCGTTGCCGATCGCGGTTATGTGATGGAAACTGGCAGGATCATGTTCGAGGGAGCGGCCCAGGCGCTGATCGAGGATCCCCGAATCCGTGAAGCCTATCTTGGAATTTGATGATGAGTGTCTCCATTTCACGAACTGGACCTATCGCCGTTGTCGAGGTCGACAACCCGCCCGTCAATGCACTGTCACAGCAAGTCCGCAGCGGGCTCGTCTCTGCCGTCCGGGCCTGTGACGAGGATCCGGATGCCCAGGCAGCGGTGCTGATCTGCAAGGGGCGAACCTTCATTGCCGGTGCCGATGTCAGCGAATTCGGCAAGCCGCCCATGGAACCGCATCTTCCGGATGTGGTCGCTGCCATCGAACGGGCCGAAAAACCCTGGGTTGCCGCCATCCATGGCAGTGCGCTCGGCGGGGGGCTGGAAATTGCGTTGGCCTGCCGGTTCCGGGTTGCCCTGAGCACCGCTCAGGCAGGTCTGCCTGAAGTGAAGCTGGGCTTGCTGCCTGGGGCGGGGGGCACGGTTCGCCTGCCCCGTCTGGTCGGGGTGGAGCAGGCTGCCGAGATGATCACCCGTGGTTCGCCCATCTCGGCGGACAAGGCCCTGAAGGCCGGCCTGTTCGATGCGGTCTTCGAAGACGGGCTGCTTCAGAATGCTCTTGGCTTTGCGGAACAGGCTGTCCACAGGTTGCTGCCGCCCCCGGTGCTGGATCGGCCGGTGGCGCCTGCCGACGCGGCCTTCTGGGACGAGATGGCGGCCTCCGTGAAGAAGCGTGCCGGCCGCGAAGAGGCGCCGATGATTGCGCTCTCCAGTGTGAAGAACGCCAGCGAAGCCAGTGCGGCCGATGCGCTTGCCTTCGAGCGCCAGCATTTCCTCGCGCTGCGCGCCTCGGCGCAAGCCCGGGCCTTGCGCCACATCTTCTTTGCCGAGCGTTCGGCAGTCCGCCCGCCCGAGCTGGAAGGCGTCAAGGCGCGCGAGATCGCATCGGCTGCCGTGATCGGCGGCGGCACGATGGGGGCGGGCATTGCGGTGGCTTTGCGCGATGCGGGGTTGCCGGTGCTGCTGATCGAGCGTGATGATGCTGCCCTGCAGCAAGGTTTGAAGCGCATCGATGACATCTATCAGGGCAGCCTGAAACGGGGCCGGATCACCGAGGCAGTGGCTGCCGAACGATTGGGCGGCATCCGGGGCAGCGTGGATCACACGGATCTGGCCAACGTGGATCTGGTGATCGAGGCCGTGTTCGAGGATCTGAACGTCAAGCGTGAGGTGTTTGCCAGGGTCGCGGCTGCGTGTCGTGCCGATGCCATTCTGGCGACGAACACGTCCTATCTGGACCCGCGCCTGATCGCCCGGGGGTTGCCGGAACCGTCCCGTTTCATCGGCCTGCATTTCTTCAGTCCGGCCCATGTGATGAAGCTGCTCGAGATCGTGCCGATTCCCGAGACCGCACCTGAAGTGCTGGCAGCCGGTTTTGCGCTGGCCCGCCGGCTGAACAAGATCCCGGTACGAGCCGGCATCTGTGATGGCTTCATCGGCAACCGCATTCTGCGCACCTACCGGGCGCAGGCGGAGCGTCTGTTGCTGGCTGGCGCCTCTCCCCGTGAGGTCGATTCGGCCATGCGCGCTTTCGGCATGCCGATGGGGCCGTTCGAGGCGCAGGATCTGGGTGGACTCGATATTGCAGCTTTCCAGCGTCGAGCGGCACGTGAGCGGGGTGAGCCCGTGTTCGCACCGGTGGCTGATCAGCTCTGCGAGCTGGGACGTCTGGGGCAGAAAACGCAGGGCGGCTGGTACGACTATACCCCCGGCGATCGCAAGCCGCAGGATTCGTCCGTGGTGGCCGCTGTGATCGGGAAGGCCCGTGAAGGAGCTGTGGCGCATGAACTGTCGGAGGCCGACCGTGTGGATGCCATCGTTCTGCCGATGATCAACGAGGCAGCGCAGATCCTCGAGGAGAAGATTGCGTTGCGGGCGGTGGACGTCGATCTGGTGGAGGTGCACGGTTACGGCTTTCCGCGCTGGCGTGGCGGCCTGATCCGTTACGCCGAGGAGCGGGGGCTGGACGAAGTGATCGCACGCCTGTCAGGGCTGGCTCGGATGGGTCTGGCAGAAGCGCCGTGTGCTCGTCTGAGGCAGATGGCAGAAGCGTCGGGCACTCGGGGCCAGCGCGGGGACGAATAAGTGCATGACGCGCTCCAAGGCGGGGCGCTGCCGGCAGGACACCTGCATGGCCATGACGGTCATCGGCTGTCCTGTCGCGATGCCTGTCTGGATTACCCGCATTTTCTTGTGACAGTGATCGATGTTTAATATAGCATTCATTGACCGAATGGTCATTCAATCAATGCAACGATGATCCGACCCGATGGGAGACACCATGCCTGAAGCTTTGATATGTGATGCCGTCCGAACACCCGTTGGCCGCTATGGTGGGCTGCTTTCCGGCGTGCGGGCTGATGATCTGGCTGCCGTTCCGCTGGCTGCGTTGATGCAGCGACATCCGCAGGCCGACTGGGCTGCACTGGATGATCTGGTATTCGGATGCGCCAATCAGGCAGGCGAAGACAACCGGAACGTCGCCCGAATGGCCGTGCTGCTGTCCGGCATGCCAATCGGCGTACCGGCCACGACGGTCAACCGCCTCTGTGGTTCCGGTCTGGATGCGCTGGGCATCGCTGCACGCGCCATCCGCTCCGGTGACTGTGATTTCATGATCGCCGGCGGTGTGGAGAGCATGAGCCGTGCACCCTTCGTCATGCCGAAGGCCGAAACCGCTTTCAGCCGTGCCAATGCGGTCTATGACACGACGATCGGCTGGCGTTTCGTCAATCCGAAGCTGGAAAAGGCTTTTGGGGTCGACACGATGCCTCAGACGGCCGACAACGTGGCTGCCGATTTCAGCATCAGCCGCGAGGATCAGGACGCCTTTGCCGTACGCAGCCAGGCCCGTTGGGCTGCTGCTGACAAGGCCGGCATTTTTGCCGAGGAAATCGTGCCCGTCACGATTCCCCGGAAGAAGGGTGATCCGATCATCGTCGATCGTGACGAGCACCCGCGCCCCGGCACGACGGTCGAGCAGCTGGCACGCCTGAAAGGGGTGAACGGCCCGGATCTGAGCGTGACCGCCGGCAACGCCTCCGGGGTGAACGATGGCGCCTGCGCCATGGTGGTGGCATCCGAAGCGGCGGCCAGGGCACAGGGGTTCGAGCCGATCGCCCGTGTCGTGGCGATGGCGGCGGCCGGTGTCGAGCCGCGGATCATGGGTATCGGTCCGGTCGAGGCCACACGCCGTGTGCTGAAGCGGGCGGGGCTCTCGCTCGACGACATGGATCTGATCGAACTGAATGAAGCATTTGCCGCACAGGCGCTGGCGGTCACCCGTCAGCTGGGTCTGCCGGATGACGCTGCGCATGTGAATCCGAATGGTGGCGCCATTGCCATCGGCCATCCGCTGGGCATGAGCGGTGCGCGTCTGGCCACGACGGCTGCCTATCAACTGCGTCGCCAGCGCGGACGCTATGCCCTGTGCACCATGTGTATCGGTGTGGGTCAGGGGATCGCGCTGATCATCGAAAGAGTCTGAGGCTCATGCAGGAGGTTTCACGATGTATGCTCAAATGGTTCAGACAGACGCCGACCGTCTGCGTTCTCTCGAAGAAATGTCACCCGAAGAACGCGATTTCATGGCGCGTATCGAACGCGGTGAAAAGATCGAGCCCAAGGAGTGGATGCCCGAGGCTTATCGCAAGACCCTGATCCGTCAGATCGGTCAGCACGCCCACTCCGAAATCGTGGGTCAGCTGCCTGAAGGAAACTGGATCACGCGCGCCCCGACGCTCGAGCGCAAGGCCATCCTGCTGGCCAAGGTGCAGGATGAGGCAGGTCACGGTCTGTATCTGTACTGCGCAGCCGAGACGCTGGGTGTCAGCCGGGACGAACTGATCGAGCTGCTGCATGCCGGCAAGATGAAATATTCGTCGATCTTCAACTACCCGACGCTGAACTGGGCCGACATCGGCGCGGTCGGCTGGCTGGTGGATGGCGCCGCGATCATGAACCAGGTGCCGCTGCAGCGCACGTCCTATGGCCCTTACAGCCGCGCGATGATCCGGATCTGCAAGGAAGAGAGTTTCCACCAGCGCCAGGGTTACGACATCATGATGAAGATGTGTGCGGGCACGCCGGCCCAGAAGGCCATGGCCCAGGATGCGCTGAACCGTTTCTGGTATCCGGCCCTGATGATGTTCGGCCCGTCCGACAAGGATTCGGTCCACTCGGCACAGTCGATGGCCTGGAAGATCAAGATCAATACGAATGACGAGCTGCGTCAGAAGTTCGTGGATCAGACGGTGCCGCAGGCCAGGTATCTGGGCCTGACGATTCCTGACGAGAACCTGCGCTGGAACGAGGAGCGTGGCAGTTACGACTTCACCGAGCCGGACTGGCGCGAATTCTTTGCCGTGATCTCCGGCAATGGGCCGTGCAACAAGGATCGCATGGCTGCCCGGATCCGTGCCTGGGAAGAAGGCGCCTGGTTCCGTGACGGGCTGGTGGCACACGCCGACAAGCAGCAGCTGAAGAAGAAAGCCGCCTGATCAATCTGATTCATCGCCGGGGCACGGCGGGCTGATGCCGTGCCCTGACGAAAGCAAGTGACGTGCAAGGAGAATCTCATGTCTCACGAATGGCCTCTCTGGGAAGTGTTCATCCGTGGTCAACACGGCCTCAATCACCGGCATGTGGGCAGCCTTCATGCGCCTGATGCCGAAATGGCGATCAACAATGCACGGGACGTCTATACCCGCCGCAATGAAGGCGTCAGCATCTGGGTCGTGAAATCGGCGGACATCACGGCCAGCGCGCCGTCGAAGAAGGGGCCATTGTTCGAGCCTTCGAACAGCAAGGTCTATCGTCATCCGACCTTCTTCAAGATTCCCGAAGAAGTGGGGCACATGTGATGGGCGAGACCGTTCAAGCCGTATCCGTTCAGACGCTGCGAGAGTTCCTGCTGCGTATGGGGGACAACACCCTCATTCTGGGTCACCGGATTTCCGAGTGGTGTGGTCACTCGCCGGTTCTGGAAGAGGACATCGCCATGGCCAACGTGGCGCTCGACCTGATCGGCCAGACGCAGTACTGGCTCGGCATGGCCGCGGAAAAGGGTGGTGATGGCAAGACCGCCGACGATCTTGCCTATCTGCGAGATGCCTACGAATTTCGCAACCTGCTGCTGGTCGAACAGCCGAACCGCGATTATGCCTGTACGTTGATGAGACAGTTTCTCTTCGACAGCTGGCATCTGCTGCAGCTCGAGGCGCTGACGGCATCGAGCGATCTCGACGTGGCTGAAGTGGCGCAGAAGGCCATCAAGGAGGTCAGTTATCACCTCGAGCGTTCCACCGATCTGGTGATCCGGCTCGGCGATGGTTCTGAAGAGAGCCATGCCCGAATGCAGAAGGCGCTGGATGATCTCTGGTCGTATGTCGGGGAGATGTTCATCGACGACGCCGTGGATGTCGAACTGGCCGAAGCTGGCGTGGCGCCACGGCCTTCTTCCCTGCGTGATCCGTGGTTCGTGCAGGTTCGTGCCGTGCTGGACGAAGCCACGCTGAAGATGCCGGAAGATGATTTCGCGCATCGGGGTGGCAAGCAGGGCCGTCATACCGAGCACCTGGGCTACATCCTGGCGGAGATGCAGTTCCTGCAGCGCGCCTACCCCGGCAGCACCTGGTGATGAAGGGAGGGCATCGTGAACGAACTGCTCCATCCGTCGGTGGATCAGGTTTGGCAGTGGCTTGATCAGGTTCCGGATCCCGAGATTCCAGTCATCTCACTGGTCGATCTCGGCATCATCCGGGAGGTGCGCTACGACGGCGATACCCTGGTCGTGGTGGTGACACCAACCTATTCGGGATGTCCTGCCACTTCGATCATCAATCGGGATATCGAGGCCGCGTTGCGCGGTCATGGGATCGAGGATCTACGGCTGGAGCGCCGGATCGCGCCGGCCTGGACAACCGGGTGGATCAGTGAGAAGGGGCGCGTCAAACTGCGAGAGTATGGCATCGCGCCGCCGCTCGACGAGACCTTGCCCGAGCAGGAGGATGCCCGCGCAGCAGCCGGGGCAGGCGGGACGGCTGCAAGACGCATCTGGCTCAGACAGGACGGTGCCGACAGCAAGCCGGTTCCCTGTCCCCGCTGTGGCTCGAACCACACTTCCCGTGTCAGCCAGTTCGGTTCCACGCCCTGCAAGGCCAACTACCGTTGCCTCGATTGCCTGGAGCCATTCGATTACTTCAAATGTATTTGAGAACAGTCCACGGAGACAGACATGGCACGTTTTCATCCGTTGCAAGTCGTTGACGTTCATCGCGAGACCCGGGATGCGGTCGTGGTGACATTGAAGCCGCAGCTTGGTGACGAAGAGAATTTTCGTTTCATCCCCGGGCAGTATCTGACCTTTCGTCGTGATTTCGATGGTGACGAGCTGCGCCGTTCCTATTCGATCTGTTCGGGACTGGACGATGGCGTGCTGCGCGTCGGCATCAAGCGGGTCGCCGGTGGCGCCTTTTCATCCTGGGCGAACGAATCCCTGAAGGTGGGCGACACGCTCGAGGCGATGCCGCCGATGGGCAATTTCCACATCCCGATGGAGCCCCAGTCGGCACACCATTACCTGGGCTTTGCCGGTGGCAGTGGCATCACGCCCTTGCTGTCGATCATCAAGAGCCGTCTGGCCCGTGAACCGCATTCGCGTTTCACGCTGGTGTACGCCAACCAGCAGATCAGCTCCGTCATGTTCCGTGAAGAGCTGGAAGATCTGAAGAACGAGTACCTCGGGCGTTTTTCGGTCGTCCACATCTTCAACAGCGAGGGCCAGGAGATCGACCTGTTCACCGGGATGCTGACCCGTGAAAAGTGTGACGATCTGTTCAAGCGCTGGCTTGATCTGGATTCGGTGCATACGGCTTTCATCTGTGGGCCTGAGCCGATGATGCTGACCATTGCCGAGGCACTGAAAGCGCATGGTCTGAACAAGGATCAGATCAAGTTCGAGCTGTTCGCCGCGGGACAGGGGCGTGCGCGTCAAAGTGCGGCGATCAGGGCTGCCGAAACCAGCACCGAGCGCTGCGAGGCCACGGTGACGCTGGATGGCGTGGCACGCACTTTTTCCTTCCCGATGAAGGGTCAGAGTCTGCTGGATGCAGCGCTCGAGCATAGTCTGGAAGCGCCTTATGCCTGCAAGGCCGGTGTCTGTTCGACCTGCAAGGCCAAGGTGATCGAGGGTGAGGTCGAGATGCTGGTCAACCATGCGCTGGAAGACTATGAGGTCGAAGCCGGTTATGTGCTGAGCTGTCAGTGCCATCCGCTGACCGAACGTCTGGTCGTCAGCTACGACGAGTAAAGCCATCAAGAAGAACCATCAACAGCCGAGTACGAGTGATGTCTGAACAGAAAACACAGCCGCCGCGTCTGGAGAGCCATGTGTTGGGACGCTGGATGGCAGGCAAGGGAGAGGGACAGGCGCTGCTGGATGCGTCCACGGGTGAAACGGTGGCGCTGATCGATGCCAGTGGCATCGATTTTGCCGACGTGTTGAACTACGGGCGCAAGGTCGGCAGCCCGGCCCTGCGAGCCATGAGCTTCCATCAGCGGGCCATGATGCTGAAGGCACTGGGTGAAGCGCTGATGGCCGACAAGGAGATGTTCTACGAACTGTCCGCCCGAACCGGTGCCACGCGTACCGACAGCTGGATCGACATCGAGGGGGGTATCGGCACCCTGATGACCTACGCCTCGAAGGGCCGTCGTGAATTGCCGAACACCCGGGTGCTGGTCGACGGTGGGCTGGAACGCCTGTCTCGCGATGGCACTTTCAGCGCGCAGCACATCCTGTCGCCGCTGCAGGGGGTGGCCATCCACATCAATGCCTTCAACTTCCCGTGCTGGGGCATGCTGGAGAAACTGGCGCCCACCTGGCTTGCCGGCATGGCTGCCATCGTCAAACCAGCCAGTCAGACGGCGTACCTGACCGAGCTGATGGTTCGACGCATGCTGGCAACCGGACTCTTGCCCGAAGGGGCGCTGCAGCTGATCTGCGGCTCCGTTGGTGACCTGCTCTCCTATGTGGACGGTCAGGATGTCGTGACCTTCACCGGTTCGGCCAGTACGGGCCAGAAGCTGCGCAGCAGCCCGTCCATCGTCCAGAACTCGGTTCGGTTCAACATGGAGGCCGACAGTTTGAACGCGGCAGTGCTCGGTACGGACGTGACCCCGGAGGAGCCCGAGTTCAAGCTCTTCGTCCGTGAGGTCGTCCGCGAGATGACGGTCAAGGCCGGTCAGAAGTGCACGGCCATTCGCCGGATCATGGTGCCCCGTGCGATGGTCGAACCGGTCATCGCCGCGATTCGGGAGAGCCTGGCCAGGGTCGTGGTGGGCAACCCGGCCGATCCATCGGTCACGATGGGCGCGCTGGCGAGCCTCGGTCAGCGCGAGGAAGTTCGTGCCCGAATCGCCGAGCTGAAGGCTGAATCCAGCGTCGTCGTAGGAGAACCCGACAGGCAGGATGGTTTCGTCGGTGATGCGGGCAAGGGGGCTTTCTTCTCGCCGGTGCTGCTGCATTGCGAGCAGCCCCTGAAGGCGACACGTGTCCACCAGGTCGAGGCATTCGGCCCGGTCAGCACGATCATGCCCTATGACAGTACCGAAGAGGCTGTCGAGCTGGTCTGCCGCGGGGAGGGCAGTCTGGTCGCTTCGCTGTTCACGAATGATCCTGCCGTGGCAGAAGCCTTCGTTCTCGGCATTGCACCTTTCCATGGACGTGTCATGCTGGGCAATCGGGCCAGCGCCAGAAGCGCCACGGGGCACGGCTCGCCGATGCCTGGGGTCGTTCACGGTGGTCCGGGCCGCGCCGGCGGAGGCGAGGAGCTGGGTGGCATTCGCAGCGTCATGCACTACATGCAGCGCACGGGGGTGCAGGGTGCGCCGGCGCTGCTCGGTGCGGTCATGGGCCGCTGGGTGGCTGGCGCGCCGGCCCGCCAGGATGAGCGGCATCCGTTCCGCAAGTCATTGGCCGAGCTGAAGGTCGGGGATCAGCTGGTGACGGCGAAACGGACGGTGTCGCTGGCCGACATCGAGCATTTTGCCGAGTTCACGGGAGACACCTTCTATGCCCACATGGACGAAGAGGCCGCCAGGGCCAACCCTTTCTTCGATGGCCGGGTGGCGCATGGCTATCTGATCGTCTCCTTTGCGGCTGGCCTGTTCGTCGACCCGGCACCGGGCCCGGTGCTGGCAAACTATGGCGTGGACAACCTCCGCTTCATGACGCCAGTCTATGCCGGTGACACGCTGGGCGTGCAGCTGACCTGCAAGGAAATCAACCCGCGTGCCAACGCCGAACATGGTGAAGTACGCTGGGATTGCGTCGTCACCAATCAGCGTGACGAGGTCGTTGCCCACTATGATGTGTTGACGATGGTCGCCAAAACCTGGGGGTAAGAAAACGCATGGCCGAAGTCTATTCCTATGACGGGCTCGTTCCCGTCATCGACCCGTCTGCCTATGTGCATCCGACGGCGGTGCTGATCGGCGACGTGATCATCGGTGCGGGTTGCTATGTGGGGCCGAATGCGGTGTTGCGCGGTGATTTCGGGCGGATCGAACTGAAGACCGGCGCCAACTTTCAGGACAACTGTGTGGCTCACAGCTTTCCTGATACCGAGGTGCTGATCGAAGAGGATGGGCACGTCGGCCATGGTGCCATCCTGCATGGGTGCCGCATTGGCAGGAATGCCATGGTCGGCATGAACTCGGTCGTGATGGATCGCGCCGTGATCGGCGAGAACGCCATCGTCGGTGCCATGGCCTTCGTGAAGGCCGGCATGGAAGTGCCGGCCAACAGCATGGCTCTGGGGGCGCCTGCGAAGGTCGTCCGTGAGTTGACCGAAGATGAGATCCGCTGGAAATCGGTGGGCACACGCGTCTATCAGCAGCTGGCTGCCGATGGGCCTACGAAGGTGAAGAAGGTCGATCCCCTGACGGCGGTCGAACCGGATCGACCCAGGCTCTCGATGGTGGATCACAAGCCGCTCATGGATCAGGCGCGCTGACGCGCGTGCCCATAGTCTGCCCGGGGTACTACAGCATCAGTGCGTCGTGGCCTGTCTTCAGGATCAGTGCGCTGACGACGAGGATGAACACCTTCCGAACGAAGCCTGCGCCGTGACGCAGGGCAAGCCGGGTGCCGATCAGGCTGCCCGCCATGTTGGCGATGGCCATGGCAATGCCCAGGTGCCACCATACGTGGCCCTTGAAGGCAAAGAGGCCGACCGCCGACAGGTTGGTGGCGACGTTCAGGAACTTGGCATTGGCCGAGGCCTGCAGGAAGTCATGGCCCAGCAGGCGCACGAACAGAAAGACGAAGAAGCTGCCGGTGCCCGGGCCGAAGAAGCCGTCGTAGAAGCCGATGACGAGTGCGATGCTGCTCATCAGCAGGGCTTCGGTTCTCTGCGTGTACAGGGTCTGCGACTGTGTGCCCAGATCCTTTTTCTTCAGTGTGTAGAGCAGCACGGCCAGCAGGATCAGCGGCAGGCTGCGCCGAAGGAAGGTCGGATCGACGAGCGTGACGGTCCAGGCGCCGATCAGGCTGCCGACGAAGGCGAAGGCGAGGGCGGGCAGCAGCACGGGCCAGACGAGTCGGACACGCCGGCTGAACTGGTGGGCCGCCAGGCTCGTGCCCCAGATCGAGGCACTCTTGTTGGTACCGAACAGGGTGGCCGGTGCGGCGGCCGGGAAGGTGGCGAAGAGGGCGGGGACGAGGATCAGGCCGCCACCGCCGACGATGGCGTCCACCAGGCCGGCAAACAGGGATGCGATGGTGACGATCAGATAGTCCATGGCGAAGCTCGGGGCACGGAAAGCACGCGATTCTAGAGCGTGTCATGAACTTGTTCCCGAAGGAGGTGCAAGCGACGCCACGACACCACGCAGGGCTGCTGCGGGTATCGTGTCTGCCGCACCCGCTTTCCTCTCAGGACTTTTACCTATTTGGCGGGCAGGATCATGACAGCCGGGGGCGTGCCTCTATAATGCAACGCGCCCAATCAAAAGGAAGGAGGCTCTGAAACATGACCGTTCAAACCAAGTTCATGCGGCGACCGTTCCTGGCCCAGGTGGCCGCGGCTGCCGTGGTGGCCGCCGGTTTCTGTCTGTCGCCGGCTGTCCAGGCAGAGACGCCGGCCGTCTCCGTCATCACCATCGTGGATCACCCGGCGCTGGACGCCTTCCGTAACGGCGTCAGTGACGTGCTGAAGGAATCGGGTTATGAATCGGGCAAGAATCTGAAGTGGACCTTCCAGAGTGCCCAGGGCAATTCGGGCACCGCAGCGCAGATCGCCCGGAAGTTCGTCGGTGACAAGCCCAACGTCATCGTCGCCATCAGCACGCCGGCGGCACAGTCGGTGCTGGCCGCCACGAAGAGCATTCCGGTGGTCTATGGCGCCGTGACCGATCCGGTGGCCGCCCAGCTCGTCAAGACGATGGGGCCTGCTGGCGGGAATGTCACGGGGGTCTCCGACCGCCTGTTGCCCGAGCGTCAGGTCGACCTGATCCTGAAGGTCAAACCGGACGTGAAGAAGGTCGGGATGGTCTACAGCCCGGCCGAGGCCAACTCGGTGGTGGCTGTCCGCGAGATGAAGGAAGCGCTGGGCCGGAAAGGCATCACGCTGGTCGATGTGGCGGCACCGCGTTCGGTGGATGTCGGTCAGGCAGCACGCCGCCTGGTGGGCAAGGTCGACCTGATCTACAGCAACACCGACAACAACGTGGTGGCCGCCTATGAGGCGCTCGTGAAGGTGGCCAATGATGCCAGGCTGCCGCTGGTCGCAGCGGATTCGGACAGTGCACGCCGGGGTGCGATCGCCGCACTCAGCGTCAACTACCGCAACCTGGGCCGTCAGGCCGGTGGTCAGGTGGTTCAGATCCTGCGGGGCGACAAACCGGGCGACATTCCCAGCCAGACGAGCGAGAACCTCGAGCTGATCCTGAACGAGGCTGCCGCGAAGAAGCAGGGTGTCGAGCTCTCCGAGCAGCTGAAGGCCGAAGCAACCGAGATCGTGGGACGCTGACGTGTCTTTATATACCCTGTGGGGAGCGCTGGAAATCGGTCTGGTTTTCAGCCTGGTATCCCTTGGCGTGTTCATGACGTTCCGGGTGCTGAACTTTCCGGATCTGACGGTGGATGGCAGTTTCCCGCTGGGCGGGGCGACGGCTGCCATCCTGATCTCCACGGGGCATGACCCCTTCGTGGCCACGGCCGTGGCCACGGTGGCCGGTGCGGCAGCGGGGGCATTGACCGGTTTCATCAATGTCCGGCTGAGGATCATGGATCTGCTGGCGGGCATTCTGGTGATGATCGCCCTGTATTCGATCAATCTCCGGGTCATGGGCGGACCGAACGTGCCGCTGATCACCGAGCCCACGGTGTTTTCGGTGCTGCCCAACTGGCTGCCGGACTATGTCGAGCGGCCGCTGGCCCTGCTTCTGCTGGTCGGCCTGATCAAATGGGCACTCGACCGTTTCTTCGCCTCCGAGCTGGGGCTGGCGCTGCGGGCCACCGGTGCCAATGCGCGCATGGCGCGTGCGCAGGGGGTCAATACCGGCAGTGCCGTGCTGCTGGGCATGGCCATCTCGAATGCGCTGGTGGCCCTGGCCGGCGCCTTGTTTGCCCAGAGTCAGGGCGGCGCCGACATTTCGATGGGGATCGGCACGATCGTCATCGGTCTGGCGGCCGTCATCATGGGTGAGGGTGTTCTGCCGGCTCGCCGGATGGTCTGGACGACCTTCGCCGTGCTGCTGGGCGCGGTGGTCTACCGGATCATGGTCGCGCTTGCGCTCAACAGTGATTTCATCGGCCTCGAGGCACAGGATCTGAATCTGGTCACGGCCGTTCTCGTCGGTGTGGCGCTGGTGTTGCCACGGTTCATGGCCAAACGGAAAATGGCACGTCGGGTGCCGGGGGCGGGCTGATCCATGTTGAAGGCAGAAAATCTGCAGGTCACCTTCAATCCGGGAACCCCGATCGAGAATCATGTGTTGCGTGGTCTCAGCGTGACGATTCCGACCGGCCAGTTCGTGTCGGTCATCGGCTCCAACGGGGCGGGCAAGTCCACCTTTCTCAATATCGTCTCCGGTGATCTGCAGCCCGATGAAGGGCTCATCGAGATCGACGGGGAGAACGTTCGCGGTCAGTCGGCGTGGCAGCGTGCCAGCAAGGTGGCCCGGGTTTTTCAGGATCCGATGGCGGGCACCTGTGAGGCGCTGACGATCGAGGAGAACATGGCGCTTGCGCTGGCCCGCGGGCAATCCAAACGGCTTCGGCGCGCCATCGACCGTCAGGCACGCGAGCTGTTCCGCGAGCGGCTGTCGGTGCTGAAGCTCGGGCTGGAGAACCGGCTTGACGACCGGATCGGCCTTCTCTCGGGCGGGCAGCGTCAGGCGATCAGTCTGCTGATGGCGGCCCTGCAACCCTCCAGCATCCTGCTGCTGGACGAACACACGGCAGCACTCGACCCGAAGACGGCAGCCTTCGTGTTGGAGCTGACGGCCCGCATCGTCGAGGAGAACCGGTTGACGGCGCTGATGGTCACGCACAGCATGAAGCAGGCGCTGGAATTCGGCAGCCGCACGATCATGCTGCATCAGGGCCGTGTGGTGCTCGATGTGGAGGGCTCACAGCGTGAAGGCATGAAGGTGGCGGATCTGCTCGCCATGTTCGAGAAGACCCGGGGCGAAGAGCTCGCCGACGATTCGCTGCTGCTCGATTAGAGCGTGTTATGCACTTATTCGTCCCCGCGCTGGCCCCAAAACTGCGGGCTG
>JAUMZD010000055.1 GCA_030528325.1 Lautropia sp. | reverse complement strand
GCATTCTTCAAGGTGGGCTGCTGGGGTTCAAGGTGGGGCGCACCGGATGTTTACGGCTCAACAGTCGTCACAGGATATTCAGCAGCAGGTCGCATGAATCAGGCGACAACTATCTTGACATGCACCGACAGCCACACGCAGTGCCATTGGCACTTTCAGGCCCCGCTGTTATCCGGGCAAGGCATCAAGCCCGGATAACAGCGGGGTTTTCGTTCGATGCTACCCCCTTTCGCCAGATCGTTCGGAGTAGTCAGCATTGCGCCCCAGATGCTGCGTCACAGGTTCAGCGCCGCGCCCCGAGTTCGGAGCCATTCCTTTCTCTCCCTGTAATCCGGCAGCACCTTGTCGACCTCGTTCCAGAAAGCATCCGAATGGTCTCTGTGGTGCAGATGGCACAGTTCGTGGACGACGATGTAGTCGATGATAGTCAGAGGTGCCATCAGGCATTTCCAGTGGAAATGCAGATCGCCTCGCCTGGTGCACGACGCCCACCGGTAACCCAAATCCTTGACCTGAACATCGCCTGCCGTCACGCCAACCTTGGCTGCGAAGTACGCCACGCGCTTCTGAATCCGGGGCAGGCCTTTGGTCTTGTAGAAAGCCTCGAACACTTGATGCGCGGCTGCCTGCCCCCCACGCTCGACAACGTCACGCCGCAAACAGAACCGGCCGTCCTTAAGTTTGACTGGTTCATCCTGCTCGGCCACCAGTTGCAATCGGTAGCCATTCCCCAAGTAAAGGAAAGTTTCACCGCTCACCCACTCGCGCGTGACACGACTCGCGTTGAGGTCTCGCCATTCCGCCAGATTGCGGTAGATCCACATCCGCTTCGCGAAAACGGTTTCATCCACGTGCTCGGGCGTCATCCATTTTGGTGGGCGAACAGTGATGATGCCGTCACGCTCGATCACGATATCCGTGGTCTTCCGGTTTGAGCCAGGCAATAGCTGATATTCGATATCACGCACTTGACGGAGCTGCATCACGCTTCCCCTATCCGAACCCTATTGAGCAGTTGGTCGTGACGGTTCCTGGCCAGCTTCATGACCTCAACAGCCACACGTTCACGATTGCGCTTCAGCTCCTCGATACCTGTCTTGGCAATTTCCGTCTTGATCAAGCTGCGTACGCGCTTCTGCTTGTCAGGATTCTGCCAGAAATCGATACTGGCAATGGTTTCTTGCAGTATCTCCACGGTAGCCTCCATCAATGATTTGAATGCAGGCTTGTCTGCATCATTGACAGAACCATTCTCAAAACCAAGCAGGGCGATGTGCTCGTAGAAAGCCGTCGCCTCTTTGCTCATGCCGTTCTCACCCTCCTGGCGGCCAGCAATGGCTTCCTCCCGTAGCGAGGCCAGTTTCTCAGCCAGCAGTTCCCAATCCTCATGGTGCTTCTCGATCAGTGCATCAACCTTTTCCGACAAGCTCTTGTAGAAGGCAGGATCTTCATCATGATGAACCGTACAGTGCTTCCGGATCGCGTGCTCCATCTCACTGGCCCTGGCCTCGCTGTTCTGGCCTGCGTGAGTGGCCAGCTTGTCGAGGAAGTCTTCCGACAGCAATTCGACCGGCGGCACCTTCGGGTTGATGCCCAGGCTGATCAGGTGCTCATTGATCAGCGCTTTGACCTTTTCCCCAGCGTTACCGAGATCCAGACTCGTGTCCTTGTAACGCTCCTTGCTCACCTGCAGGATGTAGCCAAAACGTTTCGCAGGCACGCGGTAAGGCTGTGCCGATGCATTGGGCAGAATGATATCCAGACTCATCAGGAACTTCTTGAGGTAAACCTCAAAGTCCGCGCGCTTCTTGTCGTCCTTGAGCGCCTTCACCGCGTCATGCACCACGGCAGCCTCGGCATCCAGATTGGGCAACTCACCGTTGACGAAGGGCTTGATCTGCTTTACGCCCAGTGCCGTAAAGAGCTGAAGTAGCCGCTGGCAGCGTTCTTCCAGCACGGGCAACTCCGACGTGATGTTTTTCATCCCGTCGTTCAGTTCCTGCAACTCGTCGCTGGCGGCGTAAAGGGTCAGGGCATCGGTCAGGTGGTTGGCCAGGCCTATGTAATCGACGATATAACCACGCTGTTTGCCCTTCTTCACGCGATTGGTACGAGCAATGGCTTGCAACAGGGTGTGTTCGCGCAGCTTCTTGTCAATGTACATCACCTGCTCGATGGGCGCATCGAAGCCGGTGAGCAGCATGTCGCACACGATCAGAAAGGCAATGCCGGTGTATGTCTTGTCCGGGTCTTCCAGATCAAAACTTCGGCAGAAGTTCTCCACCGCATTCATCCGCTGGGCTTCCTTCCTCGCCCGTGTGACGTAGGCCGCCTCATTGGTACCGTCCGATGACACCACCACGGCAGTCTTCAGAAAGCGCAAGCGCTGGATCAGAACATTATCCGGAGAATCCTTGCCCTCCTCCAGAGCCAGGCGTTCGGCCAATGCTGCGTCGATGCCGTTCTGGTAGCGGATGCACGCCAGCTTCGAATGGCACACCACCTGCGCCTTGAAACCGTTGGGTAGGATGTTGTCGACGTAGTGCGCGACCATGTCACGCGCAATGGCATTGATGCGGTTCTCTGCCTCCAGGATGTCGCCGGTCGCCCCATACTTTTTCTTGATAGCCAGCAGTTCCTCTTCGCTGCGATCACGGAACAGGTCTTCAAAGGCTTCATCGAAGGCGTGTTTCTCGTTCAGCGCACTGTCGGCAGTTCTGCCTTCATAGAGGATCTGCAGCGTGGCCCCGTCGTCCACCGCATCCATCAGGCGGTAGGTGTCGATGTACTCACCAAAGCGTTTGTGGGTTTTCTTCCCGCCATGGCGTTCCGTGATCAGCGGTGTGCCCGTGAAGGCAATGCGTGTGGCGTTGGGAAAGGCCTCGAACAGGTTGTCGCCCAAATCCGAGCTTTGCGTTCGGTGCGCCTCATCAATCATCAGGATAATGCGATCCGACGGGTTGACCACGCCGAAGGTCTTGCCCGCAGGCATGGCAAGATAGGTGCCCAGCGCTTCTGCCACCGTGTTGGTCAGTGTCTGCTTGTGCTCCTGAAACTTGTGGATCATCACCATGCTGATGTCGGAACTATCGCTCGACAGATGGTGGCGCAAGGCTGCCCGGGTTTCAATCACATTCACCCGCCCACCGATCAGGGTGGCGGTGTCACCCAGTTGCTCTTCCAGGTCTTGCCGGTCATTGACAAGCACGATCTTGTAGTCGGACAGGTCGCGGCTGGCCCGTAACATTCGCGCGAGAAACACCATGGTCAGCGATTTTCCCGAGCCTTGCGTGTGCCACACCACGCCGCTGCGCGCGGTTGCCGTTTCACCCGTGCGCAAGCGCTCGACGATCTTGCTGGCCGCACGGAACTGCTGATAACGGCACACCACCTTCACCCGGGAGCCGCCATCCGTATCCATGAACACGGCACTGGTTCGCAGGATCTGCAGCAGGTTGGGCTTGTTCAGCATCCCTGCAATCAGCTGCTGCTGGACATTCAACCCGACCAGTGCTGCATCGTCAGCGGGATACAGCGTCTTCCAGGCATGGAAATGTTCTTCACCCGATGTGACGGTGCCGTAATCTGCTTCCAGCCCACAACTACGAACCAACATCAGGCTGCTGTAGAACAACCGGGGCTCGCCTTCCTTCAGGCCAGAAGCTTCGGTTTCCTTGCGCCGACGCATATAGCGCTGCAATTGCACAAAGGCTTCCTGCATCGGATTGGCGCAGGTTTCTGACCCCTTCTTGCACTCCACCACCACCAGCGGAATGCCATTTACAAACAGCACGATGTCCGGGGTTATGAACGCCTTCACGCAACCCGGCGTGTCGATGCGGAACTGGTTGATGGCGTGGAACTGGTTGTTTGTCGGATTGTGGAAATCGATCAGCCGCACCACCGGGTCGGCTTCACCCGTCAGCTCGTTCAGATCGGTCTGTGTCTTGAACAGCATCGCCTGCACAGCCTCGTTGGCCTCCAGCAAGCTACGATTAGGGTGGCGCAGCAACTGGCTGCGCAAGTCTTCCAGCTGGCGGCTGGTCAACCATTCTCGACCATCATCGGTACGGTTGATGGCACGCACGGCACTGTCGAACACCTCCGGCAACAGGCATTGGCGGAAGTTGCCACGCAGGCTGGAGGCAGGATTCTGGGGCACACCCGTACCCTGGTCGATGACCGTCCAGCCCAGCTCAGCCAGTTGTTGCAGAAAGGGGCGTTCGACCTCCGTGTACTCGCTCACACTGCCCCCTCACCCCAGCGCGCTGACCGGTGACGACAGACGCTGCAGGGCAATGCCCAGCGCCCGATCATCAAAGAGACGATCCTTGCGGGCAGCGGCATCCGGGCCACTACGCCATTGGCGCAGCCCTTCACGCAAGGCGGGCACCGTCGGCGCCACATCTTCACGAACCAGCAGCCAGTCCACCGTGGCCAGCAGTTCCATGCCGAAGGGTGATTCAAAACCATCAATCAGCGCAGCGGTAGACGCCAGCGCTGGCATGTAAGCCTTGGCCTCGCTCTTGAGATAGGTCTGCACGAAAGTCTTGCGCGCATCGTTGAACCAGATCACGTCCAGTGGGCCAGCGTCGCTGATGCGCTTCTCGCAATGCAGATAGCTGCCATCCAGCCCTTCAAGCACGTGTCGAAGGCGATCCGCATAGGGGCCATACCGGTTGGCCTCAAACCGGAGATCCAAAGGCTTCAGTCCAAACTTCCCAATTTCTCGCTCCAGAAACCAGGCCAGCTTCTGGATTTCCAGCAGACTGCACTCCATGCCCAGAACCCAGTAGCGGCGCACCAGCTCGGCAATCAATGCACGGGCAGGGGTCAGCTTCTCGACACCCGCACGCTTGGCCACGTTCTGGTACTGTCTGGTGGGCTCGAACACCAGAATGTCGATGTCCAGGTCACCCAAGGCCCGCTCGATCTGTTCACGTACCTCGGCCCATGCCAGGCCGCCATTGCCCGCGCCCAACGGCGGAATGGCGATGGACTTGACCTGCTGATCAATCAGGAAGCGCCGCAGATCCTGCAACCCCTCGACCACCCATTCCATGCGCGACGGTGCACGCCAGTGCTGCTTGGTGGGGAAGTTGACGATCCAGCGCGGACCGTCCAGTTCGTTCACCGGCGTGACGAACATCCTGCCAGTCTGCACTTCCCTGGCCTTGCAGGCGGCTGCATAGCGGCGGAAGTTCTCGTCGAAGCGCTCCTTGAACATCAGCGCAATGCCCTTGCCCATCACCCCGACCGTGTTGACCGTGTTCACCAGCGCCTCGACTCGGGCCTCCAGCAAATTGCCTTGTGTGAATGTGATCATCAGAAGTACCACCCTGTCCGGGCATGAACCGGCAGATTCAAATTGCGTGCCTGAACCGCCTGTTCAATGCCTTGCTTCAATGTTTCCGTATAGCACACAATGCCGAGAAGTGCGCTGACTGGCAAGTGCTGATGGACAAGCGCCTCGGCTTGATAGCGCTCGAATTTCGCTGGGTCGTCTGGATCCCGCCTGAAGTCCCGCCGTTGCAGCAATGGCCAGTCGATCTTGTCGAGATCGGCCAGATCGGCGAAAAAATCAGCCCATTGGTAGTAAGCGTGGCTGTCGGTGAATAGAAACGGCAGGCCCAACCCGGCAATGTGGTGCAAACTGGACACCAGAATCACGATGTCTTCATTCTGCCGCTTCTGAATGCCACCCCAGCCGGTATGGATGTTGCGCAGCATGGGCGAAAAGGGTGTGAAGTAGAATGGCACATAGTCGTTCAGCACGCCACCCGGCGGCAGCGGAACCGGGTGATTAGCACGCTTGTCGATCATCTCCGGGTTGCCGATACTGACCCAACCGGGCGCCTTCACCGCGCTGTTGCCGCAATGCAAGCCATTGTCCAGAATCCACGGCAGGTTGTCGCGGTGGACGATGCGCCAGATCAGCGCCTTCTCCGGGTTGAGGCTGGGATAGTGGCTAGCCATCGTCCACCTCAGGCTCTTCGACCTTGACGGGGACTTTGCCGGTAAGCAGGTCGTTCATCAGGCCAAACTTTTGTTTCAGCAGATTCGAGCGCTTCAGCCGCTCTTTAGCAATTCGACAGCCTGTTATATCGGCTCGAACAATGATTCGATCCTGCTCTTCAATAGGGGGCCAGACGAATTTAAGTTGATTCAGTATGTCGCTGTTCGCCACATCGCGCCCACCGCTATTCACAAGAGCACGGATCTGCGCTTTGACCCTTGAATCATTGGCAAGCGTCAACTGAACAAAATCTGGCCTTGCGCGGCTTTCATCAACAGCAATACGCATCAGATTGGAAGACATGATCCACCCAACCTGATCGGCACGAACTACGACGGAGCGCCCAACATCAGCCACTCGCGAGAAGACAATATCTCCAGATTTCAATTGAAAATCGACCAGTCGCATTGCATCTCTGCTTTCCACAAACAGAAGCTCTTCGTCAATAAATACGCCTTCGCCAAGAGCGCCAATCGTGATGACTGGATATCCCTCGGTGCGCCAATGTTCACCTTTGAGTGCCGACCCAAAAGGCCCCGTTCGGATCCAGTGCGTTCCTGGGCGCCCTTTATCGGCAAGACCTCCAACCTCCCACTCTTTCGGAACCCACCCAATCTCCGTTTCTCGATAAAGCTCCGGAGTCTGTTCACGCGATGGGCGAAGTTGGCCGTTAGGTAAAACACCACGGGTGAACAGGTCGTTCATCAGGCCAACCTTGATCTGCTGGTATTTGGCAATCAGGGCTTCGGTTTTCTCAATCGCAGCGTCGACGCTATCAAGAACAAATGCGATTCTCTCCTGAGAAGCCAAATATGATGGAGCAAGAAATTGAAAATCTTTGATGTAAGATTTTTTTAGGTGGCGAAGCCCAGAGCCTTCGAATCCGGCATAGTCAATTTTCGGTAGAGACAACTCAAGTACGCGATAAGCATACGGTTGGGTCAGCTTGGGGGTCTCCTTGATGCGAATTGCCCAAGTATCCGTTGAGTACGCATACCTACCCTTTCCTAGATGCACCGAAGCCATACCTCCTGTACCCATGAGGATGGCCGGTAGTTCCTGTAACCATGTGTTGGTCGCTTTGGGCTCTGAACTGGAGCAATAAAATGCATAGGCCCCATTGGTTTCTGAGCATGAAGCAGGTAGAGTTGACTTTGGCAACTCTGACAAGAAGTCGCCAAGTCGCACCGATGCCCAACCCTCACTCATACCCCAACTCCACCAAAAAGCCCTGCAACACTCTGGCCGCTTCATCACGTTCGGCCTCGATCTGCTTGGCCGTGACAGCATACTTGCCCCACAAGTTCTCAACCGCAGCAATGCAGGCACGCTGATCTGCCCGTAGGTATTGCTGATAGCTCTCCAGCAGCTGCTTGCCCAACCGCTCGGTAATAACCTGGCGGGCCTGATCTTTGTTGATCTTTTGGCGCGCTCTCTCCACCAGCTCGTCCTTCCTTGCCTCGGTGGATTTGATGGCAGCTTTCAGGGCTTTGGCTTCGTCTTCCAGTGCCTTGTGGGACGCAAGCCTGGCTTCGATGCGTTCGGAGGAGGCCTTGGCCTGCTGGCCAGCGGGCATGGCGGCTTGGATTACAGAGGTAAAGGTGGAGGTATGGCCCACCGCAGTAGCCAGATCAAGCACGCGCTGGCCGTTGCCGAATTGCGCCTCCTTGGCAGTGAAGCCATCGCTGCAATGATGCGCCCTGGCCGTGCCCCTGGGCAAACGCCCTGCCACCTTGATCTCTGTAAACAAGTCACCCACGGCGCCCCTTAGCGTCTTGAGTTGGGTCTTCCACTCGGCATTGGCCTCCTTGAGCTCGTCCTTGAGGGCTTTCACCTCATCGGCAGGTAATACACCGGTGTCGTCAGTATCTTCAAAATCCTCTTCGCTGGCCGCGGCGAACAAGGCCTGCAGTTCGGCCAGGCGGGCATGCTGGGCTTCCAGTTCGGCCAGCACCTCGGGAAACTGGCTTTGCAGGATGTCTTCGTCCGGAATCAGTTCCGGCCCCCAGCCACTGGCGGCGATGGATTTGAAATCGGATGCCAGCCCCTTGTAGTAGCTGGCAAAGGCACCACGCACCTGATAACGATTGAGCAGGTGCTGCCCTGTAAAGGTGCGCTCGATGCTGTCCAGCAGGGAGGCACGCACGGCGTAAACGTTGCGCCCCATGCCTTGATGGGCTGGGTGCTGGTTGTCGGCATCGGGCGCCAGCGCTTCGATGACGGGCAGATGCTGTTGCCACCAGGCAGCCAGATCCGCCATGAATCGGGTGTGACGCTGGGTGACGCTGGCGTGGCCATTGATGTGCCGGGCAATGTCGCGCTTGTCCTTCAGCGTGGTGGCAAAGTCAGCATACCAGGCGGCGTGCGTGGCCGTGTTTCGCGGCACGAAGATGCTTTCTCGCAAGCCTGCGTAGTTCTGCCAGAAGTGGCCCAGGGCATCGATTTCGCTGACTGGCACGCCCCCATGCAGATGGGCGCGCACGTCGTGAGGCTCTGGCGGTGGCGCATTGTCCACATAGCGGCGGATATTGCAGTTGTAGTCTTCTGCCTTGATATCGGCCACCGGCACGCGCCTGGCATAGCCGTCGATGTTCTGGCCGGCGCGATAGGCATGCACGATCTTGTCGATGTCTTCCGGCCGCAGGTGGTTCTGCGCCTTGCCTTCGCGGTATTCGCGGTCGGCATTGATGAACAGCACGTGATCGCGCTGCTGGGCGCCTTCCTTGTTCAGCACCAGGATGCAGGCCGGGATGCCTGTGCCATAGAACAGATTGCTGGGCAGCCCGATGACGGCTTCGAGATATCCCCGGTCGATGAAGTACTGGCGTGCCTCGCGCTCTTCACCGCCCCGGAACAGCACGCCGTGAGGCATGACGGTGGCCATGCGGCCATTGCTCTTGAGCACGGCCAGCATGTGCTGCACGAACATCAGGTCGGCTTTTTTGCCTTTTTCCGGCATCCAGACGTGGAAGCGACCGGGGTAGGCGATAGGCTCCTTCTTCCTGGCACCGCTGCCATCGTCCCTGGATTTGGTCTTGGCGTAGTTCTGGCTGAAGGGTGGGTTGGCAAGCACGCGGTCGAAACGGCGAAGCTCGTTGTTGTCGTCCTTGTGCTGTGGGTCGGCCAAGGTGTCCGCATTGCGGATATCCGCGTGCGAGATGCCATGCAACAGCATGTTCATCTTGCAGATGGACCAGGTGGTGCCCATCTTTTCCTGCCCGTTGAGCGACAACTCCGCCGCATCAGCCCCGCATTCACGCAGATAGTCACGCGCCTGGATCAACATGCCACCCGAGCCGACGGTCGGGTCGTACAGGCTCATGCCCTCCTTGGGGTCACAGATTTCGACGCAGATGCGAACCACCTCGGCTGGCGTGTAGAACTCGCCAGCCTTCTTGCCAGCAGAATCGGCAAAGTGTTTGATCAACCATTCATAGGCGGCTCCGAGCAGATCGGGAAATTCGAAATCATCGTCGCGCAATGGGATCTTTTCGAAGTTCTGAATGAAATCGACCAGCGTGTCGTCATCCAGCGTGTTCTGCCCGATCTTGCGGTTGAAGTTGATCGTGCCCTTGAGCACATCCTGAAGAGCGTCGGCGTTTTCCTCTTCCAGGGCTTCCAGCGCCTTGTTGAGCGTGGAACCGACGTTTTCCTTGACGTGCTTGAGCGCTGGTTGCTGATTGCCTGCCGCGTCTACCCACGGCTCATTCCAGCGGGCACGCGGTGGCACGTAGAAGTACTTGCCAGAGTACTGATCCGGATCTTCAAGATTGAGGTCGATATCAGCGTCTGACAAACCTGCCGCCTTGCCTTCCTTCCTGATCTCTTCCCGACGCTGATCAAACAAGTCGCTGGCGCGCTTGAGGAACAGCATGCCAAAGATATACTCCTTGTACTCGCTGGCATCCATGTTGCCACGAAGGTCGTCGCATGCCGTCAGCAACAGGCTTTCCAGACGGGCGAGTGTGAGTTTGGTGGAAGGCATTGGTCAGTCTGTTACTTACTTTTTTACAATATCTATTCTATCAACCTGACACAACCAGGGAGACTGGCCATCCCGACCTATCGGCACCAGGCGACGCCCCTCCTGTCAACGAAGAACGGTTTACCCGCCAGTTTTGCAGCCCCGGTGAATGCCCTCACCCCCACGACACCACCACCGGCGTGTGGTCGCTCGGCTTCTCCAGCCGGCGCGGCGCCTTGTCGATCCAGCAGGCGTCCACGCGATCCTTGAGTTGCGCCGAGACCAGGATCAGGTCGATCCGCAGACCGGCATTGCGCCGGAAACCCAGCATCCGGTAGTCCCACCAGCTGTAGAGTTTCGGCTCCTGCTCGAAGAGGCGGAAGGCATCGACGAGCCCGAGATCAAGCAGGGATTGCAGGGCCTCGCGCTCCTGCGGCGAAACATGCACCTTGCCCTCCCAGGCGGCCGGATCATGCACGTCGGCGTCGGTCGGCGCGATGTTGAAATCACCCGCCAGCACCAGTGCGGTGTCGGGTTCGGCCTGCTGCAACTGCTGCATCCAGTCGCGCAACGCCCCGATCCAGTCCAGCTTGTAGACGAACTTGTCACTGTCGAGCGCCTGCCCGTTCGGAAAATACGCGCCGATGATCCGGATCTTGCCGAACGGCGTCTGAAAGCGGGCCGACACCAGCCGCTTCTGCGCATCCTCCTTCAGCGGGTTGTTCAGCTGCACATCCGCCGGCTGATGGCCCGCTTCCTTGCGGTACAGCAGCGCCACCCCGTTGTAGGTCGGCTGGCCGGTGAAGATCACGCCATAGCCCGCCGCCTCGATCTCGGCCTGCGGGAACTTGTCGTCGGTCAGCTTGGTTTCCTGCAGGCAGATGAAATCCACCGGGTTGGCCCCCAGCCAATCCAGCAGGTGGGGCAGACGGACTTTGAGGGAATTGACGTTCCAGGTGGCAAGTTTCATGGGTAAGGGCAGGAGGGTGGACAGGGGCCGGGGAAGGAGAATGGAGAACTGAATACGGAGAAGGCTGTATCGGCCAGGCACGGCAAGGAACCGGCAGGAACGGAAAACAGCCATCGCGCCGCTTCATTCTAGATCGTGTCATGCGCCCTGGGACGCTTCATTCCCCTCCCGGGGACGCTCCGTCGAGGGAAACACTGACCAATCCTGTGTCGGGGGCACCTCGCCTCGCGGGACTTGTTCAGAGTCCCCGGGCACGAGAGCCTGCGTGACAGACCTGTGGCATCGGCCCCTTGACCCGAGCCAGATCCGGCGCCCTGCCTTCTGCTTACGCCTGAAAAATAGTAATATCACTACAATTTTTCGGGTGACGGATTCCCCTTCAAAAGGAGTGACCGGATGAGTGCCATCATGACAAGCCGGGAGTTCAATCAGCAGGTCAGCAAGGCCCAGAAGGCCGCGGAGCAGGCACCGGTTTTCATCACCCGGCATGGCAGGATGGTCAACGTGCTGCTCAGCTACGAGGAATATCAACGCCTTGCCCAAAAGCCTCGCAGCATTCTGGAAACGCTGGCAGATCCCGACCCGGCAGCGGCCGGCATCGAGTTTTCTCCCGAACGCCCTGAAGGCAGCCTGCGCCCGGTCGAGTTCTGATCATGTTCCTGCTCGACACCGACATCATCTCCGAATTGAGGCGGGCGGCACATGGCTTGAGCGATCCGGGCGTCGTCGCCTGGGCGCGTGCCACCGACCCCACACTGATGCGCACCAGCGTCATCGTGCTGATGGAAATCGAACACGGCATCCAGCGACTGGAACGGAAAGATCCTGCCCAAGGAAGACAGTTGCGCCACTGGTTCGAGCATCAGGTCAGGCCCGCCTTCGGCGCTCACGCCCTGCCCGCCGACCTGGAGACGGCACTGATCTGCGCTGGCCTTCACACGCGGGCCCCCCGCAGCCCGCACGACACCCTGATCGGCGCCACGGCCATTCGGCACGGCCTGACGGTCGTCACCCGCAACGTGCGGGACTTTCAGGCCATGGACGTGCCGACGCTCGATCCCTTCTCGCCCGAAGACCGCTGAAACAGGCTGGAGCGCGAGGCAATGCCGGCGGCGCACGGTTTTTCGGCCAGCGCAGGGGCGAATCCGTTCATGACACGCTCCAGCCCGCGACGATGCCGCGCCACAGCCTGCACCAATGGCACGGCCCGAGCAGCTAGAATCATGGGTTGCTTATTCATCCCGTCCGACTCTGGTCGGGCTCTCATCTCACCGATCAACGATGCTGAGCTTCCAACAGATCATTCTGCGCCTGCAGGAATACTGGGACAAGCAGGGTTGTGCCCTGCTCCAGCCCTATGACATGGAGGTGGGCGCCGGCACCTTCCATACCGCCACCTTCCTGCGTGCCATCGGCCCCGAGCCCTGGCGGGCCGCCTACGTGCAGCCGTCACGCCGCCCGAAGGACGGGCGTTATGGCGAGAACCCCAACCGGCTCCAGCACTATTACCAGTATCAGGTCGTGCTGAAGCCCGCCCCGCCGAACATTCTGGATCTGTATCTCGGCTCGCTGAAGGCGCTGGGTCTCGACCCGGAAACCAATGACATCCGCTTCGTCGAGGACGACTGGGAGTCGCCCACGCTCGGTGCCTGGGGGCTGGGCTGGGAAGTCTGGCTGAACGGCATGGAAGTCACGCAGTTCACCTACTTCCAGGAAGCAGGCTCGCTGAAATGCCTGCCCACCACGGGAGAGATCACCTATGGGCTGGAACGGCTGGCCATGTACCTGCAGAAGGTCGAGAGCATTTTCGATCTGCAATGGGCGCCCGGCATTTCCTACCGCGACGTGTTCCACCAGAACGAGGTGGAGCAATCGACCTACAACTTCGAGATCGCCGATACCGCCATGCTCTTCGTCCATTTCGACGACTACGAGCGTGAAGCCCGCCGGCTGATCGAGGCGAAGCTGCCACTGCCCGCCTACGAGATGGTGATGAAGTGTTCTCATACCTTCAACCTGCTCGATGCGCGTGGCGCCATCTCCGTCACCGAGCGCGCAGCCTACATCGGCCGTGTGCGCGCGCTGGCCCGGGGTGTCGCCCAGGCCTATTACGAATCGCGTGAACGCCTCGGATTCCCGATGATCAACGCCGAAGACCACGCCAAGCTGGGAGCACGCCCATGAACCCATCCCCTCTGCTGGTCGAACTGCTGACCGAAGAACTGCCCCCGCACGCCCTCACCCGTCTGGCGAAAGCCTTCAGCGACGGCATCCACAGCCGCCTGGCCAGCCAGCAACTGCTGGCCGAGCCGCAGGCAACGGTCGAGACCTTCTCGACCCCGCGCCGCCTCGCGGTACGCATCCCCAGCGTGCTGGCCCAGGCCGAAGCCCGCGAGATCCAGGTAAAAGGCCCGTCGGTGGCCGTGGGCCTCGACGCGGACGGCCAGCCCACGATGGCGCTGCGCAAGTGGGCCGAGAAACAGGGCGCGGACGTCGCTGCCCTGACCCGCGGCCACGACGGCAAGCAGGATGTGTTCTTCTGGACGAGCACCCGCCCCGGTGCCGTGCTGGCCGACGTGATCGGCAGCATCATCCAGGAGACGCTGGCCCAGCTGCCCATTCCTAAGGTGATGACCTATCAGCTGGCCGATGGGCTGACCACCGTCAGCTTCGTGCGCCCTGCTCACCGGCTGACGGTGCTGCACGGCGACCAGGTGCTGCCCTGCCGGGTCTTCGGTATCGACGCCGACCGGATCACCGACGGCCACCGCTTCCTGTCGAAGGACAGCATCCACATCCGGCACGCCGACACCTATGACGCCCAGCTGCGCGAGGAAGGCAAGGTCGAGCCGGATCAGCAGGCCCGCCGCGTGATGATCGCCGACGAGCTGGCCCGTGCGAGCCAGGCCAACGGCGGGCTGCTGGCCGTCAACGACGAAGAGCAGCAGCAGATGGTGGCCCTGCTGGATGAAGTGACCTCGCTCGTCGAATGGCCCGCCGTCTACACCGGCCAGTTCGATCCCGGCTTTCTGGAAGTGCCGCAGGAGTGCCTGATCCTGTCCATGCGCACGAACCAGCGCTATTTCCCGCTGTTCGATGCCAACAACAAGCTCCAGAACCGCTTCCTGATCGTCTCGAACATGGCGATCAGCGACCCCTCGGCCATCATCGACGGCAACGAGCGCGTGGTTCGTCCCCGTCTGGCCGACGCCCGCTTCTTCTTCGACCAGGATCGCCAGCAGCCATTGGCCGCGCGCCTGCCGCAGCTGGCCCAGGTCGTCTACCACGCCCGCCTCGGCTCTCAGGCCGAACGCAGCGAGCGCCTCCAGCGTCTGGCGGCCACACTCGCCCCGCTCACCGGTGCCCAGCCGGCCGACGCCGAGCGTGCCGCCGCCCTGGCCAAGACCGACCTGCTGACCGGCATGGTTGGTGAATTCCCCGAGCTTCAGGGCATCATGGGCCGCTACTACGCCCGCCACGATGGTGAACCGGAAGCCGTGGCCGAAGCCATCGCCGAGCATTACCAGCCACGCTTCGCCGGCGATGCACTGCCGGCCACGCCCACGGGCCTTGCGCTCGCACTGGCCGACAAGCTCGAAACGCTGGCCGGCATCTGGGGCATCGGCCAGCGCCCGACCGGCGACAAGGATCCGTTCGCCCTGCGCCGTCATGCCCTGGGCGTGGTGCGCATCCTGATCGAAGGCGGCCTGCAGACCTCGCTCACCGGCCTTCTGACGAAGGCTTTCTCGGTGTTCGACAACCTGCCGGCCGACAGGTCTGCACCCGGCGCCGGCGCCCCGACCGTGGCAACCGACAAGGCTGCTGCACCCCAAGGTCAGGCCCCCCGAAGCACCGACGCCGGCACGCAGGCCTCCAGCCCCGCCGACGCGAAGCCCAGGGGCGGCAGCAAAGGTGGCAAGGCGAAAGCGGCCGACGCCCCGTTCACGGCCGATGTCGAAGGGCTCGCCCAGTTCATCGCCGACCGGCTGCGCAGCTACCTGCGTGAGCAGGGCTATGGCAGTGCCGACATCGAAGCGGTGCTGGCCGTCGGCCTCGACCGGCTCGACCAGCTGGGCGCACGCCTGTCGGCGCTCTCCGCCTTCCGCCAGCTGCCGGCCTTCGAGGCGCTGACCGCCGCCAACAAGCGCATCGGCAACATCCTGCGCAAGTCGGGCTCCGAATCGACGACAACCCGTGCGACAGCGGGTAGTAACCCGGCAGCGCAGCCCGCTGGCGCCGGTATCGACCCGGCCCTGCTGACCGAAAGTGCCGAGCAGCAACTGCATCGGACGCTCATCACCCTGCAACCACAGATCGAAGCGCATCTGGGTACCCCCGACTTCACGGCGGCACTTCAGGCGCTGGCCGCCCTTCAGGCACCAGTCGATGCCTTCTTCGAGCAGGTGATGGTCAATGCCGAAGACCCGGCCGTTCGCCAGAACCGGCTGGCGCTGCTCGCGGCCCTGCACGATCTGATGAACCGCGTGGCCGATCTGGCCCAGCTTTGAGGGCCTAGGCGCTTGGACGGCAGGAAAACCGCGGGCTGCAAACCGGCCGCCCAAGCTCCTAGCAGGCAGATGAGCCCTAACGCACACGGAGACTGAACATGCAGCTTCTACGATCGGTTCTGTTCATGCTGGTGATGGCCATCACGGTGATGATCTTCGCCAGCCTCACCGTGCTGGGCTTCTTCCTGCCCGTCCGGGTGCGTTACAGGATTGCGGCCCTGTTCCCACGGCTGATGCTGCACGCCGGCCGCTGGATCTGCGGCATGCGCTGGCAGGTGATCGGGCAGCAGAACCTGCCCGATCATCCGGTCATCGTGCTGTCCAAGCACCAGTCCACCTGGGAAACCTTCTTCCTGGTCAGCCAGATGCCGCGTCATGCGGCCTTCGTGTTCAAGCGCGAGATCCTGTTCATCCCCTTCTTCGGCTGGGCTATCGGCATGCTCGACATGATGCACATCGACCGCCGTCAGGGACGGCGCGCCTTCGCCAGCATCGTCAAAAGCGCGCCACGCCAGTTTGCCGAGCACGACCGCTGGATCGTGATGTTTCCGGAAGGCACGCGCATCCCGCCCGGCCAGACCGGTGAATACAAATCCGGGGGTGCCCGGCTCGCGCTGCAGACGAAGACCCCGATCCTGCCCGTGGCCGTCAATGCCGGCCATTGCTGGCCGAAGAAACCCTTCATCAAGAAGCCCGGGCTGATCACCGTCTCCTACGGCCCACTGATCAGCGTCGAGGGCAAGACCTCAGACCAGATCAACCGCGAGGTCGAGGACTGGATCGAAACCGAGATGCGCCGCATCGACGCCGATCAGTACGCCGAGGCCGACAGAGTCCATGTCCCGCGCGACAAGCTCGAGAAATAGGGAGACACCTCCGGCCCAGATTCACCAACGGCCTGAGACCCGGCTCGACGAACCGGTACGGAAGCCACCGGAATACTCCCGACGAAAGACAGCCCACGATGAACCTGGAGCGTGCCATGAACCCGTTCCGTTCCCCAGCGCCGATGACCGGCACTGCCCAGCATGACCAGCCGGTCGGCGCTGACGACACCGATCGCACCGGGCCGACAACCCTGCTGACCGGCTTTCCGCCCGATCAGGACGACGATCGTCCCCGCCTGCTGCTGAGCGCCCACGGGCAAAGCCGGCACGTACCTTACCAGCTGCGCCATTCAGCCCGGGCCCGCCGGCTGGGCTTGCGCATCGGGCTGGAAGGTCTGGTCGTCACCCTGCCCCAACGTGCCCGCCTCAGCCGGCACCAGATCGAGGATGCCATCCGACAGCATGCCGCCTGGGTGCTGGAGAAGCTCCCCCACTGGCAAGCGCGCGCCGACCGGCAACAGGCCCAGCGCCCGGATTTCAGTGATGGCGGGTGGGTGCCACTGATGGGCAAGCGGCTCACCCTGAGGCTGCAAACCCATCTGCCCCAGGGCCGTATCCGCATCCTGCGCATGGGCGACGAACTGTGGATCAGCGGCCCGGCCACACGCAGCCCCGAGTTGCTGGCGCGTGCCCTGCACCAGTGGCTGAAGCAGCAGGCGCTGCATACCTTCAACGAACGCCTGCTGCCCTTCACACAGGCACTGGGCCGCTCTCCTCGCGCGGTCAGCCTCTCCAGCGCCCGAACCCGCTGGGGCAGCTGCGCCCGAAACGGCGACATCCGCCTCAACTGGCGCCTGATCCAGTTTGCCCCCGAACTGATCGACTACGTGATCGTCCACGAGCTGGCCCACCTGATCGAGATGAACCACAGCCCGCGCTTCTGGGCCCAGGTGGCCGCGCTGATGCCCGATTACCGGCAACACAAGGACGCACTGGCCAGGTCGGTGGACGCCTACCTGGGTTGAAAAACCGGCGACAGAACCAGCCACAACATGTCATCTACCTTGCACGAAAGTTCCTTCATGCTCAGCCCCTGACGCGCGCCCTGCACTTCGCCGTCTGAACCCGACATCCCCACAAGGGATACTCTGAACAAGTCCCGCGAGGCGACGCGCCCCGACACGGGATGCGGCGGCCGCGTGGACTTGTTCAGAGTATCCCAAGGACACAACACTGTCTTCAGTTGAACAGCGCAATCATGACAGGTGCAAGAACTGTCAGGATCAGCCCGCTCGCCAACGCAAGTGGAACATGACTGACCGGACACCCCTGCTTGACCATCGGAAGGGTGGAGTCCAGAGCAGTAGCACCAGCGCTGGCGATGGCCATTTCTGGTTTTTCACGCCCGAACACATAGATCAGGATGATGGCCACAAGCTCGCGGAAAAGATCCGTCATCAATGCAACCGTGCCGATCAGCTGACCATGATATTCACCCATCATCACGCTGGACAACGTGAACCATCCATATCCGCTAGCCAGTTGCAGCGAAACGCGGACACTGTCCCCCCAGAGGATCGAAGCAGTCACACCGCCCAATAGCGACCCCAGAACCACACTGAGCGGAACTCGCCATGCACTCGCCGACATGCTTCGCCAGTCCAGGGAAACCTGCGTGAGATCAACACCAACCAGAACAACCAGTAACGACAGGAGCGAACTGCTGGAAGGCAACACGACATTGGGGATGAAGCCATTGTCCTGAGCCAGGAAAATCGCAGCGCCGAACAGCACCATGATGATGGCTATCAGGCACTCTCTGATTGGAAGCCATGAAGAGCGGAGTCGATCTCGGATACCCCCATTGGCCCCCTGCCTGTCATCGTCCCTCCCCTCTCCCTGACGCCCGGTTTTCTGTCGCCCGACAAGCATGAGGACAAGCCCCGACATGATCGTCGTCAACAAGGCAAAACTGCCCGCCTTTACCAGAACCTTTTGCACGGAGTGTGCGGATGAAATGACCTCGCCAAACTCGCAACCAATCAGAAAAAGCAGCCCCCACACAAGTGGGGTTATCATCCTGACACTCACTCTTCTCATGCGTCCCGGCAAGATCTTTCCCAGCACCACCCCAACTGCAAGCGCAGCAAGAATGGGCCAAAGGGCTTGTAGTGCGCTCATACCCGCTGCTCCATTGAATAAAAACCGGTCAGAATCATGCAGCGCCCGGCCGCATCAGCGGCGCCATCAATTTTGCGTTTTGTCAACTCGAAGCCGGCACCCCGGCCGCTCCAGGTGCGGGTCAGCGGGACGATCTTGCGGCGCACGCCCATGCCGCGCATGTCGACATAGCCATAGTCGCGCATCACTTCGGTCATGATCGGGTTGCGGGGTGACCGCTGACCGGCCAGCATTTTCTGCAGGGTCATCGAGTTCTGCAACATGCCAGGGCTGGTGATCTCCAGCCGATTGCAGTAATTGACCACTTCGACATCGGTCGGCCGTGTCCAGTCGCGGTGGATCAGTGCGTTGAGCACGGCCTCTCGCACCGCCTCGGGCGGGTAGCGATACTGGCGTTCCCGCCGAAAGTGCTGGTCTGGCTGGGCCGCCTCCCGCGAGATGAAGGGACGCATCCGTTCTTCCAGCCGTTCGATCAGACCACCTTCGATCAGCGGACGGCTGCTGCCGGCAACACCTTCTCGCAGGGCAACCAGCGGGCCATCGAGGATCGCATCCTCCTGCGCCTCATAATCCATGTCGTCGCCGGCAAAGGACATCCAGCGGATGCCGGCAGCAGTTCGGCATGCAGCAAGCCGCCGCTTTCGAACAGGCGGGCCTGCTGTTCACGCGAAGCCAACCGGGTGGTGCTGCCCACACGCACATAGATTTCCTCCCGGCCTTGCTGCCTCACCACATAGGGCTTCGCGGTGCCCTGACTCAGCGAGATCACGGCCACGCGCTTACCTCCCTCCATGAGCACTTCCTCGTAGAAAGGCAGAATCTGGGGATGAACGTAGCGCCCGAACACCGTGTCCATCACCCAGGTTTCCAGATCGGGACGCTGGATGCCGCTGATCTGGCCATCGTCTTCCACACCCAGCAGCAGCCGGCCGCCCTGGAAGTTGGCCAGGGCGACGATTTCCCGGGCCAGTTGTTCCGGGCGCAGATCATCCCGCTCGAACTCGACGCCGGAGTTTTCGCCGTTGGCAATGAGCTGGAGCAATTCGGTCTGTTGCATGAGGCTTCCTGCGATGCCCGCCAGACATGATCCGTGCCCGGCGGCGTTTGCGCAAGCCCCCGTGCAGCCTGTTGCCAGCCCCTCGCCCGATGGAGCCACAAGCCCCGGCCCCGTCCATGTCCGCCGCTCATCGGGCCGGCTTTCAGGCTAAGATAGACAAGAATTGTCAAATCGCTCGACGCCCGAGGAGACCCGCGCCATGAATCACCCCGCCTTTCCATTTGTCCAGCCCGGCACCCAGACCGACCCGCAAGCCGACCGCCAGTCCCTGAACCTGACGGCGCACTGGCTGCCGTTCACGGCCAACCGCGCCTTTCTGAAGGATCCGCGCATCATCGTGCGGGCCGAAGGCAACCACTTCTTCGATCAGGACGGGCGCAAGATCTTCGACAGCCTGGCCGGCCTGTGGTGCAGCGGGGCCGGCCATTGCCGCCCCGAGATCCAGCAGGCCGTCGCCGCCCAGCTCGGCACGCTCGACTACTCACCCGCCTTCCAGTTTGCCCATCCGCTGTCGTTCCAGCTGGCCGAGCGCATCATCGAACAGACCCCCGGTGAGCTGAACCATGTGATGTTCACCAACTCCGGCTCGGAAGCGGCCGATACCGCCGTCAAACTGGTACGGGCGTACTGGCGGCTGAAGGGCCAGCCCACCAAGACCCGGCTGATCGCCCGCGCCCGCTCTTACCACGGCGTGAACGTGGCCGGTACCAGCCTGGGCGGGTTGAACGGCAACCGCAAGATGTTCGGACATCTGATGGAGGTGGATCACCTGCCCCACACGATCCAGCCCGGCATGGCCTTCACCCGCGGGCAGGCCGAAACCGGTGGCATCGCACTGGCCGACGAACTGCTGAAACTGATCGAGCTGCACGATGCCAGCAACATCGCGGCTGTCATCGTCGAACCGCTCTCGGGCGGTGCGGGCGCGCTGATTCCGCCCAAAGGCTATCTTCAACGGCTGCGTGAGATCTGCGACCAGCACGACATCCTGCTCGTGTTCGACGAGGTGATCACCGGTTTCGGCCGGATGGGCAAGGCCACCGGCGCCGAATACTTCGGCGTGACGCCCGACATCATGAACATCGCCAAGCAGGTAACGAACGGCGCCGCACCGCTGGGTGCGACCATCGCCTCCCGCGAGATCTACGACACCTTCATGCAGTATCCGCAACCCGAGCACCTGATCGAGTTTGCGCACGGCTACACCTATTCGGCCCACCCGATTGCCTGTGCGGCCGGCATCGCCGCCATGGATCTGCTGAAGGCCGAGAACCTGATCGAACGCGCCGCCGACCTGATTCCGCATTTCGAGAACGCCATTCACACGCTCAAAGGCACGAAGCACATCGTCGACATCCGCAACTGCGGCCTGGTCGGCGCACTGCAACTGGCCCCACGCGACGGCGATGCCGCGGTGCGCCCCTATGAGGCCAGCATGAAGCTGTGGAAGAAAGGCTTCTACGTGCGCTTCGCCGCCGACACGCTGCAATTCGGCCCGACTTTCACGACAACGCCGCAAGAGCTGGATACACTGTTCAATGCAGTAGGCGAGACGTTGAACGAGATAGCCTGACCCCTGTCGCCAGACCGGCTGGATCTGCCCCTGCGCGGGGGCTCTGCAACGCGGGAATTTCCGGTGAATTCCCGCGTTTTTTCAGGCATGGGCCATCCTTCAAGCCCTATAGAGTGATCGGTACAGCCCACCCGATCGGAGGATGACATGATCGTTCAGCCGCTGCACACCACCCCCCAGCGCATCGAGCGCCCCTCACCAACAAGTCTTCCGAACAAACCCGCAAGTATCGAACCGGCTCAGAGCTTTTCCAGGGTCTACAGTGAAGCAGCCGAGCTGGATCGCATCCGAAAGCGCAAGGAGATCATGTCGAATTACGACATGACGAACATGTCCATCAATGAATTTGAAAAAATGGCCAAGCAGCTTTACGACGCGGGGACATTGAGTGAAGAAGAATTTATAGGAATATCCCTGCCCATCTTTGCCGAATGGATATTTGACGAACAGAGAAGCACGCTAATCCCTATAACGGACAAAAACAAGAAACGGAATTATCTTGAAGGATTTCGTCAGTCTCATGAATCCATAGTCAAGTATATCCCTGACGACATCCAAAGCATAAATCACTCGAGAAAAGTCATGCACCTTGCCGAGTCACTTCACCTTGCATCGGGAAATATAACATGATGAATTGGCGATCTGAGCCGCCAACAAACTCAGATCGCCATCTACAAGAACTAGCGAATGGTCAAACTGTCACTCATCGTGTTCCACGGGGAGTTGGTAGATGTGTTCTGATAGCCAAACAACCCAGACTGCGCTCCTGTGACCAACCAATAACGGCGGTAACCAACTATCGTCTGCCCCGCTGAACACCCCAGCGACACAGAGGAAGCATTTGCGCATATAGGCTTTTGCTGAATCATCGAAGAACTTGGAAGCTGTTGACCATTGAACCTGGCAATAGGATTTGACCCATATCCAATCTCGTCAGTCACCACGGTAATAGCCGGCCCACCGTGATCATAATTTGTCGACTGCTGCCACTCCGAAATGCTCTCCCATGATGCATTTGCAGAATGAACATGGGTCACCTGAAGATAAACCAGGCCACCCGCAGGGCCACCCCCCATGTCAGACTAGTTGTCGCCCCGATAGGATCCACAATCAGGGGGTGAGA
>JAUMZD010000054.1 GCA_030528325.1 Lautropia sp. | reverse complement strand
AGCGGCGGCAGTGGGGGCATCAGCAATGCCCGGCTCACGATCACGCTGAAGCCGCGGGCCGAACGCGATGCGTCGGCCCGGGAGGTGATGGACCGTCTGAGGCGGGGGGCCCCCCCCACGGCCGGGGCCATGCTGGTGGGGCGCGTGCAGCAGGACATCCAGTTGCATCCGCCCCGTTTCGGCGATGACCCCGACCACCAGATCATCCTGAAGTCCGGTGATCTGGATCTGCTGAAGACCTGGAACCTGAAGCTGGGGCAGGCGCTTGCCGACATGCCGGAGCTGACCAACGTCAGCTATGACCAGGGCGCCGATACCCGGCAGGTGGTGCTCGACATCGACCGGAACACGGCGCGCCGGCTGGGCGTGACGATGCAGGACATCTCGGCCGCGCTCAGCAATGCCTTCTCGCAGCGGCAGGTGGCAACGCTTTATGAGGACACGAACCAGTACCGCGTGGTGATGGAGGTGGCGGCGCGCTTCACCGAGAACCCGCTCGCACTCGACCGGGTGCAGATCAGTACGGCCGGTGGCGCCACGGTGGCGCTGGCCGAGCTGGCCAGCTGGCGATTCGGCATGGTCCGGGATCGAGAGCGGCATGTGGACCAGTTCGCCGCCATGCAGGTGCAGTTCTCGGTGGCACCCGGTGTCAGTGACGAGGCGGCGATGGCGGCCGTCAACCGCACGATCGAGGCCATCCATGTGCCCAATGCCGTGATCACCGATATCGACGGCAACGACGGGCGACCGAAGATGGTGGTCAGCAGGAGCGGACAGGGCTGGCTGCTGCTCGGTGCGGTCATCGCCGTCTATCTCGTGCTGGGCATCGTCTACGAAAGCCTGCTGCATCCGCTGACGGTGCTGTCCACCGTGCCCTCGGCCGGTATCGGGGCCCTGCTGGCGCTGTGGCTCACCAGCACGCCGTTCAGCCTGATCGCGTTGCTGGGCCTGTTCCTGCTGATCGGCGTCGTGATGAAGAACGGCATCCTGATGATCGACGTGGCGCTGAAGAAGCAGCGCCAGGACGGGCTGCCGGCCCCGCAGGCCATCCTGCAGGCGGCCGGTCAGCGCCTGCGCCCGATCCTGATGACGAATCTGGCTGCGCTGCTGGGGGCTGTGCCGCTCGCGCTCGGCATGGGCGATGGCGGCGAACTGCGTCGCCCGATGGGCCTGGCGATCATCGGGGGCCTTGCCGTCAGCCAGCTCATCACGCTGTACACGACGCCGGCCGTGTACCTGTTGCTGGAGCGTCTGCAGCAGCGCTGCCGCCGGTGGTGGCGGGGCAGGCCGTCGTCCGCGACGGATGCTGGCGGCGTGCGCGGTGCTCCCCCTCTGCACGACACCCGTTGAGTGGCACATCCTGACGGATGTCCTTCGGGTCGGGGGCGTCCGTCCAGCCATCACACCTTTACCGGATCAGGATAGGAAAGAAACTCGATACCATGAATGCCCTGTTGAAATTCACCCGTTTCACGAACAGTACCTGTGCCCTGTGGGTGCTGTCGCTGGGCGCATGCAGCGTACTGCCGGTTCATGAGCGGCCGACCGCCGCGCTCGATGCACCGCTGTCGCAGGCGCCGGGATGGCATCTGGGGACGGAGGAAACCGGGGCGGACGACCGTGACGGTGCTGGTACTGGTACTGGTACTGGTACTGCTGAGGCCGCGGCCCTGCTGCAGCAGGATGAGGGTGAATCCCGTTCCGGCCGTGCCGGCCCGTCGGGGCTGCCGGTCGTGGGTCTGCTGTCGGACAGTCCGCTTTTCGATGACCCGGTGCTGGATGCACTGCTGAAGGAACTGGGTGAGCAGAACCTTCGGATCCGGCAGGCCGCCGCCCGCCTGCGTCAGGCCGAAGCCGCTCTCTCCGGCGCCGATGCCAGCCGCTGGCCCCAGCTGGGCGTGAACCTGAGCGGCCGCCGCAGCAACAGCTCGGGCGGCAGCCTGTCGGGTGGTGGCCTTTCGGTGGGCAATGGTGCGGTTGGCGGTGGCCCCGGCAACATCAGCCATGGTGCCGGAGATGGGGTGGGCAGTGTCTCGGGTAGCGGCAACGGCAGTCAGGGTTCCAGCAGCCGCAGTGGTCCACGCAACAGCTTTACGGCCGGTGCCAGCATCAGCTGGACGCCCGATCTCTGGGGCCGGGTGGCCGCGCAGGTGGCCGCCAGCGAGGCATCGCTGGCCGTGGCCGAGGCCGACCGGCAGGCGGTCGTGCTTCAGATGCAGGTCAGCCTGGTGCAGGCCTACTGGCGGATGCGGCTGGCCGAGGCGAGGCTCGCGCTGCTGCAACGCTCGATCGGGACGACCGAGCGTTCGCTGCAACTGACGCAGAACCAGTACAAGGCCGGGCTGGTCGCCCGCGCCGACGTGATCCAGGCCCAGACCCAATGGCAGGGGCTCGTCACGCAGCGACACGGCCTGGCGCGCCATCAGGCCATCGAGCGACACGCCATCGCCGCCCTGCTGGGCAAGGCGCCGGCCCTGTTCCGCCTGCCGGAAGCAACGGCGGCAGGCACGACTTCCGGGGGTAGCGCACCAGCAGAGGCTGCGGCACCGGAGATGGAGCGGACACAAGGATCCCCGACGCTGCCGGCCGTGCCCGAACTGCCAGAAACCCTGTCGATCGACCTGCTGCGCCGTCGCCCCGATGTGAGGGCGGCCGAGCAGAAGGTGGTGGCAGCCAATGCCGGTCTGGGCATCGCGCGTGGTGCCTGGTTGCCTGATCTGAGCTTCAGCAGCGCGTTCGCGCTGGGCGCCGACACGCTGGCCGACCTGATCTCGTCGCCGCTTCGCACCTGGTCGCTGGGCAGCCAGCTCGCAGCCGTCCTCTTCGATGGCGGCGCCCGGCGCGCCGAGCTGGCCCGGCAGGAGGCGGCCTACGACGAGACGGTGGCCGCCTACCGCCAGCAGGTGCTGACGGCGGTGCAGGACATCGAGGATCAGCTCCTGACCCACCGCACGCTGGCTCTGGAACTGGCCGACCAGCAGGCACTGGTCGCACTGGCCGAAGCCTCGGAGCGTGTCGTGCGCAACCGCTACCAGAGCGGTCTGGTGAACTATCTGGAGCTGGCCTCGGCCCAGCGCCTGACGATCAACAGCCAGGAAGCGCTGTTGAACCTGCAGGCCGAACGCCTGGCTGCCCATGTGAACCTGCTGGCTGCGCTGGGCGGGCGGTGGTAGGCAGGCTTATTAGGCACGCCGCCCCGACTCGATCAGCTCCACCGCATGGGCCCGGGTCGTGCTGGTGATCTTCTTGCCCCCCAGCATCCGGGCGACTTCCTCGATGCGCTCGGCCTCTTGCAACAGGTCGACCTGGCTGGAGACGCTGCGGGCGGATTTGGTCTTGCTGACCTTCAGGTGATGGTCGGCGCGGCTGGCGACCTGGGGCAGGTGGGTGACGCACAGCACCTGCGAGTCGTTGGCGAGCCGCTGCATCAGCTCGCCGATGACGGCAGCCACGGCCCCGCCGACGCCGGTGTCGGCCTCGTCGAAAATCAGGATCGAGACAGGGGCTGCTTTGGCAGCCAACACCGAGATGGCCAGGCCGATGCGTGACAGCTCGCCGCCGGAGGCCACCTTGGCGATGGGTCTCGGGGTGGCACCTTCATGGGCTGCGATCTGGAATTCGACCGCATCCAGACCGGAAGGCCCGGGTTGGGTATCGGTGCAGCTGATCAGCAACCGCGTGCCCGGCATGCCGAGCCGGTCGATCTGTTCGCTGACGGCCTGGGCCAGCTCTTTGGCGGTCTTGTGGCGCTTGCGGGAGACCTGCGCGGCCAGCTGCCGGTAGGCGCTTTCCGTCTCGGTGCAGGCCGTCTCCAGTCGGCCGATGTCGGCGGCTTCGCCCACGGCGGCCAGCTCCTGCTCCAGCTCCTCCAGATGCCGGGCAAGATCCTGCGGTTGGAGCCGCAGCTTTCGGGCCGTGTTGAACAGCGTGGCCACGCGCTGTTCGACCTCGGCGAAGCGCTCGGGATCGATATCGACACGCTGGGCATAACCGGCCAGCTCGTTGGCGGCTTCGTCCACCTGGATCAGGGCCGAGTCCAGCAGTTCGGCCGCGTTCTTCAGCGCCGGGTCGATGTCGGCCATGCCCCGGAGCTTCACCTGCATGCCGGACAGGCGGCTGCTGATCGAATCCTCGTCGCGTTCCAGGGCGTTGGCCAGCATGTCGGTGCCGGCGAGCAGATCATGCGCGTGGGCCAGGCGCTGCTGTTCGGCGCTGAGGGTCTCCCATTCGCCGGGTGTCAGCCGCAGCTGCTGAAGCTCCTCGATTTCCCATTGCAGGCGTTCGAGCCGGATGGCGTCCTCGCGTGAGCCGGACCGTGCGGCCTCCAGGGCGGTGCGCGCCTTTTGCCAGCGTTGCCAGCGCTGGGCCAGCTCACCCAGCTGCTTGTCCTGCCCGGCCAGGCGGTCGAGCAGCTCGCGCTGTGCGCCGGCGCGCAGCAGCAGCTGCGATTCGTGCTGGCCGTGGATGTCGACGAGGCGTTCGCTCAGCTCGCGCAGCCGGGCGATGGTGCTGGGGTGGCCGTTGATCTGGGCGCGTGATCGGCCGTCCTTCTCGACGATGCGGCGCAGCAGCAGCTGGCCCGGGTCGCCGGCGAGATCGTGTGAGTTCAGCCAGTCGGTGAGTGCCTGGTCGACCTCGAACAGGGCCGAGATGTCGGCCCGGTCGGCACCTTCCCGCACCACGGCCGCGTCGCCGCGGGCACCGAGCACCAGCCCCATCGCATCGAGCAGGATGGACTTGCCGGCCCCGGTTTCGCCGGTCAGCACGGTGAAGCCTTCGCCAAACTCGATCTCGGCAGACTCGACGATCACAAAGTCCTTGAGGCGAAGCCAGCGCAGCATGTCGGGGGTCTCCAGAGGCAGAGCGGGAAAAAACCGGCACGTTGCAGGTTGGCCACGGTAACGGGATCGTGGCGAGGGTGCCAGCATGATGAATGAAAAGCGCTGTATCGACGAACAGCATTTTTTCCCATTCTAAGATGCCTGAGCGGAAAATGTCAGTGGTTGGCTTAGGTCATGTGGTGAGGACACATGGCTGGGCGCCGGTCGTGTGCAGTCGATTGCCAAGGATTTATTCGCTGCCTCTCTGGCTGTCCGGATAGCCCGGTGGCTCGTCCTTGCGGCTGGTGGCGAGGCCAGGCACTTCGTGCCAGTTGAGCTTGGTGCGCAGCGTGGCGTAGTAGCTGTAGCCCGGCGGATGCAGGAAGCGGCTGGCATCGGCCGAGCGGCGCAGGATGACGCGGTCATCGACCTGCAGGTCGGCGAAGGACTGCATGTCGCAGTTGATGCGGGAGTGTTTGCCGTGTCTGATCGTCAGCTCCACCTCGCAATGATCGGGCAGGATGATGGGCCGTGCCGACAGGGCCTGCGGGGCGACGGGCGCCAGTACGAAACCCTGCAGCGAGGGGTGCATGATCGGGCCGTTGACCGACAGCGCATAGGCCGTGGAACCGGTGGGGGTGGCCACGATCAGGCCATCGGCGCGCGGGCTGTACATGAACAGTTCATCCACGCAGACCTCGATCTCGATCATGCCGGTACGCGAACTGCGGCTGATGACGACGTCGTTCAGGGCGCGGGAATGGAAGAAGAGCTCGTCGTTGCGGTAGGCATAGGCGTCGATCAGGGCCCGGTCCTCGATCTCGAAGTGGCCGTCGAAGATGGCCTCCAGGGCGCTGGGCCAGCGCGACAGCGGAATGTCGGTGATGAAGCCCAGCCGTCCGCGGTTGATGCCGACCAGCGGCACGCCCAGCGGGGCCAGGGTGCGGGCCACGCCCAGCATGGTGCCGTCACCGCCGACGACGATGGCCAGCTCGGCCCGACGGCCCGTGGCCTGGATGGAACGGACATTCTGGCTGGCAGGGGTCAGCACCTTCACGCCGCGCCTTGCGAGCCATCGTTCGATATCACCCAGGATGGGGGAGATCAGCCCGTCGGATTGCGGACGTCCAAACAGGGCTACGGTCTTGAAACGGGCGCTCATGCGCGGATTGAAACATAATTTCAGATAAATGAGTGAGTTCGGGGCCCCGGATGTGTTGAACAATAGGGGAAGGTCCCTATCCGTGTCTGTCGCCGGGAGAGACGCAGGGACATGCTCAGGCTTGAGAGATGGATGATCGTTCCCGATATTTGCTGAAGACGCTGATCGAGCATTACATCGCAGATGGTCAGCCTGTCGGCTCGCGCACGCTTTCCGAGCGTTCACGACTCAATCTGTCGCCTGCCACCATCCGTAACGTGATGGCCGAGCTGGAGGACCATGGGCTGATCATGGCGCGGCACACCTCTGGCGGTCGCATTCCCACGGCACGTGGCTATCGCCTGTTCGTCGATTCGTTGCTGACGGTCCAGCCCCTGCCAGCCGGTGAAACATCCGACATCCAGGGGGCGCTGGCGGCCGACGAGCCGAAACGGGTGCTGGCCCAGGCGGCCGGCCTGCTGTCACGGCTTTCCTCCTTTGCTGGCGTGGTGTGTACCCAGCGGGGGGCGGGCACCTTCCGGCACATCGAGTTCCTGAGGCTGTCGTCCCGGCGGGTGCTGCTGATCATCGTTTCCCCCGAGGGGGACGTGCACAACCGGATGCTGCAGGTCGACCGGGACTATGGGGCGGCCGAGCTGAATGAGGCTGCCAATTACATCAACACCCACTATGCCGGTATCGGGTTTGACGAGATCAAGCAGCGGCTGGGCCGTGAGCTGGCCGAGCTGCGACGGGACATCAGCCTGCTGATGCAGCGGGCGGTCGATGCCGGCAGCGAGGCCGTGCGCGACGATGCCGACAAGATGCTCATCGCCGGGGGAAGCAATTTCGTGGGACTGCCGGATTTTGCCGATGACATGGCTCGCCTCAAGCAGCTCTTCGGACTGTTCGAGCAGCGTACCGATCTGTTGCAGCTGATGGACGCCTCGGTCAGGGCCAGCGGCGTCCAGATCTATATCGGGGGAGAATCCGAGCTGGTGCCGATGGAAGAGGTGTCCATGGTGGTGGCACCGTATCAGGTTGATGGCAAGGTGGTGGGTACACTCGGCGTCATCGGCCCCACCCGGATGCCGTATCAGCGGATGATCCCGATCGTGGACATCACGGCCAAGCTCGTCTCGTCGGCTCTGGATCAGGGGGATGACGATTGAGCCGCCCCGTTTCAAGTTCAATGGAAGGAAGGACAGCATGACAAATCAGCCAGGCCAGCAAACGGCAGACACATCGACGAGGGCTGCGGTGTTGCTGGTTCAGCTGGGCACACCCGACACGCCCGAACCGGCGGACGTGCGCAGTTATCTGCGCGAATTCCTGTCGGATCGGCGCGTGATCGAATTGCCGCGCGCCCTGTGGTTGCCGGTGCTCCATGGGGCGGTGCTGACGCGTCGGCCGAAGGAATCGGCCGAGAAGTATCGCAAGATCTGGCGGGAAGACGGCTCGCCGCTCACCGTGTTCACGCGTCGTCAGGCCGAGGGCCTGCAGGAGGAGCTGAGAAAGCGGGGCCGTCTGGTCGAGGTGGCCTGGGCCATGCGCTATGGGAATCCGTCACTGCCGCAGACCTTGCGGAACCTGCGTGACAAGGGCATTCAGCGTCTGGTGGTGTTGCCGCTTTATCCGCAGTATTCGGGCTCGACCACAGGCTCGGTGTTCGACGCCGTTTCACGCGAGTTCAAGCGCTGGCGTGTCGTGCCGAACCTGCGTTTCGTGAAGGATTTCCATGATGACCCGGGCTACATCGAGGCGCTGGTCGACAGCATCCGTCAGCGTTGGCGCCATGATGGCGGGGAGCGCCCGGAAAAGCTGGTGTTCAGTTTTCATGGCCTGCCGCAACGCTATGTGGATGGGGGAGATCCCTATGATCACCAGTGTCGCCGGACGGCTGCGCTGGTGGCCGAGGCGCTTGATCTGTCGGATGAGGAATGGCTGGTCAGCTATCAGTCGCTGTTCGGCAAGGCTGAATGGGTCAGGCCGTATACCCAGCCTACGGTCGAGGCGCTGGCCCGCCAGGGAGTACGTCACATCGACGTGATCTGTCCCGGCTTCGTGTCCGACTGCATCGAGACGCTGGAAGAGATCGACATGGAGGTGCACAACGCCTTCATGCGCGCCGGGGGCAAGCGTTTCCGTTTCATCGACTGCCTGAACGATACGCCACTCTGGATTCATGCCATGGCCGACATGCTGGGCAACGAGCTGTCGGGCTGGGGCACGCGCGAGATCGACGTGGCGCGCGGGCGGCGCTAGGAGCTTGGGCGGTTTGCAGCCCGCGACTTTCCTGCCGCCCAAGCTCCTAAGCTTGGGTAGGGGTTATCGCCGATAACCCTGTTGTCTCCGTCGGACACGGCTTCGCCTTTATCATGCGAGTTCGTCCGGGCAGGGGGCGTCCGCCAGAGGTACGGCACCGGACGATGGCCTGAGAGGCGCCTCGATCCCGCAACCTTGTCAAGAAGAGGAGAACCAAGCATGAGTCAGGTAACACTGGGCGGCAACCCCATCCAGGTCGGTGGCCAGTTCCCGCAGAAGGGTCAGAAGGCCGCCGATTTCTCGCTCACCAATGGTGAGCTGGGCGCCGTGACGCTGGCCGATCACGCCGGCAAGCGCAAGGTGCTGAACATCTTCCCGAGCGTGGACACCGGTGTGTGTGCCGCCTCGGTTCGCCGCTTCAACCAGGATGCCGGCAAGCTGGAGAACACCGTCGTGCTGTGCATCTCGGCTGATCTGCCTTTTGCCCAGGCACGCTTTTGCGGTGCAGAAGGGCTGGACAACGTGGTGATGCTTTCCACCTTCCGTAGCCCCGAATTCCGGAAGGCCTACGGCGTGGACATCACGGACGGCCCGCTGGCTGGCCTGTGCGCTCGCGCCGTGGTGGTGCTGGACGAGAACGATCAGGTGCTGCACAGCGAGCTGGTGCCCGAGATCAAGCAGGATCCGGACTTCGAGGCGGCGATGGCCGCATTGTGACACTGGCGGCCACGGCCGTCATGGCGGTGATGGAAGGCTTGTTCAGACTGCCAGCGGATATCGGGCCCGCTGGCAGCTGATCCAGGTTCACTTCAGCACATCGCCCACGCACAGGTACTTCACTTCGAGGTACTCGTCGATGCCGATCTTCGCGCCTTCACGGCCCAGGCCCGACTGCTTGATGCCGCCAAAAGGCGTGTGCTCGGTGGCCAGGATGCCGACGTTGACGCCAACCATGCCGTACTCCAGCGCCTCGCCCACGCGGAACATCCGGCCGATGTCGCGGGTGTAAAAATAACTGGCGAGCCCGAATTCGGTGTTGTTGGCGGCCTCGATCACATCGGCTTCGGTCTTGAAGCGGAAGACCGGGGCGAGCGGGCCGAAGGTTTCCTCGCGGGCCACCTTCATGTCGGCCGTCACCTCGGACAGCACCGTGGGCGCGAAGAACTGGCCTTCGAGGCGCTGCCCACCGGTTTGCACCCTGGCACCCTTCGCCAGGGCATCCTGCACATGGCTTTCGACCTTCTCGACGGCCGACGGCTCGATCAGCGGTCCCTGCACGACGCCTTCCTCGAAGCCGTTGCCGACCTTGAACTGGCTGACCCGGGCCGAGAACTTCCGGACGAATTCGTCATAGACGCCGTCCTGCACATAGAGGCGGTTCGCGCAGACGCAGGTCTGGCCCGCATTGCGGAACTTGCTGGCAATGGCGCCTTCCACGGCTGAATCGATGTCGGCGTCGTCGAAGACGATGAAGGGGGCGTTGCCGCCCAGCTCCAGCGCGAGCTTCTTCACGGTGGGGGCACATTGCGCCATCAGGATGCGGCCGACTTCGGTACTGCCGGTGAAGCTCAGGTGCCGGACGATGTCGCTCTCGCAGAGTGCCCGGCCGACGGCGATGCTGTTGCCGGCATCGGCCGTGACCACGTTCAGCACGCCCGGTGGGAAACCGGCACGCTGGGCCAGCTCGGCGGCAGCCAGCGCTGTCAGCGGGGTGGCCTCGGCGGGCTTGATCACCACCGTGCAGCCGGCGGCCAGCGCCGGGGCCACCTTGCGGGTGATCATCGCCAGTGGGAAATTCCACGGCGTGATGGCAGCACAGACGCCGATCGGCTGCTTCATCACCAGCAACCGGCGATTGTTGTCGAACTGGGGCAGCGTCTCACCGTTGATGCGCTTGGCCTCCTCGGCATACCACTCCACGAAGCTCGCGCCATAGGTCACTTCACCCCGTGTCTCGGCCAGCGGTTTGCCCTGTTCGGCCGTCATGATCCGGGCGATGTCTTCCTTGTGTTCGGTCAGCAGCTCGAACCACTTCAGCAGGATGGCGTGGCGTTTCTTGACGGTCGTCGCGCGCCAGCCGGGCCAGGCCCGGTTGGCCGCGTCGATGGCGCGATGGGCCTCGCTCGCGCCCAGGTTGCTGACGTCGGCCAGATGCCGGCCGGTGGCGGGGTCGGTGACGGCGAAGCGCTCGCTGTGGGCGATCCATTCGCCATCGATCAGCGCATCGGTTTTCAGGATCGATGGATCCTTCAGGCTGGATAGCGGGCAGGCAGCTTGGTTCATCGTGTTGGTGGTCTCCGGTCGATCCGTCAGCCTTGCTGGGCAGCCTTCAGGCTTTCACCGATGATCTGCAGGCCTTCGTCCAGCAGCTCGTCGGAGGCCGTCAGCGGCACCAGGATGCGGATGACGTTGCCATAGGTGCCGCAGGACAGCAGGATCAGATGACGTTTGGTGGCTTCGGCGACGATGCGCTTGGCCAGATCGGCGTCGGGCTGGTTCGGGTCACCATTCTTGCACAGTTCGAAGGCCACCATCGCGCCCAGACCACGCACCTCGGCGATGACCTTGTTGCTGTCGGCCAGCTTGTTCAGCCCGGCCTTCAGCCGCTCACCCACTTCGTTGGCACGTGCGAGCAGGCCTTCTTCCTTGAAGGCCTTGATGACGGCCAGCGCCGCCACGCAACCCAGCGGGCTGCCTGCGTAGGTGCCACCCAGGCCGCCGGCGGCCGGCGCATCCATCACCTCGGCACGACCGACGACACCCGCCAGCGGGAAGCCACCGGCCAGCGACTTGGCCGTGGTGATCAGATCCGGGGCCACGGGCCACTGCTCGCTGGCGAAGAAGGTGCCGGTGCGGCCGGCGCCGGTCTGCACCTCGTCGGCGATGATCAGGATGCCGTGCTGGTCGGCGATCTTGCGCAGGCCGGCGATGAACTCGGCCGGGGCCGGGTTGAAGCCGCCTTCGCCCTGAACGGGTTCGATGATGAAGGCCGCCACACGGGTGGCTTCGATGTCGTTCTTGAAGATCTTCTCGACCGATGCCAGGGCTTCCTCGACGCTGACACCGTGCAGCGCGTTGGGGAAGGCGGCATGGTAGACATCGCTCGGGAAGGGGCCGAAACCGACCTTGTACGGCACGACCTTGCCGGTCAGGGCCAGCGTCATGTTGGTGCGGCCGTGGTAGCCACCGCCGAAGGCGATGATGCCGGGGCGGTTCGTGTAGGCGCGGGCGATCTTGACGGCGTTCTCGACGGCTTCGGCACCGGTCGTCACCAGCAGGGTCTTCTTCGCGAAGTCGCCCGGGGCGATCGCGTTCAGTTCTTCGGCCAGCTCGACATAGGATTCATAGGCCAGCACCTGGAAGCAGGTGTGCGTGAAACGATCCAGCTGCTGCTTGACGGCATCGATCACACCAGTATGCAGGTGACCGGTGTTCAGCACGGCGATGCCACCGGCAAAATCGATGTAGCGCTGTCCCTGGACATCCCAGATTTCGGCGTTCTTCGCGTGGTCGATGAAGACCTGGTGGGAGTGACCGACCCCCCGTGCCACGGCGGCGACACGGCGTTCCATCAAAGCGGCATTGGTGCGTTCTTGGCTTGACATGATTGATCCAGCGTGCGGAAAAGTTGCAGACCGGTGCACTTTAGGAATCATGAACGGATGCGTCCATGGACAGGATTTGAAGGTTCGGCGCGTACTGTACTGGTCACTGGTGCAGTACACTTCGAGCAGGCGTTGCTGCATCGAGGCCACGCCCGGTGGCACGACCGCCTTCGACATCATCCAGGTGCCTGGCAGCCGCCGCGCCAGGAACATCATCGGGGAGACTTTCCAGCATGCTGACGCTCAGACCGGACGCTTCCGTGCCGTTGATCAACCAGATCATCGACGGTGTGCGCGAACTGGTCGATTCCCACGTGCTGAAGCCGGGCGCGAAGCTGCCCTCGATTCGTGCGTTTGCGGCCACCCATTCGGTCAGCATGTTCACCGTGGTCGAGGCCTATGATCGTCTGGTCGCTCAGGGGGTGCTGGTCGCGCGGGCACATCAGGGCTTCTTCGTGGCGCGCCATGATGAGGCGGATGGTCTGGCCTCATCCTTGCCTGTCCTGTCGCCGCCGGAGGACTCGTCCCGGCAGACCGCCGATTTCAACGAGGCCTGGTTCCTGCAACGGGTCTTCGAGAACCGGAGCCTGCCGATCAAGCCGGGCTGCGGCTGGTTGCCCGGCGAGTGGCTGTTCGATGATGCCGTCCGGCGAGGCTTCCGCAAGGTGGCGGCCGAGGGGCTTGCCTTGAGTGGCTATGGTGATCCGATGGGACATCTGCCGCTTCGACGACACATCGCGCAGGTGATGGCGCTGACGCAGCAGTTGCCGGTGCTCTCGAGTCAGGTTCTGCTCAGCCATGGATCCAGCCAGGCACTGGACTGGGTGGTTCGCACGCTGGTCAAGGCGGGTGATACCGTGCTGATCGATGATCCGTGTTACCCGAACCTGCGCAGCATCCTGCAATTTCAGGGGGCGACGCTGATCGGTGCGCCGCGCACACCTGCGGGTTATGACCTGTCAGCCGTTGCACGCCTGATCGACGTGCATCGGCCCAGCGTGTTTTTCACCCAGCCCCGGATGCAGAGCCCGACGGGTTCGCGTGCCAGCCTGGCCCAGTTGCACAAGTTGCTGACCCTGGCCAGCCGTTACGGGATCGTGGTGGTCGAGAATGACCTGTATGCCGATCTCGATGCCGAGCATCTTCCCTCACTGGCCAGCCTGGACGAGTTGCAACGCGTGATCCACATCGGCAGCTATTCCAAGACGATCTCCCCGAATCTTCGGGTGGGTTTTCTGATGGCCAATCCGGACATGATCGCCAGGCTGGCACACCTGAAGATGCTTTCGGGCCTGACCAGTTCCGAAGTGTCGGAAAAACTCGTCTATCACATCGTGACCGACGGGCGCTGGCGAAAGCACCTGAAGGGCCTGCGTGACCGTTTGAAAGAGGCACACGGGCGTACCCTGGCCCACCTGAACCGTTTGGGCTTCGAGCCTTTCTGCACCCCTGACGAAGGACTGTACCTGTGGGTGCGTCATCCGGCGCTGAGTGACAGCGCCTCGATCGCCCGCGAGGCGGCGGGGCAGGGCATCATGCTGGCGCCGGGGCAGCTGTTCATGGTCGATTCGGCCCCCACCGGCTGGATGCGCTTCAATGTGGCTTTCAGCGAAGACCCGGCGATCTGGGCCTTTCTGGCGGCCCGGCTCGATGCGTCGGGGCCGGACGCGTAGCCGGCGATGGCCATCGCCACCGGCCCGAGCGGCCCACGAAGCCAGCCCGGCGAGCCTTCCCTCCGGGCTGGATGAGGCCTTATTCGCCTTCCGTCAGGGACTCGTCCCTGACGGGTTCGACCGGCATGGCGCTGCCACCGAGCAGCCCCAGACCATAGTTGTCCAGGACGTTCATGCCGTTGACGCTGATGCTGCCCCGCTTCATCTCCGCCTCGGCCTGCCAGGCACTGCCCGTGCTCTTCAGGTAGCCCTGGGCCGCCATCATGTCCGCGATGAGCATCATGGACTCGGCCTTCATCTCGGGATGGTCGACCAGATCGGCGATGGTCTTGACCAGCGAGCGGGGAATGCTCACCGAGGCGTTGACCTTCAGACGGTCTGCCCACGACGCGAGTCCGGGCGCCTCATCCATCGAGGCCTTGATCGACGGATCGACCTTGACCCCATAACCCAGACTGGCCGTCTCGCCACCGACCGTCAGCTTGAACTGCTCCCGGATCTCGGGGGCGGCGGCCAGCAGGCGGTTGGTCAGCTGCTCGAAATCCGGCGCCGTGGGGGCTGCATCGTCGTTGGCAGAGGCGTTGAAGACCGCGATGATCAACTGCTGAAGCTCGGCCAGCACGCGGGCATCCAGGCGCTGGAACTCGGCCTCGATGCTCAGGTCGTCGAACTTGAGCGGGCCCACCTGACCTTTACCGTTGACCTGCTGCTTCGCGGCGATCAGTCCGTCTGCCTGCCGGGCCTGACTGTCGAAACGGAGATCGCTCAGCAACACATCCAGTTTCGGTGTGCTGGGGGTGGGGTGCTCGAACGTCATGGCCAGGCGCGACAGCGTGCCCTGATAGGAGCCGGGGGGCATCAGCCACTGGCCGGCATCGAGCTGCTGCTCATGTCGGGCCTGCCAGCCATTCATCGTCATCGTCATGCCGCCGGGTTTGCCGGTTTCGGCCACATTGGCGGCCAGCAGCGGCCAGGACGCCTGACCTCGCCAGCGGGTTCTGTTGCCATCGAGTTCGAAGTCGTAGCTCAGCGTCTCCCAATGGATCCGGTTCCTGGCGTTCTGATCCGATGGATCCTTCATCTCGCCCGCGGGAAGCCGGAACTGGCCGCTGAGGGCCCTGTCGAAACCGTGGATGGTCGTGAGCGTCGGGGTTCTGGCGCCAGCAAAGGTCTTGTACACGGCTTCATCCAGACCTTCCACGCGCACGATCTTTGTCTCGATGGCAGCCGCGGCCAGCTTGCCGCCGGTCCAGGGGCCATGGCGCAGCTCCTGGGCCAGATGAACCCGGATGGTCCGTGCCGGCTTCGGGGCAGCTGCTTCCCCGGTGCCGTCCGATGACCCTTCAGGGTCGGTGCCTTCGCCCAGCAGGGTGCTCAGCGTTTCCTCGCTGATCTGGGGTTCATCCTCCGAGCCGTCTGCCGAACCGGTCTCCGAACCGGACGTGCCGTCGTCGGCGGTGAAGGCGAGCGGCGCGTCATCGTCCACCTCGTCGGCCTCTTCCTCATCCTCGCCCAGGGAGTTCAGCAGGCTCGCGTCGTGCCAGGCAGCCGGCTCCGGGGCTGGTCGGGCGGGCTCCCTGAACTGCAGCACCAGTGTGGCGCGGGCGCTGAACAGGTCACGCTCATAGCTGCGCGAGACGATCGAGACGGCCTTGTCATGGCCGAGCAGGGCCAGCGCACTGTCGAGCTTTGCCCGATATTCTTCCTGGATCTGCTGACCAAGCCACCAGCTGGTCGTGGCATAGGCGCCGCCCAGCGCGATGCAGACGGCGGCAGAAAGACCAAGTTTGCGATTCATGGTGATTCTTCTTCTTCGAGAGAACGAGGGATGCTGCGTGCGCCGATCCTGAACGATACGCACGGGGGCAGTCACCGCCCCGGCTGCCGGACGGGCTGAAGCAGAAGATGAATCGCTGGGCGGGCCACGCGGGCCGTGAACCTGTTCGCAGTCACACCCGGTGCCGGCACCGGGGGCCGATCGGTATCGCCCAAGCTGTGCGGCGAGACGGAGATGGGAGGGCAGAAAGGGCAGGCCGCTGACCTGCCCGTGACGGCATCAGCCGCGCCAGTACAGGTGGCCGGCCTCGCCCGGATGCACCGAGCGCTCGTCGTCGATCGTATGGCGTTCGAGCGACAGCGGCTGACCCGGTTTCCAGTCACCGGACACTGCCCAGGTGTTGCAGACGATGCGAACCAGCTCGGGGGCCTTCACGTTCCAGCACAGCTCGGCCTCATCGGCCTTGCGGCCCGGCTTCAGCATCAGCTGCACCAGCGAGACGCCGTTGTTCCACTGCTGGATGACCTGACCGTAGGGCACCAGTGCCGTCTTCCCGACGCTGTAGGAACCGGTCGCATTCAGGGTGATGGCCTGACGGGAGGGGTTCTCGCCCGTGATCAGGTTCAGCATCTCGCCCAGCGACAGGCTGCTGTCCGTCGTGGCCAGGCCCACGTTCATCTCCATCCGCGTGAAGGGCGTGCCGGTATGGCCACTGATGTTCCAGCGGTTCTGGATGAAGTTGCTGGCGTGATAGCGGCTGCCGCCCTGATTCGGCGCATACCGGTCGTTCACGTAGGGATTGAAGGGGGCGTCATCGGGCAGCGGCACATAGTTGCTGGGCTCCAGCTGCTGGCTGGCGCTGATGAAGGGCCCGCGCTCACCGTCGATGGGCTCACCGTTCGGGCCGTCCACCGGCACGGCGACCGGCGAGCTGCCCGAGCCGAGGCGGCTCAGATCCGGCGTTCGCGTGTCCAGCATCGCAGCCAGTACGGCACCACTCACACCGGCGGCCGAGATGGCGGGCACCGAGGGCGCATCCGCGTTCTGCCCGGGAGTTGCCGACGGGCGGCCATGGCCGGCGCCGATGGTGGCACTGTCGGCATCAGGCGTGCCCGGGGTATGGCTCGTGTTCTGGCCCGGGCGCTCCTGGCCGTTCATCTGGGTGCTGCTGCTGTCCAGTTCCGGGCTGGCTGACACGGCTTGTTCACCGCCGCCACCGCCACCGCAGGCGGAAAGGCCGAGGAGAAGGGCGATACTGAAGGGAAGAGCGTGTGTTCTGGTCAACATGAATGAAGCCTTTGTCACCCTCGCAGCTGCGGATAGCCTGCTGGCATGACGGGTTAATCATGTTGGTGATGGTAGTTTTGTGCCTGATGGTTTCAGTCGAATGAATAACAGGGATTTTCTGGGGCGTTTTGCCGTGCGGCCCTGCCAGGCTGCAAACCGGCCGCGCCGGCCCATTTTGCACCCGCTTCTTGCCTTGTAGCACCGGCTATGGGGCGGCGAAATCGGGCACAAACTGCGCTCGGCGGGGCCTGTTTCCGCCTTCGCAATGCCTGCCGCCCCAAGCTCCCAGGCAGGTGATCCCGCTGCATTCGGGCATGAAAAAACCGGATGCCCCGATCCGTCCGGTGGTGCAGGACGGGGGCATCCGGTTCAGTGGATTCCGGACAGGCTTACTGCGGCGGAATGCGCAGCGTCTGGCCCGGATAGATCTTGTCCGGGTGGCTCAGCATCGGGCGGTTGGCCTCGAAGATCTTGTTGTAGAGGTTGGCGTTGCCATAGAACTCCTTGGCGATCTTCGACAGGTTGTCACCCTTGACGACCGTGTAGTACTGGGCTTCGGTCGAGGCGGCGGCCACCGTCAGCTCGTCGTTGACCTTCTCGACCCCGGCCACGTTGCCGCAGCACAGCAGGATCTTTTCCTTCGTTTCCTGGTCGGCTGCCTGACCCGAGACGGTCACGGCGCTGCTGCCACCGTCGAACTGGACGTTCAGGTTCTCGGCATCCAGGTTCTGCGCCCGGATGTAGGCGACGATGGCGTCGGCGGCTGCCTGGTTGGCGGCGTTCGGGTCGGCCGCTGGCGTGGCTGCCTGGGCGGTACCGCCACCGAACAGCTTCTCACCGGCTTCCTTGATGAAAGACATCAGGCCCATGTCTGGTTTCCTCTCTTAAGTGAAGTGTGGGTTTTTCGGCTCCGCCTGCGCCTCCGGGAGGGATACGCTGACGGGCGCTTGGGGGTATTTTGTCCCAATAAGCGGGTGTTCGGGAAATTTCCCGGCAGGATCGATGTTTTTGCTTGCCCAAGGGATACGCTGAACAAGCCCATGAGGACTTGTTCAGCGTATCCCTTGCGAATTGTCAGAACGCCTCCATGTCTGAATAATTGATGGGATCTGACCGTTTGCCACGTTCTGTCGGTTTCGTCTTCAGGCTCCCGCTCCTTTACCGCTTCCTTCGGTGCATGAGCTGCTTCGATGGGGCGCCTGGGGAACGGGGATCTCGTGGCAGGCGGTCTTTGCTGTTTTTTTGTGAAAGAGGTGGTTCCAGACCATGAAAGAATCCAGGATGCCGGGCCAGCAGCCCGGTGCACAGACAGGCCAGGGTTGGGACGAGACGGGCACCGAACGCCCGATGTTCGCCAACGACCCGGGCGAGCCCAACGACCTGCAGGGTCTGGCCCCCGACAACGAACCGATGGCTGGCGCCGACGAACAGGCGCTGCTGGCCGAGATCGAGGCCCTGCGCGCCGAGCTGGCCGAGGCCGAGACCCGGGCCACCAACCACTACGAGCAGTTCGTCCGCGCCAGCGCCGAGGTCGAGAACGTTCGCCGCCGTGGCCGTGAGGATGTCGCCAAGGCCCAGAAGTTCGCCATCGAGGGCTTTGCCGAGAGCCTGCTGCCCGTCTGTGACAGCCTGGAAATGGCACTGACGGTCGAGACCCCTTCCATCGAGAACATCCGCGAAGGCGTGCAGGCCACGCTGCGCCAGCTGCTGCAGGCTTTCGAGCGCAACCACCTGAAGGTCGTCGATCCGGTGGGCGAGCGCTTCGACCCCAACTCGCAGCAGGCCATCTCGATGGTGCCTTCGCCCGAGGTGCCGGCCAACCATGTGGTTTCGGTGCTGCAGAAGGGCTATCTGATCAACGACCGCGTGCTGCGGCCCGCGATGGTGGTCGTCAGCCAGGGGGGCTGAACCTGGGCGCCTGGGCGCCAGGAACGTCGCGGGTACAAACTGTGCCCGGCGGGGCCGATTTTCGTCGTCGCGATGCCTGCCGTCCAAGCGCCTGGGGCGACAGGCGGCGGGGAAAGAGTCTGTCCGCGGCGCCATCCGCCTGCCAGGGATACGCTGAACAAGTCCCGTTTCGGGGATGCGGCGTCCTCGTGGGCCTGCTCAGCGTATCCCTTGCCGTTGCAGCGCAAAAAAATTTTGATGCTGAGTGCCGGCGGGGCTTGAAATCACCAGAGCCTCCCCCAACTGCATGACATCTCCGGTACTCATCGATTGAGACGAAACAGGACAAAGGACAAGAAAACATGGGAAAAATCATCGGTATTGACCTCGGCACCACCAACTCGTGCGTCTCGGTGCTCGAAGGCAGCACGCCCAAGGTGATCGAAAACGCCGAAGGCACCCGCACCACGCCGTCCATCGTCGCCTACATGGACGATGGCGAGATCCTGGTCGGTGCACCGGCCAAGCGTCAGGCCGTCACCAACCCGGCCAACACGCTGTACGCCGTCAAGCGTCTGATCGGCCGCAAGTTCAGCGAGGATGCCGTCCAGAAGGACATCAACCTGATGCCGTACAAGATCGTGCAGGCCGACAACGGTGATGCCTGGATCAGCGTGCGCGACAAGAAGCTGGCCCCGCCGCAGATCTCGGCCGAAGTGCTGCGCAAGATGAAGAAGACCGCCGAAGACTACCTCGGTGAGGAAGTGACCGAGGCCGTCATCACGGTGCCCGCCTACTTCAACGACAGCCAGCGTCAGGCCACCAAGGATGCCGGCAAGATCGCCGGTCTGGAAGTCAAGCGGATCATCAACGAGCCCACCGCCGCGGCACTGGCCTTCGGCATGGACAAGGGGGGCGGCAAGGATCGCAAGGTCGTCGTCTATGACCTGGGCGGCGGCACCTTCGACGTGTCGATCATCGACCTGGCCGACGTGGACGGCGAGAAGCAGTTCGAGGTGCTGTCCACCAACGGTGACACATTCCTGGGTGGTGAAGACTTCGACCAGCGCATCATCGACTACATCATCAGCGAGTTCAAGAAGGATCGCGGTGTCGACCTGTCGAAGGACGTGCTGGCCCTGCAGCGCCTGAAGGAAGCTGCCGAGAAGGCCAAGATCGAGCTGTCGTCGAGCACGCAGACCGAGATCAACCTGCCGTACATCACGATGGGCGCGGCCGGCCCCGAGCACCTGAACCTGAAGATCACCCGCGCCAAGCTGGAAGCCCTGGTCGAGGATCTGATCGAGCGCACGATCGAGCCCTGCCGTGTGGCCATCAAGGACGCCGGCATCAAGGTCTCGGACATCGACGACGTGATCCTGGTCGGCGGCATGACCCGCATGCCCAAGGTGCAGGAAAAGGTCAAGGAGTTCTTCGGCAAGGATCCGCGTCGCGACATCAACCCTGACGAAGCCGTGGCCGTGGGTGCTGCCATCCAGGGCTCCGTGCTGTCGGGTGACCGCAAGGACGTGCTGCTGCTCGACGTGACCCCGCTGTCGCTGGGCATCGAGACGCTGGGCGGCGTGATGACCAAGATGATCAAGAAGAACACCACGATCCCGACCAAGTTCAGTCAGGTGTTCTCGACGGCCGACGACAACCAGCCGGCCGTGACCATCAAGGTTTTCCAGGGTGAGCGCGAGATTGCCTCGGCCAACAAGGCGCTGGGCGAGTTCAACCTCGAAGGCATCCCGCCGGCACCGCGCGGCATGCCCCAGATCGAGGTGACCTTCGACATCGACGCCAACGGCATTCTCCATGTCTCGGCCAAGGACAAGGCTACCGGCAAGGAAAACAAGATCACCATCAAGGCGAACTCGGGTCTGTCGGATGCCGAGATCGACAAGATGGTGCGCGACGCCGAGGAGCACGCTGACGAGGACAAGGCCCGCGTCGAGCTGACCAACGCCCGCAACAACGCCGACGCCATGCTGCATTCGGTCGAGAAGTCGATGAAGGAGCACGGCGAGTCGCTGGATGCCGACGACAAGTCGAAGATCGAGGCAGCCATGAACGAGGTGCGTGAGGCGGTCAAGGGTGACGACAAGGCCCGGATCGAGGAAAGCACGACGGCGCTGATGAATGCGGCACAGAAACTGGGCGAGACGGGCTATGCCGCCGCCCAGGGCCCCGCGGCCGCTGGTGCTGCCGGTGCTGCCGCCGGTGCGGCGGGTGAGGCTCAGGCCGACAAGCCTGCCGAGGCCGCCGACGACGATGTCGTCGACGCCGACTTCAAGGAAGTCAAGCGCGACTGATCGGGGGCGCCTCCGACCGGGTCGTCATCGAGCGATGGGCCCGGTCTGATCTCGAACCGTCTTGCCAAGGCAGGGTGCCCTCGGCCCGCGTTTTGTAGAAGATGGTTTCCTGATCGAGCCCGGCGTTTTTTGACGCCGGGTTTTGTCGTTTCCAGGCATGGTGCGGGGCGGCAGGGCTATTGAAGCGTGGCCGTCTGCCCCCAGATGCCATGCGTACCAGTTGGGTCCATAGGGTGGCGGGCTGCCGGTGTGGCCGCCGCCCCGGGATGAGGGTTCGGACGGGCAGCGGGGCTGTCTTCCAGCGCCTGCTGAACCGAATGAATGACAGGAACTGCCGAAGCCATGGCAAAACGCGACTACTACAACGTGCTCGGGGTGGGCAAGAACGCCTCCGAGGATGAAATCAAGAAAGCCTATCGCAAGCTGGCGATGAAATATCACCCGGATCGCAATCCGGATGATCCGAAGGCCGAAGAGAAGTTCAAGGAGGCAAAAGACGCCTACGAGACCTTGAGCGATACACGCAAGCGGGAGGCCTACGACCGCTTCGGTCATGCCGGCGTGGACGGCATGAGCGGCATGGGCGGTGGCGGCTTTGGTGGCGGCGGTGCCGGCGCAGGCGGTTTCGGCGGCTTTGCCGAAGCCTTTGGCGACACCTTCGGCGACATCTTCGGCGGTGGTCGCGGTGGTGGCCCGAACCAGGCCTACCGGGGCGCCGACCTGCGCTATGCGATGGAAGTGACGCTGGAGCAGGCGGCCAAAGGCTACGAGACCGAGATCCGCGTGCCTTCATGGGACAACTGTTCGACCTGTCATGGTTCGGGCGCCAAACCGGGCACCAAACCCAAGACCTGTGGCACCTGTAACGGCCAGGGGCAGGTGCGGATGCAGCAGGGCTTCTTCTCGGTGCAGCAGACCTGTCCGACCTGTCATGGTACCGGCAAGGTCGTCACCGATCCCTGCGAGGCCTGCGACGGCGCGGGCCGCATCAAGCGCACGAAGACGCTTCAGGTCAAGATCCCAGCCGGCATCGACAATGGCATGCGCATCCGATCGGCCGGCAATGGCGAGCCGGGTCTGAATGGCGGGCCGCCGGGCGACCTGTATGTCGAGGTTCGCGTGAAGGAACACCCGGTGTTCAAGCGCGAAGGCGACGACCTGCACTGCGAAGTGCCCATCAGCATGGTGACGGCCGCGCTGGGCGGCACGATCGAGGTGCCCACCCTGAACGGTTCGGCCGAGATCCAGCTGACCGAAGGGATTCAGCCTGGCAAGGTCTTCCGCCTGCGCGGCAAGGGCATCAAGGGCATCCGCTCCGAAGAGCCGGGCAACCTGTACGCCCACATCTCGGTCGAGATCCCGGTGCGCCTGACCGACAAGCAGAAGCAGATGCTGCGTGAGCTGGATCAGAGCCTGTCGGACGCGAAACACAGCCCGCAGACCCGCAGCTGGAAGGATCGGCTGAAGGAGTTTTTCCAGTAAGCTTGTCAGCACAGCATCGACGCCACGTCAGGTCTCTTCCGTCGTGGCGTCGGTCAAACGTCGGGAGAGGTCGACATGAGCCGGTATGACAGCGATTTTTATGGCTGGACTCAACAGCAGGCGGCCCTGATGCGTGC
>JAUMZD010000008.1 GCA_030528325.1 Lautropia sp. | reverse complement strand
CTGGCCTGGCGGACGAGGATCTGGCTCAGGCCGACTGGCCGAGCGAATTCGCCATCATCTGTGCCAGCTCGGTCGCCCGCTGGGCCGACGGAGCCTCGACCATCACGCGCAGCACCGGTTCGGTGCCAGAGGGGCGGATCAGCACGCGCCCTTCGTCGCCCAGGCGTTCCCTGGCCTGGGCAATGGCTTTCTGCAAGCCTTCATGGCCCTGCCAGTCAAAGCCCTTCTTGACACGCACGTTGATCATCTTCTGTGGCATCAGGTGCAGACCCGAGATCAGCTCACCCAACGACTGGCCTGTGCGGACGACGGCGGCCAGCACCTGCAAGGCACTGATCGTGCCATCTCCCGTGCTGTGGGCATCCAGTGCCAGCAGGTGACCGGAATTTTCACCGCCCAGCAACCAGCCTCGCTGCTGCAGCAGCTCCAGCACATGTCGGTCACCCACCTTGGCCCGCTCGAACGGGATGTTCTTCTCAGCCATGGCCCGTTCAAAGGCGTAGTTGGTCATCAACGTGCCCACCACGCCATCGACCTTGCCCTGCGACAGGCGATCCATCACCATGATGTAGAGCAGCTCGTCGCCATCGTAGATGCGACCAGCGGCATCACACATGATCAGCCGATCCGCATCACCATCGAGGGAAATCCCCATGTCCGCCCCGTGCTTCAGCACGGCCGCAGCCATCGCCTTCGGGTGAACCGCACCGACGCCGGCATTGATGTTCGTACCGTTGGGCTCGACCCCCAGCTCGACGATCTCTGCCCCCAGTTCGTGAAAGACATGCGGAGCCGTGTGATAGGCAGCACCGTTGGCACAATCGACCACCAGCTTCAGACCTTTCAGGTCAAGGCTGTAGGGGAAGGTGCTCTTGCAGAACTCGATGTAACGACCTGCCGCCCCTTCCACACGGTGAACCTTGCCAAGCTTGTCGGAATCGACGGCGACGATCGGTTCATCGAGCAGCGATTCGATGGCCTCTTCCATCTCATCGGGTAGCTTGTTGCCATCTGCCGAGAAGAACTTGATGCCATTGTCTTCATAGGGGTTGTGCGAGGCGCTCAGCACGACACCGGCGTTCAGACGCAGGCCACGGGTCAGATAGGCGATGGCAGGTGTCGGGATCGGGCCGGTGACATGGACATCGACACCTGCGGCGGTGAAGCCGGCCGTCAGGGCCGCTTCCAGCAGATATCCGGAAATGCGGGTGTCCTTGCCCAGCAGCACGGCCGGCTTGCCCCGGGAGCCTTCGGCAAATTTCCTGCCGGCCGCAAAGCCAAGGTGCATCACAAACTCAGGGGTGATGGGCGGCTCACCCACCTTGCCCCGGACGCCATCCGTCCCGAAATATCGACGTGCCATGTTTTTCTCTTCTACGCTTGGGCAGGGGTGACCTCGTGCCCCCCTGCTTTGAACACTCCCCCGGCATGAAGCGCCGGAAGACCTATGGCTGACCAGACGGCCAGCGCCTGTACGGTTTCTGGCACGTCGTGAACACGCACGACGTGCGCCCCGGCCTGTACCGCAGCCAGAGCCGCTGCGAGACTCGCAGCCAGACGTTTCTCGACCGGCTGGCCGGTGATGGTGCCGAGCATCGACTTGCGTGAGATGCCCACCAGCACCGGTGCCACCGTTGCCCACCGGGGAATGCCCTGGAACAGGGCCAGGTTGTGTGACAGGGTCTTGCCGAAGCCGAAACCCGGATCGAGACAGATGCGTTCCGGTGAGACCCCTGCCCCGATCAGCTGATCACGGCTGTCGAGCAGAAAGTCACCGACCTCGGCACAGACATCGTCATAGACCGGCGCAAGCTGCATCGTGGCCGGATCTTCTCCCTGCATGTGCATGGTGACGACGCCGACCTCGCTGTCGGCCACCAGCGCTCTGGCCTCGGGCAGGCGGAAGCCGCCGATATCGTTGATGATGGAGGCCCCTGCCTCAATGGCCCTTGCCATCACGGCTGGATGCCGGGTATCGACCGAGATCGGCCTGTCGATGGCCGTGACCAGCGCACGGAGCACCAGCTGAAGCCGCATCCATTCCTCTTCTTCGGAGACGGCCCGTGCGCCCGGCCGGGTGGACTCGGCGCCGATGTCGATGATGTCGGCGCCGGCCTCGACCATCTGCAAGGCTGCGGCAATGGCCGCCGCCGGCGTGCTGAATCGCCCCCCATCCGAAAAGGAATCATCGGTGAGATTGAGGATCCCCATCACCAGCGGACGCTTCAACGAGAGCTGGAAGGCACCACACTGCCAATGATCCGGGCCTACCGGCGTTCTGGTTTCGGACGGTGTCGTCATGATGTCATGAGGAAACGAAGCGTGAGCCAGCTGTAACGGAATGGTGGCGCTGAACGAGAACCGGCCCATGACGGGCCGGTTGCTCAACTTGATGACTTTATACCCTTCAGGCTCAGGCTGCCGGATTGGCCTTGGGCTCTGATTCGACGGCCGGCGGCTTCGGCGGGTTCTTCGGCCCCTGATCCACGCTGGGCGAATAGTCCTTCGGCGCCTGGGGCGGACGACCGGCCATGATGTCGTCGATCTGCTCGATGCCGATGGTTTCCCAGTCGAGCAGCGCCTTGGCCATGGCGTGCATCTTGTCGGCGTTCTCCTCGATCAGGCGACGGGCCAGCGAATATTGCTCGTCGATGATCCGGCGGATCTCCTGATCGACCTGACGCATGGTCTCTTCCGAAACGTTCGTCGTCTTCGTGACCGAACGGCCCAGGAAGACTTCGCTCTCGTTCTCGGCATAGACCATCGGACCGAGACGATCACTCATGCCATAGCGGGTGACCATGTCACGAGCCAGTTGCGTGGCACGTTCGAAGTCGTTCGAAGCGCCCGTCGTCATCTCGTTCATGAACACCTCTTCGGCGATACGGCCACCGAAGAGCATCGAGATCTGGCTGAGCATGTAGACACGATCGTAGCTGTAACGGTCACGCTCGGGCAGCGACATCGTCACACCCAGGGCACGGCCGCGCGGGATGATCGTGACCTTGTGAACCGGATCGCACTTGGGCAGCAGGCGGCCCAGCACGGCATGGCCGGCCTCATGGTAGGCGGTGCTGCGACGCTCGTCTTCCGTCATCACCATCGAGCGGCGCTCGGCGCCCATCAGGATCTTGTCCTTGGCACGCTCGAAATCGATCATCTCGACCAGACGCCCGTTGCGGCGGGCCGCGAACAGTGCCGCCTCGTTGACGAGATTGGCCAGATCGGCCCCGGACATGCCTGGCGTGCCGCGGGCCAGCACATCGGCCTTCACGTCAGGACCAACCGGCACCTTGCGCATGTGGACGCTGAGGATCTGCTCGCGGCCCCGAATGTCGGGCAGCGACACCACGACCTGACGGTCGAAGCGGCCCGGACGCAGCAAGGCGGGATCGAGCACGTCGGGGCGGTTCGTGGCGGCGATCAGGATGATGCCCTGGCCGGTTTCGAAGCCGTCCATCTCGACGAGCAGCTGGTTCAGCGTCTGCTCGCGCTCGTCGTTGCCACCACCGAGACCGGCACCACGCTGGCGGCCGACGGCGTCGATCTCGTCGATGAAGATGATGCAGGGTGCGTTCTTCTTGGCGTTCTCGAACATGTCGCGCACACGGGCCGCACCGACACCGACGAACATCTCGACGAAATCGGAGCCCGAGATCGAGAAGAACGGCACCTTGGCCTCACCGGCGATGGCGCGGGCCAACAGGGTTTTACCGGTTCCCGGCGGGCCCACCATCAGCACCCCGCGGGGAATGCGCCCCCCCAGTTTCTGGAAGCGGGACGGGTCACGCAGGAACTCGACGATCTCCTGAACCTCTTCCTTGGCCTCGTCGGCACCGGCCACATCGGCGAAGGTGACCTGGTTGTTGTTCTCGTCGAGCATGCGGGCACGGCTCTTGCCGAACGAGAAGGCGCCACCACGCCCCCCCCCCTGCATCTGGCGCATGAAGAAGATCCAGACACCGATCAGCAGCAGCATCGGGAACCACGAGATGAAGATCTGCATCAGGACCGACTGCTCTTCCTCGGGCTTGGCATGAACCTGGACGCCGTACTTCATCAGATCACTGACCATCCAGATGTCACCGGTGGACGGGACATAGGTGGTCATCGTCCGGCCGTCACGGGTGCGCACGCGCAAGGAGCGGCCATCGACCTGGACACTTTCGACGCGGCCGCTTTCGGCCTCTTTCATGAACTGCGAGTACGGGATGTCTTCAGCCCGGCTCTGACGTGTTTCAAACTGCCGAAACACCGTAAACAGCACCAAGGCGATGATGACCCAGACGGCTGCTTTGGAAAACGCGTTATTCACCTGTGTTCCTCGTTCTGAACCTGTGGGCCTGACATGACCCCTCAGGCAGACAACCTGAATGTATACGCTGGATTCTACGCTGTTATTGCCCAGAACCCAGGCATTTGGCCCGCCTTCTATCTGGCAGTCTTCAACCGGCGGCCCAGAAGATAGGTTTCGGCGGAGCGATCCCGCGAGGCCTTCGGCTTGCGCGGCAGCACCGTGGCGAAGTGGTCCTTGAACAGGCGCACCAGCTGGCTGTAGCCGCTGCCATGGAAGACCTTGATCAGCAGCGAGCCTTCCGGCTTCAGCCAGCGGGATGCGAAATCGACCGACAGCTCGGCCAGATCCTGCATGCGCGCGGCATCGGCCACGCCCACGCCACTCAAGTTGGGGGCCATGTCCGACAAAACAAGATCGACGCGGGAGTCGCCGAGGCGTGCCTCCAGCTCGTCGAGCACGGCCTGCTCACGGAAGTCCCCCTGGATGAAGTCGACACCCGGGATGGGCTCCATCGGCAGCAGGTCGAGGCCGATGATGCGACCCTGGATCGGAATCTGGACCGCTTCACTGCGGGCATCATCGGCCTGGCGGACATCCGGGGGCAGATTCGGCGCGGCCAGACGCCGGCGCACGACCTGACACCAGCTGCCGGGCGCTGCGCCGAGATCGACGACCGTCATGCCGGGCCTGATCAGATGATCCTGCTCATCGATGCCGATGAGCTTGTAGGCAGCGCGGGCACGGTATTGATGGCGTTGGGCCAGCTTCACGTAGGGATCATTGAGGTGATCATGAAGCCAGGCTTTGTTCAGTTTTTTGCTGCGACTGCTGTGCACGGTGGATTGGCCTCGTAGAATCGGCTTTTCTGCACTGGAAACGTTGTCAAGTCATGCCTTCCTTATCACTCGACAAGGCCACGCGCAAAGCGCTGGCCGCTCAAGCCCATTCACTGAATGCTGTGGTTCTGCTGGGCGCGGCCGGCCTGACGCCCGCCGTGATGCAGGAGATCGACCGTGCACTGAACGCCCATGAGCTGATCAAGGTGAGGCTGACCGGTCTGGAGCGCGATGAACGGCAACTGGCGGCCGACGAGATTGCCGAGACACTGTCATGCGCGGCGGTTCAGATCATCGGCAGCATCCTGGTGCTGTACCGGCCAGCCCCTGATGATAATGAGAAATGAGTCCAGCTGACACAGCTGGATGAAACGAGGGCGCCTCACGAGGCGCCCTTTGCGTGGATGGCGGACAGAGCGGGACGGCGTCTGAACACTGCCCGGCAGTGGCCGGCCCAGGCGCTTGGACGGCAGGCATCGCGACGGTGAAAATTGGCCCCGCCAAGCACAGTTTGTGCCCGGTTCGCCGCCCCATGGCCCGAGCTACGGAGCAAGAAGCGGGTACAAAATGGGCCGGCGCGGTCGATTTGCAGCCGGTGACTTTCCTGGCGCCCAAGCTCCTCGGCGCCCAGGCGCCTGAGCAGGTTCAACGGTAGAAGACTTCCAGAATCTCGTACTCGCGCTCGCCACCAGGCGCCTGGAAGGAGGCGATGTCACCGGCCGACTTGCCGATCAGCGCGCGCGCCAGCGGGCTGGCGATCGAGATCTTCGAGACCTTCAGGTCGGCTTCGTCCTCGCCGACGATCTGATAGGTGACCTTGTCACCCGAGTCGATGTCCTCCAGCTCGACCGTGGCACCAAAGACGACGCGGCCTTCGGCATCCAGCGTGCTGGGGTCGATGATCTGGGCAGCCGCCAGCTTGCCTTCCAGTTCGGCGATACGGCCCTCGATGAAGCTCTGGCGCTCCTTGGCGGATTCGTACTCGGCGTTCTCGGACAGATCCCCCTGGGCACGCGCCTCGGCAATGGCATCGATGACGGCAGGACGCTCCACCTGCTTCAGACGCTGCAATTCATCCTTGAGCTTCTGTGCGCCATGCACAGTCAATGGTACTGAGGACATGACCTGAGGTCTCCCGAAAAAAGACAAAACCCCGGGATGGAAAATCCCGGGGTCTGACGAAAAAAGTGTGTTTCCTGAGTTTACACGAAGCAGAAGAAAGAAGCTTCCCTGTCCGTGGCACGGACTCGGCCATGGCCCGGGAAGACTCTGGGCGGAGACCTGGCGGTCATGAACGGTAGGCCTGCGGCCAAAAGCCAACAGGCTGCCGTTCGTGGCCGGTTTTCGCCTTCGCGATTCCTGCCGCCCAAGCTCCTAGGCGCGCTTCTGCTTCAGCCCGGCATGCAGCTCCTGCAACGAGTAGACCTTCGGCGTCTCCATCGTGCGCATGCCCTCGACGGCGGCCAGCGCACTGGCGATGGTGGTGTAGAAGGTGACGCGCTGGGCCAGGGCCGTCGTTCGGATGGCACGCGAGTCCTGGATGGCGCTGCGGCGCTCTTCGACCGAGTTGATGAGCAGCGAGATCTCGCCGTTCTTCAGCAGATCGACGACGTGCGGACGCCCTTCCTGCACCTTGTTGACCGGCGTGACCGGAATGCCGGCTTCGGCGATGGCGCTGGCCGTACCCTTCGTGGCCACGAGGTTGAAGCCCATCTCGTGCAGTGTACGAGCTGCACGGATGGCCCGCGGACGATCGACATGCTTGACGGAGATGAAGGCGGTACCCGAGGTCGGCATCTTCACGTTGCCCCCCACCTGCGACTTGATGAAGGCCGCGCCGAAGGCGTAATCGACGCCCATCACCTCACCGGTGGATTTCATTTCAGGCCCCAGGATCGTGTCCACACCCGGGAACTTGTTGAACGGGAAGACGGCTTCCTTGATCGAGAAGTAGTCGGGCACGACCTCTTCGGTGACCCCCTGATCGGCCAGCGAGCGGCCTGCCATGCAACGGGCCGCCACCTTGGCCAGCTGGATGCCGGTGGCCTTCGAGACGAAAGGCACCGTTCGCGAAGCGCGCGGGTTCACTTCCAGCACGTAGACCCGATCGCCCTGCCCGGTCTCGGCCTGGCCTTCGGCCAGCCGATCCATCTTGGCCGGCTGCTGGATGGCGAACTGCACGTTCATCAGGCCATTGACGTTCAGCGCCTTGGCCATCAGAGCCGTCTGACGCTTGATCTCGGCGACCAGATCGGGAGACAGCGAATAAGGCGGCAGCGAGCAGGCCGAATCACCCGAGTGGACACCGGCCTGTTCGATGTGCTCCATGACGCCCCCGATGACGACACGCTCACCGTCGCAGAGGCAGTCCACATCCACTTCGATGGCATCGTTCAGGAAGCGGTCGAGCAGCACCGGGGAGTCGTTGCTGACCTTGACCGCTTCACGCATGTAACGCTCGAGGTCGCGCTGCTCATGCACGATTTCCATCGCGCGGCCGCCCAGCACATAGCTGGGGCGAACGACGAGCGGATAACCGATTTCATTGGCCAGCTGGATGGCTTCGGCCTCATTGCGTGCCGTCCGGTTGGGCGGCTGCAGCAGATCGAGGCGGTTCAGCAGCTTCTGGAAACGCTCGCGATCTTCGGCGATGTCGATCGAATCGGGCGAGGTGCCGATGATCGGCACACCAGCGGCCTCGAGGGCCTTGGCCAGCTTCAGCGGTGTCTGGCCGCCAAACTGGACGATGACACCGACCGGCTTCTCGAGTTCGACGATTTCCAGCACGTCCTCGAGCGTCACTGGCTCGAAATAGAGACGGTCGGAGGTGTCGTAGTCGGTGGAAACGGTCTCGGGGTTGCAGTTGACCATGATGGTTTCATAGCCATCCTCGCGAAGCGCGAAGGAGGCATGCACGCAGCAGTAGTCGAACTCGATCCCCTGGCCGATGCGGTTCGGGCCGCCCCCCAGCACGATGATCTTCTTGCGGTCGGAAGGCTCGGCTTCGCAATGGCCTTCGTAGGTGGAGTACAGATAGGCTGTACTGGTGGCGAACTCGGCCGCGCAAGTATCGACCCGCTTGTAGACAGGGCGGACGCCATGACGGTGACGCAGCTTCCGGATCTCGTGCTCGGTGGTCTCGAGCAGATAACCCAGCCGCCGGTCGGAGAAGCCCTTCTGCTTCAGGGTGCGCAACGTATCGGCGTCCAGGTCGGCGATCGTCATCTTGTCGAGCTGAAGCTCGATGTCGACGATTTCCTTGATCTCGGCCAGGAACCACGGGTCGATCTTCGTCAGCGCGTGAACCTGTTCGATCGTGAAGCCCTGGGCAAAAGCATCCCCCACATACCAGATGCGCTCGGAACCGGGCTCGCCCAGTTCCTTCTCGATCACTTCGAGATCGGTCGTCATCTGGTTCTGGCCGTCGACACCGATTTCGAGGCCACGCATGGCTTTCTGCAGGCTTTCCTGGAAGGTGCGGCCGATGGCCATCACTTCGCCCACCGACTTCATCTGCGTGGTGAGGCGGTTGTCGGCCTGCGGGAATTTCTCGAAGGCAAAGCGCGGAATCTTCGTGACGACGTAGTCGATGGTGGGCTCGAACGAGGCCGGCGTGGCGCCACCGGTGATGTCGTTCTTCAGCTCGTCGAGGGTGTAGCCGACGGCCAGCTTGGCCGCGATCTTCGCGATGGGAAAGCCCGTGGCCTTCGAGGCCAGCGCGGATGAACGCGACACGCGCGGATTCATCTCGATGACGATCATCCGCCCGGTATCGGGATGGATGGCGAATTGAACGTTGGAACCGCCGGTGTCGACCCCGATCTCGCGCAGGATGGCGATCGAGGCGTTACGCATCAGCTGGTATTCCTTGTCCGTCAGCGTCTGCGCCGGGGCAACGGTGATCGAATCGCCGGTGTGCACGCCCATCGGGTCGAGGTTCTCGATCGAGCAGACGATGATGCAGTTGTCGGCCCGGTCTCGCACGACCTCCATCTCGAATTCCTTCCAGCCGATCAGGCTTTCCTCGATCAGGAGTTCATTGGTGGGTGAGAGTTCGAGTCCCTGCTTGCAGATCGTCTCGAATTCTTCGGCGTTGTAGGCGATGCCGCCACCGGTGCCCCCCAGCGTGAAGCTGGGACGGATGATGACGGGAAAGCCGATGTCCTTCTGGGCCGACCAGGCTTCATCCATCGAATGCGCGATGGCCGATTTGGCCGAGCCCAGACCGATGGACTCCATCGCCTGCTTGAATTTCTGGCGATCTTCGGCCTTTTCGATGGCAGCCGGTTTGGCACCGATCAGTTCGACGCCGTACTTTTCGAGCACGCCATGACGATGCAGGTCGAGCGCACAATTCAGCGCAGTCTGGCCGCCCATCGTGGGCAGGATGGCGCTGGGACGCTCCTTCTCGATGATGCGCTCGAGAACTTGCCAGGTGATGGGTTCGATGTAGGTGACATCGGCCATCTCCGGGTCGGTCATGATGGTGGCCGGATTGCTGTTGACCAGAATGACTTTGTAGCCTTCCTGGCGCAGCGCCTTGCAGGCCTGGGCACCGGAGTAATCGAATTCGCACGCCTGGCCGATGACGATCGGGCCGGCGCCAATGATCAGGATGCTGTCGAGGTCGGTACGCTTGGGCATGGGATCAGGGGTTCCGGTCGGCCATCAGTCTGGCGAACTGTTCAAACAGGTAGGTGATGTCGTTGGGGCCCGGGCTGGCTTCCGGGTGGCCCTGGAAGCTGAAGGCCGGTGCATGTTCGAGTGCCACGCCCTGGATGGAGCCATCGAAGAGCGACACGTGGGTGACGTGCATGCCGGCTGGCAGGGTGTTGGCATCCACGGCAAAACCGTGGTTCTGACTCGTGATGGCCACGCCGCCGGTGACCAGATCCTTGACCGGATGGTTGGCGCCGTGATGACCGAATTTCATCTTCATCGTCCTGGCGCCTGCGGCCAGCGCCAGCAGCTGGTGGCCCAGGCAGATGCCGAAGACGGGGATCTTTCTGTCGAGGAAGACGCGAATGGCCTCGACCGCGTAGGTGCAAGGCTCCGGATCGCCGGGGCCATTGGACAGAAACACCCCTTCGGGGTTCATGGCCAGCACGTCGGCCGCCGGCGTGGTGGCCGGCACGACGGTGACATCACAGCCGTGATCGACCAGCAGGCGAAGGATGTTGCGCTTGACACCGAAATCGTAGGCCACGACCTTGAAGCGGCGGCCGGCACGCGCCGACACGGTTTGGGGTGCCGGCTCGGGCTTGACGGGGAAACCTTCACCCAACTTCCAAGTGCCCTCCTCCCACTGGTAGGGCGAGGCGACCGTGACGACCCTGGCCAGATCAAGACCGGCCAGCCCGGGGAAGGCCCGCGCTTCGGCCAGTGCCGCCTCGATGTCGAGCGCTTCGTCCACGGTGGCAGCGGCCACCAGGCAGCCGGGTTGTGCGCCCTTCTCGCGCAGGATGCGGGTAAGATGACGGGTGTCGACGCCGACGAGCCCGATCTTGTCATGCGCTTTCAGCAGATCAGGGAGTGAGCCTTCCTGCCGCCAATTGGAGACCATGGCCGGCAAGGCCCGGATGATGAGGCCAGCAACGTGCAGCCGATCGGACTCCATGTCTTCGGCGTTGAAACCGGTGTTGCCAATTTGCGGATACGTGAGGGTGACGATCTGTCTGGCATAACTGGGATCGGAGAGAATTTCCTGGTACCCGGTCATGGCCGTGTTGAAGACCACTTCACCAGCAGACAAACCAGCTGCCCCAAAGGAATATCCTTGAAACACAGTGCCGTCCGCAAGGACGAGCGCCGCCTGCGGCAGCTTCGGAGCAAATGGATTCGGCATAATCGGCTCTGAAGGTAAACCCTGAAATTATGCCATAAACGTCATGAAGATCTTTCTGCTGATGCCCTCACTGGACTGGTGCGCGCTGGTGTGCTTCCTGTGCACCTGGTGGGGATACATCGGCCTGACGAACCGGGGCAAGATCCATCAGCGTTCCCTGCTGGCCGTGACGAACCGTTACCGCAAGTACTGGATGAAGCAGGCCACGATGCGTGACCCGCGCATGCTGGATGGCCTGATCACGCAGACGCTCTCCAGCACGCCAGCCTTCTTCAGCTCGACGACGATCATCGTGATCGGGGGCCTGTTCGCCCTGCTGGGCAGCACCGACAAGGCGGTGGAAATCGTCCGTGAGATTCCGTTTGCCGCCACCACGCCGCTGATCGTGCTGGAGGCGAAGATCATGCTGCTGCTGGCCATTTTCACCTACGCCTTCTTCCGGTTCTCGTGGTCGATGCGCCAGTACACCTTCGTGGCACTGGCCATCGGTGGCATGCCGCCGCCCGCCGAGTTCAAGGCGGGCAAGTTCGACCCGAACCTGTATGCCGAACGCGCAGGCCTGCTGGTGGGCAAGGCGGCACAGGCCTTCAATGACGGTCTGCGCTCCTATTATTTTTCGTTTGCCGCCCTGGCCTGGTTCTTTTCGCCCTGGGCCATGATCGCCGCCTCGGCCATCGTGGTGTTCATCCTGTACAGTCGGGAGTTTCATTCGGACGTGCTTCAGATCCTCGCGGACTGAGACCGAAAGCAGTTCCCTGCCTTCGCCTTCATCCCCTCGGTCCGCCCCTTCCCTCAGGAGCTTGGCCGGCAGGAATCGCGAAGGCGAAAAATCGGCCCTGTCGCCCAAGCGCCTCAGCCCAGCTCGGCGATGAGGCGATCCACCAGCGGGGGCACCCCCTCGGCCGCCGTGGCAGCGATCACCTCGACCCCGTCCACGCCGGGTGGGCGGGGATCGACCAGATAGCAGTCGGCACCGGGCCGTGCGAACTGGATCAGCCCATTGGCCGGGTAGACCTTCATCGACGTGCCGATCACCAGCACCTTGTCGGCCGTGGAAACCAGATCTGCTGCCTCCTCGATCAGCGGAACGCTCTCACCGAACCAGACGATGTGCGGCCGCATCAGGTACCCGTCCGGATCACGGTGTTCGAGGGTCTGATCCTCGAACCAGTCGATGATGTAGTCTTCATCGAAGGTGCTGCGCAGTTTCGTCAGCTCGCCGTGCAGATGCAGCACCTGCTGGCTGCCGGCCCGCTCATGCAGGTTGTCCACGTTCTGGGTGACGACCCGCACATCGTAATGATCGGCCAGGCGCACCAGCGCATGGTGCGCTGCATTGGGCCTGGCAGCCATCAACTGACGGCGACGCTGGTTATAGAAATCGAGCACCAGCTGGGGATTGCGGACGAAGGCTTCGGGCGTGGCCACGTCCTCGACCCGATGACCTTCCCATAGCCCATCGGCATCCCTGAAGGTTTTCAGTCCACTGTCGGCGCTGATGCCGGCGCCAGTCAGGACCACGACGCGTTGTTTCATGTTGCTTTCCTGAGTTCCGACGTTACCCGCCGATTGTCTACCGGGCGGCACTCTATTGTGCGCTCCGGACGGTCGGACACAAAAAAACCCGGCTCGCGTCATGAACGCATGAAGCCGGGTTTTTTTGATCCCTGGGAGCTTGGGCGGCAGGAATCGCGAAGGCGAAAATCGGCCGCCCAAGCTCCTATCGCCTGATCCGGAACCTGCGCCCGGATCAGGCGCATCCTGCCGGGAAGGGACGATCAGTCGCGATCGACCAGCAGGTTGTTGGCCTTCAGGGCTGCCAGCCAGGTGTCGGCCAGCGTCTTCTCACCCGCATCATTCGGATGGAAGCGGTCACGCAGCTGCCCCACCGGGAAAGTCGAATGATCGACCACGACGATCTTCGACTTGGCGGTGGTCATCGGTGCGATCCGTGCTTCGATGGCAGCGTTGTAGGAAGCCACCAACGGGCTGGCAGCACCCGCGTCGTTCAGGAAGGGAATGACTTTCGCCACGAGGATCGTGATGTCGTCATTGGTCTTGCGCAGCTCGGCAATCGTCGACTGCAACTGCGTAATGGCGGCATCCACACCTGCTTCTGCATTGGTGTTCAGATTATTGGTGCCGATGTGGATCAGAGCCACGTCCGGCTCACCACGCTGGGCATCTGTATCCAGCCTGGCAAGGGCAGGGGTCAGCAGCGTATTGACCTGATCGACACAGGCTCCCCAGTAACCTTCATGGTCGGTATCGAATTCGGGCAGCTTGTAGTCACCCGTATCTGGCGAAGTCGTCTTCTTCTGGCAGTAGTTTTCGTCACTCAGCGCCGTGCCCGTCCGGGTACCGACGAAGTCGACCATCGGCAGCGTCGGATCCTGCATCAGGCTGTTCCAGAGGTTGCGGCGGAAACTGTCCTGCGCTGCGCCCACGATCTGCCCAGCCGGGTTACGCTGCGCGACGTTGCCCTGGGTGATCGAATCACCGATGAAGATCAGGCGAACCACATCGTCGTCGTCACGGACATTCTGGCTGTTGGCCAGCGGCGCGCGACCACCAGCCCCTTCGAGCGGATTGGCCAGCTCATCGACCTGAGCATCAGAACCGGAATGGAAGTTGGCGGAACCGAAGTCATTCTTCACCAGCGTGAGGCGCCCGTGTCCTGCGTCCGTCAGGCTGGTGTAGGCGGGATAAGCGTCTCGGGGGAAATCGGTAGCCGTCCAGGTAGCGGGCACCCAGGCCGCACCCACGTTGACCAGATACTTGGCACTGGCACGATCATCGGCGCCACCACCATCCTTGACCAGCCGGGTCTGAACCGTGGTGAAGATCGCCTCGACCTGGGCAGGCGTGACCAGTGATTGCGTGAACGCGGCCTCGGGCCAGAAGCGCAGGAAGCGGCCAGCCACGGGCTTGAACGACACGCCGCCATCATCTTCGGCGCGCAGGCAGCCATTGGCGAAATTGCAATCCTGGGCAGCGCCTGCATAGCCGACGCCGTAGGTCTTGCCCTTCAGCTTGCCGCTGAACTGCACACGTTTCCACTTGCCAGCGCTGCGGACGTAGGTTTCAAAGTTGCGCAGATGAATGCGCGTGTTGGAAGCCGTATTGTCGGTGGCGGTGAAGACCTGGCCATAGCCACCCAGTGCGCTGGCCGTGGCAGGCGCGCTGGCAGCCTTGGCGAAGCCGTCTGCGACACCAGCCGCTTCTGCCGACGTCCCTTCGTTGGTGCCCGTCATCGCCTGCTTGACCAGAACGACGGAGTTTGCTGCGCCGGCACCGCCACCAGCAGGCGGCTTCGTGCCAGGATTGGTACCACCAGAGTTGGAACCAGGCGGTGTCGGGGCCGGCGTGTTGTTCTTGTTGTCATCAGAACCGCCGCCGCAGGCGGCCAGCATCATGGCAGCTGCAACCAGCCCGGCGAGAGGAGCGACGCGAGGATATTTCATGTGGGAATCTTTCAATGTGTTTGAAAAGAAGCCCCGAATGAACATCAGAGGAACACCAGGGGCATGAACCGCACGCAGTTTAGCAGTGCGTAACCGAGGCATTATTTCAGTTTCTGCCATGCATCACTACAAAACCACTACATCCGCAGCCGGTTATGGGGAAGACTGGAAGAATACCTTTTACCTGTATGATTTTTCGACAAAAACGGGCTTCAAGCCTGACACGGCAAGCCGCTTCATGCGACTTCCGCCTCCCTCACAACGACGCTGAGACACCATGTTTTACAGTTAATCGCTAGGAAACCATGCCTCGCCGGTCGCGCAACGCCTGCGCAACCGTGGCAGCATCGACATATTCCAGCTCGCCTCCCAGCGGCACGCCACGTGCGGGACGGCTGACCGAAAGCCCTCTGGCGGTCAGGACTTCGCTGAGGTAGTGGGCGGTGGCCTCGCCTTCCTGGGTGAAATTCGTGGCAAGGACGACCTCCTTCACCACGCCATCGGTGGCACGCGCCAGCAGGCGCTCGAACTGCAGATCGGCAGGGCCGATGCCGTTGAGGGGTGAGAGACGCCCCATCAGCACGAAATACAGGCCGTCGTAGGCGCGGGTCTGCTCGATGACGAGCATGTCGGCGGGGCTTTCCACCACACACAACAGCGCGGGGTTGCGGGCCCCGGATGAACAGATCTCGCAGACGTCCTGCTCGGTCAGCGTGTTGCAACGCTGGCACTGGCGTACACGGGTCAAGGCCTGGTTCAGACCTTCTGCCAGCCGGTGCGCGGCATCCCGATCCCGCTGCAACAGGTGAAAAGCCAGGCGCTGGGCCGAGCGCGGCCCCACGCCGGGCAGGCCGCGCAGAGCCTGAACCAGCTCATCGAAGGCGACCGGACTTTTCATGGCGCACCCTGAACACGAGCCCCGCGGGCAGGAAGACTCAGAAAGGCAACTTGAAGCCCGGTGGCAGCGGCAATCCGGCAGTCACGGCCGACATCTTTTCCTGGGCCGTCTGTTCGGCACGACGCAGCGCATCGTTCACGGCGGCCACGACCAGATCCTCCAGCATGTCCTTGTCGTCGGCCAGCAGGCTGGGGTCGATGGCGATGCGACGCACGTCGTTGCGAGCCGTCATCACGACCTTGACCAGGCCCGCGCCCGACTGGCCTTCGACCTCGATCTCGCCCAGCGACGCCTGGGCCTTCTTCATGTTGTCCTGCATCTGCTGCGCCTGCTTCATCAGGCCAGCCAACTGGTTTTTCATCATGGCTTTTCTCCGTCAATCGGTTTGATCGAATCCGGCAGGATCGTGGCGCCGAATTCACTCATCAGGGTTTTCACAAAAGGATCGGCATGGATGGCCTCGACACTCTCGGCCTGCCGGCGCTCCCGGCGATCGGCCGCCCGGGCCGCTGCCGTCCGCTGCCCCACTTCACCGAGCGAAACCCGCAGGCGCACGGGACGCCCGAAATGGCCGGACAGCACCTGCGTGGCCCGTTCGACCAGAGTCGGCTCGGTGAAATGGGGCAACGCAACCTGCAGGGCCAGTTCCCCATCCCGGCACGAGATCAATTCACTCTGAGTGAACAACTGGCGCAAGGCGCCCTGGGCCGGAAGGCGTTCGGCCAAGGCAGGCCAGTCACCGTCAAAGCCCAGTGTCGGGTCGGCCTGCGCCGACCGGGACGTCTGCACGCCATCATGCCCATGGGCTGGCTGCCCGCCATCGGCTGCGGCGGCGATGCCGGATGCCGCCGCCGGCATGGCAGCCGGGTGACCGGCGCCTTCACCATCAGCATCCGGTGTCGGGGAGGCGGCGCCTGGCGCCGTGATCTCCCGGTTCATCACCCGGGCTGCATTGTGCCCATTCGCGGGATCATCGGGCACCTCGTGTGGCGCCCTTGCCACCGGCCCGGCCGAAGACGCGGGGTCCGGTACCTTGCGCTCCATGTACTGTGCCTGACGGGGCCTGCCCGAGTGCCCGCCGCTGGGCGGATTGCCCCGGGCAACATCGCTCCTGCGCTCGCCCCCCCCCAGTGTGCTGGCCATGGCTCTGGCGGCTTCCCGGGCACGCTGCAACGCACTGCCCCCTGACGCCGCCCGCCCGGCGACCGTCGCCTGAAGATCAGCCGGCGAAGTCCCCTCCCCCTGGCCGCCTGCCGCATCGGACGGGCCCTCAGCGTGATGACGATGCGCAGGCTCTGGGCCGGCCCTTTCCCCATGGCTGGCTCGCAGGCCCGTACCCGGACGCGCGGCGGCGTTGCGAGCCGGCGCCCCCCCTGCCTCCGATGCGCCCCGGCCAGCCGGGACGGCCGGCAGCGCCAGGGTTTCGGCCCGGAAGGCCAGCATCCGCAGCAGGGTCATCGTGAAGCCGGTCTGCGCGTCGGGGGCCAGCGGCAGATCGCGCACGCCGTGGATGGCGATCTGATACCAGACCTGAACATCGGCCGGATCGATCTCTCCCGCCAGTTCATGGGGATCCCCCTGTCCGAGCTGCGCGAGCGCGATGCGCTGCAGCTCGCTGGCCATCGCCATCAGCACCTGGCCATAGGCCGGATTCTCGGCGGCCATGGCATCGACGAAGCCGATCAGATCGGCCGCCTGACCGGCAGCCAGCAACGACAGCAGCCGGGGCGCCTGGGCCTCGTGCACGGTGCCCAGCATCTCCTGCACGGTCTGCTGCTGCACCTGCCCGGCGCCCAGGGCAATGGCCTGATCGAGCAGTGACAGGCCATCGCGCATGCTACCGCCGGCCGCCTTGCCGATCAGCGCAAGCCCGGCCGGTTCATAGGGAATCTGCTCGGCATCGAGAACCTTGCCAAGGTGTGAGGCCACCACCTGCGGACTGACGTTGCGCAGACCGAACTGCATGCATCGGGACAGCACCGTCACCGGCACTTTCTGCGGATCGGTGGTGGCCAGCACGAACACGACATGAGGCGGCGGCTCTTCGAGGGTCTTCAACATCGCGTTGAAGGCATGGGTGGACAGCATGTGGACCTCGTCGATGACGAAGACCTTGTAACGCCCCACGGTCGGCAGATAGGCGGCGTTGTCGAGCACGACCGCCATTTCTTCCACCTTCCGGTTCGAGGCGGCGTCCATCTCCAGATAGTCGGGAAAGCGCCCTTCATCGACGCCCACGCACGCTGCGCACCGACCACAGGGCCGGGAACTGACACCCTTTTCGCAGTTGAGCGCCTTCGCCAGGATACGCGCGATGGTGGTCTTGCCGACGCCACGCGTGCCGGTCAGCAGGTAGGCGTGGTGCAGGCGCTGATGGTCGAGCGCATGGGACAGCGCCCGCACGACCGTATCCTGGCCCACCAGCGAATCGAAATCGCGGGGACGCCATTTGCGGGCCAACACCTGATGGGTGGATTGTGACTGCACCGGGATCTTCTGTTGGGCCTGAAGACCAGGCCTGCGGCAAGGCAGGCCGGACGACGGGATGAAAGCTGGGCAGGCACGAACTGCCGGGGAAACGGTCGTGCCGCATCAAAATGAGGGGGACGAGCCCGACCCTCGGCACTTGCGGTGAACGGTTATGGCTGCTCCCTTCCGGGCCTGACCAGGTTCCCGAGCCGCAATGCGAGGAGGCCCGTCCGCCGGCGATTGTATCTCAAGCCGAATCCGGATCAAGTCCACAGGCCCCTGTCCACCCCTGCCAGCGAATCGGGCTTGCAGAGCATCCGGCCACGGTGGGAGAGCCTGCCTGCCCCCGGCCTCCCGGACAGGGGCCTGCCTCACACTTCATCACATGACACGCTCTGGCTCTCGACATCGCTCATGATGCAGTGCATCATCTGCGTCCCGTGGCCGGCTTGAATTCGTTCGGCTCATGCCAGATATAACCCTGATGGTGCTGTCAGCCCCTTCAGCCCGTGTTATTTTTAGATTCCGTACAGGAGAGTCCTGAGAGACCTATGGGTATCAAAAACGTTTCCACCGACAGCTTCGACGCAGACGTGCTTCAATCCGACCGCCCCGTGCTGGTGGACTTCTGGGCCGAGTGGTGTGGCCCGTGCAAACTGATTGCACCGATGCTTGACGATGTCTCGCGCGAGTACGCCGACAAGGTGGCGGTGGCCAAGGTCAACGTCGACGACAACCAGGCCATCGCCGCCAAATATGGCATTCGCGGCATTCCGACGCTGATGCTGTTCCGCAACGGCACGCTGGTTGGCACGAAGGTGGGTGCCGTTTCCAAAGGCCAGCTGACCGCTTTTCTCGACAGCAACCTCTGATCCGGTCACCGGCCGTGCACGGGCGCCTGTCCCTGCTGACGGCAGGCGCCGTGCCATCTGGTCGCCCAGGCCTCTGGCTCATTGATCACCCCGCTTTGCATGCCCGGCGAGCCGCCGCGGACATGCCTCCCGGCACGCTGCGCCTGCATCACCTGACGCTTGCCTCCTCCCCCGGCATGCGAAAGCCACACGAAAGTGTCGGCCCATCCAGTCGCGAGGCCTGCCTCCACCACACCGGTTGGCCTTCCAATTTTGCGAAACACCGGCATTCGTAGTACAGTGCGTACCCGATCCTGATCGGGCGCTCACACGCTCCATCGCCAGGCCTCTGCCCTGCTGCATGGACAAGCGCAACAGGCTGGAACTCTCTCCCTCCTGATTTTGGCACGTCGTGTCTGCCCATCATCCGGCTGCCCAGCCGCTCTGCTTGCCTCTGCCACCTGACTGCTCGAGAAGCTTCCTATCGCTCGCTCCTCCTCGCATCGTTCGCCAGGCCGGCACAGATCAATCCGGTTATCGAATCCATCCCCCGCTTTCCCTTTGTCCGTTGTCTCGTCATGTCTGACGATGGCGACCCGATCAACCACATTTTCTTCCAACCCCTATGTACCTGTCGGAGCTGAAGGCACTGCACATTTCGCGCTTGATCGAAATCGCGCAGAGCCTGGAGATCGAAGCTGCCAACCGCCTGCGCAAGCAGGAGCTGATGTTCACCATCCTCAAGCGCAAGGCCAAGGCCGGCGATCAGATTTTTGGCGACGGCGTGCTGGAAGTGCTGCCGGATGGATTCGGTTTCCTGCGCACGCCCGAAACCTCCTACCTGGCCAGCCCGGACGACATCTACATCTCCCCTTCGCAGATCCGCCGCTTCAACCTGCATACCGGTGATTCGATCGAAGGAGAAGTACGTACCCCGAAGGACGGGGAGCGCTATTTTGCGCTGGTGAAGGTGGACAAGATCAACGGTGCGCCGCCCGAGCATTCGAAGCACAAGATCCTGTTCGAGAACCTGACCCCGCTGCACCCGGACAGCGTCCTGCGTCTGGAGCGCGAGGATCTGCGCACCGGCACCGACGAGAACATCACCGGCCGGATCATCGACATCATCGCCCCGATCGGCAAGGGCCAGCGCGGCCTGATCGTGGCACCGCCCAAGAGCGGCAAGACGGTGATGCTGCAGCACATCGCCCATGCCATCACCGCCAACCACCCCGAAGCCGTGGTGATCGTGCTACTGATCGACGAGCGTCCGGAAGAAGTGACCGAGATGCAGCGCTCGATCCGGGGCGAGGTGGTGTCCTCGACCTTCGACGAGCCGGCCACCCGCCACGTCCAGGTGGCCGAGATGGTGATCGAGAAGGCCAAGCGCCTGGTCGAACACAAGAAGGACGTGGTGATCCTGCTGGATTCGATCACCCGTCTGGCCCGCGCCTACAACACCGTGGTGCCCTCGTCGGGCAAGGTGCTGACCGGCGGTGTGGATGCCAACGCCCTGCATCGTCCAAAGCGTTTCTTCGGCGCCGCCCGCAACATCGAGGAAGGCGGATCCCTGACGATCCTCGCCACCGCGCTGATCGACACCGGCAGCCGGATGGACGAGGTGATCTACGAAGAGTTCAAGGGCACCGGCAACATGGAGATCCACCTGAACCGCCGGATGATGGAGAAGCGGATCTACCCTGCGATGGACATCAACCGCTCGGGCACCCGTCGCGAAGAGCTGCTGATCAAGCCCGAGATCCTGCAGAAGGTCTGGATCCTGCGTCGCCTGCTGCACGACATGGATGAATTGCAGGCGATGGAGTTCCTGCTCGATAAAATGAAGCAGACGAAGAACAACGCCGAGTTCTTCGAGATGATGAAAAAATAAGCAACCCCTTCGCCGCCCCGTCACCGGAAGGCAAGGTGAAGGCCCGACCGGCCCGACGGCCGGTTCCTGCCGGCCGGCAGGCCCACTCGACGGAACAAGTCCATGAAGTTTCAGCTCAAAGATCTGATCTATCCGGCCGTGGCGCTCGCCCTCGCGCTTGCGCTGCGTTATCTGGTGGTTCAGGCCACCGACGTGGCCCAGGCCTGTGACGTGTCGCCTTGGGAAGGTCTGTGTGCCGGGCGCACCGCGCTCGTGCTGTCGTTCCGGCATCAGGAGCTGGGCTGGGCCGCCCTGGCCATCGCACTTCTGGCGACCGTGTTGCGCTACCGCACGCTGGGCCTCATCGCGCTGTCGGCCGGTCTCTTCGGCCTGATCCTTTACTCGTATGAACCGGCAGCCGTCGCCGCCCTGCTGGGTCTGCTGGTGGTCGGCCGGCCGAAAGCCCCCGGCAGCGCCAACGCCCAAGCCTGAGCCCAAGCCTGAGCCTGAGCCTGAGCGAAAGCATCGGGCATCCATACCCCCGATAGCCTGTGCATGACCTGAGAACCAGGAATCCCTGCGAGAACGCAGGGATCCGGGCTCTCTTCCGAAGCAGCCCCGGAACCGGGGCTTTTTTGCGCTCAGGAGCTTGGGCGGCAGGCATCGCAGATCAACGGGTGGACGGGGACGCCTCGTCCAGGCGCTTCAGCCAGAAGCCGCCATCGGTCGCCAGCGCGGCCATCACCACCAGGCAACCGGCAAAGACCAGCGATTCACGGTTCTCGAAGCCCTCGATCAGCACGAAGCAGATGCAGCCGATCAGGCAGACACCGGCCAGGATGCGCTCCTCGATGGCACCACGAAACCGGAAGCCGGCCAGTTGCGCCATCAGCAGCGAAAAGACCGGCAAGGCGTACAGCACCGACGGGAAGCCCCGGTAACGGGCATCGAAGATCAAGAGCAGTGCCATCGTGGCGCCTGCCATCAGGAAGAAGGTGCGCAGCAGCCCCAGCAGCTGCAGGGCACCGAAACCCTGCCCCCGGCTGCGCCAGAGGGAAGCCACACCCGGTGCCCGCTGCCTGGCGGGCAGCATGCCCTCAGGCCCGACGCGGGGGGCCGCACCGCCGACCAGCGCCAGGCGCATCACGGTCAGCACCAGCACCAGGGCCAGCACACAGAACACGACCGTCGTGCTCCATTCGAGCACGTTGCGGTTCCAGATCCACAGGTAGCGCCCCTGGGCCACCACCAGCGCGCCCGTCACGAGCCCCATGGCAACCGGCAGACCCAGATGGATGCCGCGGGCGCCCCAGCGCCTGCCGAGTGCCCCCAGCAGCAGCGCACCGACCAGGGCACCGACCCAGCCCCAGTACCAGCCATCGTCCTCGGGCAAGGGGCCCGTAGCCGGGAACTTGGCCTGCCCTGCACTGTCGAACACCCCCCAGTTGCCGCCCATCGCCCCTTCCTGGCCCCGTTTCCAGGGCTGGTCGAAGCCTTCGATGAAGTTGTATTTCAGGTTGTGTTCGGCTGCGGCCTGACTGAATTCACGCAGGAAGCGGGCCTGGTTGACGCGACTGGCCACGGCCGCATCCCGCTGGCGGCCGGCACTGGGCCAGCCCGTCTCGCCGATCAGCACGTCCTTGCCATCGAAGAGCTTGCGCATGGCCTCGGCCGTGCCGACGATATGCTGGATGGCGCCGTGGATGCCGACCGGATGATCTTCCCAGTACGGCAGGATGTGAACCGTCACGAAGGAGACATGGCGGGCCAGCGCCGTGTTCTCGCTCCAGAACTCCCACACATCGGCGTAGGTGACGGGCACGTTCACGCCGCTGACGCCTTCCTGAACCCGGTCGATGTACTCGGCCAGCACGGCCGGCGACAGCTCCCGGCGCAGCAGAACCTCGTTGCCCACGACCACCCCCTGAACGGTGTCCGGATAGGCGTTCGCCAGGCGGATGGCCTCGTTGATCTCGATCTCGTTCTTGTCCCGCTCACGGCCAAGCCAGACGCCCAGATAGACCTTCATGCCCAGCGATTTGGCCACCTTCGGCACGGCATCCAGCCCCTGGATCACCGAGTAGGTACGCACGCACTGCGTGCGGGCCGACAGGATGCCGAGGTCTTCCCTCAACCGTTCCTCACTGACCCTGGCCGAGGCATCCAGTGGCGTCTCGCCCGGCTTGCGGAACGGCGCATAGGACACGCACTGCAGCTTGTCATCGGCAGCCTCGGCCACCGTCTGCGGTCGGCCTTCGAGCCACCAGCCATACAGGACTGCCACGGCGGCCAGGCAGGCAAACACCCACAGCAGCCAAAAACGGTTCTGACTGAAACGATCTGACATCAAGAAGATTCCCGAAACAAGAAAGCGTCGAAGCAGCCTGTCGGACAATCTGCCCGGCCAGAACCGCCACGGTTCACATGCAAAACAGCAAGCATAGCGGATAGTACGGTTGTTCCTGTCGGGAATGCCCCGACTTGACAGGATTCTTCGCGATCATGGCGGTCTCCGGATGTTTCAAGCTGAAAGCGCAAATCACAGAGCCGTCATCCTGACGCCAGCTTTAGCTTATAGAATGTTTTGCTGGTGGCCCGGCATCGCTTCCGACTGATCACGCCATATCCTGACTGGAACCCCACGTTATGCCCAGATCGGACAATCACGCTTCGACGTTGGCGACTTCGCTGAAATCTCGCCCAACCTCCAGGACCGAGCCAACCAGCCGTCGACTGGTCAAGGCCATCGTGCTGGCGGCGCTGCTGGCCATTCTCAACTTCCTGATCTGGGACAGGATCAACCCGCTGGTCGATGCGCCTTCGTTCTACGGCAAGATCAACGGACTGGCCTACAACTCGGCCCAGCGCTGGGACAACCCGCTCGACGGCAAGGTCGCCAAAGCCACTTCGATCGAACGCGACCTGAAACTGCTGCACCAGTACACGAGCCGGATCCGCACGTACAGCAGCAGCGATGTCACCGACATCCCATGGCTGGCCGAGAAACAGGGCTTGCACCTGACAGCCGGTGTCTGGGTCAGCCGTGACGACAAGAAGAACGCAGAAGAGTTCGACTGGATCGACAAGGCCGTCAGGGAAACCAGCAGCATCGAGCGCATCATCGTCGGTAACGAGCAGGTGCTGCACGCGGGCCAGACCCCGGCCGAGCTGATCCAGAAGATCCGCGAGGTCAAACGGCTGACGAGAAAGCCGGTTTCCACGGCCGAGCCCTGGCACGTCTGGATCCGCTATCCGGAACTCGCGGCCAACGTGGACTTCATCACGGTCCACCTGCTGCCGTACTGGGAAGGGTTGCCCGTGCAACAGGCGCTCGATTACACCTTCGGACGCCTGCGTCAGGTGCAGGAACGCTTCCCTGACAAGAAGGTGATCATCGGTGAGGTCGGCTGGCCCAGCCAGGGCGACCGCCGCGATGCCTCGCGCGCCTCGCCGGCCAGCCAGGCCGAGTTCATCCGCGGCTTCCTCGTGCGTGCCGCGGCCATGGATCTGGACTACTTCCTGATGGAAGGCATCGACCAGCCATGGAAGATCGAGCTGGAAGGCCGTGCCGGCCCCTACTGGGGCTATCTGGATGCCTACCGGCAGCCCAAGTACAGCCTGACCGCCCCCATCGAGCGGGATCCGGGCTGGCGCACGAAGGCTGCCTCGGCCTCGGTGGTCGGCATGCTGGCGATGTTCTGGTTCATGTTCAATTTCTCGACGCTGCGGCTACCCAGCCGCATCGCCTTCGGCGTGGTCCTGCAGACGGTGATCTCGCTCTTCGTCTGGCTGGTCGCCCTGCCCTTCGATTACTACATGCGGCCCATCGACTGGACCTTCCTCGTGATCCTGGTGCCCTCGCTGCTCGCGATGGCCACGATCCTGCTCACGAACTTCTTCGAATTCGTCGAGATGTTCTGGTCGGGCAACCTGAGGAAGGTCTACCGGCCGCGACCGCTGGCACCCGGTGCGCGCGAGCCGAAGGTGTCGATTCACCTGGCCTGCTGCAACGAGCAGCCCGACATGGTGATCGCCACCATCAAGAGTCTGGTCGAGCTGGATTACACCAACTACGAAGTCCTGGTGCTCGACAACAACACGAAGGACGAGAAGCTGTGGAAGCCGGTCGAAGCCTACATGGCGACGCTGCCCGACAACTTCCGCTTCTTCCATCTGGAGAACTGGCCGGGTTTCAAGGCCGGCGCACTGAACTATGGCCTGAGCCAGACCGCGCCTGACGCCGAGATCGTGGCCGTGGTCGATGCCGACTACGTGGTCGTGCGCCGCTGGCTACGGGATCTGGTCAGCTATTTCGAGGATCCGAAGACAGGCGTGGTGCAATCGCCGCAGGCCCACCGGGGCTGGAGCCGTCACACCTTCCGCCGGATGATGAACTTCGAATACGACGGCTTCTTCCGCATCGGCATGCACCATCGCAACGAGCGCAACGCCATCATGCAGCACGGCACGATGATCATGGTGCGTGCCGAGGCCCTGCGCAAGCATGGCCAGTGGTCCGAATGGTGCATCTGCGAAGACGCCGAACTGGCACTGCGCCTGATGGACGCCGGTTACGAGCTGCGCTATGTGGACGTGGTGATGGGCCGGGGCCTGACGCCAGACACCTTCTTCGCGTTCAAGAAGCAGCGCAAGCGCTGGGCGCAGGGTGCCATGCAGATCCTGAAGGGTCAGGGCCAGATGCTGTTCGGCAGCAGCAACCTCACGAACGCCCAGCGCTACCACTTCGTGACCGGCTGGTTCTCGTGGCTGGGTGATGCGCTGCATCTGGTCTTCGCGCTGGCCGCCATCGCCTGGAGCATCGGCATCATCGCGGCCCCTCACCTGTTCAGCCTGCCGATCCTGCTCTTCATGATTCCGCTGATCGCCTTCTTCACCTTCAAGGTGCTGATGGGGCCGCTGCTGTACATGCGGCGTGTACGCTGCTCGCAGAAGGATGTCTGGGGCTCTGCACTGGCCGGCATGGCGCTGTCGCACGGCATCGCCCAGGGCGTGTTCGCCGGCCTGTGGAACAAGTCGGCCGTCTTCGAGGTGACGGAGAAAGGTGGTGGCGCCGGCACGCTGGCCTCCGAGGTGAAGGCCGAGAGCAGTGTACCGGGCGCAAGCCCTGCCCAGTCCGGTGCCGGCCAGCAGACCGACGCCGGTACTCCCGCCGAAGCCCCCAGGCCCGAGGCTGCGGCCGCACCGGCCAGACCGAAGAAGAAGCCGGCCGGCATGGCCTGGGGCGGTGTGCGCGAGGAAGCGCTGCTGCTCATCGGCCTGCTGGTGGCCACGGTCGGCATTGCCATGACCCGTCTGCCGAACCATCTGGAATCGGCGATGTGGATGGTCGTGCTGGTGCTGCAGGCCGTACCCTACATGGCGGCCGTGGCCTGTGCGATGCTGTCGGCCTCGCCCGCTGCGCACCTGCAGAAGAAGACACCCCGGCCGGCCCTGACCACCGACGGCACAGCCGGCGACGACGGGCAACTGGCGAAGGCCTGAAGGCATGGGGATCACCGGCAGCGACGGCGACGGATCACGCCGTCGCACCTCCCATGCAACATTTTTCAGCCCCGGGAGGCGTTCATGGTCGATATCCGGCCGCGAGGCCCGGATTCATCGCCAAAGGTCATTGCATCACTTGACTGAAAGGCTATAATGTCAGTTTACCCTGCCGCGATCGTTCGAGCATCGTTTGCCACCGTTTTTCCGGCTTTGACTAACAACAGATTCACTATGAAAGAAGGTATTCACCCTGATTACCGTGAAGTCGTGTTCCAGGACATGGCCAACGGTTTCAAATTCATCACCCGCTCCACGGTGCAGACCCGCGAAACCATCACGATGGACGACGGCAAGGAGTATCCGCTCGTGAAGCTGGACGTCACGTCCGAATCGCACCCCTTCTACACCGGCGCCCAGCAGCGCATCATCGAAACGGGTCGCGTCGAGAAGTTCCGTCAGAAGTTCGCCCGTACCGGCGCGCCCAAGGCCTGAGCCTTGCCCGGCCTTTTGCCCTGTCAGCGACGGCAGGGCCCTGAGAAGCCCTGGTTCGCCAGGGCTTTTCTGTTTCCAGGCCCGCAGGCACCGTCATTGGCCACAGCATGCGACATCCTTGCCTTCTGGTCGGGCCGCCGTACTGTTATCCCATGCCTTCCTGCCCGGAGGATGTCAAAATGCGGTATTCAGCCAGCGGCGGTGGCGCATGCTGCGGGCATGTTCCAGTGTGCGCCCCTCCCTTGCCGGGAGCTGACCCTGCCAGCCCCCGAACGATCGGTCTTTCCTGTCCCGACGATGAGAAGCTCTAGCCACGGATCATCCCGCGTCCGGCCCTATCTGGTCACTTCCGCTGACGCAGCCCGCCTGCCACGCTGGATTCCCCTGCTGTTCTGTGCGGTCTATGTCTTTGCCGGACTGTTCGGACGCGATCCCTGGCGAACCGATGATGCCATCGGCTTCGGCATCGCCCACACGATGGCCACGGGCAGCGCCATCGACTGGCTGGTACCCAACGTGCATGGCACGCTGGTACCCGAAGGCGGGCCGCTGCCCTTCTGGCTCGGGGCCATCGGCATGCAGGTAGCCCATTTCCTGAACGCCCTGCTCAGCAGCCTCTTTGGTCGCCTGGCCGATCCCTGGCTGATCGCGCCCGATCTGGCACTGCGCATGACGGCTGCCCTCGGCATCGCCATGGCGATGGTGCTGCTGTGGTATGCCGCCCGGAACCTGGCGCGTCGGCCCGAGATACAGCCGCAGGATCCTTTCGGTGCAGGCGTCAGCCCCAACGATTTCGGTCATGCCGTGGCAGACGCCTCCTTGCTGGCCGTGCTGGCCTGTTTCGGGCTGATCGCTCCCATCCATGAAACCACCGCCAATGCAGCCCAGCTGCCGTGGGTGGCCCTCTACCTGTTCGGCCTGAGCATCGCGCTCGAGCGGCCCCGGACTGGCGGCCTGCTGGTCGGCCTGTCGGTGGCGGCCGCGCTGCTGACCTACGGCGCACCGCTGGCACTGATGCTGACGCTGGCCCTGCTCATCCTGTGCTGGGTCGTCACCCCCTTCCGTCTCGTGGCTGGCTGGACGCTGCTCACGGCCCTGCCCGCCCTGCTGATCGCCTCGGTCATCTGGCCCGCCATGCTGGCCTACTACAGCAGCCCCGATGCAGCCGTGCAGGCGCTGCCGATGATGGCCGGTGACAGTCATCTGCCACTGGATCCGGCCGCGCGTCTAAAGGTGGCCGAGTATTTCCATGCCTGGCTTCAGTGGAACCGCCAGATGATGGGCCTGCCCACGGCCGAGTCGATGCTGCGCTACGCCGGCACGATGCCGTGGTACTTCTGGCCGCTCTGGCCCTTCGTGATCTGGGGCGTCTGGCGCTGGCGCAGTGGCTGCCGTGAAGCGCCCATCGCGGCAGCACTGATTCCGCTCGTGCTGCTCCTCCTGATCGCCCTGCTGAACCCCTCGTCGGAGAACCATCAGCACATGCTGACACCGATGGTGCTGCCGATGGCCATCCTGACCGGCATCACGCTGCCGATGATCCGGCGCAACCTCGTCAGCGTGGTCGACTGGTTCGCCGTGATGATCTTTTCCGTGGTGGGTCTGGCCGTCTGGGCCTACTGGATCGCCTTCATGACCGGCTGGCCCCCCCGGATGGCGGCCAAGGCGCAAGCGGCCGTCCCCGGTTTCGATGCCCCGCTGTCGTGGATCGAGCTGGGCATCGGCCTGGCCGCCACCATCACGTGGCTACTGCTGGTGATGTGGCGCGTCTCGCGCCGGCCCCGCCCCTTCTGGCGACCGATGGCGCTGTCATCGGGCGGGATGGTGCTCAGCTGGCTGCTGCTGATGACGCTGTGGCTGCCGGCCGGCAACTATCGCAAGAGCTACCAGGACATGCTCACACCCACCCGTGCGCTGTTCGCCAGCCGCCCGGGCTGCACACTGAGCCTGGCGCTCGACGCGGGTGAGGTGGCGCTCTTCGCCTACCACGGCGGGGCCCGTTTCCCCCGGCTGCCCGAGCTGCGCCAGCAGGATCAGAAGCCCGCACCGCCCATCTGTCCCTGGCTTGTGGTGGCCGACGAGCGCAGCCAGCCAGCCGACCTCGGCACACTGCTACGCGAGCACGCCGACACACTGCCCACGGCGACCGATCCGGGCGTGACCGAAGCCGGCAGCTGGCGTCAGCTGTGGCAGGGCTATCGCGCCGCCAGCCGCACCGGTCATCGCCTGACGCTTTACGTGCGTAACCCGTTGGCGCCGATGAAGTGACGGCGGTAGTAGCGCAACTCATCGATCGACTCGATGATGTCGGCCAGCGCCGTATGGGCGCCCCGCTTGCTGAAGCCCTTGTAGACCTCGGGGGCCCAGCGGCGAGCCAGCTCCTTCAGCGTGCTGACATCGAGATTCCGGTAATGGAAATAGGCCTCCAGCTCGGGCATGTAGCGGGCCATGAACCGGCGATCCTGCCCGATCGAGTTTCCGCACATCGGCGTCTTGCCCTCGGGAACCCAGGCCGACATGAAATCCAGCAGCGTCCGTTGTGCCTGCACTTCCGTCACGGTCGAAGCCCGAACCCGGTCGATCAGTCCCGAACGGCCGTGGGTCGACTTGTTCCAGCTGTCCATCGCATCGAGTACCGTGTCAGGCTGGTGAATGACCAGCACCGGACTCTGCGCCAGCACGGTCAGTTCGCTGTCGGTGACGATCATCGCCACTTCGATGATGCGGTCGATCTCCGGTCGCAAGCCGGTCATTTCCATGTCGAGCCACACCAGCCGGCTGGCATCGGGCCGGCCGGGCTCGGTGTTGACGAAAGTATCCGGATTGAAGGGCGTGTCCGCCTGGCTGTCAGCCTGCACCTGCTTGTCTCTCCTTGAGGTTGTGGACAGACCGGGTACGCCCGTCTCGTCATGCTTCACAACGGGCCGTATCCATGCCACCCGCCTGTCCGTGATTTAATTGTCGCATGTCATCTTCAGCCTTCAGCCTCCTCTTCGCCACCTTCCTGCTGATCTCGGTCGCCATTCGTCTGTGGCTGGCCACCCGGCAGATCCGCCATGTCGGGCAGCACCGTCAGCGGCTGCCCACGGCTTTCGAGCAGCGCATCGGCCTGAGCGCCCACCAGCGGGCAGCCGACTACACGATCGCCCGGAGCCGGCTCGGCATGGCCGAGCAGACCGTCAGCGCCGTCGTGCTGCTGTTGCTCACGCTGCTGGGCGGTCTGCAACAGCTTCAGCAACGCTGGCAGACATGGCTGCCAGACAACCCGTTATGGCAGCAGATGGGCATCGTCGTCTCGGCCATCCTGCTGATCGGGCTATTCGAGCTGCCCCTGGATCTGTGGCGCCACTTCCGGCTGGAAAGCCGCTTCGGCTTCAACCGGATGACGCCCGGTCTCTTCATCGCCGACCGACTCAAAGGCATGCTGGTGGGCGCCGTGCTCGGCCTGCCACTCCTGGCTGCGCTGATCGGGCTCATGCAGGCCAGCGGCAGCCTGTGGTGGCTCTGGGCCTGGCTGCTCTGGACGGGCTTCAGCGTGGCCATGCTGCTGATCTACCCGGCCGTGATCGCACCGATCTTCAATCGCTTCGAGCCGATGCCGGAAGGCCCGGTTCGTACCCGTATCGAGGCGCTGCTCGAACGCTGCCGTTTCGCTGCCAGCGGTCTTTTCGTGATGGACGGCAGCCGCCGCTCCGCACACGGCAACGCCTACTTCGCGGGGATGGGCCGCTCGCGCCGGATCGTCTTCTTCGACACGCTGCTGGAGCGTCTGGACGCCGATGAGATCGAGGCCGTGCTGGCGCATGAGCTGGGCCACTTCAAGAAGCGGCACATCCAGAAACGACTGGTTCTGCAGATCGGCTTCAGCCTGGCCAGCTTCGCGCTGCTTGGCTGGCTCTCGGCACAGCCCTGGTTCTATCAGGGTCTGGGCGTCACGCCCGACCCTGCCCAACCCGCCCCGGCCGGCATCGCCCTGCTGCTTTTCTTCCTCGTGGCGCCGGTCTTCAGCTTCGTGCTCCGCCCCGTCATGGCCTGGCTGTCACGCCGGGACGAATTCGAGGCGGACGCCTTTGCCGTGGCCCACAGCCGCGGTCAGGCACTGATCTCGGCGCTGACCAAGCTCTACGAGGACAACGCCAGCACGCTGACACCAGACCCCGTACATTCGGCCTTCTACGATTCCCATCCACCGGCTGCCATCCGCATCGCCCACATCGAGCGGCAGCTGGGCGCCTCCACACAATCGGCTTCGGCCTGAGGACCAAGACGTGAGCCGTGACATCGACGACTTCGACGACGTGCCCGAACCGGGGGTACGCGGCAAGCAGCGGAGCGGCCCTTCCCGGGCCTACCACCGCAAGCTGGCAGCCGGCAGCATCCAGGGCCCTCGCGGCACCTCGGCCAGCCAGCGGCTCGAAGCAGATGTCGTGGCGGCCTACGGCCGGCACTTCCTGATCTCGCCTGGACGCGATCAGGCACCACTCGAGGCGCTGGCCGTCGGCCGCCGGCTGGATTGTGTCGTGGGCGACCGGGTCGTCTACCGCACGGCCGACAGCGGCCCCTCGGCCATCGAAAGCGTGCTGCCTCGCCACAACAAGGTCATGCGCAGCGACCACTGGCGACAGAAGACCATCGCAGCCAACGTGGATCAGGCGGCCGTGCTGATCAGCGGTTACCCCTTCTTTGACGAATCGGTGCTGATGCGGGTACTGCTCGGACTGTCGGCCGAGGAGATCCCCACACTGCTGCTGCTGACCAAGCAGGATCTGGCCCGCAGTTTCGAGCAGGCCCGGGAACGCGCCGAGGTCTATGAAAGGCTCGGCTATCCGGTGCTGCCGATCGCTGCGCTCAACGCCCCCGAATCCCTCGAGCCGGTGCGCGAACGACTGCGCGGCAAGCGGACGATCCTGCTGGGGCAGAGTGGCATGGGCAAATCGACCCTGCTGAATGCGCTGATTCCCACCGCCCGGCAGCAGACCCAGGCCATCTCCGACGCGCTGGCCAGTGGCAAGCACACCACCACCTTCAGCCGCGCCTTCCTGCTGCCCGATGACGGGGGTTGGCTGATCGACTCGCCGGGTTTCCAGCAGTTCGAGCTGGCCCACCTGAGCCGCTGGCAGCTCGATCACGCGATGCCCGAGTTCAGGCCCTTGCTGGGGCAGTGCCGCTTCAACAACTGCCAGCACCAGGATGAACCCGGCTGCGCCATCCGGGCAGCGGCCGAAGACGGCCGTATCGACGCCCAACGCTATCGGCTGTTCCGCGAGCTGCCGGCCTTCTGAGTCAGGCCCCAAGGAGCTTGGGCGGTAGGAATCGCGAAGGCGAAAATCGGGCGCGCCACCCGCCCGAGGGCTCAGAATCAGAATCAGAATCAGGATCTGGATCTGGATCTGGGCTCCCGGGCTCGACGCAAGTTTGCCGGGCTACCGAATCAGTCGGCAGCCAGAAAATGGTAGAGGTTGCGCAACATGAAGGCGGTGGCGCCCCAGATGAAATATTCGCGACCAGCGGCATTGCGCCACGGCATCGCATAGAAGGCCCGCTGCATCTGCTCGGCCCCCTGCTGCCAGCTGGCCAGACGTCTCTGGTGATGGCCCGGGTTCATCAGATAGGCAAGCGGCACGATGAAGAGCTCCGCCACTTCGGCCTGCGCCAGTGCCAGCTGCGCCGGCTGGACGGACTCGTGCAACAGGCCCACCACCGGACGAACCCGGAAACCGGTCCCCGTCTCCAGCCATGGCAGCGTGCCCAGAATCTCCACCGACTCGCGTGCCAGTCCGATTTCCTCCTGGGCTTCCCGCAGTGCCGCCGCCTCGGGAGAAACATCGTCAGCATCGATCCGCCCACCCGGAAAGGCAATCTGCCCCCGGTGCTTGCGCAGCAGATGGCTGCGCACCGTCAGAAGCACTCCCAGCCCCTCCTCGCAGGGAATGAGCGGCACCAGCACGGCGGCAGGAATCGGTTCGGACCGCACGCGCGCGCCGGATGGGCCCCAGCTTTGTACCGGGGGGCTTTCCCCCTTCAGGACATGACCCGCTTCGCCCGGCTTCGGCGTGGCATGGATGAAACCGTTGATGGATTCCGGCGTCCAGATGGCAGGCGGATTCAGGAAGCGGTGGCGCACCCAGCTGCCATCCAGCCGGGTATCAGGCAGCACCAGCTCGCCGCTGCCCTGACTCAGATCGATCAGTGGAGCCCGGGTTGGATCGAATGCAGGGGTCGAAGCCCTGCCCTGTGCATGGGAAGCATCTGTCGTCATGATCCGACGATATTAATGCAAGGCCCGGTCAGAATGGCCCCAGACGCTCTTTGACAGGGGATGGCAACCTTTGTTGAACGGGCTTGGGGAGCCCCTTGGAAAAAGACCGGCCTGCCGCCCTGAAGACAGGCCCTGAAATGGAGAAAGGCCAGACGGAACCGTCTGGCCTTTCGGAATCTGCGACCGGGGAAAGGCCTGTCAGCCCTTCCCTCACGGCGATGATCAGGCTTCGGCAGCGGCGGGTGCAGCGGCCTTGGCAGCCTGCGTGCGAGCCGGCAGCTTTTCCTTGATACGAGCCTTCTTGCCCGACAGGTTGCGCAGGTAGTACAGCTTGGCGCGGCGGACGTCACCACGGCGCTTGACCTCGATACCGGCGATCAGCGGGGAATAGAGCTGGAAGGTACGCTCCACCCCTTCACCCGAGGAGATCTTGCGAACCGTGAAAGCGCTGTTCAGGCCACGGTTGCGCTTGGCGATGACCACGCCCTCATAGACCTGCACACGCTTGCGGCTGCCTTCAACCACGTTGACGGCCACGGCAACGGTGTCACCCGGCGCGAAGGCGGGGATGGTCTTGCCCAGGCGGGCGATTTCTTCCTGTTCGAGTTGAGCGATCAGATTCATCAAAGACTCCGGGGGCATCATGGGCGGGCGTCGTTGTTGGAAATGCCGGCTTGACCAGCCTTGACCCGACAGAGGATGCAGTTGTAAAGCCGACGATGATAACACGGACTGCCTCTGGGCACCAACGCGACCAGATCCATCCTGTGGCGAGGCGACCCCAACCGTTCGTTCGATCAATCGGAATCAGTCGGCCTTGCCGGCCTGGTCAGCACCGCCTGGCACAGCCGGCAGCAGATCAGGCCGCTTGCGCCGGGTCGCCTCCAGCGCCCGCTCGGCGCGCCATCGTCCGATCTCCCGGTGGTTGCCAGACAGCAGCACCGCCGGCACCCCGGCAGGCACGCCACGGGCAAGCCCCGGCAACTGTTCGGGGCGCGTGTAATGCGGACAGTCGAGCACGCCACCGTCGAACGAATCCTGCACCGCCGAATCCTCGTGATTCAGCACCCCCGGCAGCAGGCGCACCACCGCATCCAGAAGCAGCATGGCCGGCAGCTCGCCACCCGACACGACGAAATCCCCCATCGAGATTTCCTCGTCCACCTCGGCATCGAGGAATCGCTGGTCGATGGCCTCGTAACGCCCACAAAGCAGAATGGCGCCCGGCGAATCGGCCAGTTGTCGCGCCCTGGCCTGCCGGAAGGGCTGCCCCTGTGGCGACAGATGGATTACCGGCAGAGGGGGTCTGCCCTCGGCCTCCCGCGTCTGCCGGATGGCCGCCAGACAGCGCAACAGCGGCTCGGCCAGCATCACCATGCCGGGCCCTCCGCCATAGGGGCGATCATCGATGCGCCGGTAATTGTCGAAGGTGAAATCACGCGGATTCCAGCAACGCAGCCGATACCTGGGCATCGTTGCCGCCCCTGACGCCTGCCCCCCTGCGCCGGCCCCCGGAACAGGCCCGGCGCCAGCAGGCACCGCCTCGGCAGAGCCGGCAGCCGGCACCTTGCCTGCGCCAGGATTCCCTTCTGCCGACACGGCTGCCCCAGCCGAGCACGGCCCTGCGACGGGCGAAGCCGGTATGGGCGCCTGGAGAACCGTACCCGCACGACCGACCACCCCATAGGGCGCAACGGCCTCGATCAGATCAGGAAAGATCGTGATGATTTCAAAGTCGATCATGCAGTTTGCAGCCTGCTGACGAATGGAGTCATGGGGGCGTTCCCACGACGGCCAGGTTTTTCAACGCCAGTCGGCCGCCCAGTCGACCCGGATCTGCTTCCGTGCCAGATCCACCGATTGCACGATGGCCTCGACGAAAGGAATCAGCATTCCGTCTTCGAGTCGCATGACCTGTTGCGCACCGTGATCATCGAGCGCCACCACCACACCAAGACGCTGATCATGATGGCCGATCACCTCACAACCGATCAGATCCGTGTGGTAGAACTCATCCTCGTCGGCCGGGGGAAAATCAGCCCGGTCGACGGCAATCTCGACCCCTTTCAGGGCCAGCACCTGCTCACGCGTCAGCGGCTCGACACCTTCTGGCAATAGCAACTCAGCCACCAGCATCTCACCCTGAACCCGGCAACGCTTGCAGCGGACATCCTGTGGCAGTGTCAGTGGTCGTTCAGAAACACGAACAGGCGCCCTGGCCGAACCCTCTGAAGAGACTTCGACCAGACGCCAACGCTTGATGTGTCGAAGGACGGAATCAAGGGCCGAGCTGTAGGGCTCGACCTTCAACGCGCCGTGGACACCATAGCTGTCGCGGATCCTGCCGACGACCACCCATTGCGGACTGGTCGCCATCCTTGCCGGAAGGCTCAGGCTGCGGCCTGCTCGGCAGCGGGCTGCTTGGCGACCTTCTTCGCCAGGCGGGCAACGCTGGGCGACAGCTGTGCGCCGCGCGACACCCAGTGCTCGACACGGGCCATGTCCAGACGCAGAGCCTGAAGATCCTTCTCGGAAGCAACCGGGTTGTAGAAGCCCAGGCGCTCGATGAAGCTGCCATCGCGACGATTACGCTTGTCGGTCACGACGATGTTGTAGAAAGGGCGCTTCTTGGAGCCACCGCGCGAAAGACGAACAACGACCATTGAAATTAATCTCCGAATAGCCGACACCTGCCAGAAAAAGACCGCCGAGCCGTCATGGCTGCGAACATTCCTTCTCCCGTGCAGGCATGGGCCGACAACGACCTTGGGTCAAGGCAAACGGACTCCGCACCAAAAGGCCGGTGGTGCGCAACGCGCGGCCCGCCATTTGCCCGAAAAATCCGCAAAGAAGAAAGTAACTCTTGATTATATAGTCGCAGACCACGCTTGTCATTCCCTTGATCCACACTGGCCCCGGCAGCAGATGACAGCCGATCCTGCCCCATTGCTCGGGCCATGGGGCGGCGAATCGGGCACGAACCGTGCCCGGCGGGGCCGATTTTCTTCTTCGCGATGCCTGCCGCCCAAGCGCCTGGCGAGAAGGACACCCATGACTGACCACACGGAACAACACTCCCTGTCCTCCCGACAGGCCTCATGTCAGTCAGATATTGGCTAAAAAGGCACAAAATGGTTAATCTTGAGGCTTCCCGACACCCTGGGCGCCCTTTCCCCGGCCTGCCCGCTTCGTGTAGCACCCATGGCTGCTGCAGGATGTGTCAGCACTATTGATCGGTCGTCTGCCTGCCCGATGCCGGTTGCAGCACTGCAACCCTGCGCCCCGTGCGCCTCTCTGTCCAATGGTGTTCACACATCCTGAACACACCCCGTGCCGCCCGAAGCCCGCGTGTCGCTTCGGAGCCCTCCCTTGGATTTCAGTCTCAGCCCCTCCCAGCAACTGTTCATCATCTTTCTGCTGGTTCTCACCAGCGCCTTCTTCTCGGCCGCCGAAATCTCGCTGGCAGCCTCCCGCCGCCTGAAGCTGAAGATCCTTGCGGACGACGGCGACACGCGGGCCGCCGAGATCCTGGCGCTGCAGGCCCGCCCCGGCCAGTTCGTCACGGCCGTCCAGATCGGCATCAACGCGGTGGCGATCCTGGCCGGTGCCATCGGCGAGTCCGCCATCAGCCCCATCTTTGCCGAGTGGATCGGCACCTTCTACCAGGGCCCCTGGCTTGCTCCCCTTGCCGGCACGCTGTCCTTTCTGCTCGTGACGGGCCTTTTCATCCTGTTCTCCGACCTGCTGCCCAAGCGGGTGGCCATGCTGATCCCGGAAACACTGGCTTTGCGGCTGGTCAGGCCCATTCATCTGTGCATCGCCATCTTCAAGCCGGTGGTGTGGTTCTTCAACACGCTGGCCGATCGCTTCATCCGGCTCTTCGGCCTGCCTGCACAGCGCAGTGACGAGATCACCTTCGACGACATTTCCGCCATCGTCGATGCCGGCGCACAGGCAGGCGTGCTGCCGGACACCGAGCACCACCTGATCGGGAACGTCTTCGAGCTCGAATCCCGACTGGTATCGTCAGCGATGACCACCCGCGAGAGCATCGCCTACCTGACCCTGCAGGAAACCGATCAGGAGCTGCGCGAGCAGATCGCCCAGCTCAATCACTCGCGCTTTCTGGTCTGTGAGGATGAGATCGACCAGATCATCGGCTATGTGGAATCGAAGGATCTGCTGGCCCGCATCATCAACAACGAGCCGCTGACACTGAAGGGCGCACCATGGATCAAGCCGGTGCTGACCATTCCCGACTCGTTGACCCTGTCCGAGCTGCTGACCCAGTTCCGGGCCAGCCGCGAAGACTTCGCGATCGTTTTGAACGAGTATGCGCTGGTCGTCGGACTCATCACGCTGAATGATGTGATGAGTACCGTCATGGGCGATCTGGTGAATGACAACCAGAGCCAGATCGTCAAGCGCGATGATGACAGCTGGCTGATCGACGGCCTGACACCGGTCGACAACGTGACCCGCGCCCTCGACATCGAAGAGCTGCCGGAAGACAGCAACTACGAGACGCTGGCCGGTTTCATGATGTTCAGCCTGCGCCGGATGCCCAAGCTGACCGATACCGTCACGTACGGTGGCTACCGCTTCGAGGTGGTCGACATCGACAAGCATCGTATCGACCAGTTGCTCGTCACACGCGTGAAGCCGGTGGAGGGCGCTCAGGCCGACGAATCGGGCACCCAGCCCGACGTGACTGCCTGAGCGCAGGTTGACATGGCCAGGAGCTTGGGCGGCAGGAATCGCGAAGGCGAAAACCGGCCCCGCCGAGCACAGTTTGTGCCCGCGACTTTCCTGCCGCCCAGGCGCCTGGGCGCTTGCCCGGTCAGTAACGCGGCGGGTGCGCCATGAAACCGCTGCCCAGCATCGGCGCCTGACGGCCATTCACGGCCCCCGGTGAGCTGCGATACTGGGATCCATGACCAGCCGGTGGCGGTGGCACGGGACGGGCATGAGGCCCCCAGCTGGCCACGGGTACGCTGCCGTAGACATGGGACGGCTCGTCAGCCATGTCGCGACTCTGCCAGACGGAATCACGGGCACGGCGACGTGCCCCCTCGGACTGGGCCTGAAGGGCCTGACGCTCGGCATGGCGACGGTCGAAGGCGCGCGCCTGATGTTCCCACTCCAGCCGCTCCGCCTCGAGCACATCCTCCGGCAGCGGATCGGGCAACCGGTATTCACGGCTGCTGTATTCACGGGCGCCAGCCACCGGCTTGTCACCGAAGGTGACGGAACCATCGGCCATGCGGGACTGGTATACCCGCGTCACGGTCTCGGCCTGGGCCAGGCCCGTCTGCCCCAGCAGGCCGACCAGTACTGCGGCGCACGGCAGCATCCACCGTCTGACCGTGCGAGCCCGGTTGCCCCCTGCACCGGCCATCCCGATATCCTGCTGTCCGGCCGGACGCCGAACATCGTTGAAACTCGAATCCATGCCACAACTCCCATCTGATGAACGGCGCACGACAGTGGCGCCAACGGCCGGATTCTTGACGTACATGCGTACGGACAGCAAGCGAAGCCCCTCGACAAACTGAAAAAGCGTCGGCCGGCTTCACAGCCCATCATCAGACTTTGCTCGAACAATCCCTGCCATCCTGCTGCAGTCGGCATGTCCGTCAGCACCGCGAGGCATCATCTCTCCGGCCTAGAGCGGTAGGAATCGCGAAGACGAAAACCGGCCCCGCCGAGCACGGTTTGTGCCCGATTCGCCGCCCCATAGCCGGTGCCATGGGGCAAGAAGCGGGTGCAAAAAAGGCCGGCGCGGCCGGCTTGCAGCCCGCGACTTTCCTGCCGCCCAAGCGCCTGGCATGCCATCAGCCACCGCCGCTGGATACAGGAAGGCCGTGGAGATGCACCATACGGTACACCTGCCACGGCCTTTGGGGATGCCGTACCGGGGTCTGCCGACATGAATCAGGGCGCGCCGGCAAAGGCGCCACCCGTCCACGCAGAACCAGCAGGGCCCGTCCGGGGCAGGCGCCTTCCAGCGCCCAGGAGTTTGGGCGGCAGGGAAGTCGCGGCTCCCGAGTGGTGCGATCAGCCCAGCTTGGCGGTCAGCTCGGGCACCAGCTCGAACAGGTCACCCACCAGACCATAGTCGGCCACGCTGAAGATCGGGGCTTCTTCATCCTTGTTGATGGCCACGATGATCTTGCTGTCCTTCATGCCGGCCAGATGCTGGATTGCGCCCGAGATGCCGACTGCCACATAGAGCTGTGGTGCGACGATCTTGCCCGTCTGGCCCACCTGCAGGTCGTTCGGCACGTAGCCGGCATCGACGGCTGCGCGCGAGGCACCGACAGCGGCGCCCAGTTTGTCGGCCAGCGGCTCGATCACTTTCTGGAAGTTCTCGGCGCTGCCCAGTGCACGACCGCCACTGACCACCACCTGCGCAGCGGTCAGTTCCGGACGATCGCTCTTGGCCATTTCACGACCGACGAACTGCGACTGAACCGATACGGCCGTAGCCCCCACCTTCTCGACCGATGCCGAACCGCCCTCGGCAGCGACCGGATCGAAGGCCGTCGTGCGAACGGTCAGCACCTTGACCGGGTCGGCGCTCTGAACGGTGGCAATTGCGTTGCCCGCATAGATCGGACGCTGGAAGGTATCGGCCGACTCGACGGCGATCACGTCGGAGATCTGGGCCACGTCCAGCAGCGCTGCCACGCGGGGCATCACGTTCTTGCCATGCGCGGTGGCCGGGGCCACGATGTGGCTGTAGCCACCTGCCTGTGCCACGATCTGCTCGGCCACGCCTTCGGCCAGCTGTTCAGCCAGCGCCGCCTCATCCACCTGCTTGACCACGGTGACACCGGCGACCTTTGCTGCCGCGGCAGCCGCTTCGTCAGCCCCGCTGCCCACCACCAGCACATGGACATCAGCGCCCAGTTTGCCTGCGGCGGCCACAGCGTTGAGGGTTGCGCCCTTCAGCGACTTGTTGTCGTGTTCTGCAATTACCAGAATAGCCATCGTCATTCCTCAATAGATATGTGCGTTCGTCCGATCAGATGACCTTGGCTTCGGTCTTCAGCTTGTTGATCAGCTCATCCACGCTGGCCACCTTCACGCCAGCCTTGCGACCTGCCGGCTCGGCCACCTTCAGCGTCTTCAGGCGCGGAGCAGGGTCGACACCCAGATCGGCCGGCGTCAGCTTGTCGAGCGGCTTCTTCTTGGCCTTCATGATGTTGGGCAGCGTCACATACCGGGGCTCGTTCAGTCGCAGATCGGTCGTGACGACGGCCGGCAGCGGCATCTGGACGGTTTCCAGACCACCGTCGACCTCACGGGTGACCGTCAGCTTGCCATCGGCCACCTCGACCTTCGAGGCGAAGGTACCCTGGGGCAGCTTCGCCAGTGCAGCCAGCATCTGACCGGTCTGGTTCGCGTCATCGTCGATGGCCTGCTTGCCGAGCAGGATCAGCTGGGCGCCTTCCTTCGCCTGGACGGCAGCCAGCAGCTTGGCCACCGCCAGCGGCTGAAGCTCGGCATCGGTCTCGACCAGGATGCCGCGATCCGCACCGATCGCCATCGCGGTGCGCAGGGTTTCCTGGCTGGCACCGGTGCCGCAGGACACGGCGACCACTTCGGTGGCCACACCCTTCTCCTTCAGACGAACGGCTTCTTCGACGGCGATTTCGTCAAAAGGATTCATCGACATCTTGACGTTGGCGATGTCGACATCAGTGCCATCACTTTTGACCCTGACTTTTACGTTGTAATCGACGACTCGTTTGACTGCGACCAGAACTTTCATGCGACTGACCCGATAAAAGTAAGAGAACGAGGCCATTATAGATAGACTGCGCGCCGCGTGTTCCAGACGGGCGCGAGCGCTGGCAGAGATGGCCCTGCCTTTGTCCGCCCGGATACCGGTGGGACTGTGTGTCCGGCAGCGCTCCCCGCTTGACAGACGGCAGCCCCTGTTTTCGGTGAAAACCCTGCGCCGTGTGGGGAATGCATCCGCTCCCGCGCCCAGAGGGGCTTTCGCGGGGACGAATAAGTGCATGACACGCTCTGACCGCCGTCACCCATCTCCCTGCCGACCGGCCATCGGCCGCCCCCTCGGCCTCCCGGCCGGCAGCCCCTACCATCGGCGCACCCCTTTTTCCCATTGGCAGGCCATACCCCATGCTGCAGAAGATCCAGGAAGTCGCCATGCAGATCGGCGCCGTGGTCGTGGGCAAGCCCCTGCAGATCCGGCTCACGCTCGCCTGCCTGTTCGCACGCGGCCATCTGCTGCTGGAAGACCTGCCGGGTGTGGGCAAGACCACGCTCGCCCATACCCTTGCCTATTCACTCGGGCTGGAATTCAAGCGCATCCAGTTCACCAACGATCTGCTGCCGGCCGACATCACCGGCTCCAGCGTCTATCAGCGTGACACGCAGCGCTTCACCTTCATGCCGGGCCCGGTCTTCACGCAGATGCTGCTGGCCGACGAAGTGAACCGTGCCTCGCCCAAATCCCAGAGCGCCCTGCTCGAAGCGATGGAGGAGCGACAGGTTTCGGTCGAGGGGCATGCCCACCGGCTGCCCGATCCGTTCTTCGTGATCGCCACCCAGAACCCGCAGGACCAGATCGGCACCTTTCCACTGCCCGAGTCGCAGCTCGACCGTTTCCTGATGTGCGTCGAGCTGGGCTACCCCGACCCCAAGTCAGAGCGTGCGCTGCTCGAAGGCCGGGACCGGCGCGAGTGGCTGAAGGATCTGAAGCCCGTGCTGACGCCACCCGAACTGCTGGCCATCCAGCAGGCCGTCCGTGACGTGAAGGCTCAAGGCCCGCTGATCGACTACGTGCAGAACCTGCTCACCCAGTCGCGCCGTTCCGCCCTCTTCGCCGAAGGTCTCAGCCCCCGGGCGGGCCTTGCCCTGCTGCGGGCCGCCAGGGCGTGGGCACTGCTGGACGGACGCAACCATGTGCTGCCGGATGACGTTCAGGCCGTGATGTTGCCCGTGGCCGGCCACCGCCTGAAACCGGCGCGCGGCGCGGCGACCAACCGGCGCGCCCGTGCCGACATGGTGGCCGAGCTGCTCAGGAGCGTCGCCGTGCCCTGAGCACGGCGCGGCTATCGGCATGGCTTTCTTCCGGCGCATTCCCGAGCCCTGGCACGGCGATTACCCGCTCACCCGCGGACGCATCTACGTGCTGCCCACCCGCATGGGCCTGATCTTCGGCGCCGCGCTGGCCGCCATGCTGCTCACCGCCATCAATTACGCACTGAGCCTCGGTTATGTGCTGATCTTCCTGTTGGCCTCGATCAGCCTCGTCTCGCTCTTTCACACCTACCGGAATCTGGCGGGGCTCGTGCTGCGCCCCGGCCGTGCCGAACCGGTTCACGCCGGTGAAATCGCCGAGCTGAACCTCACGCTGCTGAACCCCCGCAGCTACACCCGCTATTCGATCTCGATCGACACGGACGAAGGCGCAGAACATCCGCACCTCGACATCAGTGCCGACGCCGAGCAGATCGCCTCGGTGGCCCTGAAAACCGGCACACGGGGCTGGCTGCCAGCCCCCCGCTTCCGGCTGTCCAGCGACTTTCCGCTGGGCCTCTGGCGCGCCTGGGCCTGGTGGCAGCCCCACGCAGGCGTACTGGTCTATCCGGCGCTGGAAGAACCACCCAGCCCCCTGCCCCAGCATTACGCCCCCGACGGTCATGCCGAAGTCCACCAGCAGGGTGGCGAGGACTTCAGTCACATCCGCCCCTACCGTCCGGGCGACCCGATACGCCGGCTGGCGTGGCGCGCGATGGCACGGCATCCGGACGACAAGCCCCTGACACGGGAGTTCAGTGATGGCGGACAAGGCGGCGAGCTGATCTTCGACTGGCAGCAGCTGGGCGGGATGCCCGACCCCGAGCAGCGCCTCTCGAGACTCGCCAGCTGGATCGAACAGGCCGAGACGGCCGGTATTCCCTATGCCCTGTCACTGCCCCGGCGCCGTTTCGACACGGACCGCGGACCTGCCCACCGGATGGCCTGCCTCGAAGCGCTGGCCCGCTTCGGGATGGCCGGCCCGAACGGCCACCCCCACCTGACAGGCCGGCAGGCATGAGCAGGAAAGCGGCACACCTGCAGCGGCACCGGATCAGGACTGCCGGCACCGCCCACATTCCCGCCGTGCTGCGTCCCTCGCTGCGAGCCCTGGGCGGGCGACTGGGCGGCACCTGGGAGCGGGACCGGCGCGATACCCTGCTGTTGATGGGGGTGGCCCTGCTTGCCGTCTGGCCCCATCTCGTTCATCTGCCCTTCTGGTGCTCGGCCAGCTTCGGCATCCTGATGATCTGGCGCCTGGGACTGCTCGTCTCCGGCAGTCCCCTGCCGGGCCGTCCCGTGCGCCTCATCGCCAGCCTCGCCATCGTGGCCGCCGTGTTCGCGCAGTACCGCACGCTCGTGGGCCAGGAGGCGGGCGTGGCGCTGCTGCTGCTTTTCCTGGGCCTGAAACTGATGGAGATGCGGGCCCGGCGCGACTTCTTCATCACGATCTTTCTCTGCTGTTTCCTGTTGCTGGCCAGCTATCTGCACTCCCAGAGCATCGTGATGGGCGTGATGACGCTGGTGACGGTACCCGCCATCGTCGCGTCCCTGCTCACGATGCAATATCTGGAACAGGAAGTCTCGCTGATGCAGCGACTGCGTCAGGCCCTGGTGCTGATCCTGCAGGCCGCCCCGCTGGCCCTGCTGCTTTTCCTGCTCTTTCCGCGTCCCAGCGGCCCGCTGTGGGGGGCTTCACAGCATCATGGACAGGCCAGCACCGGCCTGTCGGACTCGATGTCACCCGGTGATTTCTCGAAGCTGGCCGAATCGAATGATGTCGTGATGCGGGTGGAGTTCGATGGGGAGGCCCCCAGCCCGGCCGACATGTACTGGCGTGGCCCCACCTTTGGACACTTCGACGGGCGGACCTGGCAGGCACTGAGACCCTCCATCCTCGCGCAGCTGCCGCAGCCGGAGATCCAGCTCGCGCCCCGGAGCCCGGCATTCCACTACACCATCACCCGCGAACCGGGGGTGCACCGCTGGCTGCTGGGCATGGAAACCACGACCCAGCTGCCGGCTCTGCCACATGACAGCAGCGCCATGATGCCGACCCTGGACGTGGTGGCCGGCAACCCGCTGACCGAGCGGGCCCGGTACCGGATGCGCGCCCACCCCACCGCCCGGAGCGGCCACAACGAAACGTCCCGGACGCTGGCCCCGTGGCTGCAACTGCCTTCAGGCTACAACCCCCGCGCCCAGGGGCTGGCAGCACAATGGCGTGCACAGCTGGGCGATGACACCGACCGGCTGGTGCAACAGACACTGGCCTGGATTCACCGGGAGCCCTTTGCCTATACCCTCGAACCGCAAAAGCTCGGTCAGCACAGCATCGACGAATTCCTGTTCGACACCCGTGCCGGCTTCTGCGAGCACTACAGCAGCGCCTTCGTCTTCCTGATGAGGGCCATGGGCATTCCGGCCCGTGTCGTGACCGGCTATCAGGGGGCCGATGCGCACGAGAACGGCTACTGGATCGTGCGACAGGCCAATGCCCACGCATGGGCCGAAGTCTGGTATCCGGATCAGGGCTGGCAGCGCGTCGATCCCACCAGCGCCGTGGCGCCCCAGCGCATCCAGCGGGGCAGCCTGCAATCGATGCGGGCCGGGGCCGACTCGCAGGACGACACGCTGAGGCAGGCCGCCAGCGACTGGCAGAAGCGCTGGACGCTGAATCTGGATGCGATCACGCATCGGTGGAATGTCTGGCTGCTGTCCTATGATCGCGGCAACCAGCGCAAGCTGCTCGAAAAACTGGGCCTCGAACACGTCGGCTGGCGTGCGCTGATCGGTCTGCTGGCAGCCGGCCTTGCCATCACGCTGGCCGTCATCGCCCTGTTCACGCTTCGCGCCCGCCTGCCACGTGATCCGGTCGATCGGATCTTCGACGAGTTCTGCCAGCGTCTGGCCGTCATCGGTGCCGACCGTATGCCCCACGAGACAGCCAACCAGTTCCTGTACCGCATCGAACGTCTGCTCGATGCCGATTCGGCTGCCCTCGCCTACGATATCGTCGCCACCTACAACCGCTTGCGTTACGATCTTGGCTCACATTCCGCCGGACTGCTGGCCGAGTTCGATACCCTGGTTCGAGCTTTCAGACCCTGACCGCGCCCACCGGGCTCCACCGGGTTCAGGGACACCGGAACGGATCGCTCGCCTCCCTTCTCTCCAGCAACCGGCACGCCCCGAGATCACGGTCACTGACGTGACTGCCCGCCACACCGGCACGACACGCCTCAGTGCTGCCGACGGACACGCTGCACCGCCGGTGGCTGCCCCTGACGGACACGACCGACACGACCTGTTTTGAGCACCCTGTTCATGCTTCGCCAGCCCGCATCCCTTCCTCGCTTGTGTCACCGGCTCATCGCCCTTGCCCTGCCCCTCTGTTGGGTGCTGGCCAGCCCGCACTCCCTGGCGCAGACCAGCCATCAGGCCACGAACAAAGCCGCCTCCCCCACCAGCAAGACGGCACGGAGCGTCCAGGGTTCCCAGAGCCCCAGGGCCCCTGTGCCCGGCAACTTTGCCGAGCGGATCGAGGTGAAAAGCTTCATCAGCGACATGGCAGACAGGCACGGCCTCGACCGTGACTGGATGCTGGCCGCCTTTCAGCGCATCAGCCCGAACGCCCAGGTGCTGTCGCTGATGAACCCGCCCAAAACCAGCATCCAGCGCTCCTGGAAAGCCTATCGCCCCCGCTTCCTGCAGCCGGTTCGCATCGACGGTGGCGTGAAGTTCTGGCAGGACAACGCCGAGGCCCTGGCCCGTGCCACGGCCACCCATGGCGTGCCTTCGGAGATCATCGTCGCCATCATCGGCGTCGAGACCGTGTATGGCCGCAATACCGGCAACTTCCAGGTGCTGCAGGCGCTGGCCACGCTCGGCTTCGACTATCCGTCGCGCGCCGCCTACTTCAAGCGTGAGCTGGAAGAGTTCCTGCTCTATTGTCACGAAAACCAGCTCGACCTGCTGGCGCCGCGCGGCTCCTACGCCGGCGCCATCGGCACCCCGCAGTTCATGCCGGGCAGCATCCGCAGCTATGCCACCGATTTCGACGGCGACGGCCGGATCGACCTGCGAGGCAGCACCACCGATGCGATCGGCAGCGTGGCCCGCTTCCTGCAGATACACGGCTGGGAGCCGGGCAGAAAAACCCATTATCCGGCCCGGCTCGCCAGGGATGCCGATCCGGCCCCGCTGCTGGCCCGGGGGCCGAAAGCCAACCTGACGATCGCCGATCTGCGCGCCCACGGCATCACCAGTCCCTTCAACCTGCCAGCGGATGAACCGCTGCTGCTCGTCGATCTGGTCAACGCCGACGCCCCGCCCGATTACACGATCGGCACCGGCAATTTCTACGCCATCACGCGCTACAACCGCTCCTTCATGTACGCGATGGCCGTCATCGACCTGGCCGAGGCCATCCGGCAGAAGCGCGAGACTTCCAACCGGGCAGACGCCCCCGCCCCGACTCGCCCCACACCTGCAGCCGCATCACGCTGACGAGGACCGCCGCCATCGGTGACGAGCACACGCCGGTGGCGCTCAACGCGTGGACGACAGGCCCACATTGCCTGGCATCGGTTGCCAAAAGCGCGGACAATGGCGGGATGAGCATAGAACGCACGCTGATCGACCTGCCGGATGGCGCCGGGCATGTCTACGTCATTTCCCCCGCCGGCGCCGTCACCGATGCGGCACGTCTGAAGCGTGCCCGGGCGCTGCTGACCCGGCACGGCTTCCGGGTCGACCTCGACCCCAAGGTTCGAGCCGTCTGGCAGCAGCGTTTTGCCGGGGACGACGACACCCGACTGGGCGCCTTCGATCGCGCTCTGGCAGCCGAAGCCGCGACCGTCATGATCAGCCGAGGGGGTTATGGCCTCACCCGCTATCTGCCACGGCTTGATTTCGAGCGGCTCGCAGCCTCGGGCAAGCGGTGGCTGGGCTTTTCCGATTTCACGGCCTTCCACCTGGCCATGCTGGCCAGGGCCGGTGCCGTCACCTGGGCAGGCCCTGCACTCTGTGCCCACTTCGGCTTTGAAAACCCCGCCGACGTCGACCCCACGACGCTGGAGACACTCGCCGACACGCTGAGTGGCCGGCTGGAAGTGCTCGGCTTTCGCTGTCAGGGCGCACCGTCGGGCTTCGAGGCCGAAGGCACCCTGTGGGGCGGCAATCTCGCCATGACCTGCTCCCTGATGGGCACACCCTTCTTCCCGCAGGTGGATGGCGGCATCCTGTTCCTCGAAGACGTCAACGAACACCCCTACAAGATCGAACGGATGCTGACGCAGCTGCTGCATGCCGGCGTGATCGACCGCCAGAAAGCCGTCCTGCTCGGTGATTTCAGCTGGAAACAGGCCGAAGGCGACCGCTACGATCTGAACCGGGTCTGGCGCTGGCTGCGAAGCCAGACACAGACCCCCATCATCACGGGTCTGCCTTTCGGCCATGAGGCCTGCACGCTGACGCTGCCTCATGGCGCCCCGGTGGGCCTTGGCGTGGAAGGTCGAACCTGCTATCTGGTGCTGCCTCACGACCACGCCGGGCACGGCGATGGGCATGACCATGGCTGCTCACACGGCTGCCCGGCGGACGGACATCCGCATGATGGCGGCCATGGGCACCAGCCCGACGAGGACGGGGACGATCACGTCCATGGTCACGGTCATGACCACGGCGGCCATCATCACGACTGAAGACGCCCTCGTCACGACAGGAAGCCGGACACCGGCCCTACGGGCAACATCAGTAAAAAAACCGGCCCTACAGGATAACCCCCTCATGCCGGCAGGCATCTGACGGGCGTCGATGCAGGCCCAAGCTCCCAGGGCCAATTCACCGCTTACGCCGGAAAACCCCCCGTCGACAGATAGCGGTCTCCCCGGTCGCAGACGATGAACACGATGACGGCCGGCGGCAGGGCGGGATCGGCGGCCATGCGCTGCGACCAGGCCTCAGCCTCGCGCAGGGCAATGGCGGCGGCGCCCCCCGATGACACCCCGCAGAAGATTCCTTCTTCCAGTGCCAGCCGGCGCATCGTCTCCTCGGCCAGCTGCTGTGTCACGGCTTCGGTCTGATCCACCTGCGCATGCCTGAAGATGGCCGGCAGGTATTCATCCGGCCATTTCCGGATGCCCGGGATCGACGCCCCTTCCGCCGGCTGGGCACCGATGATCCGGATGGCCGGGTTCTGGGCCTTCAGATAGCGCGACACCCCGGTGATCGTGCCCGTCGTGCCCATGGCCGACACGACATGAGTGACCCGGCCATCCGTCTGCCGCCAGATTTCCGGCCCGGTCGTCTCGACGTGCGCACGCCAGTTGTCGTCGTTGGAAAACTGGTCGAGCACGCGACCCTTGCCCTCGGCCTGCATCTGCAAGGCCAGATCACGAGCCCCTTCCATGCCGGCTTCTTTCGAGACGAGCACCAGCTCGGCCCCATAGGCCCGCATCGACTGCCGGCGCTCCAGCGACTGGTTCTCGGGCATGACCAGCACCATCCGGTAGCCCCGCACGGCCGCCACCATGGCCAGCGCAATACCCGTGTTGCCGGACGTGGCCTCGATCAGCGTGTCACCGGGCCGGATCTCGCCCCGGGCCTCGGCAGCCTCGATCATGGCGCGGGCGGGCCGATCCTTCACCGAGCCTGCCGGATTGTTACCCTCCAGCTTGCCCAGCACGACGATGCCACGCTCCCGCACCGCCCGGGCAGGCAGGCGGGCGAGCTGCACCATCGGGGTGTTGCCGATCAGTTGCCCGATGTCCGGCCACACTCGCCGTGCTCTCCTGTCGTCCATGTCATGATCCATATCCTCTCCATTGCTCCATCCCGCCACCGCCCTCTCAGCCATGACCGAGCTGCCCGCTCGGCCTGACATCGGCCAGGGGTCTGACACCGGGCTGATTCAGGGACAGCAGGCAGCGATGCAGCTCCTCGATCGCCTCGACGCGACCGAAACTCTTGCGCCAGACCAGCATCACCTGCCGGATGGGCGCTGTCTTCTCGAAGCGCAGATAGGTCAGCATCCCATCGCTGTTGCGCCCCTCCTCACCCGGCTCGATGCCGACCGGCATCGCCGTCCACGGCAGCACCGTGACCCCGATACCCGATGCCACCATGTGCCGGATGGTTTCCAGTGACGAGCCCTCGAAGGTCTTCTGGATGCCGGCGTTGGCCTGAGAGACACGCGACGATTCGGGACACACCTGCAGCACCTGATCACGGAAGCAATGCCCGGTGCCCAGCAGCAGCATCGTCTGCTCCTTCAGCTCGGCCGCGTCCACCGAGGCGCGGCCGGCCCAGGGATGGGCATTGGGCACCACGACCACGAAGGGCTCCTGGTAGACCGGCCAGCACACGAAGCCCGGAATGGGCATCGGCTCGGCCACGATGGCGACATCGATATCGCCCAGCTTCAGCGATTCGAGCAGCTTCGTCGTCATCTCCTCCTGGAGCAGCAATGGCATCTGCGGGGTCTCCTTCAGCATCACCGGCACCAGCTTCGGCAGCAGATAGGGGCCGACCGTGTGGATGACGCCCAGCCGCAGCGGCCCCACCCTGGGATCCTTGCCCTGCTTGGCGATCTCGCGGATGGTGGCAGATTCTTCCAGCACGCGCTGCGCCTGTTCGACGATGCGAACCCCGAGCGGCGTGATCGTGACCTCGGTGTTGCCCCGCTCGAAGATCTGAACCTCCAGCTCATCTTCCAGCTTCTTGATGGCCACCGACAGCGTGGGCTGGCTGACGAAGCAAGCCTCGGCGGCACGCCCGAAATGACGTTCACGGGCGACGGCAACGATGTATTTCAACTCGGTCAGGGTCATGATCGGATTCCAGGGCCACCTCGGGCCATGCCAACTATGAGAATGATAGGCAATAAATTGCAGAAAGGCTGAACGACGTGCTCAGCCGGCTCCCACCGTCACGCATCCAGAAAACGTTCCCGATGCCCCAACCAGCGCCCCAGATGCGCCTCAACGACATCCGGACGCGAATCCAGCAAGCGATCGGCCAGCTCATGCGCCGTCTCGACCAGCGCCGTGTCCCGGCTCAGGTCGGCAAAACGCAGCAGCATCGCCCCCGACTGACGGGCTCCCAGCAGCTCACCCGGGCCGCGCAACTCGAGGTCGCGCCGGGCGATCTCGAAACCGTCCTGTGTCTCCCTCATCGTCGCCAGCCGCTCACGGGCGATGGCGCCGGCCGGATGCCGGTACAGCAGCACGCAGAAACTCTGCTGCGCACCCCGGCCCACCCGCCCGCGCAACTGGTGCAGCTGCGACAGGCCGAAGCGCTCGGCATGCTCGATCACCATCAGGCTGGCATTAGGCACATCGACCCCCACCTCGATCACGGTCGTCGCCACCAGCAGATCCAGCTCACCAGCCTTGAAAGCCGCCATAGTGGCGTCCTTCTCGGCCGGCGCCATCCGCCCATGCACCAGCCCGACCCGGGCCGCGGGCAAGGCCGCCTGCAACTGCTCACGGGTGTCGATCGCGTTCTGCAAGTCCAGCGCCTCCGACTCCTCCACCAGCGGACACACCCAGTAGGCCTGCTTGCCTTCGGCCACCCAGCGCGCGAGGCTCTCCACCACCTCGTCCCGTCGGCCATCCGAGACCAGCTTCGTGGCGACCGGCTGACGGCCCGGCGGCAGCTCGTCGATCACCGACACATCCAGATCGGCATAGAAGGTCATCGCCAGCGTGCGCGGAATCGGGGTGGCCGTCATCATCAGTTGATGCGGCAGCCAGGGCTGCCCACTGCCATCACCGCCCCGCAGCGCCAGCCGCTGCGCCACACCGAAGCGATGCTGCTCGTCCACGATCGACAGCGCCAGCCGCGGAAACACCACCGAATCCTCGATCAGCGCATGCGTGCCGATCAGCACGTCGATCTCCCCCGCCGCCACGGCCTGCTTCACCTGACGCTTGGCTGCCGGGGTCAGCGAGCCGGCCAGCCAGCCGACCCGCACGCCCAGCGGCGTGAGCCATGGCAGCAGCCGCTCATGGTGTTGGCGGGCCAGGATCTCGGTTGGCGCCATCAACGTGGCCTGCCAGCCGGAGCCCACCGCCACCAGCGTGGCCAGCGCCGCGACCACGGTCTTGCCACTGCCCACGTCCCCCTGCAACAGGCGGTTCATGGGCTGCGGGTTCGCCAGATCGGCCGCAATCTCGTCCACCACCCGCTGCTGCGCACCCGTCAGCCCGAAGGGCAGCTGCTGGCGCAGCGCCTGTTCGAGCCGGCGATCCGTCAGCACCTGTCCCTGCTGCGCCGCCCGCAGCTGCCGGGCATGGCGCAACGACAGCTGCTGCGCGACCAGCTCTTCCAGAATCACCCGCTGGCAGGCCGGGTGGTGCCGCCCGGTCAGCGCATGCAGATCCGTGCCCGGCGGCGGATGATGAATCACCCTCAACGCCTCGGCCAATGACGGCAGCCCCGAAACGCCCGCAGCCGCCAGCCAGTCGGCCGGCAGCGTGTCCGGCCAATGATGGGCCGCCAGCGCCCGGTCGATCTCCCGGCGCAGCAGGTTCTGGCCCAGACCCGCCACCGTCGGATAGATCGGTGTCAGTCGATCCGGCAACGGCGTGTCTTCCGTCACCATCCGGTAGCGCGGATGCACCATCTCGCGCCCGAACAACCCGACCCGCAGCTCGCCGAAGGCACGCACCAGCCTGCCGGGCACCAGCTGACCGAGCTGTGACGGATAGAAATGCAGGAAACGCAATTGCAGCTCGCCGCTGTCATCGGCCACCTGCACCTGCAGGGCCCGCCGTGCCCGTCCGCCCGTCACCTCCGCCTTCAACACACGCCCCTGGATCTGGGCCGCGCTACCGTTCAGCAACCGGGCGATCGGCGTCAGCCGGGTCTCGTCCTCATAGCGCAGCGGCAGATGCAGCAGCAGCTCTTCCGGTCGCTGCAAGCCGAGTTTCGCCAGCACGGATGCCGTGCCCGAGACCTTCGCTTTCGCCCCGGCCTCCGCCGACACGCCTGTTCGCGACGACCTGGCCTGCCTGACGGGCTTCTCAGCCATCGCGTCGATCAGCCATCCGCTGCGTCCATCCTTCGTGCGCTCGTGCGCTCACTCGATGACGACGATGGCCTCGACCTCGAAGGGCACGCCCTTCGGCAGGCTGGCCACGCCGACGGTGGAACGGGCCGGATACGGTGCCTGGAAATACTCGGCCATGATGCTGTTGACCACGGCAAACTGCCCCAGATCCGTCAGGTACAGCCCCAGACGGACGACCTGATCCAGCCGCCCGCCCGATGCCTCGACCACGGCCTTCAGGTTGCGGAAAGCCTGATGCACCTGCGCCTCGAAACCGCCACTCACCACCTCGCCCGTCTTCGGGTCCAGCGGAATCTGCCCCGACAGATAGACGGTGTTGCCCGCGCGGACCGCCTGGGAATAGGGGCCGATGGCGGCCGGTGCATTGGGGGTGGAAACAGGGGTGGACATGGTGGGCCTCCGTGATCATCAAAACAGGGAAGAACCCGATTCTAGAACGTGTCACCCCACTCTTCGTGCCGGGGCGAGCCCAGACCCGTCTCCATGACATTGCCCGACTCTTCAGTACCCAACCCCTCTCCTTCGACTGGCAGAGGTCTCAAGAACTCATGACCAAGCTGCCCGATGACCATACCGGATCTCCTGTTGCGCTTGACGCCTGGGATCTTCGAGTGGCATTTGAAAGTTGAGTCTAAGGAGGCTGAGGCCCGCTACTATCAACACCTCCCTATCCGGGTGGCACTGCCAGGCATTTCAGGATTCAGCCCTCAAGTCGCGGGCTGCAACAGGATAGGCTCGCCCTCCACTACCATAAGGGGGTTTCCCCCGATGACGCCCAGCGCGGCGCCTCCCGATCGTGACTGCACGCCCCTCGCCCTCCTCTGCCGGTCATGGCGCCCGCCCCGCCGATCACAGCCCGCCGATCCGCATTCGTGGCGCCCGGCAGAACAATCTGAAAAACCTTGATCTCGACCTGCCGACCGGCCAGCTCGTCGTGGTGACCGGGGTGTCGGGCAGTGGCAAGTCGTCACTGGTTTTCGATACCCTCTATGCCGAAGGGCAGCGGCGCTACGTCGAGACCTTCTCGGCCTATGCCCGCCAGTTTCTCGACCGGATGGACCGGCCGCAGGTGGACAGCATCGACGGGGTGCCGCCCGCCATCGCCATCGACCAGACGAACCCGGTGCGCACCTCGCGCTCGACCGTCGGCACGATGACCGAGCTGAACGACCACCTGAAGCTGCTGATGGCCCATGCTGCCACGCTGCACTGCCGGCAGTGTGCCCAGCCTGTCCGCGCCGATGATGTCGGCAGCATCAGCCAGAGCATCTTGGCCCGTGCCGCCGAGGCGGGCGATCCGCGCCTGCTGCTGACCTTCGACGTGAAGGTGCCGGCCGGTTTCGACGAGAACGAGGTGCTGGCCCAGCTCAGCGCCCAGGGCTATACCCGCATCCACCGCCGAGAGGAACTGCCCTTCGAGCCGGAAGCCGGGGCCGGCGCTGAGGCCGGCAAGGCGGACAAGGGCGCCAAAGGGCGTCAAAAAGGATCCAAGGGGGCCAAGGATGCCGGCAATGCCAAAGCCACCGAAAAAGCCGCCGGTGCCGGAACCGCGGCCAGCTCGACCCGGACGAGGACCCGGGGTAAGGCTGCGAAAGCGGCAGGTGCGGACGAGCGGGCCACCACCACCCCGCCCCTGCGGCTCACCGTCATCGCCGACCGCTTCCGGGCCAGCACCGTCACCCCCGACCGGCTGGCCGGCAGCCTCGAAGCCTCGCTCGACCGGGGCAAGGGGCTGATCAGCGTCATCCCCCTCGACGACGAGGGCAACGAGCTGCCGCCCTGGCGCTACAGCGCGCAGTTTGCCTGTGCCACCTGCGACATCGCCTATTCCCCGCCCAGCCCGAGCCTCTTTTCCTTCAACTCGCCACTGGGCGCCTGCGAGACCTGCCGTGGCTTCGGTCGCGTGATCGGCCTCGATCTGGATCTCGTCATCCCGGACGGCAGCAAGTCCCTGGCCGAAGGCGCCATCAAGCCATGGCAGACACCCAGCTTCAAGGAAGCGCAGGACGAGCTGATGCAGCATGGCCAGGCCGCCGGCATCGATCTGCACACCCCGTGGCAGAACCTGCCGGCCGAACAGCGGCGCTGGGTCATCGACGGCGCGCCGGACTGGCGCGGCGACTGGAAACGCCAGTGGTACGGCGTGCGCAACTTCTTCAACTGGCTGGAGAGCAAGGCCTACAAGATGCACATCCGCGTGCTGCTCTCCAAATACCGCTCCTACACCACCTGCCCGGCCTGTGCCGGCGCCCGCCTGAAGCCCGAAGCCCTGCTGTGGCGCGTGGGCAGCCTGGCCGATGCCCGGCGGGCCTTCGGTGAGGACGCGGACGAACACGGACGCTACCAGCGCTTCATGCCGATGGGCACGGCCTGGACACGGCCACAGCTCGACACCCTGCCGGGCCTGACCCTGCATGACCTGATGCTGCTGCCCATCGACCGGCTGACACGGCTGATGGACGACATCGGCCTGCCGGCCCCGCTGGATGAAGCCACCGAGCTGCTGATGACCGAGATCCGGGCCCGGCTGCGCTTCCTGCGCGATGTGGGGCTGGATTATCTGACGCTGGATCGCCAGTCCCGCACCCTGTCCGGTGGCGAGGTTCAGCGCATCAACCTGACGACGGCGCTGGGCACCTCACTGGTGAACACCCTCTTCATTCTGGATGAGCCGTCCATCGGCCTGCACCCCCGGGACATGGACCGGATCATCGGGATCATGCACCGGCTGAAGGATGCCGGCAATTCGCTGGTCGTGGTCGAACACGATCCGCAGGTGATGTTCGCCGCCGAACGGATCATCGACATCGGCCCCGGCCCCGGCGAACGGGGCGGCGAGATCGTCTTCGACGGCCCGGCAGCCGCCCTGCCAGCCGCCAGCACGCTGACGGCCGACTACCTGTCCGGCCGCCGGCAGGTCGGCAGCCGCCTGTCCCAGCCTGTCGACGCCCGCACCCCGAGGCTTCGACTGGAAGGCGTGCGAGCCCACAACTTGAAGAACATCGACGTCGAGATCCCGCTGACACGACTCGTCTGCCTGACGGGTGTGTCCGGCAGCGGCAAATCCACGCTGATGCAGGACGTGCTGCTGCCGGCGCTGCTGAAGGCACGGGGCGAACCCACCGAAACCCCGGGCGAGCACGACAGACTGTCAGGCGCCGAACTGATCGAGAACGTGGTCTTCGTCGATCAGTCTCCGATCGGCAAGACGACGCGAAGCAACCCGGTCAGCTATGTCGGCGCCTTCGACCTGATCCGCAAACAGTTCGCCGCCACCGAACTGGCGAGGGAACGCGGCTACACGGCCGGCACCTTCAGCTTCAACACCGGTGACGGCCGATGCCCCACCTGCCACGGCAACGGCTTCGAGCATGTGGAAATGCAGTTCCTCTCGGACGTGTACCTGCGCTGCCCCGATTGCGACGGCAAGCGCTTCCGCCCCGAGATCCAGGAAGTGCGCGTGAGCGGTCGCAGCGACGAGACCGCGATGGCCCGTCCGGTCGAGGCCTCGATCGTGGACGTGCTGGACATGACGGTCCGGCAGGCACTGGCCTTCTTCAGCAACAGCGCCGACATCGCCCGCCGTCTGCAACCGCTGGTCGACGTGGGCCTGGATTATCTGAAACTGGGCCAGCCCGTGCCCACGCTGTCGGGCGGCGAAGCCCAGCGGCTGAAGCTGGCCGGCTTTCTGGCGGATGCCGCCGAACAGGCCCGCAGGAAAGGCGCCCCCCGCACGGGCGCCGGCCGCAAGCTCGGCGGCATGCTGTACCTGTTCGACGAACCGACCACCGGCCTGCACTTCGATGACATCGCCAGGCTGCTGCGCGCGCTGCGTGCCCTGCAGCAGGCCGGCCACTCGGTTCTGGTCATCGAGCACAACCTCGACCTGATCGCTGCCGCCGACTGGCTCATCGATCTGGGCCCCGGGGGTGGCGAACATGGCGGTCAGGTCGTGGCCACCGGCACGCCCGACGAGGTGGCGGCCAACCCGGCTTCCTTCACCGGCATCGCGCTGCGCAACCACGAAGCCGAGATGGCGCAGTGGATGGCCCGGGCCAGCACAGGACAACGGACGGCTCAGGCTGACGATCATGAGGTATCCGGTCATGCCCTGACTGCGCACGCAGGGCATCACGCACCCGGTTCGGCACTGACGGTTCAGGAACCGGCCGCCGTCTGGCAGGACGGCCAGCCGCGGGATCGGGCCCGCCACGCCATCCATGTGCACGGCGCCCGCGAACACAACCTGAAGAACATCGACGTCGACATTCCGCGCGACCAGATGACCGTCATCACCGGCGTCTCGGGCAGCGGCAAATCGACGCTGGCTTTCGATGTGGTCTTCGGCGAAGGCCAGCGCCGCTACCTCGAATCGCTCAACGCCTACGCCCGGCAGTTCGTGCAGCCCGCCTCACGCCCGGACGTGGACGGCATCTACGGCATCCCGCCCACCGTCGCCATCGAGCAGCGCACGAGCCGGGGCGGTCGCAAGAGCACTGTCGCCACGCTGACCGAGATCCATCATTTCCTGCGACTGCTCTATCAGAAACTGGGCACGCAATACTGCCCGAACGACGGCACGCCCATCGAGCCGCAATCCTTCGACAGCATCGCGGCACGCATCATGCGTGAGTATCGCGGCCGCGAGATCGGCCTGCTGGCCCCGCTCGTCGTCGGCCGCAAGGGGGTCTACACGGATCTGGCCAAATGGGCGAAGGGCAAGGGCTTCCCGATGCTGCGCGTCGATGGGCGTTTCCTGCCCACCGAGCGTTTTCCGCGCATCGACCGTTATGTCGAACACCACATCGAACTGCCGGTCGCGAACCTGCGCATCGACCCGAAAGCCGAGAACGAGTTGCGTCAGCACCTGCACACCGCCCTGCATCACGGCAAGGGCATCGTCATGCTGCTGGAAGACGTGAACCGGCTGAAGGAGGACCTCGACACCCCGCTGCCGACGGTGCTGTTCAGCACGAAACGGGCCTGCAGCCACTGCGGCACCAGCTACCCGGAGCTGGATCCTCGCTCCTTCTCCTTCAACGCCAAGCACGGCTGGTGTCCCGCCTGCCTCGGCACCGGCCTGAAGGTGGAAGGCAAGATCAGAACCGACGAACTGACGCCGGGTCTGGAAGGTGAGACCGACGCCGGCGTCACCTACACCGACGAACCCTGCCCGGTCTGCCACGGCCAGCGCCTGAACCCGGTCGCGCTGCATGTGCGGCTGGGTGACGAGTCGATTGCCGATGTCACGGCCCGTTCGGTGCAGGATGCACTGCGCTGGGTCGGCGCCCAGGGCAAACATTTCGATGCGCGCCAGCACGAGATTGCCGACGGCATCCTGGCCGAAATCCGGAACCGCCTGCAATTCCTGATCGACGTGGGGCTGGGTTATCTGACGCTCGACCGGTCTGCCCCCTCACTGTCTGGTGGCGAAGCACAGCGCATCCGGCTTGCCGGCCAGCTCGGCTCGAACCTGCAGGGGGTCTGCTACGTGCTCGACGAACCGACGATCGGTCTTCACCCGCGCAACAACCTGATGCTGCTCGACACCCTCGACAGGCTGCGCCAGAAAGGCAACACACTGCTGGTCGTCGAACATGACGAAGAAACCATCGCCCGCGCCGACCACCTGATCGACATCGGGCCGGGCGCCGGCCGGCTCGGCGGCCAGATCATCGCCACCGGCACGATGAATGAGCTGGCCGACAACCCGGCAAGCCTGACGGGCCGCTTCCTGCGACATCCGCCCCCGCTGCCCGACAAACCCCATCGCACGGTCGGCAAGGACACGCCGTCGATCCGGCTCGACGGTGCCCACCTGCACAACCTGACATCCGCCTCGGCCCGCATCCCGCTGAAGCGGCTGACGGTCGTGACCGGCGTCTCCGGCTCGGGCAAATCCACCTTCGCCCGCGACGTGCTGCTCGACGCCCTGCAACGGCGGCTGGCAGGCGACCGGGGGGCACTGCCCCACTGCGAGGCACTCACCGGCTGGGAAGGCATCCAGCGTGTGCTGGAAGTGGATCAGACCCCGATCGGCAAGACCCCACGCTCGACGCCCGCCACCTATGTCGGCTTCTGGGATGCGATCCGGCGCCTCTTTGCCGACACCAGCGAGGCCCGGCTGCGCGGCTACACCGCCTCGCGTTTCTCCTTCAACACGGCCGGCGGCCGCTGCCCGGCCTGCGAAGGCCAGGGCGTGCGCACCATCGAGATGAATTTCCTGCCCGATGTGCGCGTGCTCTGCGATGTCTGCCACGGCGGCCGTTTCGATGCCGAAACGAATCAGGTCAGGCTGAACGGTCAATCCATCGCCGACGTGCTGGGCATGACGGTGGACGAAGCGCTGGAATTCTTCGCCCCCTACCGATCCATCGCCCATCCGCTGCAACTGCTGCAGGACGTGGGCCTCGGCTACCTGACGCTGGGCCAGCAGAGCCCGACCCTCTCGGGTGGCGAGGCGCAGCGCATCAAGCTCGTGACCGAACTGGCCAAGGTGCGCACCCTGACCGAAACCGCCGATCCGCTGCGCGAGGCCAAGGCCCAGGCCATGACCCGCGCCCGGGCCCGAAAGGCCGGCCATCAGGGCGAGATCCACGACGGCGGCACCTTCTACGTGCTGGATGAACCCACGGTCGGCCTGCACATGGCCGACGTGGAAAAACTCGTCCACGTCCTGCACCGGCTGGTCGATGCCGGCAACACCGTCCTCGTCATCGAACACAACCAGACCCTCTGGGCCGAAGCCGACTGGATCATCGACATCGGCCCCGAAGGCGGCGTCGACGGCGGTCAGGTCGTGGCCGAAGCCCCGCCCCGCCAGCTGGCCAGGGCCGGCAAGACCCACACGGGGCGGATGCTTCGGACGTTTTTCAGCCAGGTGGAAGGAGAAACCAAATCCGGGTGACACGGGAACCACAACTGCGTTCTATCCAGCCCCTGCCCCCGGCATCGAACCGGCGTCCGCGTTAAACTTTTGCCCGTTCGTCCTGTGCCCGTCCATCCATGAACATCCAGCAACTCGAAAATGAACTCTGGGAGGCCGCCGACCAGCTGCGGGCCAACTCCAGGCTGACCGCCACCGAGTATTCGATGCCCGTGCTGGGCCTGATCTTTCTGCGGCAGGCCACCAACCGCTTTCATGCCTATCTGCCCGAGGTCGAGGCAAAGATCCCGGCCCGGGTGCCGGCCGAGCGCCGGGAGGCCATGATCAAGCAGGGCTTCAGGAGCAAAGCCGCCATCTACCTGCCCCAGGAAGCCCGCTTCGATTACATCGCCAGCCAGCCGACCGATGCCAGCATTGGCGAACTGATCGACCAGGCCATGACCCTGATCGAGGCTGACCATGAAGTACTGGCCGGTGCACTGCCCCGCGGCTATACCACCTTCGAGTCCGATCTGCTGGCCGAGCTGATCAAGATCTTCAACCGTGAGGCGCTGCAGAACGCCACGGGTGATGTCTTCGGTCGCATCTACGAATATTTCCTCAGCAAGTTCGCGATGAGCGGCGCGCAGGAGGGCGGCGAGTTCTTCACGCCACCATCGCTGGTGCGGATGATCGTCAACATCATCGAACCTGATCACGGTCTGGTGCTGGACCCGGCCTGCGGTTCGGCCGGCATGTTCGTGCAGACCGGGCATTTCATCGAGGATGTGCGCCACGCTGACACCAACAAGGCTGTCACCTTCCACGGACAGGAGAAAAGCGACACCAACACCCGCCTGGCCCGGATGAACATGGCGGTGCATGGCCTGGACGCCACCAACCTGCGGCAAGGCAACACCTTCTACGAGCAGATCGACGAGCTGGTTGGCGCCTGCGATTTCGTCATGGCCAATCCCCCTTTCAACGTCGATGGGGTGGATACCAAAAAGATCGAAAAGCAGGTTGCACCGGAAGGACGCCTGCCCTTTGGCCTGCCCGGCACCAACGGCAAGACCGGCGCCATCTCGAACGCCAACAGCCTGTGGATCCAGTATTTTTATGCCTACCTGAACGACAGCGGCCGCGCCGGGTTCGTCATGGCCTCCAGTGCCTCGGATGCCGGCAACAAGGACCGCGACATCCGCGAAAAACTGGTCAGGACAGGCCACGTCGACGTGATGATGTCCATCGGCAACAAGTTCTTCTACACCGTCAGCCTGCCCTGCACGCTGTGGTTCTACGACAAGGGCAAGCCCGACGACCTGAAGGATCAGGTGCTGATGATCGACGCCCGCAGCGTCTATCACGTCGTGTCGGCCCGCTCGCATGTCTTCACCGACGAACAGCTGGCCAACCTGACGGCCATCGTCTGGCTGTATCGTGGCGAACAGGACAAGTATCGGCAACTGCTGCACCAGCATCAGCAGCAAGCCCAAAGCTGGATGGGCCAACTGGCGGACCGATTGCAGCAGGATCATGATGCCATCAACCAGCTGCTCGACAAGCTGAACACCTTTGCCACAAGCAGCAGTGCCGAAGACCTGCTCGACCCGTTGCCCCGAAACACCGCCCCAACCCCCGAGCAGCAGCAGGCACGGGCTGCCAGACAGGCCGAGCTGACACCAGTGCTGGCCGACTTCCAGCAAGCCATCCAGGCCGCACAGGCGGACACAAGCACCCGGGAAGCCACTCAAGCCTTGCTGGATGCTGCCTCTGCCCTATCGAATCAACTGGCAAGCAAGGCCGGCCCAGACGGCCAGCTGCCGCCACACACCACCCTGGCTGAAGCACAACAACAGCTCGAAACCCTGTTGCCGTTGCTGAAAAGCACCAGCAAGGCCCTGGAAGCCCGACACAAGCACTGCCTGAGCCTGCTCGACACCGCCGAAAAAACCCTGCGTGCACGCCTGTCGAAACACTTCGACTCTGCCAGCATCCGTGTCCTGAAAGAGCAGCTGAAAGCCGCAGACGACAAACAGGATGCGCCCACTGTCCGCGACCAGAGTCTGCACACGCTGAAACAGGCCGGCTATTTCATCCAGCAGGGACACTGGCTTCACACCCGCTTTCCACACGGCATCTTCAACGACGTGCCCGGTCTCTGCAAGGCCGTCACACAGGAAGAGATCGCCGCCAACGACTACTCCCTCACCCCCGGCCGCTATGTCGGCGTGGCCCCCAGCACCGATGACGACGAAGAGGACTTCATCGAGAAGATGCGGGAGATTCATGATGAGCTGGCGGAGTTGAACGAGCAAGCAGCTCTCCTGGCTAAAAAGATCAGCCTCAACATGAAGGAGCTTTTGGGATGAATCTGAAAGAAAGCCCTCTCGGCAGCCTTCTCTCCAAAGTAATTGATTATCGAGGCAAAACACCTAAAAAAACCAACCAGGGGATACGGCTAATAACCGCAAAAATAATAAAAAACGGAAAAATAGAAAAAAATGGCAAGCAAGAATACATAGCAGAGGGAAGTTATGAAGATGTCATGAGAAGAGGAACCCCCCAAAAAAACGACATTTTCATCACAACTGAGGCCCCTTTAGGAGAACTCGCCATCTGGAAGTCAGAGGAAAGGATTGCCCTTGCTCAAAGGGTAATTCTGTTGCGACCCAATCCATACTTCATAGATCCAGACTTCTTATTCCACTACCTGAAATCAGCTCAATTTCAGTCAGAACTAAGCTCTCACGCAACAGGAACCACTGTCCTTGGCATAAAGAATCCCATCCTCAGGTCCCTTCCAATCAAATACCCAATAAACCTCAATGACCAGAAGAAAATCGGGTCGATACTTTCTTCCTACGACGACCTGATCACCATCAACCAGCGCCGGATCGCGTTGCTGGAAGACGCTGCGCGTCGTCTGTACCGCGAGTGGTTCGTGCATCTTCGGTTTCCGGGGCACGAGGCCGTTCCTGTTCAGGATGGGGTTCCACAAGGATGGACAAGAGGGTTTGCCCACGACTTTATCTTCATCATGAGCGGAGGAACACCAAAAACGAAAATAGATCATTACTGGGGTGGCGGAATACCCTTTTTCACCCCGAAAGACGCAACAAATAGTTTCTTTGTACGAAAAACCGAGAAAACCCTTACAAACGAAGGCCTACAAAACTGCAACAGCCAGCTATTTGAGGAAGGAACGATTTTTATTACAGCCAGAGGAACTGTCGGCAAGATAAATATGGCCCAAGAACCGATGGCCATGAACCAATCGTGCTATGCACTCAAACCCAAAATAAATTTTGACAACCTGTTTCTATTTATGTCCATAAACGCTGCTGTCAGCCACCTCAAGCAGGCGGCAACTGGCGGCGTTTTCGACACGATCATCGTTGACACTTTTAAAACCATACCCTTTACTCTGCCAGAACCAGAGTTGACGTTTTCCTTTGGATCAAAAGCTGCTCCAATATTTGACCAGATCAAAAACTTGATCGTCATAAACGAAAGACTTCAGCTTGCCCGCGACCTCTTGCTCCCCCGCCTGATGTCTGGCAAGCTGGATGTCTCGAACATCCCCTTGCCGGAGGAGGTACTGGCATGACTCACGTCGCCGCTTCCGTGCCGGTCTTGCGCTGGGCGGCGCGGCGTGCGCGCAAGACGGACGAGGCACTGTGCCAGCGTTTCACGAAATGGCCGCAATGGCTGAGTGGCGAGGCACAGCCGACACTTCGGCAGCTGGAAGACTTTGCGCAGTTCACACACACCGGCATCGGCTACTTTTTTCTGCCGGAGCCGCCCAGTGAGCCCCTGCCCTTGCCCGATTTTCGCACCCTGCGGGACCACGAGCTGGCCGAACCCAGCAGCGAGCTGCTGGACACCATCCATCTGTGCCAACGCCGGCAGGACTGGTATCGCGAACACGCCCGGCTGAATGGCTGGCCGCCACTCCCCTTCGTCGGCAGCCTGAGTGTTCAGACCACACCTGTCGAAGCCGCCCAAAAGATTCGGCAGACCATCCAGCTCTCGACCGAGGCGCGCCGCCACCTCTCCACCTGGGAAGCAGCCCTGCGTCAGCTCATTGCCCTGATCGAAGATAGCGGTGTGCTGGTGATGGCCAGCGCGGTGGTGGGCAGCAACAGTCATCGCAAGCTGGATGTGGGTGAGTTTCGAGGCTTCACCCTGGCTGACGACCTGGCCCCGGTCATCTTTCTGAACACCGCCGACAGCAAGGCAGCCCAGATGTTCACCTTGGGGCATGAACTGGCTCACGTCTGGCTGGGCCAGAGCGGCGTGTCTGACCCGGAAGCGGGCCAGATGCCACGCCACCAGACCGAGCGCTGGTGCAACCTGGTGGCAGCCGAACTGCTGGTTCCGATGGCCGAGCTTAAAACGGCCTATCAGCCGGGTACACCCATTCCCGACGAAATGCAGCGCCTGGCACGCAGCTTCAAGGTCAGCACGCTGGTGATCCTGCGTCGGCTGTTCGACGCCGGTCATCTGGATGAAAGTGGACTCTGGCACCATTACCGGCAGGAACAGGATCGGCTGCAGGAGATCATGCAGCAGAGGAAAGGCAGCGGCGGCGATTTCTACCGGTCGCTGGCCGTGCGTGCCAGCAAGCGCTTCAGCCGGGCGCTGATCAGCAGCACGCTGGAAGGTGGCACCCTGTTCCGGGACGCTTTCCAGATGCTGGGGATCCGTTCCAGCCGCACCTTTCATAAAACCGCCCGAGAGCTGAGCGTCGCCCCATGAGCGGACACACCTATCTGCTGGATGCCAACATCTTCATCCAGGCCAAGAACCTGCACTATGGTTTCGATTTCTGCCCGGCCTTCTGGGACTGGATACTGACCGCCAACCAGCAGGGCAAGGTGTTCAGCATCGACAAGGTGAAAACGGAGCTGAACAACGGCAATGACGATCTCAGCGACTGGGTGGAACAGCAGGCCACCGGGCTTTTCCTGACCAGCCAGCAAACTATCGTACCCGCGCTGGGCCAGATCGCCCAATGGGTTACCAGCCAGACTTACGAGCCGGGCGCGATCCAGACCTTCTTTCAGGTGGCCGATTACTATCTGGTGGCGCACGCCATGGCCGGGCAGCATGTGCTCGTCACCCACGAAGTGCCTGCCAACTCTATCCGCCGCATCAAGATCCCGAACGTCTGCCTGGGACTGGGCGTGAGCTTCATGTCGCCCTACCAGATGCTGCGCCAGGAGCGAGCACGCTTCGTGCTGGGGGCTTGATCTTGATATGACCAGAAACACCTACTCGGAAGACAAGCTGATCCAGAAGACCACCGCTGATCGCCTGGAAAGGGATCTGGGCTGGACAATCCATTACGCACAGGATGCCGAAGACCTGGGCCCAGAGAGCCTGCTGGGCCGGCACGATCAGACCGAAGTCATCCTGAAACGTGATGTGCTGGCGGCACTGAAGCGACTGAATCCAGGGCTGCCCGATTCCGCCTATCGGGACGCGCTGACGGCAGTCATCCATCACGACCCCACGCAATCCCTTGTTCGCCGCAACCAGGACAAGTACACCCTGCTTCGCGAGGGGGTGCTGGTTCAGTACCAGGACAAAAACCAGCGCACCGTGCAGAAACGGTTGAAGCTGATCGACTTCAACAAGCCGGACAGAAACCACTTCGTCGCCGTGCGCGAGCTGTGGATCAAGGGCTCGCTGGGCCGAAAACGACCGGACATTCTCGGCTTCATCAATGGCTTGCCGCTCATCTTCATCGAGCTGAAACGGCATGATGTCCCCATCGAGCAGGCCTATACTGGCAATCTGGCCGACTACAAGCACACGATCCCCGCACTTTTCGACTGGAACGCACTGGTCATCGTCTCGAACGGTGTGGATGCCCGCTACGGCTCGATCACGGCCCCCTGGGAACATTTCTATCAGTGGAAACGGCTTGACGAGGATGACCCCGAACCAGCCAGGAACAAGCCACTGCTGGACATCCTGCTCCCCGGCCTTCTGCATAAAGCCACCCTGCTGGACATCATCGAGAACTTCACGCTGTTCGACAGCAGCGAAGGCAGCATCAGCAAGGTGATCCCCCGAAACCACCAGTATCTGGGCGTCAACCGGGTGATCGGGCGGCTGACCAGCACCGACCCCAAGGTACGCCACGAAGTGGACGACGAAAACAAGCTCGGGGTTTTCTGGCACACGCAGGGTTCGGGCAAGTCTTACTCGATGGTGTTTCTGACCGAGAAGATCCACCGCAAGATCTCGGCCGCCTACACCTTCGTCATCGTGACCGACCGCAACGAGCTGGACGACCAGATCGCCAGTACCTACAGCAACTGTGGCATCGTCAACACTCAGGATGATCAGGCCCAGAGCAGCAGCGCGCTGCGCAAGATGCTGGGCGAACAGAATCGCCGCTACATCTTTGGCCTGATCCAGAAGTACCAGCAATCCGTCACGAAACCCTATTCCACGCGCAGCGACATCATCGTCATCAGCGACGAAGCGCACCGTACCCAGTATGGCAAGCTGGCGCTGAACATGCGAAAGGGGTTGCCCCATGCCAAGTTTCTGGGCATGACCGGCACGCCGCTGATCAACTCGGCCGAGGCCCAGCAAACCCGTGACGTGTTCGGCGACTATGTGTCGATCTACGATTTCCAGCGGGCCGTGGCCGACAAGGCCACCCTGCCCCTCTTCTACGAAAACACCGGCGAAGCGCTGAACATCACGGATCCCAGGCTGGGGCAGCGCATCACCGAGTACATTGAACAAGCCAAGGCTGAAGCCCCCATCAACGACCCGTGGACGGATGAAAAGGAAGAGAAACTGATCCGTGCCCTTCAGCGTGAATACACGCTGCTGACAGCAACCCAGCGGCTGGATACGGTTGCTCAGCACTTCGTCGATCATTTCCATCAGCGCTGGCAGATCGTCTCTCCCGGAGGCGGCAAGGCCATGCTGGTCTGCGTCGACAAGATCACCTGCGTGAAGATGTACGACCTCATTCAGGAAAAATGGCAGCAGAAGATCGCCGAGCTGGAAAAGAAACTGAAGGAGGACGAAGCCCCTTTCCTGCAGGCTGGCAGGCAACCCAATCAGCGCTTGCAGCAGCGCCGCGCCCATCTCGCCTGGATGGAAGAAACCGAGTGCTGCGTGGTGGTATCGCCAGAACAGGGGGAAATCGAGCTGTTTTCCCAGTGGCAGAACCACCGCGATGAACCGCTCGACATCAAGCCCCACCGGGACAAGATGGTTTCCCGGCCACTGGAAAAGCAGTTCAAGACAGCCAGCCATCCCTTCCGCATCGCCATCGTTTGTGCGATGTGGCTGACCGGTTTCGATGTGAAATGCCTGACCACGCTCTACCTCGACAAGCCGATGCAAGGCCACTCGCTGATGCAGGCCATTGCACGGGTGAACCGGGTGGGCCTGGGAAAGAAGAACGGGCTGATCATCGACTACAACGGCATGGTCAGATCACTGCGGGAAGCCCTGGCCAAGTTCGCCCAGGGCGATCGTGCCGGCACGGGAAAAGGCGAGCATTCGCAAGATACCGTTCAGGACAACCAGCTCATCCTGCTGGAATACGAACACAATCTGCTGGAAATCCGCACCTATCTGCAAGCGCGAGGCTACGAGCTGGAAAGGCTCCTCAACGCAAACCCCGACGAGAGGCTGGCGGAATTGCTCACGGCGGCGAATTGCCTGAATGAACAGGACGAATACCGGGAAAGTTTTCTGGCCATGATGGGCAACCTAGACAGCCTCTACCGCTCGGTCTTCCCCCACAAGGGTCTGTTCGTTCATGCCGATACGCATGAAGCCCTGTCGGCCATTCGCAACCAGATCGCCCGGCAAAAGATCTCACCCGATATCACCCCGGTTCTGAGTGATTTGCATCGTCTCATCGAGTTGGGCGTTGCCAGCACGCCCATTACCGCCCAGTCACCAGGCTCACAATACGACCTTTCCCGCCTTGACGTGGAGCGCCTCAAGGAAGAGTTCGAGAAAAGCGCCCACAAGGCCACTATTGCCGTGGAGCTACGGGAAAGAATCGAAGAACGCTTGCAGCGCATGATCCGGAACAACCCCCAACGCGTTGATTTTCAGGAGCGCTACCAGGAAATCGTCGATGCCTACAACCGTGACAAGAGCACCAGTGAGATCCAGCAGATCATGGATCAGCTGTTCGGCTTCTACAAGGAAACCACGGAAGAAGAACGACGCTATCAGCGCGAGAACCTCGATAACGAAGAGCAGTTAGCCGTCTTCGACATGCTCGCCAAGGAATCCCTCGGCAAGAAAGATCGTGAACGCATCAAGCAAGTAGCGCGCGACCTGCTCCAGAGGCTGAAGCAGAACAAACTGAACATCGACCACTGGCAAGCCAAGGCCAGCGCACAGGCCGACATCAAGCTGGAAATCCTCAACCACCTCTACACGCATCTGCCCGAGGATGACTACGACGCTGACGACATCGAATCGATGGCGGACAGTGTGTTCATCTATCTGAGGGATCAAATGCAGATGAGCCACGAACCCCGACTTCATTGACAGAAAGACCATGACCACCTCCTCCTCTCCCACCCCGCGTTCCCCCTTCTGCCCCCGCCTGCTGGCCGCCGGTGCGCTGTTCGCCGGTCTCGGCGTGGCGGCCGGGGCCATGGGCTCGCACGGCCTGCGGGCCGTGCTGTCCGACCACATGCTGGGCGTGTACGAAATCGCCGTGCGCTACCAGATCTATCACGCGCTGGCGCTGCTGGTGCTGGCCGCGCTGTCGCCCCATCTGCCTCGCGCAGCGCTGAAGTGGGCCGGAGGGCTCTTCATCGCCGGCATCCTGCTGTTCTCGGGCAGTCTCTATGCCCTGGCCATCACGGAAACCCGCCCACTCGGCATGCTGACGCCCATCGGGGGCACCTGCTTCCTCGCGGGCTGGATCGTGCTGGTGTGGACCGCGCTACGTCAGTGTTGCTCCCAGACACCAAGGGCGTAACATTGTCTAACTAATTGCGCAACAATGTGTGCAGACCATCGTCCGATGCTGGGGTTCTCTCACAGGGAACACCTGCTTATGGCACTATGGTTCCGAGCACAGGGACGATGCCATCGGCTGCTGCGGATCATCCCGTGTTTGCCCCCCAACCGACCCCGCCTTGCCGAGGTGCCTCCCGTCATGGACAACATGCCAACAAAGCGATCAGCCAACGCCCGTATCAACATCGGTGCACGTCGAGCAGCCTGGAGAAACCTGCAACGTGAGGGTCGCCGTCTGGCGGATGTCCCGCTGCGCACCCTTCTGGAGGATCCGGCCCGCCCGGCAACGTTCCGTCGGGAAGCCGCCGGCCTGATGGCAGACTTCAGCAAGCAGCATATCGACCGCCAGGCCATCAGCGCCCTGATGGCGCTGGCCCGCAGCGCCCGGCTCGAAGATGCCCGCCAGCTGATGTTCGCCGGCGAAGTCATCAACACGACGGAAGGCCGGCCCGTGCTGCACACGGCACTGCGCCATGCCTCGCTGAACGCAGAGGCCAACGCCCAGGCCCAGGCCGAACGCCAGCGCATCGTCGGGCTGGCCCGACGCTTCCGGGACGGTGCGCTGCAGGGGCACACGCAGCAGCCACTGCGCACCCTCGTCTGCATCGGCATCGGCGGCTCCGACCTGGGCCCCCGTCTGGTCTGCGACGCGCTGGCCACGGCCGACAGCCCGGATGTGCGTTTCGTCGCCAACGTGGATCCTGACGACCTGGCCCGGAACCTGCAGGGCCTCGACCCGGCCACGACGGCCTTCCTCGTCGTCTCCAAGACCTTCACGACCCGCGAGACGCTGGCCAATGCCGAAGCGGCCATCACCTGGCTCCAGTCGTCGGGCGCCGACCGGGCGGGCGCGATGAAACACCTGATCGGCGTCACCGCCAACGCGGACGCAGCCGAACAGTACGGCATTCCGGCCTCGCAGATCCTCCACTTCTGGGACTGGGTCGGCGGCCGTTACTCGCTGTGGTCCGCCGTCGGCGCCTCGATCGCGATCGCCTGCGGCCCCGACGCCTACGAGCAGCTGCTCGACGGCGCGGCGGCGATGGACGAGCACTTCATCCAGACCCCGTTCGAGCAGAACCTCCCCGTCTGGATGGGCCTGATCAGCATCTGGAACCGCAACGTCGAGGACTACACCAGCCAGGCCATCATCCCCTACGCCGAACGCCTGCGTCTGCTGCCTGCCTACCTTCAGCAGCTGATCATGGAAAGCAACGGCAAATCGGCCAAGATCGACGGCTCGCATCTGCAGTACATCAGCTCGCCGGTGATCTGGGGCGTCTCGGGCACCAACGCCCAGCACTCCTTCTTCCAGCAGCTGCACCAGGGGCCTGACGTGGTGCCCGTGGATTTCATCATCGCGCGGCAGCCCAACCCGGCCTCACTGGCAGGCCAGAACGATGAGCGCCACCGCATCCTGGTCGCCAACTGCCTGGCCCAGAGCGCGGCGCTGGCCCTCGGCAAGCCGCTGCCGAACGAAGCCGCCGGCGAGGACTGGCACAAGGCCTTCCCCGGCAATCGCCCGAGCACCGTGCTGATGCTGCCCGGCATCGACGCCCGCTCCGTCGGCGCGCTGCTGGCTGCCTATGAGCATGCCACTTTCGTGGCGGCCGTCGTCATCGGCCTGAACGCTTTCGACCAGTTCGGTGTCGAATATGGCAAGGTGATGGCCAGGTCGGTCGAAGCGGCCCTGGCCGGTCAGGACAGCAGCGGCCTCGATCACGCTACCCGGGCGCTGCTGGGGTATTTCCGCCGCTGACCGGTTGAGCAGGGGCCACCCCCGATCGGCAGCCCCCTCATGCTCAGAAGCGCAGCCCGGCCTTCAGGCTGTAGCTGTCGTTGCTGCCGGTTCGGTCAAATTCCGCCGAGAGGTTGATGATGCCCAGGTTCATGTTCAGCCCGGCAAAGGCGCGGCCCATGCCGATGCTTTCCTTCCTCAGGAAGGGCGTATCCTGCGGCTTGGTGGTGGTCCAGACATAACCCAGACCGGCATAGGGCGTGAACATCAGGAAACCCTTCGAGATCGAGACATCCAGGCCCATCGTGTCGGCCTTCAGGCGATCGATGCCCGTCAACTTGGTGAACGAACCACGCAACGCCACGGCTGGCACCAGCGTGCTGCCCGGCAGCACCGCCCAGCGCAGCGCCCCCCCATAGGCTTTCACGTTGCGCGACCCCTGACTGTAGTAGCCCTCGATGTCGACGTTGCCCGGCAGGCCCTTGTGCAGGCGAATCCCGCTCAGGTACACGGTCTTGTCCACCTTGTCGCCGCCCGAGGCCCGTGTCCAGATGTTGTTGTCCTGAAGCTCCAGGCCCGTGACGGCTGCGCTGATGTCAAAACCCAGCACCCCCAGGCTCTCGGCCGGTGCCAGCCCGCGATAGGCCAGCCCGGCCCCCAGGTCTTCGGCCATCTTGCGGAACTCGGTCTGCGTGACCAGCTGCAGCGAACTGGCCAGATCCGCCGCCTGTGCCGCCGGTGCCGCCGCCAGGGCCAGCACGGCAGCAGCCACTGCGGCCGGCACGCCACAGGTTTTCGGCAACACGCCCTTGATCGACTTCGACATCTCTCTTTCTCCTGGTAACTCGATGTTGTGCATTAAGATTGGACCGGCAACGATGTACTGGACATGCCGGCCCAAGGCCCGCCCCACTGCCCCGGTGCACGCCGGCATCCCGGCCAGCACGGACTCAGGTGGGAGGGGGCGTCTTTTGACCGCATGATAACCCGGCCCCTGCCCGGCGCCCTCACAAGCCAGTGCGCCCGGCAGGCATGCTGCCAGGAGCCTGGGCGGCAGGAATCGCGAAGGCGAAAATCGGCCCCGCCGGGCACGGTTCGTGCCCGATTCGCCGCCCTGCCTGCCCATCCCGACACCTTTCCCCCTTTTGCCCGCTCCGCCCGTGAACGAATACATCCTCACCCTCACCTGCCCCGACCGCCCGGGCATCGTGCATGCCGTCAGTGGTCTGCTCTTCGACCTGAACAGCAACATCACCGAAGCTGCGCAATACAACGACCCGGATTCGGGCCTGTTCTTCATGCGGGTGCAGTTCAGCCATGCACCACAGGGGGAAGGCAGCCCGTCCTCCGACGGGCGGATCCGGCAGGCACTGACCGATCTGGCCGCACGCTTTTCGCTGCAATGGCAACTGTCCCCGGCCGGCGAGAAGCTGCCGACGCTGATCATGGTGTCGAAACAGGGGCACTGCCTGAACGACCTGCTCTTCCGGGCACAGACGGGCCTGTTGCCCATCGACGTTCGCGCGATCATCTCGAATCACGAAGACTTCCGTGCGCTGGCCGAAACACACCGTATCCCGTTCTACCACACGCCGATGGGTAGCCAGGACAAGGCCGAGGTCGAAGCCCGCCAGCTCGACATCATCGAACGCAGCGGCGCGCGCCTCGTGGTACTGGCACGCTACATGCAGATCCTGTCGGACGACATGTGCCGGCAGCTGCAGGGCCGCGCCATCAACATCCACCACTCCTTCCTGCCCTCCTTCAAGGGCGCACGCCCCTACCATCAGGCACACCGGCGGGGCGTGAAGATCATCGGCGCCACCGCCCATTACGTCACCCCGGACCTGGACGAGGGCCCCATCATCGAGCAGGACGTGGAGCGGGTCGACCACGCCATGAATGCCACCCGGCTGACGGCCATCGGCGCCGACATCGAAAGCCTCGTGCTGGCCCGCGCCGTGAAGTGGCATGCCGAGCACCGGGTGCTGCTCGACGGCAACAAGACGATCGTGTTCCGCTGATTCCGGAAGGGCGGGCAGGATGCCTGCCGCCCAAGCTCCCGAGCGGCCCGTCGTGGCGCCATCACAGCGCCGATTTCTCGGTATTTTCCCTTCTTGCTGAAAGGCCATCCCTCCTTCAGAGTTTCAGGCGCAGTCAGAACGGCTTGACTCTATGAAGGAGACCAACATGTCCGACCCTGTCGTCGAAAAAATACAACGTCATCCGCAGTACCAGAAGCTGAAGCAGGAGCGGAACGTCTTTGGCTGGACATTGACGATCCTGATGCTGATCGTCTACTACGGCTACATCGGGCTGATCGCATTCGACAAGCAGTTCCTCGCCACCCCCGTGTCCGACAGCGGCGTCACGACCATCGGCATCCCGATCGGTCTCGGTGTCATCATCTTCACCGTCATCATCACCGGCATCTACGTCTTCCGTGCCAACAGCCAGTACGACGCCCAGACCCGCGAAATCCTGAAGGACACCACCCAATGAGTGACCGTATCCCAACCATGCAAGCTTCTCTCTCTTCCCTTGCGGCCTGTACGGTCACCGCCCTGGGTTCGCTGCTGCTCGCCAGTGCCGCCCACGCCGCCGGTGAAGTCGGCGAAGCCGCCAAACAGGCCACCAACTGGACGGCGATCATCATGTTCGTCGTCTTCGTCTGTGCCACCCTCTGGATCACCAAGTGGGCGGCCGGCCGCACCAAGTCCGCCGCCGACTTCTACACCGCCGGCGGCGGCATCAGCGGCTTCCAGAACGGCTTGGCCATCGCCGGCGATTACATGTCCGCCGCGTCGTTCCTCGGCATCGCCGCAGCGGTCATGGCCAATGGCTACGACGGCCTGATCTATGCCATCGGCTTTCTCGTGGGCTGGCCGATCCTCACCTTCCTGCTGGCCGAGCGGCTGCGCAACCTCGGCAAGTTCACCTTCGCCGACGTGGCCGGCTACCGCTTCCAGCAGAAACCGATCCGCCTGTTCGCCGCCTCCGGCACGCTGGTGGTCGTGGCCTTCTACCTGATCGCCCAGATGGTCGGTGCCGGCCAGCTGATCAAGCTGCTCTTCGGCCTCGACTACTGGATGGCCGTCGTGCTGGTGGGCGCGCTGATGATGATCTACGTGATGTTCGGCGGGATGACCGCCACCACCTGGGTGCAGATCATCAAGGCCGTGCTGCTGCTGTGCGGTGTCACCTTCATGGGCTTCATGGTGCTGTCCCAATACGGTTTCAGTCTCGAAGCCCTGTTCGCCGATGGCGTGCGGGTCAAGACCGAGATCGCGAAGAACGCCGGCCAGAGCGCCGAAGAGGCCGCCAGCACCGGTCTGTCGATCATGGGCCCTGGCGGCTTCATCAAGGATCCGATCTCGGCCATTTCCTTCGGCATGGCGCTGATGTTCGGTACCGCCGGCCTGCCGCACATCCTGATGCGCTTCTTCACGGTGCCGGATGCGAAGGAAGCCCGCAAATCCGTGTTCTGGGCCACCACCTGGATCGGCTACTTCTACGCCGTGATCTTCATCATCGGTTTTGGCGCCATCACGCTGGTGCTGACCAACCCCGAGTTCGCCGATACCGTCAAGGGTGTCATCCATGGCGGTGCAGGCACCTCGAACATGGCGGCCGTGCTGGTGGCCAAATCGGTGGGTGGCGACGTGTTCTACGGCTTCATCTCGGCCGTGGCCTTTGCCACGATCCTGGCCGTGGTGGCCGGACTCACGCTGTCCGGCGCCTCGGCCGTGTCGCATGACCTCTATGCCACCGTCATCAAGCAGGGCAAGGCCGACAGCGCCTCCGAACTGAAGGTCTCGCGCATCACCACGCTGGCGCTCGGCATCATCGCCGTGCTGCTGGGCATCCTGTTCGAGAAGCAGAACATCGCCTTCATGGTGTCGCTGGCCTTCGCCGTGGCCGCCTCGGCCAACTTCCCGGTGCTGTTCCTGTCGGTACTGTGGAAAGGCACGACCACCCGCGGAGCCGTCATCGGCGGCTTCCTGGGCCTGGCTGCCTCGGTGGTGCTGACGATCCTGTCACCCTCGGTATGGGAAGCCACCTTCGGCAACCCGAAAGGCTCGGCTCCCTTCCCCTACACCTCGCCAGCCCTGTTCTCGATGACGCTGGGCTTCCTGGGCGTGTGGCTGTTCTCGCTGCTCGACAACAGCCCGCAGGCGGCGAAAGAGCGTGAATCCTTCGCCGCCCAGCAGGTGCGTTCCGAAACCGGCTACGGTGCCTCGAAGGCCAGCAGCCACTGATCATCCGCCCTCAGGGCCTGGCATCAGGCCCTGACAGGATGATCCCGACGGCCCACCCCGCCAGACGGGGTGGGCCTTTTTTCAGCGTATCTCCAGTCCTCGAACGGGTCACGTTCAGCCGGCCGTTCATCGCGCACGATTTCCAGCGTTTCCCCCTCCAGCTGGGCAACGGCCTCGATGAAGCCCTGCCAGTCGGACGGGCGCTTCTACAGGATCACGTCGCCCGTCCTTTCATCGCGCCGGATATAGAGCGTGTCATGCATCCGCTTCACCCCGCAACTCTCGCAGCCTGATGAAGGCCAGCGCCGCCATCACCGCATCGTTCAGCGCATCATGCGCCTCGCGCGTCGGCAGATCCAGCGCCTGCATGATGGTGGAAAAACGCAGGTCGATATCGGCGCTTTCATGTTGCTGATACAGCGGCAACTGCCGGAATACATGGTCGTAATACATCGCCGACACCTCGATCTTCGACTGCGGCAGCGTGAGGCCGAAACACTGCTTCAGCGCCCGGTTGATCATCGCCACATCGAATTCCAGGTAATAGCCCACCAGTGGCCGGCTGCCGATGAAATGCAGCAGCTTCGTCATCGCCTCGCACAGGGGCAACCCGTCGGCCACATCCTGGGTACGCAGGCGGTGCACCTGCACGCTGTCGGCCTTCACTTCCCGCTCGGGCCTGACCAGCAGTTCCAGCCGCTCGCTCGTCATGATCCGGCGGCCCACAATTCTGGTTGCGCCGATCGCGATGATCTCGTCCTGCCGCACGTTCAGCCCGGTCGTCTCGCAATCCACCGACACCCATTCATTCGGTGGCGCCGGCGCGAAGAGGAAATCCCATTGCGGATCCTTCAGACGCTTGCGCTGCCAGGCCCGCTTCATGTCTTCGGCCCAGCGCTGGATCCAGGCCGGGGCCGTATCGAGCAGATGACGATCCTTCATCATGTCACGGCCCCCAGGCGGAAACGCAGCCGCATCTGCTCCTTGAAGCGGCGAACCTCCTGCAGGCCATCCTTCAGCAGGTCGCGCTCGAGCGGCGTCATCCGCTCGATCGGCACCTTGCCCGACACCGGCTTGTCCTGATCCAGTTCATCCAGCCCGGCTTTCAGGCGCACGCCCATGAAGAAATGCAGGCTCTCGACCAGTTCGTCGGCCGTGTCCTGACTCAGCGCGCCCTTCTCCACCAGCGCCCGGATCCGCTTCTCCGTATTGGTCTCATGGATCCCTTCGGCCAACGCCAGGCTGCGCACCCCGTGGACGATCGGGAAGATCCCCGCCTTCTTGATGTTGATGCGGGCGTCGTCCTCGCTGGCCCGCATCCGCTGCCACCATCGGGTCGGGGAGCCGAAGGCATCGATCGCGGCCGCGAAGCGGCTCAGCATCATGTCGTTGTCGGTCGCCATCGTGGCCAGCTGCGCCTTCAGCTCATCCAGCAGCGACGCATCGCCACTGACCGCATGGGCATCCATGAAGATCGCCAGGTTCATCAGGCTGTCGGTCTCCGGCATCACGAACCAGCGCCGCACCGTGCGGGCGAAATCCGATACCGGCATCCGCCAGACCGCATTACCCATCATGATGCCGCCCGGACAGGGCGGATAGCCGAAGCGTGCCAGTGCCTGCCCGAAACGCTCGCAGAGCGAGGCCAGATTGGGCGGCGGGGCATAACCATCACGCAGCAGCAGCGCGTTGTCCTGATCGGTTTTCAGCAACTGCTCACCCCGACCCTCGCTACCCATCACCAGCACGCAGCTGTTCTGCACCAGTTCGGGCGGCGCGATCAGCTGCCAGGCCCGATCGAAGAGGCGGGCGTTCAGATCCTGCACCAGCCGCGCCAGAAAACCCACGCGTGCACCGGCCCGGTACTGGCGGCGGATCATCGTCGTGATCTGGCCGGCCGCCTTTTCCAGCTCGTCCAGGCTGCCGGCATCGCGCAGCTGCATGCCGATCAGCATCGAATGATTCGACAGGAAACTGAAGACATCCAGTGATTCCAGAATGCCGGAAATCTCGTCGCCGTCCTGCACGACGACACGGTGCACGCCCTGACGCAACATGATGGCCAGGGCCTCGCCCACCTGATCATCCGGCCGCACGGTCAGCAGGTTCCAGCTCGTCAGCTCACCCACGGGCAGGGTGTCCAGCGACTCACCACTCAGAATGGCGCGCTGCAAACCCGTCGTCGTGAAAATCCCCAGTCGCGGCGGCTCGACCGACGTGTCCCTCACCAGCACGTTGCTCGTGCGCTCCTGCTGGAAGAGTCTCACCACCGACACGATGTCAGTGTCAGCAGATACCGTATGCGCTGCACGCACATAGGCCTCCTCCACCCGTGCCATGTTCAGCGACTGGATTTCCTGATCGCTGCCGCGTGCCGCCAGCGCACTGAGCTTCTTGCCCAGCGCCGAGAACAGCAAGGCGCTGAAGGTGTCGTTCGAGGCGATCAGCACGTTCACCGCTTCGTGCGACAGCTCGTAGGCCAGCACTTCTTCGAGCGCGACGAAACGGCTGCCCGAGCGTCCGGCCACCAGCGCACGCCCGTCGAAACTGTCATCCGGCCCATAGGTGGCCAGCAACTCCTCGCCCTCGAACTGCTGCACGTAGCCCTTGATCAGCACGAACAGATGCCGCGGCGTATCACCCACCTCCAGCAGCACTTCCCCTGCGCGAAAGTAGGCGATGTCGAGGTTGTCCCGCACCAGGTTCTGCTCGGCCTGCGTCAGGCAATCGAAGGGCGAAACGCTGAAATTGAACGCATTGGGCATGGAACGAGCCTCCTCGCGGCTAGGAGCTTGGGGATACGCTGAACAAGTCCACGCGGACGCCGCATCCCCGAAACGGGCGCGTGTGACGAACCCAGTCCCGACACGCACCAACCCTTCATCTTGCCCGGCCGTGCCCCAACCGGCCATTGTCGTTTTACCCGATACCCTGGGAGCCTGGGCGGCAGGAAAGTCGCGGGCTGCAAACCGGCCGCGCCGGCCCTCATTTGTCTTTTGATACAGATACGATATAACATCTTTTCTGATCGAGAATCAGTCTCGGATACGAGACCGAAGCCATTCCATCCGGCGAGACACCTTACACCCATCAGGAGATCGTTATGTCCTCTGCATCCTTCCCAGCTGCCGTCCACCATGCTGCACCTTTCCGTGGCCGCGCCCTGGTCGCCGCCGTGCTGCTGGCCGCACTCGCCGGTTGTGGCGGCAGTGGCGGCGGTGATGACCACCACCACGGCGAAACCCATATCGACACCAAGGGACGTCTGGCGATCGCCGAGTTCAAGGCGCCCGCCCTGCACATCTTCGATCTGGACAACAACAGGGTCGAAGCACGGCATGCGCTCGCCTCGCCGGCCTCCACGGTCCACGCCAGCCCGGGCAAGCGTTATGCCATGGCGTTCCAGCGGGCCGAGAACCGGGTTCAGCTGGTGGATGGCGGCGTGTGGCAGGAAGATCATGGCGATCATCACCATGACTACCGTCAGGCGTCGAAACTGCTGTCCTGGCAACTGGATGGTGCGAAGCCCACACACTACAACCCGCTGGCCAATGGTCAGGCAGCCATCTTCATGGACGGACAGGCCGATACCTCGCCCCAGGTCAATGCGGGCGTTCAGGTCGTGACCGACCAGAGCATCGGCCAGGGCAAGCTGCTGGGCAGCGTCTCGCTGACAAGCCCGATGCACGGGCTGGGCCTGCCGCTGGGTGAGCTGCTGCTGACCTCGATGCGCAGCACCCCGGCCACCGCCAACGACGTGCTGCCCGATCATGTCCAGGTCTACACCCGCAACGGACAGAGCTATCAGCTCACCACCACCCTGGCAACGGCCTGCGACAAGATGCACGGCGGCGACAGCTCCGGTGACTACTCGGTCGTGGGTTGCGGCGATGGCGCCCTGCTGATCCGGCGCACCGGCAACCAGTTCACCGAAACGAAGCTCACGACCAGCCCCCGCATCGCCTCGGTCTTCAGCCACCGGGCCCATGAAGGGCACCTGATCGGCTACGGCAACACCACGACGGCGCCTCGCACCACGACCTTCTTCGCCATCGACGGTGCCAAGGGCACGGCCACGCCGATCGCGCTGGAAGGCTGGGAAGCCGGCACCACCCGCCGGGCTTCAACCTTCGACAAGAGTGGCCGTCTGCTCATCCTCAGCAGCAAGGGCACGCTGTACACCCTGCAGTTCGGCAACGGCACCTGGACGACGGTCAAGCGCACCGACAACTTCGTCGCCATGCCGTCAGAGGCACCCTGGCCCGCCCTGGCCGCCAGCGGCAAGCAGGATGAGGTGTACGTGACCGATCCCGCAAGCCGGCAGCTGCTGAGTGTCAACAGCAGTTCGCACGCCATCGAGCGCCATGACACCCTGAACTTCAGCCCCGCCGGCATGACGTGGCTGGGCATCACGCGATAAGGAGCCGACCCGCTCATGCGCACCTTCGTCATGTCGTCCATGAACGCGGGCGGATCCCGGGCTCGCCCGGGGCAGAGCCGGCCCCGCCGGATGCCGGGTCTGGCAGCCGTTCTGGCAGGGCTCCTCCCGCTGGCCGCCGTGCAGGCTCAATCGGCCGCCTCCCTCGACGATCCGGCCACTCCGGGTCGCGCGTCAGCGCCTTCCTTCAGCGCCGGGCAGCTGCCCGGTGGCTGGCAATGGGGTGTGGTGCTGGACGTGGCCGCCACCTCCCGGGCGCCTGCTCTCGGCAGCCGTGAACAGGGTCTGGCACTGGGTCACAGCGACCTGTCGCTGACAGGCCCGGTCACCCGTCATCTGGATGCCCAGATAACCTTCGCCGCCCATCACCATCACGACGATCTGGAGACCGAGCTGGAAGAGCTGTGGCTGCAGACCCGTTCGCTGCCCTCCGGGCTCGACCTCCGGGCTGGACGCTTCGCCTCGCAGATCGGTTACCTGAACGAGCAGCATCCCCATGCCGACGATTTCGTCGAGCGCCCCCTTCTCTACCGCGCCTTTCTGGGCGGACACTGGTTCGATGATGGGGCTCGCCTGAACTGGACGGCGCCTGCCGACCTGTATCTGCGCCTGGGGGCCGAAGTGTTCCGGGGGCAGCAGCTGGTTCAGGCGGCCACGGCCGGGACGCGCGACCGGAACCCGGCCGCGATGGTGCTGTCGGCGCGGATCGGCGGCGACCTGAATGCCTCGCACAGCTGGCAGGCCGGCATCGCCTGGCTGAAGAACCGGCGTGATGCCTCGGGTGAGGATGAGCACGACCATGGTCACGACCACGATCATGATCACAGCCACGAAGGACATGTGCATGCCCACGGTGCCGCCTTCAGCGGTCGCAACCTGTGGCTCACGGATCTCACCTGGAAGTGGGCCCCCGACGGCAACAACCGGGAACGGCAACTTCGGCTGAGCTGGGAGTACGCCCGGATCACCGATCTCGGCCCCTACGCCCACAGCAGCCAGACCAACAGCGCCCATTATCTGAGCGCGGTCTGGCGCTTTGCGCCCAACTGGGAGACGGGGCTGCGGCTGGACCGGCTGTCGGTGCAGATGCCGCACGGCGATCATTTCCATGCAGGCCGCCTGCGTGAACGCAGCGTGATGCTGGCCTGGAAGCCCTCACATCTGCAGAGCCTGCGTCTGCAGTACACGCACCAGCATGACGCACGCGGCATCACGCCCGTGAAGCGAAGCGTGCAATTGCAGTATGTGATCAGCTTCGGGGCCCATGGCGCCCATTCGTTCTAGGACGCATCCATGCAATCATCCGCCCCCGCAACAGGCCGGCAGCCCGCGACTTTCCTGCCGCCCAAGCTCCTAGGCCTCCATGCCTTCACCAACCGTGCAGGCTGGGCAGCCATGCTGGTGGCAGCCCCGGTGCTAGCGATCCCCCAGAGCGCCCAGGCCTTTCAGGTCTTTGCCTGTGAACCGGAATGGGCCGCGCTGGTGCGCGTGCTGAAGCCGGATGCCGACATCCGCAGCGCGACCCATGCCCGTCAGGACCCACACCACATCGAGGCACGCCCCAGCCTGATCGCCGCGTTGCGACGGGCCGATCTGGCCGTGTGCACCGGCGCCGCGCTGGAGGCCGGCTGGCTGCCGATGCTCCAGCGCCGGGCCGGCAACCCTGCCGTGCAGGATGGTTCCCCCGGCATGTTCTATGCAGCCTCGCATGTGCGCCTGATCGGCGGGCATGAGGGGCTGGTCACCCCGTTCGACGGTGACGTCCACCCGGAAGGCAATCCACATCTGCATCTGGATCCCGAACGCATCGCCACCGTGGCCGGTGCGCTGAGCCGGCGGCTTCAGAAGCTGCTGCCAGCCGAAGCCGAGGCGATCGGACAGCGACATGAGCGCTGGCAGGCACACTGGCAGGCAGAACTCACCCGCTGGCAGCAACAGCGTGCCGCGCTGCAAGGCATGGCCGTCGTGGTACAGCACGGAACCTTTGCCTATCTGTGGCAGTGGCTGGGCATCGAGCCGGTGGCCGACCTGGAACCGAAGCCGGGCCTGCCACCCACACCGGGCCACCTGCAACGGGTGCTGTCGGCCACGAAGCATCAGGCACCTGAGGCCATCGTGACCGCCCTCTATCAGGACACCCGGCCCTCCCGGTGGCTGAGCCAGCAACTGCCGAAGCAGCCACCGGTACTGCACCTGCCCGCCAGCCCCACCGAAGGCCAGGACGGTGAGGCACCTGATCTGACGAGCCTGTTCCAGCGCATCCTGGATCAGCTGACGGCTGCCCGCGCCCGGACAGGATCGACAGGAGCAGACCGGGAGGACACCGGTGCCTGATCTCGGGTGGCTGGCCGCCCCGGTCGCGGCCCTGCTCTTCGGCTGCCTTGCACTGGTGCCGCTGGGACATCAGGTGCTGACCCGGGGCGTGATCTTCATCGACCTGGCCGTGGCCCAGGTGGCGGCCTGCGGTGCACTGGCAGCCCACCTGCTGACCGCGCACGGACACGGGCTGATGCATGGCCATGCGCATGATCATCACGGCCACGACCACGATCATGGGCATGGGGATCATGCACACCATCACGACCATGATCCGGTGACCGGACACACATCGGACGGGTCATGGCCAGCGGCCGACGGCATGCTCGACTGGCTGGGCGACCCCGCTTCGATACTGCCGCTGCTGCTGCCCACGATCTTTGCCAGCCTCGGGGCCCTGATCGTCTGGTTGCTGGCCCGCCGCGTGCCCGGCCAGCGGGAGGCCCTGATCGGCCTCGTCTACGTGGCAGCGGCCAGCACTGCCCTGCTGATGGCGTCGACCGATCCACACGGACGCGAACAGCTCGACACGCTGCTGGCAGCCGATGTGCTGTGGGCATCGTGGCCTCCCGTGCTGTGGCTGGGGTCGGTGAGCGCCCTGATCCTGCTGATCAGCTACCGGCATGGGCGTCATCCGGCCTCGGGCTGGCACGATGCCCTCTTCTACCCCGTGTTCGCGCTGGCCATGAGTCTGGCCGTACCTGTCCTGGGCCTGTATCTGGTTTTCGCCCTGCTGATCGGCCCCTCACTCTGGCACCGACACGGCCTGTCGGTGCCCGGCAGCTGCGTGATGGCCACCGGCGCCTGTGCTGCCGGGCTGGCCCTGTCGTGGCAGATGGACTGGCCCAGCGGCACCTGTGTGGCCATCTGCCTGTCGGTACTGGGCCTCGGCTCGGCCCTGCGGCGCAGCACGGCCGCCGGCTGATTTGCCGATACCGATACACGGTTCGGAACTATCGGCCCGGGCCAGAACAAAGCAGGGTAAACTGGAACATTAGCATTCGATGTATCAGCCTTGATGCCAGTCCGTAAACCTGCCGCCGAAAGAACACGGCAACCAAACCGGGAAACCCTGTCCGAACATATCGGCAGCCTGCCCGTCGCAGATCAACGCTTCATCGAGGAACTGCTGCTCCACTGCCATCGGCGTGGTGCGCATCTGACCCCGCTGCGCATCGATGTCCTGATCGTGCTGCAACAGCACCCGGGCGGCATGAAAGCCTATGACCTGCTGGCCGAAATGCAGGCGAAGAAACCCGGCATCGCGCCGATGAGCATCTACCGGACGCTGGACTTTCTGGTCGAGCACGAGCTGGTTCACAAGATCGACGCCACCAGCACCTTCCTCGTCTGCCACCACGGCCATCATGATCACCACGATCATGGTTTTCCGGTCATGCTGATCTGCGAGCATTGTGGCCAGGCATCCGAATGCCGGGATACCGAGGTGATCCACGCACTGACACACGCCCTCCACCAGTTCGGCACACGCAGCGGCTTCGCTGCCGGCAGCCTGGAGATCAAGGGACGCTGCGAGCACTGCGCCACGGCAGCACCGGGTGCCTCCCCCGTCTGAACCGCCCCGATCCGGCAGGATCCATCACGCGGCGGTGCAACGGCCGCTGCAACGCTGCTTCCCACACGGAACCGCCCAAAACCGGCACCAGCGAACAGGCTGGGGCCTGACCATGAACACGGATCGATCCCCGGGCCTCCCAAGCCACCCGGATGGCCCACAGGACGAGCCCCACAGAGGCGTCATCCGATGCCATTCACACAGCACAGGACTGCCAGGCACGCACGAAGACCATCGGCACGTCCCTCGGACGCGCACCTTCCCGACCTGACAGCCCAAGCTCCTTAGCGGGCGAACAGCCGTTGCTCAGACATCGGCAACCTGCTCCCGGATGTCGGCTGACAGCTTGCTCAGCATCTTGGTGAGCTGGCGCCGCTCATTGGTCGAGAGCGAGGCAAAGAGGCCACCAAACCAGCGCCCCTGCTGGACGAACACCTTCTTCGCCAGCTGACGCCCCTTGCGGGTGAGGCGGACCAGGTTCGAACGACGATCCCTGGGGTTGCCGTGGCGCTCGACCATGCCGTCACGCACCATGCCATCGACCAGCCCGGTGATGGTTGCGCGGGCCACGCCGGCCTGATCGGCCAGCACATGCGGCGGCAAGCCTTCCTTGTGCGGCTCGAGCAGCGACAGCAGGACGAAGCGCCCTTCCGACAGGCCATGAGGTGCCAGCAGCGCTGCGCCTTCACGCTCGATCAGGGAAGACAGGGACAGTGCCTGGAAGCACAGCCGGAGGCTGTCGAGGTCAGGCAGATCCTGGCGTTCTGCTTCGGTGAACAGGGCCAGATATTTAGGCTCAAGATCAATTTCCATCATGCGATCATACTACGATATGGCAACTAACCATGCTGCCGCGCCGACGAAGGCAGGCCTTGGGCTGCGAGCCGGTTCCCTGGCTGGCAATCACCAGCCTCCGCGGCCATGCCGATGTCCCCTCTGCCCCCTTCAGGCTGCCGAGCCTGTCAGTGCCTGATGACGGGTTCACGCCATGATGATGAAACAGGACGAGGCTGATTCCAGGTGACTGGTTCCATCGGTAGGCGTTTCCTGGAACCATCGACTGCTTCTGCACCGAACTTACCGATGCAGTGGATGCACGCTTCCGGCGCCTCGAGGCACCGACGAACGGTCTGCCATGAGGCCAGGATGCTCATCCCTGCGATGATTCCCACCTCTATACTGACACGAGATGTCAAAGGCCGTAGCACAAGACCGAAGCGGCCTAAAGGGTCTCTCGCGTAAACCCGACGTACAGATGTAATAAATGTCGGCACCAAACTGTTCGGCCAGAGCCGACGAACAGCCTACCCTGCCCAAGCTGATACGAGCGGTATCAGATGGAAACGAGCTTCAATGCGTGTTACCTGACGGACATATCACCTGTCGTTCACGCGGTCGAATGAAACGGCGATACAGCCATTCGGTACCGAAGACCACGGCCAACATCCGCATCACCTGCATGGCCGTCACCAGTGGCACGCCAAGACCCAGCACCTTGGCCGTGATCGTCATCTCGGCGATGCCGCCAGGCGTGAGGGACAGGATCAGGGTGGCCGGTGGCAGGCCCGTCAACATGGCCAGCCCCCAGCCGATCAGTGCCGACACGCTGATGAAGACGACCGACAGCAGGCTGACCACCGAGAGCAGCCGCGGCGCCGAGCGCAGGAAGTCCGGCCGGTACTTGTCACCCAGCGACCAGCCGATCGCCAGCTGTCCGGCAGCCGACAGCCATTCGGGCATGGCCGTCAACCGTACCCCCATGACGCCCAGCGTCATGGCACAGAAGAGCGCGCCCAGCATCCAGGCGTTGGGGGCCCTGAAGCGCTGGAAGAGCCACACGACAGCCAGACTGGCAGGCACCAGCATCGCCAGCCCTGAAAGGCTCACGTCCCGCCCGGTCGGCCGTGGCTGCAGGTCGCCGACCCACCACTGGAAGGCGAAGGGCACCGTCATGACGATCAGCAGCACGCGCATGCTGTGGGCCGAAGCCACCTGATCGACCCGGGCGCCATTTCGCTCGGCCATGTTGGCGATTTCGCTGGCACTGCCGATGGCCGCCGCGAACCAGGCCGTGCGCAGATCCAGCCCGCCGAAGCGGTGATACACCCAGCAGCCGATGGCTGCCAGCAGCATCGCATAGCTCATGCCGAAGAGGATCAACGGCCAGTGCCGGGCCAGATGGGCCACCACCTCGGGCGAGAAGTACAGACCCAGCGACAGGCCGATCACCCAGCGCCCGAACTTGTTGACCTCGGGCAGGCAGCGACTCTGCAGGCCCGACATGCGGGTGACGGCCGTGAGGATCAGCGGGCCCAGCAGCCAGGGCAGCGGCATGTTCAGCCACAGCGCAAGCTGTGCTCCCAGCAGGGCCAGCCCCAATCCCAGCAACACGGCAACTGGCTTGCTCATTCACGCTCCCTGACTCGTCATTCTGCCTCTTTCACCGGCTTCACCGGCCCCCCGCCCTGTGCGACCTTCACCCGCCCGACAGCGCCACACGCATCTGAGGCAGGTGACGCATAGGGCGCATGGGCGCGCCTGAAGAAGCAGACCGACCCCGGCCCTGCGCCACGGCAGCCGTGGCGCAAGCCCTGCCAGAAGACGCCCTCAATCCACGGGCAGCACGCCACGCTTGAATCGCTTGTAGAGCAGTGGCACCACGAACACCGCCACGGCCAGCACCCAGAAACTGACCGTGACGGGGCTCCCGAACAGGATGCCGATGTCCCCGTTCGAAATGGCGAGCGCCCGTCGCAGGTTCTGTTCCATCATGCCGCCCAGCACCACACCCAGGATCAGCGGTGCCATCGGCATGCTGGCCTTGCGCATGAAATAACCGAGCACACCGATGGCCACGACCATCAGCAGGTCGAATTGCGTGGCATTGATCGAATAGACGCCAATGACGCTGACGGTGATGATGATGGGCACCAGCAGCCACGGCGGAATCGACAGGATGCTGGCAAAGACCCGCACCAGCGGCACGTTCATGATGAACAGCATCACGTTCGCCACCGCCAGCGAGGCGATCAGGCCCCAGACCAGATCCGGTTGGGCATCGAACAACACTGGCCCGGGCGTGATGTTGTAGAGCGTCAGCGCCCCCATCATCACGGCCGTCGTCCCCGAACCGGGCACGCCGAGTGTCAGCATCGGGATGAAGGAACCGATGGCGGCCGCATTGTTGGCAGCCTCGGGCGCTGCCAGTCCCCGCATGTCCCCTTCACCGAAGCGGGCGTCAGGGTCCTTCTGCTCGTTGATGCGCTTCTCGTTGGCATAGGCGATGGCCGAAGCCACACTGGCCCCGGCCCCCGGCAGCACGCCCAGACCGAAACCGGTCAGGCTGCTGCGCGTGACGCTGGGCAGCGTGAACTTCAGCTCTCCCAGGCTGAACAGCTTGCGACCACTGTCAGGCACCTTGACCGACATCCCGCCCACGACATGTTCCAGCATCTGCATCAGCTCGCTGATGGCAAAAACGCCGATCACGACGACGACGAAGTCGATACCATCCGACAGGTTCGGCGAATCGAAGGTGTAGCGGTAGACACCCGAGTTCGCATCGACCCCCACCACCGAGATGGCCAGTCCGATCACCGTGGCAAGAATGCCCTTGATCGGATCATTGCCCAGCAAACCTGTCAGGCAGCAGAAGGCAAAGACCATCAGCACGAAATACTCGGCCGGGCCGAAAGCCAGCGCCCATTGCGCCAGCATCGGCGCAAAGACCAGGATCCCGAAAAAGGCCACCAGCGAGCCCACGAAGGAGGCCCAGGCCGACAGCGAGAGCGCCACGCTGCCCAGCCCCTGTCGAGCCAGCGGATAGCCGTCGAGCGCCGTCATCACCGACGCCGCCTCGCCCGGCACGTTGATCAGGATCGAGGTGATCCGGCCACCATACTCAGCGCCCACATAGACCGCAGCCAGCAGGATCAGCGCCGTCTCGGGCGGCAGGTTCATGGCGAAGGCGATCGGAATCAGCATCGCGATGCCGTTGATCGGCCCCAGCCCCGGCAGCACGCCCACGACGGTACCAAAGAAGGATCCCAGGGCCGCCACCGTCAGGTTCAGCGGCGTGAAGGCCACGCCAAAACCCTGCGCCAGATGTTCAAGCACGTTCGTCACAGCAGTTCTCCCAGCAGACCCGTGGGCAACACCACGTCCAGCACCTTGTCGAACAACAGAAACAGCAACACACCGATCAGCAACCCGCCCAGGGCCGACTTGATCCAGCTGCCACCGAACAGGTGGCCCACCAGCATCGCCATCAGCGCGGTTGCCAGCACGAAGCCCAACGCTTCGAAGACCAGCGCATAGGCCACCAGCACCCCCACCATCAGCGCGATGCGCAGGTTGGCCCCCGGCGGATTGGCTTCCGTCTGCCCGCCGCCACGCATGACCAGAATCAGGCCGCACAACCCCATCAATCCGGCCACCATCATCGGAAAGACGCGTGGACCAATCGGCTCGTAGGACACGGGCGCTTCCAGCGCATGGCCGTGCCAGACCAGAAAGGCAGCCACCAGCAGGGCCGCCACACCAAGGATTCGGTTGTTCATCCACTCACCTCCGGGTGCATGTCACCACGACGCCCCCGTTCATCTCAGCTTCAAAAAAACCGTGCAGCGGCATGACCGCGCACGGCTCGGTTCAGCAGCGATGCCGATCGATGTCCGTCCGGACACCACCGCCGATCAGATACCCGTTTCCGCCACCCTCACCATCGGACAGGGCACGGGGCAGCCATGATCCACCCCATGCCGGTGATGGGAAGCCATGTTCCAGGGCTTACTGCTTCTGGATCAACCCGAAGGAATCGGCCAGCGCCTCATACTGCTTGACCTGCGCCTTCACGTACTCGTCCAGCGCCTTGCCCGTCATGGAGAACGGGAAGAGCCCCTGTTGCTGACGGAGCCCGGCAAAGGTCTCGGTCGCCATCATCTTGTCGAAGGCACCGACCCACCACTGATACTCCTCATCCTTCACCTTGGGTCCCATGTAGAAACCACGGATGATCGGCCACTCGATGTCATACCCCTGCTCCTTGGCCGTCGGTACATCCTTCAGCCGTCCGGGCAGGCGCTCGCTGTGATAGACCGCCAGCACCCGTACCGGCGCGCCCCCTTCCAGAATGGTCGCCGCCTCGGCAGCGTCCCCCATGTAAGCCTGGATATGGTTGCCGCGCAGGGCCGTGACCCCTTCACCACCACCTTCAAAAGCCACGAAGCGCATGCGCTTGTAGTCGACCCCGGCTGCCTGAGCCGTCAGGGCTGCCTTCATCCAGTCCTGGCTACCGACGGTTCCCCCGGTGCCGAACACGACCTTGGCCGGATCCTCCTTCAGGGCGTTCATCAGATCAGGCAAGGTCTTGTAGGGCGAATCATCGCGCACCATGGCAACACCATAATCCGCACCGATGGCGGCCAGCCAGCGCACATCGTCGACCGAATACCGGCCGAATTTGCCCTGCGCCAGATTCAGCAGCGAGCCACCCGAGAACGCCACGATCGAACCACCTTCGGCCGGACGCTGGGCCACGATATTGTTGTAAGCCACGGCACCGACGCCACCCGGCATGTAGACGATCCGCATCGGACGCTTCAACACCTCGCTGTCCTTCAGCCCACTCTGGGTCAGACGACAGGTCAGATCGAAGCCGCCTCCCGGCTGCGCCGGTGCGATGCACTCGGGCCGGCGCGGCTCGGCTGCCTGAGCGGAGGGCGCCGCGACACCGGCCAGAAGCCCTGCTGCCAGCAACACGGTGGTCGTCACGCCGAGGAGCTTGGGCGGCAGGAAAGTCGCGGGCTGCAAACCAGCCGCCCAAGCTCCTCGGGCACGACGATAAAAGGAAATCGGTTGATTGTCTGGCTTGCCATTCATGGCGAGGCCTCCCTCTCTGCGGTTCTTGTTGGTATCACCGTGTCGTCATGCAACACGGTCTGAGTAAGCTTCCAATGGTAGCCAGAAGCGCAGAAATCGCGGACACATCCGACTAGGGACAATCCCTATCCCTCCCGCTGCTTGACCCGTCAGCTTGCCCCCGTCGGCGCGTGTGATGAACGGATTCGCCTCCACGATGCCCCTGTATGTCGACCTTTCGCCATTGCCCGGGCTGAAGTCCATCCAGCCGGTAGGGGCCGATGGCCACCCGGACCAGCCGGAGCGTGGGCAGGCCGACGGCGGCGGTCATGCGACGAACCTGACGGTTTCGCCCCTCACGCAGGGTGATTTCCAGCCAGGCATCCGGCACGGTCTTGCGAAAGCGTACGGGCGGGTCGCGCTGCCAGAGCCCGGGCGGCGCTATCGGGCGCACGGTGGCCGGCCGCGTCGGACCGTCCTTCAGGACGAGCCCCCGGCGAAGCTGAGCGAGCTGCAACTCGTCCGGTGTGCCTTCGACCTGCACCCAGTAGGTTTTCGCTGCCTTGTGGCGCGGGTTCGTCAGCCGCTGGGCGAGCCGTCCGTCATCGGTCAGCAGCAGCAGGCCCTCCGAGTCGTAATCGAGCCGGCCGGCCGCATAGACATCGGGGGGCAGACCGAAGCCGGCCAGCGTGCGGCGAGGCGGCTCGCTGCGGTCCGTGAACTGGCACAGCACGTTGAAGGGTTTGTTCAGCGCGATCAGCATGGGCGGCCGTCATCCTGCCCTGCCTGCCCGACCGGGGAGGCGCCCTGCCAGGGGTCTTCGACGATGTTCTCGTCCTCCGATGCCGCCGCACGGGCCAGCAGGTGGGATGCCCCCGGCACCGTCAGCATCAGGAAGACGACGAACAGCCCCAGACGCCAGGCCCAGGCAGCCTCCCTCACCATCAGCCAGGCGCCGGCGGACAGCGTCATGACGGCCAGCGTCATCGCCTTCGTGGCGGCGTGCTGCCGTGACAGCGCATCCGGCAGCGTGACCACGCCCAGCGCGGCGACCACCAGCAGGATGCCCCCCAGTACCACCAGCACGGCTCCGAGCATCTCGATCGGATTCATCTCCATCAGGCTCACCGCCGCCCCCCCGTGCCAGCACCGTCCTCGGACGTGCTGCGCTGGATCAACCGGGCCCAGCCCACGGTGGCCACGAAGCCCACCACCGCCAGACCGATCCCCACATCGAGGAACACGGTACGCCCGGTCAGCAGCGACGCCGCCACGCACAAGGCCAGCGCCACGGCCAGCAGGATGTCGAAGGCGATCACGCGATCGGCCTGGGCAGGCCCCTTCACGATCCGCACGACCGCGAGCGCGGAAGCCAGGCCGCAACAGAGGATCAGCAGGGTGGCCACCAGTTCGTTCATGACTTCTCTCCAAACAGGACCAGCAGCCCCGGCTCGAATGAGCGTCGAACCTGGGCGGCCAGCGCATCGGCGCCCGAGACGTCCAGCAGGTGGATCAGCATCTCGTGGCGCGCCATGTCCACATCGAGGACGGTCGTTCCCGGCGTCAGGCAGATCATCCCGCTCAGGATGGCTGCGCCGGCAGGGCTCATCGGCCGGAACGGCAACCGGATGATGCCGGGCTCCGGCAGGCGGCCACCGCCCAGCCGGCGAGCCAGGATCACGCCCAGCGTCTGGACACCGGACTGCAGCACCGCCCAGAGAAAGTACAGCAGCAGCCAGAGCATGGCGGCCATCTTTCGCAGCATCTCAGTAACCTCCCAGCGTTCTCGCCGCCGCCTCGGCATAGGCCATCAGCGGCTGTGGATTCAGACTGATGGCCAGTGTCAGCAGCGACAGCAGGGCCGATGCCAGCACAGCAGGCCACAGGCGCCCGCCGCTGGCCGGCTGCCAGGGCCGGTCATCGGGCGCATCCGGATGCGCCTTCCAGAAGGCTTCCATCCAGATCTTCATCATCGAATAGAGCGTCAGCACGCTGACCAGCAGCGCCGCAGCCGTCCAGAGCAGCCGATCCTGGGCGAGCGTCCCCTGCACGACCAGCAGCTTCGACCAGAAGCCCGACAACGGCGGCACGCCGACCAGGGAGAGCGCCGGCAAGGCAAAGAGCAGTGCCACCCAGGGTCGCACGGCGTACAGGCCGCCGATGCGGCGCAGATCGTAACTGCCGGTCAGGCGGAAGACGATGGCTGCGACCAGAAACAGATTGGCTTTCACCAGGATGTGATGGATCGTGTAGAACAGCGCGGCCGCATGGCCCTGACCGTTACCCAGCGCGATCGCCAGCAGGATGTAGCCGATCTGGCTGATGATGTGAAAGGCCAGAATCCGGCGCATGTCCCAGTGATAGGCAGCCCCCAGCACGCCAGCCGTCATCGTGGCCACCGCCACCCAGCCCAGCAGCCCGAACAGCGTCGGGTCGAGCGGCGCGAACACGTCACCCATCGTCCGGAGCACCGCATAGGCGCCCACCTTCGTCAGCAGGCCGGCGAACAGCGCCAGCATCGGCGCCGGCAGCACCGGATAGGCCGGCGGGAGCCACCCATGGACGGGAAAGGCACCGGACTTGATCAGGAAGGCGACCTGCAGCATGACCAGCACCGGTATCGCCACCTGCGGCGGCACCGACGGCCAGTTCTGATGGATCGCCGGAAACGCCAGACTGCCACTGGCGCCATACACCAGTGCCACCGATGCCAGCAGCACGAGCGTACCCACCAGGTTCAGCGCCATGTACTTGAACGCACCATCCATGTGCAGGCGCCGGCCACCCTGCGACAGCAGGCCGAGCGCGCAGATCAGCATGACCTCGAACCAGACATAGAGGTTGAAGAGATCCGCCGTGCTGAACGCGCCGCCGACGCCGGCCAGCAGGCCATGCACGAGCGGCAGGCGCCAGGCGCTGGGCGTGCCCGGATCGGCATCACTTTCCTGAAAGATCAGGCAGACAAGCCCCATGACGGCCGTCACCAGCACCATGGCGGCACCCAGCCGGTCGATCCGGAAGCCGATACCGAAGGGCAATGCCCAGCCACCGAAGGCCGACCGGACAGGCTGGCCGGCATCGGCCGCCACCAGCAGCACCACGGCACAGGCGAGGAACAGGATGGCGCCACCGAAGCTGACGATCCGTTGCCAGGCCGGCCGCTTCTGGAGCAGCGTGGTCAGAACAGCCGTCATCAGGGGAACGGCCACCGGCGAGACAGCCCATGCGCTCACGAGCGTCCTCCCTGCCCGTCCAGCTCGTCCTGCATCATCGGCGGCTTGAGCGGATCGTCCGCCGGCGGCTCGGCATCGCGCAGGCTGTCCACGTCGTCACCGGCGCCGACGCCAGCCAGACCGACCACCAGCACCAGCGACAGACAGGCCAGTGCAAAGCCGATCACGATGGCGGTCAGCACCAGCGCCTGCGGCAGCGGATTGGCCGCACTGGCCGACAGGGCCGTCATGCCCCCCTCGATGACGGCAGGCTCCGAACTGCCCAGGCGCCCGGACGAGAGCAGCAGCAGATTGACACCATTACCCAGCAACATCAGGCCGATCACGCAACGGACGACGTCACGCGACAAGGCCAGATAGACCCCTGCAACCAGCATGAACCACAGGGCCAGCACCACCAACCAGATCACGCCCTTTCCTCCCTGTCGAGCCCGAGCATGGCCAACGCATAACCGGCAATCCCACCCCAGACGCAGAAGTAGACACCGAGATCGAAGAGCAGCACCGTGGAGACCGGCAGCGTCGTGACACCCAGCGGCAGATCCCACCACAGATGCTGCAGAAACGGGCCGCCCAGCCACAGGGCGGGCAGGCCCGACAGTGCGGCCACCAGCACGCCGAAGGCCGCCAGACGCTGGGGGCTGCCCCACGGCAGCCGCCGGGCTGCCGACTTGCCGCCGTGTGCAAAGCCCCACAGAACCGTGGCACTGGTTGCCAGCAGGCCCGCGATGAAACCGCCGCCCGGTTCGTTGTGCCCCCGCAGCAGCACCCAGACCGACACGGCCAGAATCAGCCAGTACAGCGGACGTGCTGCCACCTCCAGCATCACCACACGATCACCCAGACGCATCTCAGCGAACCCCCCTGCCCTGAACGGATGACTGGATCCGGCTGGCGCGCCGGGCCACGGCCAGCAGCGGCATGGCCGCCAGCAGCGCCAGAAAGATCACGCTGACCTCACCCAGCGTGTCGAGCGCCCGGAAATCCACCAGAATGACATTGACCACGTTGCGCCCCTTCGCAGCCGGCACGCTCTGCTCGCCGAAGAAACGGCTCAGCTCGGCATTGAAGGGCAAGGCATCGACCATCAGCACGATGGTGCAGAGCACCGAGGCGAAGGTGACGGCCGCCAGCAGCGCGCTCCAGCGGGGACGAGGCTCCACCTGCCCCTGCTCACGACCGGCACGGCGCAGCGCCAGCAGCACCGAGGCCACGACGACGACCAGTACCGTCTCCACCACGAACTGGGTGAAGGCCACATCGGGCGCACCGGCGAACAGGAACAGCATGGCGCTGCCATAACCGACCAGACCGGCGGCCAGCACCATCGGCAGACGGGCACGGAGCATCGTGGCGGCCAGGGCCCCCATGACGATGACGGAGACCCCCACCCAGATCCCCACCGCCGCCCCCTGCCACGCCGGCAGCGCCGGCATCCCGGCCACGGACAGCATGGTCACCAGCGCAAGCACCAGACACAGCGCCACGACCCACACCAGCAGGCTCATGTAGGCGCTCAGCCGACCATGCTGCAGTGCCCGCGTCGATGCGGCGGCCAGCCGGGGTATCCAGACCAGCGAGCGCTGGTACACACCGGCCAGCCCGGACGGCAGGAACCACACGACGCGCTCGAAACGGCGGTGGAGCTGATCCCAGAACAGGAAGATCAGACCTCCGGCCAGCAGCGTGAACGCAACCGAGCCCAGGGCCGTGCCGATCATGGCCGGGTCGAAACTCAGCCCTGCCGGGACGGGCTGGCTGCCCGGCGTGATGGCGGTCGCCGTACCGGACACGAGTGACTGCAGGCGGTGCGGCATCAGGCCCAGCAGCAGACCGCCCAGGGACAGCGCCAGCGGCGGCACGACGAGCGCGGCGCCCCCCTCGTGCGCCTCCTGCGGTGTTTCATTGACCCCCGGGTGCTGCCAGAAGACACGAACGGCTGCCACGGCCGCCACCGCCACGGCGACAGCACTGAAGATGGCATTGGCCACGCCCATCAGCAGCACCACATCCTCGCCCCCCTTGGCCGAGATCAGTGCATCCTTGGCCACGAAACCGAAGGTGGCCGGGATGCCTGCCATCGAGAGCCCTCCCAGCATCGCGGCCGTCGCCGTCCACGGCATCGAGCGTCGCAGCTTGCCCAGCCGGTCGATGATCCGCGTGCCCACGGCGTGATCGATGTTGCCGGCCACGAAGAACAGCGTCGCCTTGTAGAGCGAGTGCGCCACCAGCAGCGTGACCACGGCAACCGCAGCCTCCTCGCCCGGCATGCCCACCAGCGCGACCAGCGTACCCAGCGTGGCGACCGTGGACCAGGCCAGGATGCGCTTCAGGTCGCGCTCCCGCAGGGCCAGCAGCATGCCCCAGGCAGCCGTCAGCGAGCCCATCACCTGCAGCGTGATCTGCCAGCCCTCGAAGCCCGTCATGCCGGCATCCAGTCTGGCCAGCAGATAGACCCCCAGCTTCACCATCGTGGCCGAATGCAGGTAGGCAGACACAGGGGTGGGTGCCGACATGGCGTTGGGCAACCAGAAATGGAACGGAAACTGTGCACTCTTGGTGAAGGCGCCCAGGACGATCAGGCCAATCGCCGCGATGAAGGCCGGCTCGGGCGACGCATGGGGGAGCCGTTCGAGCAGTTCGCCGATGCGCGCCGTTCCCATCAGCTGCCACAGCCACACCAGCCCGCCCAGCATGGCAAGCCCGCCGGTTCCCGTGACCAGCATGGCCTGCTGGGCCGACTTGCGGGCCGATTCATGCTGGTGATCGAAGCCGACCAGCAGGAAGGACAGCAGGCTGGTCGCCTCCCAGAACAGGAAGAGCAGCACGAGGTGATCGGCCGTGACACAGCCGATCATGGCCGCAGCGAACAACGCCAGCAGCACGTACAGCCGCCGTTGCTGCGGGTGTCCGGCCAGATAGCCTGCGGCGTAGACGAACACGGCCGACCCCACACCGGAGATCAGCAGCAGCATCACGGCCGACAGCGAATCGATTCGGAAAGCCAGCGGCAGATCCAGGGCGGGAATCCACGACCAGGCCAATGTCAGGGGCAGCGTCCCCGAGCGCCACAGCATGACGACCAGCGTGAAAACCAGTACGGGCAGGCAGCACCAGGCGGTGCGTGCCAGCCATGACATCGGCGTGCCGGGCAGGCGGGGATCGACTTTTGCCATGACGTCCTGTCTTTCGTGCCGACCCAACGGTAAGGCCAGCGATATTGAGTCGGCAAATCACCTGAACGGCACCAGCCAGCCCAGCTCGCTGAAGCCCTCGGGGATTCGATGAAGGAGCTGCCTGGGCAGCCGATGCGTCACTTCGGCGAGGAAGTGCGCGGAAGGAAGAGCCCGCCCCTGTTGCGCGGAAACCGGCATGATGAAGGTCATGCGGCCCGGCGAGTGATGCGGACAGGATGAACGCAGGCACGCCCGTTTCAGGCAGGCGTGGATGGAGATGATGGTGGAGACGAGGAGGATCGAACTCCCGACCTCGGCATTGCGAACGCCGCGCTCTCCCAGCTGAGCTACGTCCCCA
>JAUMZD010000053.1 GCA_030528325.1 Lautropia sp. | reverse complement strand
CCACCACCCCCCCGCCGTTCGGGTTCATGGGCTCGTAATCTTTACCCGCCGGGTGGGTACGTGTTTGTACCGGGTTCGGGCGGCCCCGCCCGAAGCTGAAAGCTCAACCCCCCCCGAGCCTCACAGCCCCCCAGCCTCAGATATCCCCAGACTCCAGCGCCCGGGCAATCACCATCCGCTGGATGTCCGACGTCCCCTCGTAGATCTGGGTCACCCGCACATCCCGATAGAAGCGCTCGACCGGAAAATCCTTCACATAGCCGTAGCCACCGTGCACCTGAATGGCGTCCGAGCAGACCCGCTCGGCAATCTCCGAGGCGAAGAGCTTCGCCATCGAAGCCTCCTTCAGGCAGGGGCGCCCGGCATCCTTCAGCGACGCCGCATGCCAGATCAGCTGCCGGGCCGCCTCGACCTTCGTCGCCATGTCGGCCAGACGGAAACTGACGGCCTGATGCTTGATGATCGGCACCCCGAAGGTTTCCCGCTCGGCCGCATAGGCGCAGGCCGCCTCGAGCGCCGCACGCGCCACGCCCAGCGACTGGGCGGCGATACCGATACGGCCACCCTCCAGGTTCGACAGCGCGATCCGGTAACCATCGCCGGGCTGGCCCAGCATGTTCGCCGCCGGCACGCGGCAGCCCTCGAAATTGATCTCGGCCGTGTCGGAGGCATGCTGGCCAAGCTTCTCCTCGATACGGGCCACCTTGTAGCCTGGCGTATCGGTATCGACGATGAAACAGGACATGCCCTTGCGACCGGCCGACTTGTCGGTCACGGCAAACACCAGCGCCACCTGCGCATGCTTGCCCGAGGTGATGAACTGCTTGACCCCGTCGATGACCCACTCATCACCTTCCTGCCGGGCGCTGGTGCGCAGCGCCGCCGCATCGGAACCCGCCTGCGGCTCGGTCAGGCAGAAGCAGCCCAGCAACTCGCCCGTGGCCAGTCGGGGCAGATAACGGGCCTTCTGCTCGTCATTGCCGTATTTCATGATGCCGGCGATGACCAGCGAATTCTGTACGCTGACGATCGTGCCGCAGGAGCAGTCGGCAGCCGCGATTTCCTCGATCGCGATGGCCAGCGACACCGCATCCATGCCAGCCCCCTGCCACTGATCGGGCACCATCAGACCCATCACCCCCAGCTCGGCCAGGCCACGGATGGCATCGGCCGGGAACGCATGATCACGATCCCAATCGGCCGCAAACGGCACGATGCGCTCACGGCAGAATTCGCGCAACGAATCGCGCAGCATGACTTGTTCTTCTGAAAGGATCATCTCTCCCCCTTGTTGGTGTTGGATGCGTTCGATACGGATTCACTTCGCGCCCATGCGGACGGCCCCATCGAGCCGGATGACTTCGGCATTCAGATAGGTATTCTCCACGATGTGCTGCACCAGCGCGGCAAACTCCTCCGGTTTGCCCAGCCGGACCGGGAAGGGCACCTGAGAAGCCAGTGATGCCTGAACCTCGGCCGGCATCGCGGCGATCATCGGCGTTTCCATGATACCGGGCGCAATGGCGTTCACCCGGATGCCATGACGGCACAGCTCCCGCGCGATCGGCAGCGTCATCGCCACGACGCCTCCCTTCGAGGCCGAATAGGCTGCCTGTCCGATCTGTCCGTCGAAAGCAGCCACGGAAGCAGTGTTGATGATCACGCCGCGCTCGCCATCGGCCAGCGGCGCCTCCTTCATCATCGCGGCCGCGGCCAGACGCACCATGTTGAAAGTGCCCGTCAGGTTGATCGCGATCGTGCGGGCAAAACGGTCGAGCCGATGCGGGCCCTCTCGACCGACCACCTTTTCAGCCGGGGCCACGCCGGCGCAATTGACCAGCACGCGCACGCCACCGAAACGCCCGACCGCCTCGTCCACCACGGCAGCGCCCTGAGCCTCATCGGTGATGTCGGCGGCCACGAAACAGCTGTTTTTCCCCAGTTCGGCCACCAGGGCCTCGCCCGCCTCGCGGTTCATGTCGGCGATGACGACCTTCGCTCCCTGTGACACACAACGCCGGGCCGTGGCGGCCCCCAGACCTGAAGCACCACCGGTGATGATCACCCCGCAATCCTGCCACTGCATCTTTGCCTGCCTCCTTCGATGGTTGTCGGGTCAGAGTATCCCAAGGAGGCCATGAACGCAACGCGCGCCGATCGCACGCAAAGCAGGCGCTTTTGTGCGTATCGGCGCGCATCCAGATGTGATCCCCCGTCATCGGGAACGGCGTCAGGCAGCTTTTGTGCCGAACTTAGGCAGCTTTTGATCCGGGGGAAATCACGAATCGGCGGAAGCGATCAGTCGTAGATGTCTTCCCGGCTGGAAATCACCTTGCCGGTTCTGGCATCGACGATCACGTCGAAGACCTTGCCATCGCCCGCCAGAACCTTCACTTCGTAGAAGATCTCGGCACGATCGGAACGGCGCTTGGCCTCGATCTCACCCTGCATGGCACGACCGTTGTGCTCTTTTTCAGCCGCCTGAATCGCCTGCACCAGCGTCACCGACGCATCCCTGGTCGCCTGGATCTCGGCCAGGTCCGAATCGGCCAGGGCCGGCGTGGTCATCGCCATCACGGCGGAAAGGGCTGCGAACTTGAGCATTTTGGCCATTTGAGTACCTCCAATCTGACAACAGGAACCGCCAGTGTAGAACGAGCGGCCCCTCATCATTTGAATGGATTATGACGACCGCTACATGGCCGATACAAACTGGCTAGGAGCTTGGGCGGCAGGCCTCGCTGCACCCTTCAGGCACCGAATCGGGCCAGAGCCGCCTTCATCTCCGCACTGTCCCAGCGCGTGCGATGTGCTTCCTTCGTGGCCGGGTGGTAGCTGATGATTTCGCCCGGCTTGAACTCCACATCATGGCGGATGGTCTCGCCGCCTTTCGTCACCAGAATCTCCAGACGCCCTGTCGTCAGGTGCTCGGCCTGGGTCCAGTCCATCCGGGTCTTCGTCAGCACCAGATAATGCACATCGCCCACGTTGAAGGTGCCGTTCATGCCGGCCGACGAGAAGCGGTCGGGCTGCCCCGGCTGGAAATTGGCATCGAAATGGAATTCGCCGACCAGCATCGTCTGTCCGCCGAGCTTGAAGCGGGCCTTCTGCATGCTGCTGCCCAGATTGTTGGCGCCGGTACTCTTGCCCCGTAGCAACCCCTCGACGGCCTGGAGGTTGCCTGCCCCGCCCAGCCAGCGGCCCGACATCACGAGCGGCATGTCCTGACGGACCGCCCCGTTGGCCTCCACCCCACCGGTGAACGCCAGCCCCGGCACCAGCTCGGCCACGCAGCCATTGAAGCGATAATGGCTCTGCTCGGCCGCATCCTGCGCGATGCTGACCGTCCCGCCTTTCGGGCAATCCCCGGTGTAGCCTATGTACTGCCTGCTGGCTGCCGCCATCACGGACTGGGTAGCAGCGTTGCCGACCGAGACCCGGATCACCTGCCAGCTGGCAGCCAGCACCTCATGATCGAGGGTCCAGTTCCTGTAGGGATGATTCTGTGATAGCGCCCCTGTCACCTTGCCGGCCAGTTCACCCACCAACCCGGTGGCATCACTGCCGCAGCCACCCAATACCGTCAGAAGGCATGCCCCGAGAATCGCTTTCTTCATCATGATGTCCTGCACCCGAAAGGAATGACTTTTGTCACACTGGCGCAGCGTAACGGAAGCCATCGGCGCCGGACAGATTCGAATCGACAGACGGTCTGATTGCCTGAGGCAGAGGCTGGACGCCCGAAAACAGGCTCCCGAAGCAGCGGCGCAGAGGCAAGACCCTTTTTTCTGAATGGTTCTCATAAGTCATTACAATCAACCTCCCGATCGAACCCCTGATACCTCATGCAGCAGATACAGGAACACAGGCGCCGGGCTGCATGGCTCAGAACCCTGCACCAATGGCACTGGATCAGCGCTGCCATCTGCCTGGCAGCCATGCTGCTGTTCAGCCTGACCGGCCTGACGCTCAACCATGCCTCGCTGTTCGAAGCACGCCCCAGGGTCAGCTCCCACAGCGACACCCTGCCCCCCGGGCCCCTGAACACGCTCGCCCGGGCCATGGAGAAAGCCGGGGATTCGGCAGCCGCTGCATCAGCCGGCCCGCCGGATGGCGCGACCGCCCCGGGCGCCGGCAGCCAGGGCCCGCGCAAGGCCCCGCTGCCGCCGGACGTGAGCGACTGGATCAGGCAACAGTGGCAGATCTCGACCGCTGACAGGATCGCCGAATGGTCCGAGGACGAAGTCTTCCTTTCGATGCCTCGCCCCGGTGGCGACGCCTGGCTGCGCATCGACCCGGAAAGCGGGGAGATCGAATACGAAAACACCGACAACGGCTGGGTCAGCTACTTCAACGACCTGCACAAGGGCCGCCATACCGGCGGTGCCTGGCGATGGTTCATCGATCTGGTGGCCATCGCCTGCCTGATCTTCTTGATCACCGGTCTGTGGATCATGAAGATCCACGCGGCCAGCCGACCCACCACCTGGCCGCTGGTCGGATTCGGCCTGCTGCTGCCCGTCCTGCTGATGCTTCTGCTCGTTCACTGACAAGGAAACCCGCCATGAAAACCCTCCGCCCCTCCCTCCTGCTGGCCACCCTGCTGGCAGCCACCCCGGCCATCGGCGCCGGGCTGGATGTCGATGTCGAGATCCCGCGCATCAACGCCAGCGATTACCAGCGGCCCTATGTGGCCGTCTGGGTCGAGGCCGGGGATCGCACCGTCCCCGGCACGCTGGCCGTCTGGTATCAGCAGGATGCCGCCCGGGAAGGCGGAGAGCGCGGCTCGAAATGGCTGAAGGACATGCGCCAGTGGTGGCGCCGTGCCGGCCGCGACCTGAACCTGCCCATCGACGGGGTATCGGGTGCCACCCGCCCCGCCGGCAGGCACACGATCAGCGTCACGATCGGTGGCACACAACTGCCCAAACTGGCCGATGGCCAGTACAAGCTGATGGTCGAGGCCGCCCGTGAGCACGGTGGTCGTGAACTGGTCAGCCTGCCCTTCCAGTGGCCGCCGGCCGATGGCCAGCAGCCGATCACGGCCCAGGGCAGCAGCGAGCTGGGTGCCATCAGCCTGACACTCAAGCCCTGAGCCACCCGATGCGCAGTTGCCAGAATCGCGGTGCCCGGTGCTTCAGGCACCCGGGCGCTCCTGGCTCCCGAAAGACCCCGACCGGACAGACCCTGTTCTTTCCCGGTTGCCTCCCCTGATGAGATACACGCCATGCCCATGCTGAATCCCCGCCTCGCTGCACGCCCCCTGCTGGCCGCCGCCACCCTGGGTGGCACCCTGCTCACCACGGCCGTCCACGCCCACAACGTCTGGCTGCTGCCCTCCAGCACCGTCCTGTCCCGGGCCGACTGGGTGACGGTCGACGCCGCCGTCTCGAACGACCTGTTCCACTTCAACCATGCGCCGCTGCAGCTAGACAACCTGAAGGTCACGGCACCCGATGGCAGCGACCTGACACCCCGGTACACGCAGCAGGGCAAGCTGCGCAGCGTCTTCGACCTGAACCTGACCCAGCGCGGCACCTATCGGATCGCCATCATCAACGACGCACTGATGGCACGCTGGGAAGACAACGGACAGCGCAAGCGCTGGCGCGGTCAGGCCGCCGAACTGGAGAAGGAAGTGCCGGCCCAGGCCGACAAGCTGGAAGTGACCGAGCGCTTCAGCCGTGTCGAAACCTACGTCACGGTCGGCAAACCGGACACACGCCCCCCTGCCGGCAAGGGCCTGGAATACGTGCCCGTCACCCATCCGAACGACTGGGTGGCCGACGAGGCTTCCGTCCTGTCCTTCACGGTCGATGGCAAACCCGTGAAAGGCCTGGAAGTCGTTGCCGTCCCCGGCAACAGCCGCTATCGTGACGACACCGGCGAGATCAAGGCCGTGACCGACGAAGCCGGCAAGGTCAGCTTCCAGTGGCCTGCCGCCGGCATGTACTGGATTCATGCCATGCACAAGGATCAGAAGACCTCCCATCCCAGGGCCACGGAACGTCGCCTGTCCTATTCGGGCACTTTCGAAGTGTTGCCCTGATCCCGGCACGCCCATTCAGGCAAAGCCCGCGTGAGCGGGCTTTTTCCTGCGCTGCGCCCTGTTCCATCACACCGATTGCCCTGCCCCCATGTTGACGGTCGAACCCTGGCGTCTCGGCGCTGCAGCCGCAGCCACCGCTGTCTATCTGCTGCTCTGCTGGTGGGTCTGCCACCAGCATCGGCAGCGGCAACAACGGACGGCACCGAGTAACGACCCGATGCGGCAGACTGACGGACAACCGGCAAACACCACGTTTGCCGCCACATCCACACCCCCGACGAGCCCCACCATGACGACGCCCCATGAAACCCCGGCAACCCCCGCACCCCAGCAGCCCGGTGTATTGATGGTCTATGCCAGCCAGAGTGGCAGCGCCGAATCTCTCGCCCACCGGAGCGCCCAGCAACTGCGTCAGCGCGGCATTCCGGTCAGCCAGATCATCCCGCTGCAGGACCTGGATGCCGACAGGCTGAAACAGGGCTCACTGGCACTTTTCGTCGTCAGTACCACGGGCGAAGGCAACGCACCGGACAACGCCGCCATCTTCGTCGATACCGTGATGTCGGCACACCTGATGCCCCCGAAGGATGGCGAATCTTCCTGGCTGCACCTGCCTTCGCTGCAATACGGCCTGCTGGCACTGGGTGATCGCAGTTACATGAATTTCTGTGGCTTCGGCCGTCAGCTCGACGAATGGCTTCAGGAGCATGGGGCAAGCCCGCTCTTCGACCGGATCGAGGTGGACTGTCTCGATGCCGACGCCCTCGATGCCTGGGAGGCAGCCATCCAGGCATCCCCCCGGCTTGATGCACTGACCGTGCCCGATGCTGCGGATCATGCCCCCACCGGCACCCACCCCCTTGCATCCACGAACGCCACGGCACAGATCGGCACACCCCGTGAGGCAGACGATCCGGCCACCCTCTCGCCGCCGGCCGCCGGCCCCTGGCAGCGCTGGCAGCTCCAGGCACGCCAGTGCCTGAACACCGGCAGCCTCGTCGGCCAGCCGATCCATCACCTCAGCCTGGTACCCGCAGACGGGCAACCACTGCCTTCATGGGAAGCAGGCGACATCGCCCGCATCCTGCACGACAGCGAAAGCCCCGTACCGCGTGAATACTCGATCGCCTCCATCCCGGCCGATGGTCGTCTGGATCTGCTCGTACGCGAGGAAAAACGGGCCGATGGCAGCCCGGGGCTCGTGTCCGGATGGTTATGCACCGAACTGATGCCGGGCGCCACACTCGATCTGTCCATCCGGCCCAATCCCGGCTTTCACCAGAAACCGAACCGACACCGCCCGCTGATCCTGATCGGCAATGGCTCGGGCATGGCGGGTCTGCGTGCCCACCTTCGCGAACGTGCGACGCTCACGGCCTCATCCACCGCCCCGTGCTGGCTGATCTTTGGCGAACGGCAGGCCGCCCATGACCAGCTCTACCGTGATGAAACCGATGCCTGGCAGGCCAGCGGTGTTCTGGCGCATGTCGACCGGGTATTTTCCCGGGATGGCCAGCCAGTGCGCTATGTGCAGGATGTGCTTGAACAGCAGGCCGGGCGCCTGCGCGAATGGGTGGATACAGGTGCCGCCATCCATGTCTGCGGCAGCCGTCAGGGCATGGGCGATGCCGTCGATGCCACGCTCAAGCGGTTGCTCACGGAAAAAATCCTTCACGCACTGATCCGCGAAGGGCGATACCGCCGTGATGTTTACTAGAGCGTGATCGGCAGGAAGGCGGGAGGCACCCATCGCACCTCCCGCCTGTTCGATGACTCGGCCGGTATCCGGTCGTCCCGGCAGGGCGCATCCGATATCGCCGCCCTTGTCACCAGCACGTCGAACGTGCCAGCCGCGATCACAGAACTGTCGCGTGAAGAAAGGACGACATCACACGCGCCAAAGGCTTACGCTCATGGATAGCCCACCAGCCGCGGCAACCAGAGCGACAGCTCGGGGATGAAGGCGATGATCAGCAGGGCGAGCACCGAGATCAGTGTGAAGGGAACCACCTTCGCCACGATCTTCTCGACCGTCATGCCACTGATGCCCGAGGCCACGAACAGGTTTTCACCCAGCGGTGGCGTCTGGAACCCGATCGAGAGCGCGCAGATCAGCACGATGCCGACATGCGTCGGATCGGCGCCCAGCATGTACATGATCGGCATCAGCACGGGCACCAGGATCATGATGGCCGCCAGCGTCTCCATGAACATGCCGATGAACAGCAGGAACACGATCAGAATGACCCAGACCGCATAAATGTTCCCCGTCACGCTCAACAGCCCACTGGCCAGCTCAGCCGGGATCTCCTGCTCGACCAGCTGACGCCCGAACACCGTCGCCGCAAACAGGATCAGCAACACGCGTCCGGTGATCCAGGTCGTGGCCACCAGTGCATGCTGCAACTTGCCCCAGGTCAGTTCACGATGCAGCAGCACCCCCACCAGCACCGTGTAGGCAATGGCCACCACCGCCGATTCGGTCGGGGTGAACATGCCGGTATAGATGCCACCCAGAATGATGAACGGCGCAGCCAGTGACCAGATGCCCTTGCCCAGCGCACTCAGCACATCGGCCAGTCGCCAGTGCTCGGTCAATCCCTTGTAGCCACGCCGCTTCGAGATGACATAGTTCATCAGAATCAGCACCGTCGCCATGACCAGACCCGGAATCACCCCGGCCACGAACAGCTTCGGAATCGAAACGCTCGAAAACTCACCGTGCAGCTCCATCGCCTCGGGGGGAATCTGCATGCCCATGGCCGACACGCCAAAGATCACCATCGGGATGGAGGGCGGGATGATGATGCCGATGCCCCCGGAAGCAGCCGTCACCGCGCCCGCATAGGACTTCTCATAGCCACGATGCGTCATGGCCGGGATCATCAGCATGCCGACTGCCGCCGTGGTGGCCGGGCCGGAACCGGAAATGGCCCCGAAGAACACGCACGCCAGCACCGTTGCCATGCCGAGCCCACCGGTCATCGGCCCTGCCAGTGCTTCGGCAATGTCCACCAGTCGCTTCGAGATGCCGGCGGCCTCCATCAGGGCCCCGGCCAGCACGAAGGCAGGCAAGGCCATCAGCGGAAAGCTCCCCACCGAGGTGTAGGCGATCTGCACCATGGCCACCGGATCCATGTCCAGGATCAGATAGGAGGCCAGGGCCGCCACCGCCAGTGAGACGGTGATCGGTGCACCCAGCACCATCAGAACCAGGAAGGCGCCGAACAGAACCGTGATCAGATGATCTTCCATCATTTCCATCGTTCAGCCCCCCGTGCTTCCGGCACTGCCGCCATGCGCCAGCTTGTCGATCTCGGCCTGCTCGGGATCGACAAGCGTCTCACCCAACACCAGGCTCCGGTAATTGTTGATCAGGATCCGTACCGACATCAGCACGAAGGCGATGGGCAGCACCATGTAGAAATAACTCATCGGCAGACCGGTCGTCTGCGATGTCCAGAACTTGTTCATCCGGTTGAAGATGAAATCGTAGGCCAGCCAGGCGAAGTACAGGTTGAAACCCACCCAGATCAGGTCGGCGACTGCTTCACTGACCTTCTTCACGATGGGCGGGAAGAACCGGAACTGGAAACTCACCCGGTTGTGCGCCGACATCTTGGCCGCCACGACAGCACCAAAATAGGCAAACCAGACGAACATGTGCGTGGCCAGCTCATCCCCCCACGGGATGCTGTAATGAAAGAACTGCCGGCAGATGATCTGTGCGAACAGCAGCGAAATGAAACCGACCAGCATCAGGGAGCAGAAAAGCTCCTCGACCTTGTCCAGCATCGACCAGATTTTTTTTGCCATGGCGACGGCGCTCCCTCTTGCAAAGCGGGAGGTACCACCCGTTCCCCGAAGCGGGCGGATACCTCCCTGCCCCCGACTGCCCGGCCCTGGCCGGGTACGAGGCGTGTTGGACGTGAGGGCCGGATCCTGCCGTCCGGCGATGGTGCATCAGGCAGGAGGCCCCCCGGGAGATACCGCGATCAGCGGCCCAGAGCCTTCTGGGTGGCGTCGACCTTGTCCTTGCCGCCCACGCTGTCGTAGAACTTCGGCCACACGGCGGTCGTGGCCTTCTCGATCCACTCCTTCTCGCCATCGGCCGGCTCGACGATCTCCATGCCCTTGGCAACCAGGTCGGCCTTGATCTTCTCCTCGGAGTCGATCAGGTACTGGAAGCTGTGGGCGGTTGCCTTCTTGCCGGCGGCCAGGATCGCGTTCTGCACGTCCGGCTTCTGGCGCTTGAACAGCGACTCCGACACCACCAGCGGCTCCAGCGAGAACACGTACTTGATCGGCGTGATGTACTTCTGGACCTCGTTGAACTTCATGGCCGCGACCGTGATGTACGGATTGTCCTGTCCGTCGACCACCCGCTGCTGCAACGCGGTGAAGGTTTCCGACCAGGCCATCGGCGTCGGATTGATGCCCCAGGCCTTGTAGGTCTCGATCATGATCTCGTTCTTCGGTACACGGATCACCAGGCCCTTCAGATCCGACAGCTTCGAGACCGGTTTCTTGGAATTGGTCAGTACCCGGAAGCCCGAGAAGGCCCAGCCGACGATGCGGACATTGGCGTCACGCACCGTGTTCTCGACCAGCTCCTTGCCGATGTCCCCTTCCACCAGCGTGCGGGCCTCTTCCACACTGCGGATCACGTAGGGCAGGGTCAGCACGCCCACCGTCGGCGAGAACGGCGTCAGGTTGTTGACGGCCAGCAGCGAAAAATCGAGGGTGCCCATCGCCGCATTGTTGACCGTGTCCTCTTCACTGCCGAGCTGCCCGTTGGGGAAAAGGCTGACCTTGTGCTTGCCACCCGTTTCCTCCTCGAAAGCCTTCTTGAAAGTCGTGGCCAGCTCCCACTGGGTGCCGCCCTGTGCATCGCCGATCGCCATCTTGAAGGTTTTTGCCGATACGCCGGCCGACAGGCCCAGCAGGCTTAGCGCAACCACGGAAAGGCCCAGTTTCTTGAATGTCCTCATCTGAATGTCTCCTTGTGTCTGTGTTGTCCGGCCAGGCCGGCTGGATGTCGTTCTGACCGATGTCGGTCGTTTTTCGAATTCTGCCCAGTCCTGCATCCCGTGGCGGGCGCGCCGCCTCACGGAACCTGCTCGGCATTTCCCTACAGCACCTCATCCTTCAGGTGATACCAACGATACAGGAATCGTTGCCCGAAGCGACGGAAAGGCGCAAACATTTCCGAGGTGACGCATTCCCGAATGTTTGGATAAGGCAGTTTCGATTCAAAGATCGGCAAGGCAAGCGAAGCTGTCTCACCGGCAATCCACTGCGCAAGACGCCGGCCGGCCTGGGCCGAATACATGACCCCGTTGCCGCCATATCCCAACGCATAATAAACCGATTGGGAAGGATCCGGCTGAAAGATCCGCGGCATCATGTCATGGCTGACGTCCACCCAGCCCCACCACGAATAATCGATCTGGATGCCCCTGAGCGACGGGAATTTCCGGTACAGGCTCTGTATCAGCAGATCCTCATATTTCTTGTGTGGCGCATCGCGTCCGGTGATCGCGCTGCGACTGCCGATCTGGACACGGCCATCGGGCATCAGCCGGTAATAATGGCGAAGAACCCGCGTATCGGTCAGCACCTGATGCGTATGAAAGCCGCAAGCCTCGATCTCGGCGGGCGACAGCGGGCGTGTCACGATCGAATTCGACAGAATCGGCAGCAGCCTGTTCTTCAACTCGGGATGCAGGGTCTGTGAGGTATAGCCGCCGGTTGCCAGCCCCACCGACTTCGCACGAACCACGCCACCCGGCGTCTGCAGATGGTGAACGCCACCGACGGTTTTCCAGCCCGTCACCGGACTGGCCGGATGCACCTTCACGCCCAGGGCCCTTGCCTTCTTCAGGTAGCCAAAAGCGAGCTTGCCCGCATGAATGCCGATGCCTTCCGGCTCGTGCATGGCACCAGCCGCTTCATGGTCGTTCACGTACTGGCCGCGAACCGTGTCGGCATCGAGGATCTTCGCATCGTAGCCAAAAGTCTCGCGCAGCAGCTTCGCCTCCTTTTCCAGCACCGGCATGATCGAAGACTTGTGCGCGATGTAGAGATGGCCCCCCGGCTGCGGATCACAGTCGATGTCGGCGATCATCTCCTTGAAGTAGCTCATCGCATCCAGGCACTCCTCGTGCATCTTCAACGCCGTGTCCAGGCCCCAGCGCGCGATCCACTGCGAGCGCTTCAGACGGCCGGAGGCACACTGCGCCTGTCCGCCGTTGCGGGTACTGCAGCCCCAGCTGCTGCGATTGGCCTCCAGTACCGTCGCCTTGATGCCATGATCGCGGGCCAGCGCGATGGCTGCCGTCAGCCCGGTGAAGCCGGAGCCGACGATGACCACGTCACAGTCGCGATCGCTGTCGATGGGCCCGTCATCTTCCGGCGGCTCGCCAGCCGTGCCGATCCAGTAGGTAGGCGCGTAATCCCTGCCCCGGCCGGGCGTGGCCTGCACCAGCGGGTCATAGGCAGGGTCGTAACGATCCATCGCACCGGTCGCCTTGCCCGACGCGGCATCCGGAGCAGAAGGGGCGGCATACTTCAGGGCAGTATCCATGATCAGAGAACGTGGCTGGTTGGAACAACGGACCTCGGTCCGCTCGACATCACCATGCAGGACTGCATCATCATCGGGGCGAACCGTGATCCGCCCCGGCGGCGGCACGCACCCGGCGCTGGCCCGGCGTGCGGGGCCCGGTGCGCGCCTGCCGGATCTCAACCGGCAGGGAAAGCCGGACGATCCTTGCGGAAAGCGTTCTTCACGGCGATCTTGCCATCCTTGAACGTGAATACGTCCACCATCCGGGCCTCGATGCGCGTGCCATCGGCCTTGGTGCCGACGAAGGTGGATTCGGACACACCACGATCCCCGACCACGAAATGGTCGCCGTCGAGCCAGGCCGCATCCGGGAAGTTCTGCCAGGCCAGCTGAAAACCTTCACGAACCTGCTCCCGGCCCACGAAACTCTTGCCCAGCAGCTCGGGACCGCCCACGGCGTGGAAGGCGCAGTCATCGGCCATGAAACTCATCAGTGCTTCGATGTCGTGATCGTTCCAGGCCTTGTTGAAAGCCTTCAGAAAATCCACATCAGGTGTGCTGCTCATGGGTGGTCTCCTCGTGTCGTCATGGATTGAGTCAGTCGTCGGGTCGATGACATCGCCCACAGGAGCCATGTCACGCCATGACGAAAGACTAAGGAATCCCCTCCACGACTTTTAGTACCAGTCTGGTACTTTCGTTGGTACCACCGGGTGGAATCATAGGGAAATCACGGATGAGAACGCCCCCATCCGCTCGCCCGGGCGATGCGAAAGCCAGCAGCCGGCATCGGCCTGTTCAGCCGAGCGAGCGGACGACGTCGGCCAGCTGCCGGATGCCCGGCTCGATCTCCCGCGCCTGGATGGACGTGAAGCCCAGCCGGAAATGCGGACAGGGTTGCGGGGCTGCCCGGAAAAACACGTCCCCGGCCTCGATCAGCACCCCGGCCTGCTCGGCTTCACGGGCCAGCCGGCCGGCATCGAAACCGGGCGGCCCCGACACCCAGACCGCCGATCCCCCCTTGCTGGGCACGACCTGAAAGGCGGGCAGGTGGCGAACCATCGCCTGCATCAGCGTCTCGGCCCGCTCGGCGTGCACGTCCGACAGGCGCCGTTGCAGGCGGTGGTAATGCCCCATCGCGAGGAACATGGCCAGCGAGCGCTGCATGAAGGTGTTGGGGTGACGCAGGTTCAGGCGACGCATCGCCCGCAGCTCGGCGATCAGGGGCTCGGGGCCCACCACGTAGCCCAGCCGCAGCCCCGGTGCAAAACTCTTCGAGAAACTGCCCAGATAGATGACGCGATCATGGCGGTCGAGCGACTTCAGCGCCGGCATCGGCTCGCCCTGCCAGTTGTTCTCGGATTCGTAGTCATCCTCGATCATCACGAAATCGTGACGCACGGCCGCGTCGAGCAGCGCCAGCCGCCGCTCGATCGGCATCGTGACGGTCGTCGGGCACTGATGACTGGGCGTGACATGGACATAGTCACAATCCTGAAGCGCCGCATCCAGCATCATGCCATCACGGTCGACGGGCACGCCGACGAGCGTGGCCCGGCGACGCAGGAAGATGTTGCGCGCATCCGGGTAACCGGGCTCCTCGATGGCTACCCGGCTTTGCCGATCCATCAGCAGATCGGCCAGCAGGTACAGACCATGCTGGGAGCCCACCGTCATCAGGATGTTCTCCTCACCGGCCTGGATGCCGCGCTGGGGCAGCAGGCGCGTCTTGACCTGACGGATCAGCAAGGGATCATCCTTCAGGAACATGTCATGTCCCCACTCGTTCACCTCCAGCGCACTGAGGGTGCGCAGACAGCAATGGCGCCAGTCGGCCATCGGGAAACTGCCCGCATCGAACTGGCCGTAGAGGAAGGGATAGGGATAGCGGCGCCAATCCGTCCGCTTCTGGATGTTGCGCTGCGCCGAAGGCGGCAGGCGAAGGCGTCGTGACCAGTCGGGCCGCCGATCACGGTCGTCCGGCACGACTGCGGCGGCAGTGGGAGAGGCCTGGTGACGGACGTCGGGCCAGTGCGCCGATGGGATCTCGGCCGCCACGAAATAGCCTTCGCGCGCCCGTGGCACCAGATAGCCCTCGTCGCAGAGGCGCTGGTAGACGATGATGACCGTGTTTCTCGACACGCCCAGCGCCTGTGACAGCTCACGCGTGGAAGGCAGAAACGCAAGGGGTGGCAGCAGCCCATCGAGAATGGCGGCCACCAGCATCTGCCGCACCCTTTCCTGCAGCGACAGGCCATCTCCCTGATGACGGAAGGGGTCGAACAGGGCCTGCCACATCACCCCCACATGACGACTGCCGACCCTATCCTCCATGCATCACCCTCCCCTGACGGGCAGGTTCAGGCACGCATGGCCAGCACCACGAGCGTCATGAACACCGCCACAAACAATGTTTCACTCACCAGCAGCACGATCGGCCGCCAGCCCAGCTCGGCGATCTTGCCGAACGAGGTTTTCACCCCCAGCGCCGAGATCGAGATCACCAGCGCCCAGGCCGACAGGTCGCTGGCAAGCTTCTGGGCTACCGCCGGCACCCAGCCCAGACTGTTGACGATGACCAGCACGATGAACATGACGAGAAAGAACGGCAGGATCGTGGGTCGCTTGGCCACCTTGCCTCCCGCTGCTGCCGATTCCATCACGGCCTGGCGGAACAGCATCGCCATCACCAGCACCACCGGCACCAGCATCGCCACACGGAACATCTTCGCCAGCGAGGCCGACTTCGCCACCTCGGGGGAAATGATGTTACCCGCTCCCACGACCTGTGCCACGTCATGGATGGCCCCGCCGAGGAAGAGCCCGGCTTCGGGTACCGACATGCCGAGCCATGTCACCCACAGCGGATAGAGGATCATGGCCACCGTCGAGAGCGTCGCCACACCAATCGCCGTCATCAGCGTGTATCGCTCATTGTCGGCGTTCTGGGGCATGGTGGACGAAATGGCCATGGCGGCCGAGATGCCGCAGATGCCGGTTGCCCCACCCGAGAGCACACCGAACATCGGCGAGATCTTCAGCACGCGTGCCATCAGCAACCCGAAGCAGATCGTGAACACCACCGCGCCCGCCAGACCCATGATGCCCCAGAAGCCCAGCGCCGAGACATCGGCCAGCACGATCTTCGCCCCCAGCAGCGCGACGCCGAAACGCACCAGCTTCTTGGCCGAAAACTCGATGCCGGCCTTGCAGCGGTCGTTGTCCGACAGGAAATGGAAAGCCACGCCGATCAGCAGCGCGTACAGGAATTTCGGGCCGCCATACTGGTTGGAGACGAAACTGGCGGCGAGCGCGATGATGGCCGACAGCATGAAGCCAGGCAACAAGTCGCCGAGCACCTTCATCGGCCCCGAATGGCCCTTGGGTTGGGGATGGGAAGACATGATGAGATTGAACCCCGCAAAAGTTGAATCGGTACCTAGGAGCTTGGGCGGTAGGAATCGCGACGGCGAAAACCGGCCCCGCCGAGCGCAGTTTGTGCCCGATTCGCCGTCCCATAGCCGGTGCCATGGGGCAAGAAGCGGGTGCAACATGGGCCGGCGCGGCCGGTTTGCAGCCCGCGACTTTCCTGCCGCCCAAGCTCCTAGGGATACTCTGAACAAGTCCACGCGGACGCCGCATTCCTAGAAAATACAAAAAATGGAATGATTGGTTCCGTTTTTTGATAAAATTCTATTTGATATGACCCGCCTGTCAACATCGGACGGGATCAGGAATTGCCCTCGGCCCACGCCGGCCGCAACCCCCGATACTGCCCTGCCAGGGCACCGGCAGCGCGGCACCTCTCAGCAAGGAGACCCCATGTCGTTCGAGCCCCCTGACACCCCGGTGCCCATGCACCGCATCGCCGTCCGTGAAGCATTCGGTCTCGACAGCGACCTGTGGGTGGATGCCTTCACCGAAGCCTCCCCGCTCACCCCGGCCGTGGATGAACGCTACCATTTCGACCCCGCCGTCACGCTGGCCCTGCTGGCCGGCTTCCAGCACAACCGCCGGGTGCTGATCCAGGGCCTTCATGGCACCGGCAAATCCACCCATGTCGAACAGGTGGCAGCACGGCTGAACTGGCCCTGCATGCGGGTGAACCTCGATGGCCACATCAGCCGCCTCGATCTGGTCGGCAAGGATGGTATCGTGATCCAGGACGGCCAGCAGGTGACCACCTTCCAGGAGGGCATCATCCCCTGGGCCCTGCAACGCCCGATCGCGCTGCTCTTCGACGAATACGATGCCGGCCGCCCGGACGTGATGTTCGTCATCCAGCGCCTGCTGGAAAAGGATGGGCAGTTCACGCTGCTCGAACAGAACCGGGTGATCGAGCCGCACCCGGCCTTCCGGCTCTTTGCCACCGCCAATACCGTGGGCCAGGGCAACAGCCTCGGGCTGTATCACGGCGTGCAGCGCCTGAACCACGCCCAGCTCGACCGCTGGAATCTGGTCGCCCAGCTCAACTACCTGCCCCCCGATGTCGAGGTGTCCATCATCCGCGCCCACGCCCCGCAGCTGCAGGACGAGGCTGGCGAGAAGCTGGCACGGCAGATGGTGGCCATGGCGAACCTCACGCGCCAGGGCTTCGCCCACGGCGACCTGTCCACGCTGATGTCGCCGCGCACCGTGCTGACCTGGGCCGAGAACCTCAGCTTCTTCCCGAATCCGGCCGATGCCTTCCGTTACAGCTTCCTGAACAAGTGCGAGACCGAGGAGCGTCCGGTGGTGGCCGAATATTACCAGCGCTGCTTCGATACCGAACTGGCCGAATCCTTCGCGCACGACCCGCTGGCAGCCCCGCTGCCCCCCGGCAGCGCCTGAGGCCCGCCCATGTCCGCACGCGCCACGCCCCCGTTGCCCTGGGCCGATGCCACCCTGGCCGCCGAGCTGGCAGCCTCGCCCCAGCGCCGCGCTCACCGGCAGCAGCAGCTCGAAGGGCTGACCGCCGCCGTCCTTCGGGCCATCAGCGGTGACGGCCGGCTGAGCTTTCGCGGCCGCCATGCCCGGCGCGCCGACGGCACACCACTGCCCTGGACGGCGCCACACCTGCGCACCGACGGCTACCACGGGCTGCCCACCTACCGGGCCGTCGCCGATGGGCTGGGCCTGCGCCAGCTCTTCGGCAGCCCCGCCATCCATGAGGCCCATGCCCCCAGTGCCACGCTGGCCCGCACGCTCTACGAATGGTTCGAGCAACTGCGGGTCGAATCGCTCGCCCCGGACACCTGGCCCGGCCTGAAGCACAACCTGCACCAGCATTTCGAGCACTGGACCATCGCCTATCACGAGTCGCCCCTGATCGAATCCCACCTGGGCCTGCTGCTGTTCAGTGTCAGCCAGATGGTCTGGTCGCGCCTGAACCGCCAGCCCTCGCTCGAAGCCGTCATCGACACGATGGAAGCGACACGCGCCGGCCTGCACCCGATCCTCGGTGACGATCTCTACCAGATGTCGCGCCACCGCCTTCAGCCAGCCCTGTTCTCACCCGCCTCGGCCCGCCTCGCCCAGACCGTGGCCGATCTGATCCATGACGCCCAGGCCGAGGCCCAGCGCTTTCCCGCCGACCGAAGCCCGCCACGCAACCACACCTTTTTCCTCTGGCTGGACGACGACCCGGCCGTGGACACCGCGCTGCCGGTGGCCGCCACCGGCGAGAGCCGAAGCTGGGAAGCCCAGCAGGGCCGCTACCGCATCTTCACCCGACAATTCGACCAGGAACTGTCAGCTGCCTCACGGGTTCGGGCCGCGCTGCTCGACGAGTACCGAACACACCTCGACCAGCGTCTGCACCTGCTGTCCGCGCCGGTAGGCCGTCTGGCACGCCAGTTGAGCGCCCTGCTCTCGCGCCCCGTCGAGGCCGACTGGGCGTTCCAGCAGGAAAGCGGCCGGCTCGACGGGCGTCAACTCACCCGTCTCGTCACGTCGCCACTGGAGCGGCGCCTTTTCAGGCAGGAGGCTCATCCCCCCCGACCTGACGGCGCCATCAGCCTGCTGCTCGATTGCTCCGGTTCGATGAAGGCACATGCCGAATCGCTCGCTCTTTTCGTCGAACTCTGGGCGCGCATCACCGGCATGGCGCAGATTCCCTTTGAAGTGCTGGGTTTCACCACCGCCTCATGGCATGGCGGCAAGGCTCGCGCCCAATGGCTGCGGGAAGGCCAGCCGCCCTGGCCGGGCCGGCTGGCGGAACGTCAGCACCTCGTCTTCAAGCCCTTCGACCAGCGCTGGCAGCGGGCACGCCCGGCCTTTGCCAGCCTGCTGAAGCAGGATCTGTACCGGGAAGGTCTGGATGGGGAAGCCGTCAGCTGGGCCAGCGAACGCCTGCTGGCTCGTCCGGTCAGCCGCCCCATCCTGATGGTGATCTCGGATGGCTGCCCGATGGAAGCCGCCACCCAGCAAAGCCACGACCCCCATTATCTGGACAGTCACCTGAAAGCCACCATCCAGCAGGCCCAGCAGAACGGCATCCAGGTGCTGGGCCTTGGCCTGGGGCTCGACCTCTCGCCCTTCTACACGCAGCATCTGGCCATCGAACCCGACAAGCTGCTGCACACCGCCACCTTCCAGGCGCTGCTGTCACGGCTCGCGCACCCACGGGGGCGATAGGGGGCGCTGAACAAGGCACCAGACCCGCCGGATCCTGAACGGATTCAGCGGGCCGGCCCGGCTCAGGCCTGCAAGGCCGTCACCGCGATGGTGTTGACGATGTCGGCCTTCGCCGCCCCGCGTGACAGGTCGTTCGCCGGACGGGCCAGCCCCTGCAGCAGCGGCCCCACCGCCCGCACACCACCGATGCGCTCGGCCAGCTTGTAGCCGATGTTGCCGGCATTCAGATCAGGGAACACCAGCACGTTGGCCCGCCCCTTCAGCTGCGACTCCGGCAGCTTCCGCTCGGCGATCGACGGCACCAGTGCCGCATCCAGCTGCAGCTCGCCATCGACCTTCAGATCGGGGGCCGCCTCCTTCAGCAGACGGGTTGCCTGCTGCACCTTCTCCACCATCGGGTTCTTGCCACCACTGCCCGCGGTCGAAAAGGACAGCATCGCCACGCGGGGCTCCTCGCCCAGCAGCTGGGTCGCGCTGACCGAGGCAGCCTTCGCGATCTGCGACAACTCCTCGGCCGTCGGATCGATCACCAGCCCGCAATCGCTGAAGATCATCCCGCCCTGAACCGGATGATGCGGCTTGTCGAGCACCATCAGGAAGAAGCTCGACACGAGCGAGGCACCTTCGGCCGTACCCACCAGCTGGATCGCCGTGCGCACCACGTCGGCCGTGGTATGCACGGCTCCTGCCACCGATCCGTCCACCTTCCCTTCGGCCAGCAACATGTTGGCAAAGACCAGCGGCTTGCGGATTTCGACGGCCGCCTTCTCCGGCGTCATGCCCTTGTGCTGACGCCGCTCGACCAGACACTGCAACAGCGAATCGGTGTCGGCATGCGTGTCCGGATCGATCAGCGTGATGCCTTCCAGCGACAAGCCTTCCTGCGCGGCGCACTGACGCACGGCAGCCTCGGGCCCCACGACCGTGATCCGGGCAATGCCCAGACGATGCGCTTCGACGCCAGCCCCTAGGACGCGCGGGTCATCCCCTTCGCACAGCACGATGTTCTTCGGCGTCGCGGCAGCGCGTCTGAAGATGTCCTGCAACAGCGGCGGCAGATCGGATACGGCGGCAGTGGAAACGGCAGTGTTCATGAATCTGTCATCCCGGAAAATGGAACAAGAATGCTGATTTTACTCGTCACACGACAGAGGCCCGCGCCACCGTCGGGTGGCTGCGGGCCTCGGCATCGTCACATCGGTCGTGGGTGCAGGCATCGACCCGGGTCGGAAACAGGGGGCGATTTTCGCCGCCCCATAGCCCGAGCTATGGGGCAAGAAGCGGGTGCAACATGGGCCGGCGCAGCCGGTTTGCAGCCCGCGACTTTCCTGCCGCCCAAGCTCCCAGGCGCCTGGCCATCAGGACACGGCCGGACGGTCAGACATAGTCCTTATAAACGTAACCCCGGGAATTCGACCGTATAAACCAATTCAGAACCCACCCATAACCCATTGATTTTTATACAACACTTCCACCCAAGGACGGGTTCCGCCATCTGCCATGACGGGAAAAAAAACGGGTACGTAAACGGGTATGCTTGGCCATACCCGTCCCCCCCCGTCACCCCCTCAAGTCAACATGAAGCTGAACACCCTACAGTGCAAGAACGCCAAGCCCAAGGACAAAGCATACAAGCTCCGCGACGGAGATGGCATGCACCTGGAAGTCAAACCAAACGGCAGCAAGATCTGGCGCTATCGGTTCGTCTTGAACGGCAAAGAAAGCATGTACACGCTGGGCGAGCTATGCGACAAACCGCCAGCCCGCGAGAGCGATGAAGACAGGATGCTCCGAATCGCGGGAGGATCCCTGACACTGGCAGAAGCGCGCGACGAACTCAGAAAGGCCCGCCTGCTGGTACAGCAAGGCATCAGCCCTGTCGCACACAGGCAAGCCCGCCGCATCGCACGTCTGGTCGATGCCCAAACCACGTTCGAGAGCGTCGCCCTTCAGTGGGCCTCGCTCCAGCGATGGGCTGACAGCACTCATGCTCACAACATGGGCGTTCTGAACCGGGCCGTCTTTCCTCGAATCGGCTCGGTGCCCATCAGGCAGATCACCTCCCCGGCCATCCTTCAACTTCTGCAAGACATCTCCAGCCAGCGCGGCCCAAAAGCAGCACTCGTGGCACGGCAGTTGACCCGAAGCGTGTTCGAGTACGCGGCAGAACTCTTCCTGATTGACTCCAACCCTGTGCTGCGCTGGAAGAGTGCGCTTCCCGCCCCCCCTCCCGAGCACAAGCCAGCCCTCAAGCCTTCCGAGATAGGTCAGTTGCTGCGAGACGTTGCCGCCCACGGATGCAGGCAGGAAACTCACATCGCCTTCAGGCTGGCCTGGTGGGCGCTCTGTCGTCCAAATGAAGCGGCAACGGCCCGATGGCAAGACATGGACCTTGAGACCGGTGTCTGGACGATCCCGGCCGCCCAAATGAAGATGAAGAGGGATCACACGGTGTTCCTGCCCCGCCAAGGCGTTCTTGCCCTCCAAAGCCTGAAACGACTCAACGGACGCTCAGTCTACTGTTTCCCCAAACATGGGGACAGCAGCTCTCACATGAGGCGTACCACATTCAACTTCATGCTCAGGGATCTTGGCTGGCAAGGGCGCTTCAGCCCTCATGCCATCCGCACCACCGGCAGCACCCTGCTGCACGAGATGGGCTACAACTCTGACTGGATCGAGCGACAGCTGGCACACCAGGACGCCAACGCGGTCAGGCGCGCCTACAACCACGCCCGCCACGAGGAAGACCGCGCAAGGATGATGCAGCACTGGGCCGACCTGCTGGACGCATGGGAGGCCGGCGATGCCAGCAAGGTCATCCCGTTCCCAGCCGCGACAAGGGTTGCCTGATCCTGCCTGCTTATCGGCGCCATCGTCAGGATGGGCCGCCGAACCCTGATCGTTCGCCCCCAGTTCGACCAGGCCATGATCGACATCTTGCAGACCCAGGCGCGGGCATCACTGGCTGATTGACGCCCACGCTTCTTCCGGCACCGACAAACGGTGCCGGAGCACCGGCATAACATCACAGACGTAACTACAAGAATCCATTATAGTAGTGCCCATACGGACAGGAGCACACATGGACTACCGCTGCTTTGAATGGGATGACGCCAAGGCCAACAGCAACCGCCGCAAGCATGGCATCTCCTTTGAAGAAGCAGCCCAGGTCTTCTCCGACGAGTTTCGGATCATGCAGCAGGATCGGATCGAGAACGGCGAAGCGCGCTGGCAGACCCTGGGTCAGACCAACGGCGCCGTGGTGCTCCTGGTGGCGCACACCGTATGGGACGACGAAGAAGGCATCGAGGTCGTCCGCATCATCAGCGCCCGCCTGGCAACCCGCGCAGAAAGGAGGCACTACCATGACCATCGTGCGAAAAACCTTGGCTGATATCCCGCCCATCACCGAGGCCAGAGCAGCCGAGCTGCGTGCCCTGGCCGAACGCCCTGACAGCGAGATCGACTACAGCGACATCCCCCCTTCTCCCGACGGATTCTGGGACAACGCCATTCGGGGTCGCTTCTACCGCCCAACCAAGACCCAGATCACCGTGCGAATCGACGCCGACGTGCTCCACTGGCTCAAGGCCGGCGGCGACCGTTACCAGACTCGCCTGAACGCCATCCTGCGCGAGGCGATGCTGCGCGACCTTCAACAGGCCCGTCCCACCGACCAGCCCGCACCAGCCGACCAGAAAGAACCGGCCGCATCCGATGCCTGACACCCCTCGTCCCGCCCGCTGGGCAGCCTGCCTGCCGCTCCTGGCCTGCCTCGTCGGCGCCAGCCTCCTGGCCCTTGTCCTGGTCTGGGCCTGGCACCTGCTCACCCCCGAGCGCTGGCACTGGCTGGGCGCCGATGAGCGCGGCGACATCGAGGTCGCAGGTCTCGGCCTGATGGCAGCTGCCGTGGCGATACACGCACGGATGCGCCGCACGGGCATTGTCC
>JAUMZD010000052.1 GCA_030528325.1 Lautropia sp. | reverse complement strand
CTCACCCCCTGATTGTGGATCCTATCGGGGCGACAACTAGTCTGACATGGGGGGGACGATGCGCGGGCGGTGTTGAGCATGCCCTGTGTGCGCCATCGGGTTGTGCTGAAGCCGAAGTGGATCGTGCTGTCCATGCTGTTGGGTGGCTTCGGGGTGATCATGATGCTGCTGACCTGGATGGTGGGCACGGCCTGGGATCGGTATGCAAGCTTCATGATGCTCTGGGCTGTTGTGCGCTATCTGCCCCTGATGCTGCTGCCGCTGTTGCCCCTGTATCTGCGCCATGACGTCCGTTGCCATCATGTGTTCGAGCGGGCAGCGGATGGAACTGTCACGCTGGAAAAACAGTGGCACTGGCATGGCCGGATCCTGAAGCGAAAACCTGTTGACCTGTCTGCCTATACCTGGCTCAGAATCAAGGCGCCGGATTTTGTGGAAGTGACGCTTGAACTGGGCAACCGGAACTATCTGACGTACCCGCTCGAAGTGGTGAGGCCGTTGGGCCGGAACATGTTCCTGCCGGAAGAGATCGAGGCCGACAAGGCGCGTCTGGTGGCGATGGGCGAGACGATCGCCCAGTGGACAGGTATCGAGAATCGCGGGTTCCGGGAATACACCTGAGTTCAGAACGCGGCATGTACATCCGTGTATTTGCATCCGTGGAACGGCTTGCTGGCATGTGCGCAGCGATTCTTACGTCGAGGCGAGTGGTTCATCATGACGCGCACCACGAAACGCTTCAGGAATGGCAATTCCCAGGCGGTTTGCATTCCGGCCGAACTGGCGTACAGCAATTGGGACGTCGATCTGTACAGATCGAGCGTCATGACGATGGGTTGAGGTGCGTCCTGTCTGCTGGCGCATGGGTGATGTGCTGGCCAAACAGGCGCGTTGCTCTTCCGGTTTCATGTTCAAGGGCCGTGGTTGGACCAACGCCGCACGAGGCCGCGCTCGGGGCCGTGCTGCGTTTTTTCCGAAAAATCCCAGGTGCCCGCCTCGGACAGCATCAGCAGGTTCGAGCAACGTGTGCCGTAGCCGTGATGCTCGCTCTGGATGAAGGTGGAGGACAGCAGACGTTCCCAGTCCAGACTCAGGCCCGTGTCGGGCAGCTGGTCGTCGGGTTGCTGGAGGGTGTCTTCCAGAATGTGCCACGCCGGTTGTTCGAGCCGTCGTGCCTGTTCGTGCAGGGCGATCGTGCCACTTTCAGGCCGGGTCTGGGCTGCCTGCGGGAGAAACTCATGCGTGAAGCGCTGCCGGATACGTTCGCTCTTGGCCCAGGGGTCGGCTTTCTGTCCGTTGCACAGCACATGCACGCCGGCCGTGAGCAGTTCCGGTGAACGGGAAGCTGGGCCGCCATTGCCCAGATAGACGGCGCTCTCAGGCGTGCCCACGATCAGGTTGAAGCCGGCATAGTCATCCAGCCGGGTGGTCAGCCATTGCTGGTAATCCAGCGGGCTGAGATCGCCGGCCAGAAAATCCGTCACCAGTGCCCCGCGTGAGGTGCTGAATCGGCGCTGGTCGCGTGCGTCCCGGACATTGGTCAGCACCGCCCAGCGTCCATCCGGCGTGACGCCCAGCCAGGTGCCGCCCGACTGCAGGTCACGGCCGCCGATGATGAGCTGCTGCGCCGGGGGGAGGGCTGCTTCGTTGAGCTGCCACGGCGCCAACCCCGCCGTCGGGCGGGCATGAAATTCATCCCGGTTCGAGATCAGGCACAGCGGCATGCCCGGCAGGTGCTGCCAGGCGAGGGCGACGAGGCACATGGGGGCGGATGGCTGGGTGATGACGGGGAAGTGTACACCTTGTCGCGCCCTGCAGATGGATCAGAACCTGCGAAACTCCCGTCCGTCAACCCATCCATCGCTGGAAAGTACCAGTACAGCCTGACTTTTCTGCTCACCATCGACGCTGTGGAAGGCACCGGGAAAGAGCTGCGCCAACTCCTTTGATGCTGCCCAGCCTGCGGCATCCACCATCACCCGCCGGAAGTTGACCCTTGATATCGTCTCCCCCATCATCTGAGCAGGCTCCGTGAAATTGTCTACGGCAGTCAGCTTCCACTTTCCGGTGCAGAAGCTGTTGTCACGCAGATATTTCTTCCCTTCATCGCTCACTTCGAATACCAGGCCAGGAATCTTCTGATTCCGTGCCTTGATATTCCATAAGTTATTGTCTTCGATCTCCCTTTCCGAGCTGACGAGCAAACCGGCTTTTCCTGCTTCGGAAGTGGATCGCACTTATGTCAGCCAGATCGAGCGAGGCATCGGCAATCCCTCGCTGCTGGTGCTCTGCAAGCTGGGGACCATCCTGGAGGTGGATGCACTGGATCTGCTGCAACCGCCTGTCAAGTGAACTGAACCCATTCCTGCATAGGGGAATCCCTGTAGGTAACTGGCTATATCCCTGCTCATCGTCGGACTTCCTAGAATCAGCACAAGAGAACAGGAAGACGAGGGAGGAGGAGATGATGCCATCTGCAGACAGGCGCGTGGCGCCGGTGAAGATCCTGCCAGCCCGAAACTCGGGGTCGGGGATCGAGCGGCGTGACCGGCGCTCGTGGCTGAAAACATCCGGGATGCTGATGGGTACGCTGGCTGCCGGCAGCCCGCTGGCGTTGCTGGCGCCGTCGCTGGTGTGGGCCTTGCCGTTGCAGTCGTTGAACGAACCACAGGGCAGGACCTTGCTGGCGCTGGGCCGGGTGATGTATCCGCATCGGCGGTTGCCGGATGCGGTCTATGCCTTGCTGGTGAAGGCGCTGGACGAAAAGGCAGGCGCCGATGCCCTGGCACGGGAGCAGTTGGCCGAGGGCATCACGGCGCTGGACAAGGCAGCGGGCGGGCACTTCGTGTCGGCCAGCCCCGACATCCAGCAGCGATGTACGAAAGCGATCGAGGGTCGACCCTTCTTCGAGCTGGTGCGCAGCCAGTGCATCACCACGCTCTACAACAACGAGATGAGCTTTGCGCTCTTTGGCTATCCGGGTTCGTCATGGCAGCTGGGGGGCTATCTGAAGCGGGGCTTTCAGGATCTGGACTGGTTGCCCTCACCACCGGCCGAGGCAAGCCCGCCACTGTCCGAGGTCGACAGTAAGGCAGCTCATCATGGTGTCGAGGTAGAGGCAGAGGCAGCGGCAGCCTCAGTCTTTACCTCATCCGTAGCCGCAGCGGCTGGGGCCGAGGGCGGGGTGGAGACAGGCCAAGTGGCGGCCCCGTTGTCGACTCTCTCGTCATCCCTGGCTTTTCATCGGTACGGAGGCTGACATGGCACGTTTCGATCTGTCGGATGATTCGGTGGTGGTGGTGATCGGTTCGGGGGCTGGTGGTGGAACCCTGGCCAACGAGTTGTGCCAGCGGGGCATCAAGGTCGTGCTGTTCGAGACTGGCAGGCGTGAGTCCCCGGCCAGTTTCGTGCAGGACGAGTGGCCTTCCTTCGATCAGCTGGCCTGGGCCGATCCCAGAACGGCCTCGGGGAGCTGGCGCGTGGCGAAGGATTTTCCGGCACTGCCGGCCTGGATCTGCAAGACGGTGGGGGGTACCACCACGCACTGGGCGGGGGCGTCGCTGCGCTTTCAGGCGCATGAGTTCAGAACCCGCAGCGTCTATGGCGAGTTGAAGGACGCCTCGCTTCTCGACTGGCCGATCGGGCTGGATGAATTGGCGCCTTACTATGATCGCGCCGAGAACAGGATGGGGGTGACGCGCACCCACGGTATACCGGGGCTGCCGGGCAACAATAATTTCAAGGTGATGCACCACGGCGCGAAGAAGCTGGGTTATCGGCAGATCAGCACCGGGCACATGGCGATCAACAGCCGGGTTCGGGATGGTCGGGGCATGTGCCTGCAGATGGGCTTCTGCTTTCAGGGGTGCAAGACCGGGGCGAAATGGTCGACGCTGTATACCGAAATTCCGGCAGCCGAGGACACTGGTCTGCTGGATCTGCGGACAGAAGCGCAGGTGACGCGCATCGAGCACGACCGGCAGGGCAAGGTCAATGCCGTTCTGTACCGGGATGCCAGGGGGCAGGAACAGCGTCAGAAGGCGCGTGTCGTCTGCCTGGCGGGCAATGCCATCGAAACACCGCGTCTGTTGCTGCTGTCCGAGTCGGCAATGTTTCGTGATGGGCTGGCCAACTCCTCCGGGCAGGTGGGGCGACATTACATGCGTCACACCACGGGCTCGGTCTATGCAGCGTTCAGGGAGCCGGTACACATGTTCCGGGGGACGGTGATGGCGGGCATCGTGCAGGATGAAGCCCGGCATGATCCGCGTCGAGGCTTTGCGGGTGGCTACGAGCTGGAGACCATTTCGCTGGGGTTGCCGTTCATGGCGGCCTTTCTGGATCCGGGCGCCTGGGGTGAGGATTTCTGCTGGTGGATGGATCATTACACCCAGCTGGCGGGCCTTTGGATCGTGGGCGAGGACATGCCGCGGGAGAGCAACCGGGTCACGCTGAACACCGGCGTGCACGATCGTTTCGGCCTGCCGGTGGCCAATGTCCATGTCGATGATCATCCGAACGACACGGCGATGCGTGAGCATGCCTACCGGCAGGCCGAGCGCCTGTATCAGGCGGCCGGCGCCATCCGGACTTTCCGTACGCCGCCCTATCCATCCACGCACAATCTGGGTACGGCTCGCATGAGCGACAAGGCGCGTGATGGTGTCTGCAACCGCTGGGGGCAGACGCACGACATCGCGAACCTGTTCATCAGTGATGGAAGTCAGTTCACGACGGGCGCCGCCGAAAACCCGACCTTGACGATCGTCGCGCTGGCCATCCGTCAGGCAGAATACATTGAACGACAGATGAAGCAACGGGCGCTTTGAGCGTGGTCTTCATCGGGCTTTCAGGCTCGTGGCACGTTCTGGCCAGGAGGGAGCATGTGCGATTTCTATGTGTCAGCCGATCCGATCCTGTATGAGTCGCGGACGCGAACCGTGCGGATCCGGGGTGTGTCGACCAGCATCCGGCTGGAGAATTTCATCTGGGATACGCTCGCCAGCATGGCTCGTGACGAGGGCTTGACGACCAATGCGTTGATCGTCACCTTTCATGATGAAATTCTGCAAAGCCGTGGTGACGTCCAGAATTTCACCTCCTTTCTGCGGGTGACCTGTTTGCGTTATCTTGACCGCAAGTGCGAGCAGCTGGCCGGGCGCCTGTTGCAGGCACAGGCTCCTGTTCCGGCGCCGACTGCGGGAGCGGCGTTGGAACAGGAACCGGCATCGAGATCGACACCGACATCAACGCCGACACAGCCCCAACCCCAACCCCAACCCCAGCCGGCCTGTCTGCCTCAGCCGCGTGCCAAGGCGCGGTCAGCGTCCGCGTTTGGTGGGTGGGTGAGGGCAGGGCACCCCGCTCGCTACGTCTGAACTGATCCTTTCATCACCCGTTTGCCAGGAGAACCGGCATGCCGAAGTTTTTGCACACGATGATTCGTGTCCGCGATCTGGATGCGTCGCTGCGCTTCTATGAGGAAGTGCTTGATCTGAAACCGTCTCACCGGCTGGATTTCGAGGATTTTTCGCTGGTGTATCTGCGCAATGCCGAGACCGAGGCCGAGATCGAGCTGACGTGGAACAAGGGGCGAGACGAGCCCTACACCCATGGTGACGGTTATGGGCACGTGGCTTTTGCCGTGGATGATGTGCGCGAGAAGCACGCGGCCCTGGTGGCGGCGGGCCATGAACCATTGCCGGTGAAGGAGTTCAGCCGCGATGGTGCCTTGCTGGCCCGCTTCTTCTTCATCCTCGATCCGGATGGCTACAAGATCGAGATTCTGGAAAAGCACGGGCACTATCGGTGAGTACGTCGGCGCAAGGCTTGCCTGGTTTCGGTGTCCCAGGCCGGTGGAGGAGCGCCACGCGGCCTCAGGTGCGGCTCGGGGAGCCAATCAAAGCAAAGGCAGCATGGCTTCCGCCACGCCCTTGGCCGAGGCCGGGTTCTGGCCGGTCACGAGGCGATCACTGACGACGACCAGTGGCTGGAAGTTGGGCGCTGCCTGGTGCCGTGCGCCACGGGCTTGCAGTGCGTCGGCCAGCAGGAAGGGGACGGTTTCGTGCAGGCCGACGGCTTTTTCTTCCTCATTCGTGAAGGCCGATACCTGTTTTCCGTCCACGAGATGGCAGCCGTCCGAGAGGCGGATGTTGATCAGGCCGGAAGGCCCATGACAGACGGCTGCAACCACACCGCCGTTTTCATAGATCCGGGCTGCAAGGCTGGCCAAGTCCGTCGCGTCCGGAAAATCCCACATGGTGGCGTGCCCGCCCGCGTAGTAGATCGCATCGTAATCCTCGGCCCTGACGGCAGAAGGGGCCAGGGTATTCTCGGTGGCGTGCTTCAGCGCCGGGTTCTGCCAGAAGGCTGCGTTGACGGGGTCTGCCAGATCAAGGCCATCGACCTGTGTTTTACCGCCTTTGGGGCTGACGAAGTCGATGCTGTGGCCTGCCTCGCTGAGGACCTGCCACGGATGGCTGACCTCGCTGAGGTAAAAACCGCTGGGTGCAGCGCTGTCATCATCGGGGCTGCCCTTGCGGTCGTGGCTGGTAAGAACGAACAGGATGCGTGCCATGAAAACTCCTCGAAAGGGTGGTTGGAAAGGGCGGGGGAAGGACTGAAAGAGGCAGGAAAGGGTGGGACAGGTGGTGGACACCGTGTCCCGCGGTCGGCAATGGCGCGATTGTTGCTCTGGCATGCATCGGTCGTGAACGGCCGTTGATGGCGAATTACTTGCGCCAGAACGTGGAAAATCGGCCGGTACACTTCCCGGTATCGGCCATCATGGGGGCTCGTGCCTGATGCTTGCCTGGAACCTGGCATTGGCACTGGCACCTTGGCTTGCCTGGCCTGCCGGGCTTCCCGCCTTCTTTTCCCTTCACCCTGTTCGATGAAAAGGCCACATCTGGATGATCTGGCGGCATTTGTCCGCGTGATGGAAGCGGGCAGCTTTTCCGCGGCCGCCCGTGCGCTGCATCTTTCGCCCAAGACGGTCAGCAAGCAGATGGGGCGTCTGGAACAGGCGCTTGGCGTCACCCTGTTCGAGCGCAATACCCGCCATGTGCGGCTGACGGATGAGGGGCGGGCGATGGCCGATCATGTCCGGCGCGTGCTGGGCCTGATGGACGAGATCGAGTCGATGGCCGCAGGTGCCCGGCAGGTGCTTCAGGGCACGATCCGCATGACGGCCCCCGTGCCCTTCGGGCGCCGGTGGGTGGCCCCTGCCATTCAGGATTTCCGGCGGCTGCATCCTGGTGTCCGTTTCGATCTTCGGCTGTCGGATCAGGTGCAGGACCTCTTCGGCAGTGATCTGGATCTGGCGGTCCGGATGGGCCCGCTGGCTGATTCCCGGCTGGTGGCAAGACCCCTGACGACGGCCCGGCGCATCCTGGTCGCCTCGCCCGATTATCTGGCCCGTCATGGCGAGCCTGCGACGCCGGCCGCGCTGCTGGATCATGCCTGCCTGGTCTTTGCCTGTCCGGGCACGCTGTACAACCGCTGGCAGCTGCGTGGCCGGGATGGTGAAGCGCTCATCACCGTCGATGCCGCCTCATGCAGTGACAACGGGGATGTCCTGCATGACTGGTGCGTGGGCGGCATGGGGATTGCGCTGCGTGAGTGCTGGGATGTCCGTGAGGACATCAAGACAGGGCGGCTGCGTCAGGTGCTGCCGGCCTGGGAGGCTTCGTCGTTGAGCATCAGCCTGGTTCGCGTGCAGCGCCATCCCGTGCCGAAGCGGCTGCGTGCGTTCAGCGATTTTCTGGTGGCGCGTTGCGCCATGCCCGGGTGGGCTGGGCCCGGGGCCTGAACCTCTGCCTGGCCGGCATTTTTTCGATACAGTAAGGATGCCCAGCCCCTGACTGTGCCGGCCCGTCTGAGGAATCCCGACCCATGAGCAAGCCCGACTACCCTGTCACCACCGCTATCCGCTTCCTTCGTGAGCACAGGATCCCTTTCGAGCCGCATCTTTACCCCTATGTCGAGCACGGCGGTACGACCCAGTCGGCCGAGAGCCTGGGCGTGTCCGAACACCAGGTCATCAAAACGATCGTGCTGCAGAACGAGCAGAAGAAGGGGCTGATCGTGCTGATGCACGGCGACCGGCAGATCTCGACGCGCAATCTGGCCCGCGAGCTGGGGATGAAGCACATCGAGCCGGCCGATCCGAAGCAGGCGAACCGGTGGACGGGTTATCTGGTGGGCGGCACCAGCCCGTTCGGCACGAAGACCGTCCTGCCCGTCCATGTCGAGCGGACGATCTGGGACCTGGAGAGGATCTACATCAATGGGGGCAAGCGGGGCTTTCTGGTGGCGGTCTCGCCCGAGGCGCTGCGCACCCTGAATCCGCGGGATGTGTCGGTGGCCACGCAAGGCTAGGAGCTTGGGCGGCAGGAAAGTCGCGGGCTGCAAACCGGCCGCGCCGGCCCATTTTGCACCCGCTTCTTGCCCCATGGCTCGGGCTATGGAGCGGCGAATCGGGCACAAACTGTGCTCGGCGGGGCCGATTTTCGCCTTCGCGATTCCTACCGCCCAAGCTCCTAGCGCAGCCTCGCGTCAGGGTCAGGAGGCCCCGTCGGGTGGCGATGAGGTGTGCTGCACCCGCATCACGCGCAGGCCCAGCAGCCGGTGCATCGTGTCGAAATCGCGATCCTGGTGTAGCAGCAGGTAGTCGCGGTGCAGGCAGAAGGTGCCGATCATCACGTCGAGCGCGCTGCGGATCGTGAAGCCGGCCGACACCATCGTCCGGTAGTGGGTGGCAGCCTGCCGGGCCAGCTCGGGGTCGAAGGCGGCCTCGACGATGAAGCCTTCCAGCAGGTAGCGGGCGTTCTGATAGTCGCGCTCGTGCCGAAAGCCGCGCAGCACTTCGTACAGCACCAGATCGGGCACGACCAGCTGTTCGGGTTCCCGGCGCAACAGGGTTTTCAGCGCGTCGGTGGCCGGTTTGGGGCTGCCACGAAAGAAGTCGATCCAGACGCTGCTGTCGACGACGATCATGATCGGGCCGGGCCGGCAGAGGGCAGGGGTTCCATCACCCGGTTGGGAATGGGGGCTGTTTCCGCCGGCAGGGTGGCGGGCTGGTCATCCCAGTGCAGACGGCCCTCCCACTTCAGCACTTCGAGGGCATGGTTTCGTCGTGCAACCAGGCGCAGCCCTTCTTCGACGGCCTCGCGTTTGGTGCGAAAGTGCCCGCCCTTCATGGCCGCAGCCATCAGGTCGTCATCAATGTCGATGTTTGTGCGCATGATGTGTGTTCATGTTGGGTTTTTTGTGTATCTTAGCGCTGAAATCCCCGACCGGCAAGAGGGGAGGGGCAGGCTGCCTGGGCGCCGGGAGTCAGGGACTAAGGGGGGCAGGGAGTCAGGGAGCCGGGAGCAGGGGAGTCAGGAACCTGCTCAGGGCTCATCGGGCAATCCAGCCCGCTTGCGCAGTGCCGCCACATAGGCCGCGCCATCCAGCGGTCGGCCGTGCCGCTGCGACAGCCACAGCGCTTCACCCAGGCATTCCTGGGCCACATGGGCAGCCTCGTGCGCGCTGCCCAGCTGCTGCTCCAGTACGTCCAGGCAGTGCCGGATGCCGCGTGGCTGGTCGATGGCTCGCTGTTCGCTGATGGCCAGGTGCATCGACAGATGAAGGAATGGATTGGTACGACCGCTCTCGGGGCTGTACTCGGTCTCCAGCGCCCGGTTCACGTCCGACAGGTCGTCGTGATATTCGGGGTGCTGCCCGATCCAGATCATGGCCACGGTTTCGAGCGGTTCGAGCGGCAGGCCCTGCTGGTGCTTCTGCCAGACAGTGCAGAAGTAGCGGCGGACATCGGCGACGGATGGGTTGAAAAGCATGGGATGCGTGTGTGCCTGATGCGAGAGGTTGGGCCTGTGGCTGGAGAGGCAGTTTAATGGGTAATGGAGCGGGCGGCCAAGATCAACCAGTCATCCAATTCCGAGATCGGGAGCGCTTCAACACCATGAGCCCCCCGAAGTCGTAACCCTTCCTCCTGACACCAGCCCCGGGGCGCTCTCCCCCGAGCCTACACCGCCGTATCCAGCACCGAGCGCCGCGGCGGTGGCAGCGTCTTGGGCTTGTAGTCGCACAGGTCCGCGATCGGGCAGTGCCAGCATTCGGGCGTGCGCGCCTTGCAGATGTAGCGCCCGTGCAGGATCAGCCAGTGGTGTGCGTTCAGCAGATAGTCCTTCGGCACCACCTTCAGCAGTTTCTGCTCGACCGCGTTCACCGTCTTGCCTGGCGCAAGGCCCGTGCGGTTCGAGACACGGAAGATGTGCGTGTCCACCGCTATCGTCGGGTGGCCGAACGCGGTGTTCAGCACGACATTGGCGGTCTTGCGCCCCACGCCCGGCAGGGCTTCGAGGGCTTCCCGGTCATCCGGCACTTCGCCGCCGTGCAGGTCGATCAGCATCTGGCTCATCGCCACGAGGTTCTTCGCCTTGGTACGGAACAGTCCGATCGTCTTGATGTGTTCGGTCACGGCTTCCACCCCCAATGCGACCATCGCCTGGGGCGTGGGAGCGATCGGAAAGAGCTTGCGCGTCACGATGTTGACGCCCTTGTCCGTGGCCTGAGCCGACATCAGCACGGCTGCCAGCAATTGATAGGGCGAGCCATATTCCAGTTCGGTCTGCGGCGACGGGTTGGCGGCCGACAGGCGCTCGAACATGGCCAGTCGTTTCTGCGGATTCATGCAGGGCGTCCTGTGTTGGGCGGGCGCCTGGTGGCGGCCACTCTGGCGCGGATGGCCGCCAGGCGGCGTGCTTTTTCGTCGGGGGAAGCCAGTGCGATGCGGGGGTCACGGCTGCCAGCCATCGGATCGGCCTCGGCGGGTTGGGGTGCGGCAGAGCCGGGCGCAGGGGCTGCGGCTCGGGCGCCCGGGTGGCTGCCGACGTCGGGGGCTCGATCCGGTGCCGCGGGAGGGGATGTCGGGCCGGCAGGGGTGTCCGACACGGAGGCGGCGTTGACAGGGGTCTCGGTGGTAGCGCCTACTGTGGTTGTGGCCGGGGCGCTGGCCGGTGGGTACGGGAGACGGGTGGCCCGTTCGCGGGCCTGCTCACGCATCTGGCGCCGGTCACGTTGCTGATGCAGGCGTCGGCCCCGGGTGGCGTCAGCAGCTTGCCAGTCGCTGGCGAGCACGACGACCTCGATGCAGTCGGTGGGGCAGGGGGGTAGGCACAGCTCGCAGCCGGTGCACCGGTCGGTCAGCACCTGGTGCTGGAAACGGGAGGCGCCGACGATGGCATCGACCGGACAGGCGCGGATGCACTTCGTGCAGCCGATGCAGTGCTCGGGGTCGATACGCACGATCTGGCGGGCCGGCATCGGGCTCAGGTCGTCGGCCAGTGGGCGCACGGGCCGGTCCAGCAGCCGGGCGAGCGAGGCAATGGTGGCGTCGCTGCCGGGTGGGCAGCGGTTGATCTCGCTGTCGCCACGGGCCAGTGCCTCGGCGTAGCCCCGGCAGTCGGCAAAGCCGCAGCGCTGGCATTGGGTCTGCGGCAGCACGCTGTCGATGCGGTCGGCCAGCGACAGGGCGAGAATGGGCAAGGAGGACATCAGGCGAATAAGTTCAGGACACGCGCCAGGGATAGGCTGAGCAAGCCCCGTTTCGGGGGCGCGACATCAGCGTGGAACTGCTCGGCGTTCGGGTGTCGGAAAACTCGTATTGTCCCGTGCGGGAACCCGGCCGTCCAGCCGGGCCCGTGAGGAGGCTCAGACCGAGGCTGCCTTGCCAGTAACGGCCTTGTCGGCAGCGGGCCTGTCAGCCGCAGGCTTGCCGGCAGCGGCCTTGTCGGTGGGAGGCTTACCGGCGATGGGGACGGCTTTGGTGGCCTTGCCGTCGATCCTGTCCGCAGCGATCCGTTCCGTCGGGCGGCTGCTCGCTGCACGGTGGCCTGTCACCCCGTCTTCCTTCTCGGCCTTCTCCGCCTTCTGCTGAGCCTGTTTCTCGTATCTGGCGATGAAGCTGCGGATCTTCGGGTACACCATCCGCCGCCAGCGCCGGCCGCTGAAGATGCCGTAGTGGCCGGCGCCTTCGACGATTTCGGTGACGTGCATCGACTTGGGCAGACTGCTGCACAGCTCATGCGCCACCGAGGTCTGGCCCACGCCCGAGATGTCGTCCAGCTCGCCCTCGACGGTCATCAGGGCCGTTTTCCTGATGTCTTCGGGGCGGATGTTGACGGTTTCTCCTTCGAAGGGCACGTTCCAGGTGCCCTCGGGCAGGGCATGATCCTGGAAGACGGTGCGGATCGTCTCCAGATAGAACTCGGCCGAGAGGTCGAGCACGGCGTTGTATTCGTTGTAGAAAGCCCGATGGGTCTCGGCATCCTCCATGTCGCCGCGCACCAGATTCAGGTAGAAGTCCCAGTGCGACTGGGCATGGCGGCCCGGATTCATCGTGATGAAGCCGGCGTGCTGCAAAAAGCCCGGATACACCCGACGGCCAGCCCCCGGATAGCGGCCGGGCACGCGCTGGATGACGGTGCGCTCGAACCAGGAGAAGGGCTTGCCGGTGGCCAGCTCGTTCACGGCGGTGGGGTTGCGGCGAGAGTCGATCGGCCCACCCATCAGCGTCATGCTGAGCGGCTGCTTCGGGTCGTTCTGCGAGGCCATGATCGAGACGGCCGCCAGCACCGGCACGGTGGGCTGGCACACGGCCACCAGGTGGACGTTGGGGCCAAGGTGACGGATGAATTCCACCGCGTAGGCGACGTAGTCATGCAGGTGGAAGTCGCCCTGCGACATCGGCACGATGCGGGCATCGACCCAGTCGGTGATGTAGACGTTGTGGTCGGGCAGCATCGTGCGCACGGTGTCGCGCAGCAGCGTGGCGTGGTGGCCCGACAGCGGGGCAAAGATCAGGACGACGGGGTCATGCGCACGATGGGACAGGCTGGCCGGCAGTTGTCGCTCGAAATGGACGAGTTTGCAGAAGGGCTTGTCGATGACGGTCTTTTCCGTCACGGCCACCTGGGTGCCGTCGATCTCGGTGGTCGGAATGCCGAACTCGGGCTTTTCGTAGGTCTTGCCCAGGCGGTGGAACAGTTCCATGCCGGCGGCCAGGCGGTTCGATCCGGGCAGATGGGCGAGCGGGCTGAGCGGATTGGCATACAAGCGGCCAACGGCTTCAGCCCACGCGGAGAGCGGGGCGAGGACGGCGCGTTGCGCTTCATGCATCTGGTAGAGCATTCGGGTTATCTCTCTGGGTTTTCGTGTTCTGTTCAGCGCACACGGGGCGGAGGACAAGATAGCAGACACTTTTGCTGCCAGCTCGCGTGCACCGCAGCCCGATGGTTGGATCGGCGCTTCGTTGGCAGTCTTTTACAGGAAATTTGCGTCGAACGCCACAACACTGGCATAGGGAAAGCCTGGGTCAAAACGTCAGGGCCGGTGTGGTGGCGATCTCCATGACAGGCTATGATGCGTGCATTGCTGCCCAAGCCCCGGGGATGACGGCCGTGATGCGTGGTGAAGATGGACTGTCCGTCTGCTTGCCGGATTTGAATGAGACGTGTTCGTGAGTCGGTTGCCAGTCTGTCTCAAAGGTGTACCGGGCGATGAGCGGGAGCGTGATGGCAGTGTTGCCAGGGAGGGCCCGGATCGTTCGGGGCCGGGTGGCCGAAGCACCGTTCTGGGCGGTGGTGGTGGTGGGGCTGTGATGCGCCCCCGATGGCTCAGCCTTCGAGGTGCTTCAGCTTGTCGGGCTTGCCGTTCCAGTCGTCCGCATCGGGCAGGGCTGCCTTCGTGCGGGTGATGGCCGGCCAGTTCGGGGCCTTGTCGGCATTGATGGCGATGAGCGGCATCTGGTCGGCGGGCACGTCCTCTTCGGCTACGATGGCTTCGGCAGGGCATTCCGGCACACAGACTGCACAGTCGATACACTCGTCGGGGTCGATGACCAGCATGTTCGGCCCCTCGCGGAAGCAGTCTACCGGGCAGACATCCACGCAGTCGGTGTATTTGCAGAGGATGCAGTTTTCAAGGACGATGTGGGCCATTGCAGCGAAACGGTGAAGCGTTCTCTAAAAGGAGGAAAGCGCTGTATTTTATCCGTTTGCCGGCGGCAGGGTAATCGGAATTGACGGACATAAGGCATGATCATTTCATCTTTACTGGATACGGATCTCTACAAGTTCACGATGATGCAGGTGGTGCTGCATCACTTTCCGGGGGCGCAGGTCGAGTACCGTTTCAAGTGCCGCAACGAAGGGGTCGATCTGGTACCGCTGATCGATGAAATCAATCGGGAGATCGAGAGCCTCTGTGAGCTGCGCTTCAGCGAGCAGGAGCTCGCCTACCTGCGCCAGTTCCGCTTCATCAAGAGTGACTTCGTCGATTTCCTGGGCCTCTTCCAGATGAACCGGAAGTACATCTCGGTCACGCCGTCGGCACAGGGCGATGGCCAGATCGACATCGTGATCAAGGGGCCGTGGCTGCACACGATCCTCTTCGAGATCCCGGTGCTGGCCATCGTCAACGAGCTGTACTTCCGGCATGTGGCGCCTCACCCGGATTTCGCCGAGGGGCGGCGACGGCTCGACGAGAAGATCTCGATGATCGTCAACGACCCCGAGATGGAGGGCATCCGCATCGCCGACTACGGCACGCGGCGGCGTTTTTCGGCGCACTGGCATGAAGAGGTGCTGCAGGCCTGCAAGTCACGGCTGGGCGACGCCTTTGCCGGCACGTCGAATGTGCTCTACGCGATGAAGCATCGGGTGCTGCCGCTGGGCACGATGGCGCATGAATACCTGCAGGCCTGCCAGGCGCTGGGGCCGAGGCTTCGGGATTCGCAGATCTACGGTTTCGAGACCTGGGCGAAGGAGTATCGTGGGGATCTGGGCATCGCGCTCTCGGATGTCTACGGGCTGGACGCCTTCCTGCGAGACTTCGACATGTATTTCTGCAAGCTCTTCGATGGCGCGCGCCACGATTCGGGCGACCCCTTCGAGTGGGGCGAGCGGCTGATCGCGCATTACGCGGCCAACCGGGTCGACCCGGCCTCGAAGACGCTGGTGTTTTCGGATTCGCTCACCTTCGACCTGATCAAGGATCTGTACCTGCGCTTCAAGAACCGGGCCATCGTCGCCTTCGGTATCGGTACGAACCTGACGAACGACCTGGGCTACACGCCGCTGCAGATCGTGATCAAGATGGTGCGCTGCAATGGTCAGCCCGTGGCCAAGCTGTCCGATTCACCGGCCAAGATCATGTCCACCGACGCCGAGTACCTGACCTACCTGCGCAAGGTCTTCAACGTGAACGAGGATGCCGACGGGGATTCGGTCTGATCCCGCTGATCCGCTGCCGAGTTTCCTACCGCCCAGGCTCCGAGGAGGGGGTGATGACTTCCGTTGCTGGCAGGCCCCGTCTGCTGTTGACCCGGCGTATCGACCCGCGGGTACTGGCACACCTCGAGACGGTGTTCGAGATCGAGGCCAATCAGGCTGACGATGCATGGTCCGAGGCCGATCTGCATGCGCGGCTGGCTGACTGCGAGGCCGTGCTGGTCGTGGCATCGGATCGGGTCGATGCGCCCTTTCTGTCGGCTGCGCCCCGGCTGAAGATGGTCTCGACCGGGTCGGTCGGGGTCAATCACATCGACCTGTCGGCCTGTGCGGCGCGCGGCGTCGTGGTCACGCACACGCCGGACGTGCTGAACGAGGCCACGGCCGACATGGCCTGGGCGCTGCTGATGGCCACGGCCCGTCGTGTGACCGAGGCCGAGCATTGGCTGCGGGCCGGGCACTGGCAGCGCTGGGCCTGGGATCAGTTCCTGGGGGCCGATGTGCATGGCGCCACGCTCGGCATCGTCGGCATGGGGCGGATCGGCACTGCGATCGCCCGGCGGGCCCGGGGCTTCGACATGCGGGTGCTGTATCACAACCGTCGCCCTTCACCCGAGGCCGAGGCGCTGGATGCCCGTCTGTGCAGCCTGCCCGGGCTGCTGGCCGAGGCCGATCATGTGGTGCTGGTCGTGCCCTATTCGGCCGACACGCACCATCTGATCGACGCCGCTGCGCTCGCCCGGATGAAGTCCACCGCCACGCTGGTCAATATCGCGCGGGGCGGGGTCGTGGATGATGCGGCGCTGGCCGATGCGCTGCAGGTAGGTCGTCTGGCCGGGGCGGGACTCGATGTGTACGAGGGCGAGCCCGCAGTTCATCCGGGGTTGCTGGCCTGCCGCAACGTCGTGCTGACGCCGCATATCGGCAGTGGCACGCACAGCGCGCGCCTGGCGATGGCGATGCTGGCCGCCCGCAATCTGACCGCGGTTTTCAGTGGCGAGGCGCCGCTGACGCCGGTCTGAAGGTTCAGAACGACAGCCGCACGCCCAGCATGACCAGACTTTCCGGATCGGCGTTGCCGGACTGGGCCGCATAGCGGCTTTCGGCAAAGGTTGCCATGTCGCGCGACACGCGGGAGGTGAGTCCCAGTCCGATCATGCCGTTCGTCTTGTGCCGGATGGCCACGAGCCCGCTGCCGTCGGTGATCTGGTGACGCACCTCCAGCTGCAGCCGGGGGCGAACCTGGCCGAGCCTGCCGAACCAGTCGGTCTCGAGGATGCTGCCGAAGGACAGGCTGGACTGGGCTTGGGTGCCATGCCAGCCAGCGCCGCCGAAGCGCTGGGCATCGACCTCGGTCGAAATCAGGTCGTAACGGCTGTAGGGGGAGAGGGTCCAGCCGTAGAGGGCGTGAGGCTGGCGGTTCAGCGACAGGCTCAGTGAACGGGACGTGCCGTGGATGCCCAGACGGCTGGCGTAGGGGCGCAGGAAATCATGGCGGGCACGATGGTTGCCCAGCGAGACGCTGAGATCCAGCATCCAGGAACGGATGGGCTGAACCGACATGTAGGCCGACAGCACGGTGCCCGAGGACTTCACCGTGGAGATGCGGGCTGCCGCCAGGCCGATGGCGATGTCCTCATTGACCTGCTGGTCGCTGCCGATGATGGTGCCCGGCGTGGTCAGACCGAGGCCCGAGCCGTTGTTGATGCTCTTCAGCGTGCCGCGAATGTAGAGATTGGTCTTGCCGGGCGCGCTGTTGAGCAGCCGGTTGTTGCCCGAGTACAGGCCGGCCCGATGCTGCAGCGGAATGCTCTTCTTCTGGTCGGCGAGTTTCAGCAGGTTCTGGAAGCGGGGCACGTCACGGCTGCCGATGCGGGTCAGGTTCCGCTGCCGGTTGCGGATCTCGGCCTGATGGGCGTGGATGCTGTTCTGGGTCTGCTCGATGAAGGACAGCGACGCTTTCTGATAGGCTTCCAGCGCCCGGTCGGTGGCCCATGACGGCAACGCGGCGAGCACGAGCGGGGTGGCAGCGAGCAGGCTTGTGAACAGGGGGCACGACCAGCTGCCCGTGGGGGCTGGTGCGTGGGCGGAGAGCCTGCTTGCGCGGGATCGGGATGAGACTGCTGACAACATGGTGCTCGACACCCGGCTGGTGTGAGGTGAATACTCTTCCGGTCAGCCCTGACGCTGGTGGCGGCAGTCGCATCCATCCGGCCTCTGGTGAGCGGAACCTTCAATCCATTGATTTTTCTGGAAAAATCTCCTGCTACCACGAGGGGCCGACAAACGGTCGATTCCTGTTCCATAATCGGTCGTCAGCATCATTGTCGTCCTTTCATTTCAAAACACCGCCTCATGTATCAAAATGGAAACAAACAAACACCAGGCCAGTGACGCCAGAACAACAGATCCATCAGGCTGGCAGGCGGGGAGCGTGAACCCTGCCGGTGATGCCGTAGCGCATGGTGGGGCGGCCGGTGCGGGGATGGCTGGCGGGCAGGATGCGCAGGTCCAGCTGGTCGGGTTGATCCCGGCTGCCGGCCGGGGCACACGACTGGCGCCGCTGCCGTTCAGCAAGGAGCTGATGCCGGTTGGCTATCAGCACATTTCCGAAGGTGCCGATCGCAAGCCCAAGCCCGTGTCACAGTACCTGGTGGATCGGATGAAACTGGCCGGCGCCAACCGCATCTACTTCATCGTGCGTCCCGGCAAGTGGGACATTGCCGATTACTACGGAGATGGCAGCCGGCTGGGCGTCGCCTGTGCCTATCTGCATGTGGGGGCGCCGTGGGGCCCGCCGTTCTCGCTGGCGCAGGCCGTGCCTTTCATCGGTGATGCCGATGTGGTGTTCGGCTTTCCGGACATCCTGATCGATCCCGTCGATTCCTTCACGCCGCTGTTGGCCCGAAAGCGTGAGACGGGGGCCGACGTCGTGCTGGGTCTGTTCAACGCCACGGCCCGCGAGCCGGGCGATGTCATCACGGTGGCCGATGACGGCCGGGTGCTGAATCTGGAGACCAAGGAGGAACGCCCCGAGCGGCCCGATCATTACACCTGCTGGATGTTCGCCGTCTGGAATGCCCGCTTCACTCGCTTCCTGCACGAAGAGTGCGGTCGGCTGGCCACCAAGGCCGAAGCCTTCGTCCGCGAGAATCCGGGCGCGAAGGCTCCCGAATGGCCGGTGGGCGCCGTGATCGCGGCCGGCATCCGGGCCGGCCTGCATGTGGACAGTGTCTTCTTCCCCAAAGGTCGTTTCCTCGACATCGGTGAGCCGGACGGCATCACCATTGCCAAGGACTTCCCGGAGGTCTGGGATGGCAAATCGGCGCGCTGATGTCCTGATGCCTCACGCCTGGTGGCTGGTGCCGGCCGAGCCCTGGCATACGCGCCTTCAGGCCGAGATCGCAGGGTTGGCCGCCCGGACGGGTGGTCCGGTGTTCGAGCCGCACCTGACGCTCGCCATCGGCCCCTTGCCGGCTGGCGGACTCGACTGGCATGCGCTGGCTGCTTCGCTCTCGCAGTCCCTGCCGGCGCTTTCGTTGCAGGCCGGGCCACGGGGTCATACGGCGCGTTACTTTCAGACCCTGTTCGTCCGCTTCGGCCAGCACCCGGACGCGATACCGGCTCTGGCGGCCCGGCAGCAGCAGCTGGGCGCGCTGCTGGCTGCGGTGGCCCCGGATGCGCCGGTAACGACGGCACCGGCTTTCGAGCCTCACCTGAGTCTGTGTTACGCGGATCTGCCGGCACCCACACGTGAGCAGCTGGCCGGCTCGAACGGCATCGAGGGCCAATGGATCACGTTCGATACGCTGGTGGGTGTTCGTCCCAGGGAAGGGGCCTTGACGATGGACCGGGTGGCGGACTGGGACTGCTTCCTGCGGATCCCCCTGGGAGCTTGAGCGGCAGAAAGCCGCGGCCTGCAAACCGGCCGCGCTGCTTCATGATGAAGCCGTCTGTTGGTCGATCAATACGCATCTGGCAGCTTCTGTCTGTATCAGGCAACTTCGTCGGCCAAAACCGTCCCAAAAGCGGACTGAACAGGGATAACCCCTATCGGACGGGAGAAGGGCACGGGGTATGCTATTTACAGTCAGCAACAAAGACCACGGGTCTCCTTCAAAAGCGTCCGCGTTGATCGATCGCATGATTCGGGCCCGGGCCAGACGGGCCTGACGATCTGGATTGCCCCATCGCCGGGCGACGGGTTGATGATGGGGTGACAACGTCAAGCAAGTATCGGCAGCAACGGCGGACATTGCATGACCGAGGGGAGCGATTGCCATGTCCAGTCTCGAAGACGCATTCCGGAAGGCTCAACAGGATGTCCAGGATCTGCCGGTGGCGCCCGGTCGCATCAACCAGTTGAGGCTGTATGCCTTGCTGATGCAATCGACGGTCGGAGACGTGTCGGGCCGTCGTCCGGGCTTTTCGGATTTCGAGGGTCGTTCGCGATGGGATGCGTGGCAGGCGCTGGCCGGCACGGGGCAGGAAGAGGCCATGCGGGAATATGTCCGCGTGGTTGACCAGCTGAAGAGCCGCGCCATCCTGATGGCTGCGGCGCAGGGGGGGCTCTACTCGCTCTGATCCGTCCTGATCCCTCCTGATCTTCTTCCCGCCCTCGCCCCACACCCTATCCCAAAAAAAACCGATTCCGGGTTATCATCACAGGTTCCTTGCCACACGGTCGGCAAAGGTGTGTTTGCGTGCCTTCGGCACGTTCATGCGCCGTTGTCCGGCGGTCATCGTGGCCGGGGCCTGATCACTTCGAATCGTGCGCAGCCTGCTGCTTTTGCCGGCGGTGGTGCGGCTCTGTTCGATGCAGGCTGTCTGGCCGGGTGAACGCTGACCGGTGGCTTTCTTTCCACGGAAATCCACAAGGGGAATCCATGCGACATTATGAAATCGTGTTCATGGTCCATCCGGACCAGAGCGAACAAGTGCCCGCGATGATCGAGCGTTACAAGCAGATGGTCGAAGGCCGCAACGGCAAGATGCATCGGGTCGAGGACTGGGGCCGTCTCCAGCTGGCCTACCCGATCCAGAAGATCGCCAAGGCTCACTATGTGCTGATGAACGTCGAATGCGATCAGGAAAGCCTGGCCGAAATCGAGAACGCCTTCCGCTTCAACGACGCCGTGCTGCGTCATCTGGTCGTGCGGATGGACAAGGCCGAGACCGGCCCGTCGGTGATGAGCAAGCGCTTGCAGAAGGAAGAGTCCCGCAAGGTGACGACGTCCGACGCATCGGCCGACAACAACGCTGCTGCCGAGTGATCCGGCGGACGTGTCGGTGCCTTCGGGTTACGGTGACTTCCCTGGCCGGGCATCAGCTTTCGGGGCCGATGGACAACCCGCCGCTTCGGGTTTCAACACCGTGGTGCTGAGCGCCTGCCTGTCGGAGCGTGGCGTGATGCGCTATACCCCGGCTGGCGTCCCGGTCGTCGAATGCAGACTGGCCCACCGTTCCATCCAGCAGGAAGCCGGTCTGGGACGGCAGGTCGGATTTGAAATCGGCGCCGTCGGGATGGGAGAGATGGCTCACCAGCTCGAAAGCCTTGCACCTGGCAGCCTGATGACCGTCAGCGGTTTCCTGGCGCCGCTTCGCAAGAGCAGCCGAACCCTGTTGCTTCACCTGACACGTATCGATCTGAACTGAACAAACACTTAAAGAGGTTTCATCATGGTAGGTTTTCGTCGCGGCAGCAAAGACCGCAAGCCCAAGCGTCCCGCCCAGTCGGCCCTGTTCAAGCGCAAGAAGTTCTGCCGTTTCACGGCCGAGAAGGTCGAGTGGATCGACTACAAGGATGTCGACACGCTGAAGGATTTCGTGACCGAGCAGGGCAAGATCATTCCGGCCCGTCTGACCGGCACTCGCGCCCGCTTCCAGCGCCAGCTGTCCACGGCCATCCGCCGTGCCCGTTTCCTGGCCCTGATGCCTTACACCGACAACCACTGATTACTGATGCAGGGCTGATCGCGGTGCGTGTCGTCCCGGCGCCTCGTCGGCAGGGGAATGCAGACACGCCGCACAGTCCGGCAGGAGCACAAGATGCAGATTATTTTGCTTGAGAAAGTCGTCAACCTGGGTCAGTTGGGTGATGTTGTCCGCGTGAAGGATGGCTATGCCCGCAACTTCCTGATCCCCCAGGGCAAGGCCCGTCGTGCCACCCAGGCAGCCGTGGCCGAGTTCGAGGCCCGTCGGGCCGAGCTGGAGCGCGTGCAGGCCGAGAAGCTGGCCGCTGCCCAGGCCGAAGGTGAGAAGCTGTCCGGTCGCCAGTTCTCGATCACCGAGAAAGCCGGTGTCGATGGCCGCCTGTTCGGCTCCGTCACCAACGCCAACATCGCTGATGCGCTGCACAAGGCAGGCTTCGAGTCGGTGCAGAAGCAGATGGTTCGTCTGCCGCAGGGTCAGATCAAGACCATCGGTGAGCACCCGGCCCAGATCGCCCTGCACACCGACGTGTTGGTCGATATCACCATCAATGTGGTGGGCGAAACCGCCTGATCGGTCGTTGCCCTTGCCCGGACGGGGCGAACGCTGATCGGCGTTCGATACCGCTTCGGGCTCCGTTTCCATCGGCCCGCTTGCGGGCCGATGTCGTTTTCCGGCTGGCGCCTACGGCCTGGCCCGGCCCTTTGTGGGGCCGTCATCCGGCCGGGTGCCGATAGAGACCATCCTGTGCGATGATCGCAGGCGGCGCAGACCGCTGGTCCCCGGTGCCGGCTGCACGGATGCCGGGCGCTACCGGGGGCGCCTTGTTTTTGCACGTCGTCCCCCCTATCTGGATGCAGGGCAGCCGCTGTCCGGTTTGCCTGTCCAACCACGGTTCAGATTCATGGATACCGAGATTTCCAACCTGCGGTTGCCCCCGCATTCGATCGAGGCCGAGCAGTCGGTGCTGGGCGGCCTGCTGCTCAACAACCGTACCTGGGAGGACATCGCCGACATCATCACGGAAGATGACTTCTACCGCCTCGATCACCGGCTGATCTGGGCGGCCATTTCCGAGCTGGTCCGGCAGGACAAGCCGGCCGATGCGCTGACCGTGATCGACGGGCTGAAGCAGAAAGGGCAGCTGGAAGAGGCCGGGGGGTCTGCCTACCTGGCGAGCCTCTCGAACAGTGTGGCCTCGGCTGCCAACATCCGGCACTACGCCGAGATGGTGCGTGACAGGGCCGTGTTGCGGCGACTGATCGGGGTGTCGGAAGAGATCGCGAACGACGCCTTCGACGCACAGGGCAGGCCAGTCAATGAGGTGCTCGACGCGGCCGAGGCAAGGGTCTTCCAGATTGCCGAGGACAACGGCAAGAAGAAAAAGGATTTTCAGGATCTGGGCACGCTGGTGGGCTCCGTCTTCCGTCGAATCGACGAGCTGTACAACCGGGACAACCCGAGCGAAGTGACCGGGGTCTCCACCGGCTTCATCGACATCGACAAGATGACGTCGGGGATGCAGCAGGGGGATCTGATCATCCTGGCGGCTCGCCCTTCTGTGGGAAAGACGGCCTTTGCCTTGAACATCGGAGAGCACGTTGCCATCAAGGAAGGCCTGCCCGTGGCGGTCTTCAGCATGGAGATGGGGGCCGAGCAGCTTGTCATGCGTCTGATCGGCTCGACCGGGCGGATCGACCAGAGCCGGATGCGCTCCGGACAGTTGACTGAAGATGATTTCCTGCGACTGACCGACGCGATGGCGAAGATGAAGGATGCCCCGCTTTTCATCGATGAGACGCCGGCGCTGAACCCCTTCGAGCTGCGGGCTCGTGCCCGGCGTCTGGCGCGCCAGTATGGCCGGCTGGGTCTGATCATCATCGACTACCTGCAGCTGATGACGGGGGCAAATCCGAACGGGCGCGAAAACCGGGCCACCGAGGTGGGCGAGATCTCGCGGGCGTTGAAGTCGCTGGCCAAGGAGCTGAAGTGCCCGGTGATCGCGCTGTCGCAGTTGTCACGGGAGGTCGAGAAGCGTCAGGACAAGCGGCCGATCATGAGTGACCTGCGAGAGTCCGGCTCGATCGAGCAGGATGCGGATGTCATCTTCTTCATTCACCGTGACGACCGCTATGACCCGGATGCGGAAACCAAGGGCATGGCCGAGATCATCATCGGCAAGCAGCGTAACGGCCCGATCGGTTCAGTCACGCTGGCTTTCCACGGGCAATACACCAAGTTCGACAACTACTACGACGGTGGGCAGCACCACTGAAGGGCGGAATACCTAGGAGCTTGGGCGGCAGGAAAGTCGCGGGCTGCAAACCGGCCGCGCCGGCCC
>JAUMZD010000094.1 GCA_030528325.1 Lautropia sp. | reverse complement strand
GCCAGAGTCCTGTCAAGGTGCTGATTTTTCAGCTGAGAGTCGTCTCACCGAGAGGAGAAACATGAAGAAATCGGTCAAGCTTGGCGCATTGGCTGCGACAGCGCTGCTCGCCGCCTGCGCTTCGAGCAGCGGCGGAAAAGGCCCTGATATCACAGCCGACCAGAACGACACCGGCTACATCACCAGCCGTGACGGTGGTGTTGTGACCGGCAAGTTCGGTAACTGCGTGCGTGACGGCAACTTCAAGGTATCGCAAGCCATCGAGGCATGTGACCCTGACCTGGTGCCCAAGGCGCCGCCACCGCCGCCGCCCCCACCACCTGCAGCACCGCAGCCTGTCAGCGAGAAAGTCACCTTCGCTGCTGACACCTTCTTCGGCTTCGACCGCGCAGTGCTGAAGGACGAAGGCAAGCAGAAGCTGGACGACATCGTCAGCCAGCTCGACGGCGTTGCGCTGGAAGTGATCATTGCCGTGGGTCACACCGACAGTGTCGGTAAGGAAGCCTACAACCAGCGTCTGTCGGTTCGCCGTGCAGAAGCCGTCAAGGCTTACCTGGTTGGCAAGGGCATCGAAGCCAACCGCATCTACACCGAAGGTAAAGGCGAAGCCCAGCCGGTCGCTGACAACAAGACCCGCGAAGGCCGTGCCCAGAACCGTCGCGTGGAAATCGAAGTGGTTGGTAACCGCGAAGTCATGCAGTAATCTCCTGCATGATTCCCAGCCGTCCGCTCCGGCGGACGCTGGGGCATCACCGCAAAAGCCATCGTGCCCTTGGGCCGGTGGCTTTTTCATTGATGGCCGGGCTTCCTGAACATGGCCCTGGCAGCTTGCAGCTCATGCATCCTCCCGGGATGAATTGGCTAGAATGGGTACCCTGCCTGCACAATCTCCCTTCAACCGCCTCTTTGCCTTTCAGGCGCCCGACCGGCGCCTCACCTTCAGCCCGAGATGAGCACCTCTGCCCAAGCCCCCGCCGACCGCAACACCAGCACTGCCCACGGGCCCCGCAATGTCGATCAGCACGAGCTGGACAAGTTCCAGGTACTGGCCTCCCGCTGGTGGGACCCGAACAGCGAATTCAAGCCCCTGCATGACATCAACCCGCTCAGGCTCGCCTGGATCCGGGAACAGGCAGGCGGCAGTCTGAGCGGCCTCGACGTACTGGACGTAGGATGCGGTGGCGGTATCCTGACCGAATCACTGGCGGCTGACGGCGCAAAAGCCATGGGCATCGACCTGGCCGACAAGTCGCTGAAAGTGGCAAGGCTCCATGCCCTCGACACCGGCGTGCCCGTCACCTATGAGCAGATTGCCGTCGAGGAACTGGCTGATCGACAGCCCGAACACTTCGATGTCGTCACCTGCATGGAAATGCTCGAGCATGTCCCCGACTTCGAGTCGGTGATCCGCGCCTGCGCGAGACTCACCAAACCAGGCGGCGTACTGACCTTCTCCACGCTGAACCGCAATCCCAAGTCCTACCTGTTCGCCATCGTTGGCGCCGAATACCTGCTGAAGCTGCTGCCCAGAGGTACCCACAGCTACGAGAAGATGATCCAGCCCGCCGAACTCGTGCGTGCAGGTCGCCGCGCGGGCCTCGAACCCGCCGGCCTCATCGGGCTCACCTACAACCCGATCACGAAGCAGTACCGTCTTCAGCCCAACGATGTCAGCGTCAACTACATGACGGCATTCAGAAAGCCTGCGTGATGTTGCAGAACTAGGGGGGTTCCTCCGTATTCCCGTTTTCTCCTGTCGTTTCCTTTCCTGTATGTCCGTCTCCCTGCCCGCCGCCGTATTCTTCGACCTGGATGGCACCCTAGCCGACACCGCTGACGATCTGGCCGCCCCGGTCAACCTCATGAGGGTCGAACGTGGCCTGACACCACTGCCGCTTTCCGAGTACCGCCCCTTCGCCTCGGCCGGCGCCCGTGGCCTGCTGGGCATCGGGCTGGGCGTCACGCCGGACGATCAGCACTTCCCCAAGCTGCGGGACGAGTTCCTGAACCTGTACGAACAGAACATCGTCGTGCACACCCGCCTGTTCGAGGGCATGCCCGACGTGCTCGACTGGCTGGAAAGCCGGAACATCGCCTGGGGCATCGTCTCCAACAAGATGGAGTATCTGGTCCAGCAGGTCGTGAGCGGCCTGGGCATCACCGAACGGGCCGTGCTGGCCTACGGCGGAGACTCCGCTCCCCGGCCCAAACCCTACCCTGACCTCCTGAAGCGCGCCCTGAAGGAAAGCGGCTTCAACGCCAACCAGTGCTGGTATGTCGGTGACGACGCGCGTGACATCCAGGCCGGCAAGGCCGCCGGCATGATCACCATTGCCGCCGCCTACGGCTACTGCAGCCCCGAAGCCGCTGCCAACTGGAACGCTCACCACCTGATCAGGAGCCCCACCGAGCTGCTGGCGATGCTGAAGCAGTGCTGGTGACGGGACGATCGCCGTCCATGCCAGCGTCAGCCTGGAACCTGTCAACCCGGAATGTCAAC
>JAUMZD010000007.1 GCA_030528325.1 Lautropia sp. | reverse complement strand
CTCACCCCCTGATTGTGGATCCTATCGGGGCGACAACTAGTCTGACATGGGGGGAGGGAGGGGGGGCAGCGGAGAGTTAGCGTTGCCAGGGCCACGCTTGACTGGCAAACGCCTGAAGAAGTCATGATCCGGGCTCTTGATCAACACGCCTGCCATCTCACTTCAAACCCAAAACCTCTGACTGTTGCACTTGACTCTTGAGACCAAGAGGAAGAAAACTCAGGGTTAGCACCAATTTCATAATATCTTGTTCGTGTAAAAATTTTAAGAAAGGAGGAGAGACTAATGAATAGCACAGGACAGATTAGGTCGATATGCATTATTGGGAGCGGGCCTAGTGGGATTGCTTCTTATATAGCTTTGGCCTATCAGCGTCCAGCGGGCCTGAACAGCATAACACTTATCTCTTCAGATGAGATAGAGAATCAACGAAGTTTTGGAGCCAAGGCCGAAGATCTTTTAGCCAACACTAGCGCATCAATAACATCTATTGATCCTTTCAACGAAAGTGACTACATCGAGTGGCTTGAAGAAAAGAAAGGGTATAATACTGACTCCTATGACTCTGTTTTTACGCCTAGGTCGTTTATCGGAGAATATATTTCAGACAGAACCAAAAGGTTTGCCAAAATTTTAAACGACGCAGGGATCGAAACGCGGTTTGTTATTGATACCGTTTTTGAAGTAACTGTAGATTTGATAGTGAAAGTTTCGTCTGGGGATAGTTATAAATTTGACGCTGTAATATGTGCCACTGGTTCAGAGTACGGGAATCCGTGGCCTAATTTTAATGGAGAGAAAAACTATTTCCCTTCCCCCTCTTTTTTGGGAAAAGAAGTAAATGCGAAAAGCGCACTTGTTGCTGGAAGCAATCTTTCCGCCATAGATTCCTCTCTCAGAATTCTTCGAAAAAACCCTGGCGCAAAGGTTTTGATGGCTTCGAAGAGTGGCTGCCTGCCCGCTGTCCGTCGAGTTCTTACGAGCAAAAGTGACTGCCAAACTTCCGGTCACTTATATTGCGAAAATAATATTCGAAGACTAAAAAAAGTCTGATATCATACGCATGCTCCCAAAGTTTGTGGCCGAAGACTTTTTTTCAAATTCGATGCCCCAATAATAAGACTGGGTCAACTAAAAGGCTCTGCACTCCAGCAGTTCAATGAGGACATAGAGGCGGCTGAAAAATTTCGGAATAAGTGGGAGATTCAAATCGGTTCCTTTGTAGAAAGAACAAATGAAATTTGGAGTTTAGTCCCCTTTGATATTCAAAAAATATTAGCAAGGCGGCATCAAATATTTTTGGATCGCTATGTTTCTGCCATGCCAATTGATGTCGCAAAGGAGCTTCTAGGATATCTTGCCAAGGGTAGTTTGGAGGTTCTGAAAGCCCCTTCAGGTTTAGATGTTGTAAAAGAAAAAGATCAATTCGTTCTGCTAACCCAAAAAACGAAGAGAAGATTTGATGTTTTTTTAAACGCAACAGGTTTAAGCGGGGGAACGACAGATTCTCATGATCTTTATCATGAAATTCGTAGAGAAGATGGCGTTATTGACCTGGATCGCCGGGATTGCTCTGTTGTCTCAAATCCTAGACTGTACATAGTTGGCGCACCAACCAAAGGCGTCTTTGCTATTACTAATTACATAAGAAATTCTGTAATTCAGGCAAAGCTTGTGTCTGCAAGTTTGGCATCTTGAGGGGTTATTAAAATGATGGGCTTTAAAAAACACTTTCCTGCCTTTGTTTTCTGTATTTCCACGGCGGCATCACTGGTTCTTATGCAGGTTATGGTCAAGTCTAGTAGTTCCGCATTATCTGCGCTGTTGACCTACGGAATTTCAACTGTTTTCTTCGTTTGCACGCAAATCAAAAGGAGTCGAGTCATACTCGAAGCTATGGCTAGGATTCCGTCAAAGTTCGTGGCTATGAATCTGGCAAGCGCTCTAACTCTTGTGCTGGCTTTCGAATCACTGAAGTTTGTATCAGTCATCAGTTACGTGGTCGTTTTCTTTGGCTCTATGCCTGCTATGTCTCATTTGGTGCAGCGTTTTTTTTTTAGGAAGCCAGGAAGAGATCGCTCGATGAGTGCTTATGCGCTGATGTTCGCTTCGGTTGTTTCTGCTCTTGCTATCGAGATCCAGAACGGATCTGATTCCGCTTATTGGGTGGCAGCGGTTTTTTTGGTATCTTTATTTGCCGTATTTTATATGAATTTCTCTCATGAAGTTCAGGTTTCGGGAAAAATGACTCCCGGCGACATCATGGCGACTCGGTTTCTGGGGACGATACTTGTTTGCGTAGCGCTTGTTTATTTGGAGGGAGGGGGGGCGGTTGAATTGAGTGGGAAACTTTTTTTTCAGGCGGCCCTGACTTCGATGACGTCAGTTATAATCCCTTTGTATTTCATGCAGAAGTCTATCGATTTGATTGGGCCTAAGGCTACGGCATCGTGGTTTCCGTTGATACCCGTCGTGGCATTCGGTATTTCCATGATGTCGGATCAAATGGATGGGTCGATTGCTGTTTTTCTGATGATGGGTTTTTTTGTTGTTGCCATGATGCTGTTCTTCTTTCATGATAGAGGTTGAAATGAGCATGATTGTTTTTGTCTCCCCACGACAGACAAGATTTGTTGATTGGAGTGCCAAGTATTTTCACGGTCGGATGAAAATTCTTTTGTCAAGCAGAGAAGAAGTGAGGCAGCTTCCTCAGGGGCATCTTGATAATTTTGACGAAGTATTTTATATAGAAAATTATTTTTTTGATGGGATTATGTATGAGTATGATAGAAAAGAACTTTTTTCATTGGTTGATCTCCTGGGGGAACGCTTTGGAGCGACGGTTGAGGTTATTGTTTGCTTTGATGAAGCCAATGTAGAGAACGCTATAGCTCTGAGAAAGAGGGTTTCTGCTCATTTTATCGACTGCGTTTCCCCTTCCCTTTTTCGAGACAAGCTTTCAATGAAAAAGGCGCTGGAAAAAGAGGGGGTGAGGGTTCCTCGAAACCTTCCTTTGCCTAAAGACGGCTCGCTGTCTTATGAGGAGGCTAGCTCTGCACTACATGAGCGCCTGGTTGTTAAACCTGTAAGTTCGGCGGGGACTAATAGTGTATTTATCATAGAAAATGAGACGGACTACAGCCTTTGTCTTGATCTGCTTGCAGAAAAACGAATCTCATTTGAAGTGGAAGAGTATGTTTCTGGTTGCCTTTATCATTGTGACATAATTGTTTTGCACGGGGTGCCAATTTTTGTTGGCTGTATGGAATATGCCTTTCCTCCGCATATGTTCCAAAAAAACAAGCCGCTTGGAGGTCGTGTAGTCAATAATAAAAGTTCGGTGTATCATGAGCTTAGGGAATTCTCTCTCCGTGCTTTGTCTTGTCTTGGCGGGGTTAATGGTTCCTATCATATGGAGATTTTTTATTCGGAAGGTGAGTTAATTTTTCTTGAATGTGCGGCCCGCCCTCCGGGTTTGTTTGTTACGGAGGCTTATAAAATGGCGTATGGGTTGAACATTCTTAATCTAGATATTGAGATCAGGCTTGGGATTCTTTCATGCATAGAATTGGCCGATTTTCAAGATGCTTTTTATATGATCTATCCGATTGGAGACGGTGTGGTTAGTCGTATAAGTTATCCTCCGTCTGCTCCGGGGGTAACGATTTCCTCTCATCCCAAGATTTCTGTTGGGGATGTTTGTAATGGATGCAGATCTAACGTCGATTTTTCATTTTTGATTTTAGCCAGTGGGGGTGAGGAGGCGGTGGAAAATTATTGGAATGAAATGAAAGAATTTGTCCCTGTGGATTATTCGAAAAGTAAATTCTGATGATGTCTCTGATTGGTTTCGTCAATTCCTGCGGTAGGCTGAATCGAGCTGCACCAGCACCGTTTCGGCTCTGGCGGCAAGCTTGTCGCCTTGGTACAGCACCTGCGGCAGCGTAATGGACGAGTTGTCGAGGCGCTCGGTCATGGTCGTTGTCTCCTCCTGCTGGCGCCAGGGCCAGCATGAACCTGCTTTTCCTGACCAGGGTCATTCCGGCACGTTCTTGTCTCCTGATTCATTCCCCGCCTCACGCTCATCCACCGTGGCACTCGGCCGCGCCCCGATCGTGATCGGCAGCGTGATGGCCTGACCTTCACGCAGGAAGCGGAAGCTGGCCTGCGAGCCGGGGGCGAGGCGGGCGATGGTGTTCAGCATCTGGGTGGTGTCGACGATCGTCTGGTCGTCGATGGCGATCAGGATGTCGCCGGTGCGGACGCCACCATTTTCGGCCGGGCTGTTGCGCACGACGCCGGCGATGATGGCACCTTTCTGCTGGGCAGGCAGCTCCAGCGCCTCACGCAGTTCGGGGGTCAGGTCCTGGGGCTCGACACCGATGTAGCCGCGGATGACGCGGCCGTGGGTGATGATCTGCTGCATCACCTCCTGCACGATCGAGATCGGGATGGTGAAGCCGATGCCCAGCGAGCCACCGGTGCGCGAGTAAATGGCGGTGTTGATGCCGAGCAGCCGGCCGCGGGTGTCGACCAGGGCACCGCCCGAGTTACCCGGGTTGATGGCGGCATCGGTCTGGATGAAGTTCTCGAAGGTGTTGATGCCGAGCTGGCTGCGGCCCAGCGCCGAGATGATGCCCATCGTGACGGTCTGGCCCACGCCGAAGGGGTTGCCGATGGCCAGCACCACGTCACCGACCGACATCTCGTCCATCGAGCCGAACTCGATGACGGGCAGGTGCTTGCGCTCGATCTTCAGCACGGCCAGGTCGGTGTCCGGGTCGCTGCCGATCAGCCTGGCTGGCAGGCGTTCGCCATCGGCGAGGATCACCTCGATCTGGGTGCCGTCGCCCAGGACATGGTGGTTGGTCAGGATGTAGCCGTCGGCACTGGCGATGACGCCCGAGCCCATGTCGGCATCCGGGTTCTCCGGCTCTTCGTCGCTTTCTTCGTTGAGAGGGGGGGGCAGGCGCTTCCTGCGAGGGGGGGCATCGCCGGCTTCGGTGTCTTCTGCCGTGGTGGCCACGCCGTCGTTGCGCGCCGAGATGCTGACGACGGTGGGTGTTGCGCGCCGGGCGGCTTCGCTGTATGACAGAATGGTGGCTGGTGGCGGCACCGGCGTGTCGGCCGGGCTGGCGGGTGCCGTGGGCGCTGCGGCCGGCGCGGGCAGGGGCTGGCTGGTGGTGGTGGTGGCAGGCAGGGGCTGGCGGCTGGGCAGCCATTCGGGGCGGAAGGTGCTGATGACGAAGAGCCCGGCCACGATGATGGTGACGCCCTGTGCGAACAGAAGCCAGAGTCGCTTCAACATGCCGGGGCACCTGCCGAAGGTTTCAGTCTGTGTTGAACGAGCCGGGAAGGCTCGGTGGAGATGAGTGAATGGCGCATGTATCAGGGTCGATCCTGCGAGAGGATCTGCTGAATCACTTGGATGAGCTGCTGCGTCCTGCCGATATCCGGGATTATTCCCCAAACGGGCTGCAGGTGGAAGGTAAGCCCCGGATCGGGCGCATCATTTGCGCGGTGACGGCCTCACGAAACGTGGTGGAGGAGGCGGTGGCCTGTGGCGCGGATGCGCTGCTGGTGCACCACGGTTATTTCTGGAAGGGAGAAGACCCCCGGGTCATCGGCATCAAGCAGCGGCGGCTGGCGGCGCTTTTGAAAGCCGACATCAACCTGATCGCTTACCACCTGCCGCTGGATGTGCACCCGGTGCATGGCAACAATGCGCAGCTGGGACAGCTGATGGGCTGGCCGGCGGCGGGCTTCGGGGGCGAGTACGACGGCCGGGAGGCCGGCGTGATCGCCTGGCATGATCTGGCCGAGCCGATCGACAGCACGGTGCTGGCCGAACGTCTGAGGACGCGGCTGGATCGTGAGCCGCTGCTCGTCGGCGACCTGAGCCGGCCCATCCGACGGCTGGCCTGGTGCACGGGGGGCGGGCAGGATTTTCTTCAGCAGGCCATCGACCTGGGAGCCGATGCCTTCATCAGTGGCGAGATTTCCGAGCGGACCACGCATCTGGCGCGGGAGGCCGGCGTCATCTATGCATCGGCGGGTCATCATGCCACCGAGCGGGGCGGCGTGCAGTCGCTGGGCCGGCATCTGGCCGAGACCTTCGGGCTGGATGTCCGTTTCGTGGATGATCCGAATCCGGTGTGATGCGTGCGGGGCGATGGGATGGCGTGGCCGGTTTGCAGCTGGTTGAAGGCACTGCCCAGATCATCGCTGATGCTGGAAGTCTTCTTCTTTGGATTTCTGTTGAATAATGACGTGATGCTGTTCAATAATCCGTCTGAAATCCCTCCCCGTCGCAGCCCAGTCGACCACATCCACCTTCCACGGCAGGTCTGACTCCGAGAACGCGTCGTTCAAGGCGGCGCTGGTTTCCAGCGGCAGGGGAGTGTCGGTAATGATGGCCAGATCCAGGTCGGAGTATTCCTTGGCTGCCCACTTGGCGCGTGAGCCAAAGGCCCAGACCTCCAGACCGGGCACGTGCTCTTGCAGGATGGTGCGCACGATGTCCCATTGGTCGGGGCGGATGTCGATGTTGGGCGTTTGCCGGCTCATGCCAGCCGCTCCTGCAGTTTCTGGTGCAGGTATCGCGCTTCTTCCAGAAACTTCGGAATGCCTGAGAGCACGGCTAGCGCCGTGTCTTCATCGTAGGTGTGGCTGGTCTTGCTGCGCATGTCGCGGTATGTCTTCCAGGTGGGCCAGTCGCCCAATAGCAGCCCCTGTTCGTTGCCGGAGCGGATCAGGTCCTGAAAATTCATCTGGTCGTACTGCTCAGGCGAGGGCGAGGCAAATTCCAGAAAGCGTTTGAGTGTTTTGTGGGCCAGTTCGTAGGTGAACTCGAAGCGCTGCACCACGCCATCCCGGCTCAGTGTGTTGGCGCTGTCGGCTTGCCAGGCACTCAGACCTTCTTCCAGCCGGGTGATGGCGTTTCCAAGCTTGCTGATGTCCGGTTTTTCGGTCGTCATGGTTGGCTCCGGAGGTGCCCACCTGGCGGCCTGCCTGATGTCAGCAGGCCGCGCACGGTGCGTCACGGGGCACCCGTTGGGGGCCCGCTGCGATCAGGCCTTCTTCTTCAGCTCGTCGCGGATTTCGCGCAGCAGCACGACATCTTCGGGGGTGGGGGCCGGCGCGGCGGCTTCTTCCTTGATCAGGGCGTTCTTGGCCTTGTTGAAGACGCGAACCATCTGGAAGATGATGAAGGCCAGGATCAGGAAGTTCAGGAAGATGGTGATGAAGTTGCCGTAGGCGAACAGCGGCACGCCGGCTTTCGTCAGTGCCTCATAGGTGTAGGGTACGTTCTGGGGCAGTTTTTCGCTGGCAACGAGCGGGATGAAGTAGTTGGAAAAGTCGAGTCCACCGAAGATGGCACCGACCACCGGCATGATGATGTCCTTGACCATCGAGTCGACGATCTTGCCGAAGGCGCCGCCGATGATCACACCGACCGCCAGATCGACCACATTGCCTTTCAGAGCGAAATCTCTGAATTCCTTCATCATTGACATAGCTTAATTCTCCTGACCTGCAAAGGCGTTATTGTTGAAGGGAATGCGGGCAGACAGATTGCTCGCAGGCAGGCATGGCCAAGCCCCGGCAACAAAGTACGCCGCTATAGGGATTATCCCTGTATCGATCTGGGGCATGCAAGGCATTTCGCTGAGGCGAACAGGGGCTCCCTGCGGTGGGATGCACGGTCGGATCGGCCGCACCAGCGGCTGGATCGGCTTCAGGGCGCGAATGGCGGGAAGAACCGCCGGCACGGCAGGGCGCCGGCCGGTATGTTCCGCTGCGTCGGCTGTTGTAAAAAGCGCACGTCCGTCTGCGTCAGATCGGGCCGATTTTCGCCTGCGTGATTCCTGCCGCCCAAGCTCCTGGCGGTGAGGCCCGAAACCGTGCGTCCTGCCGGGTACGCCTTTTCTGACTTTGGTCAAAGTGGGGGGAGAAGGCTCGCGGCTATACTTGCCGAACCTGTATTCCCGCACCCTGAACCATGTTCGAGGAGAAGTCTTTCTAATGGCCGAGACGCTACCCAAGACCCACATGGATCCCTCCCGTCGTGCCGCGTTGGTATCCACCTGCGTGCTCGGCTGTGCAGGGGCTGCCGGCGTGGCTGTGCCCCTGGTCAGCACCTTTCAACCCTCCGAGCGGGCCAAGGCTGCCGGTGCACCGGTCGAGGCAGACATCGCCGGCATGGCGCCGGGTGAGCTGCGCCGTGTCGAGTGGCGGGGCAATCCCGTGTGGCTGATCCGCCGCACGCCCGCGATGCTGGAGTCGCTGAAGCAGACGGATTCGCAGGTGCTCGATCCGAATTCCGATCAGTATTACCAGCTGGAGACCCCGGCTTACGCGAAAAACCAGCACCGCTCGATCAAGCCGGAATACCTGGTGGTGGTGGGCATCTGTTCACACCTGGGCTGTTCGCCCAGCGAGAAATTCACGCCGGGCGCACAGCCCTCGCTGCCCGACAGCTGGGCAGGTGGCTTCCTGTGTCCCTGTCATGGCTCCACCTTCGACATGGCTGGCCGGGTGTTCAAGAACAAGCCCGCCAACGCCAATCTGGACGTTCCTCCCCACATGTATCTGTCGGACACCAAGCTGATCATTGGCGCCGACGAAACCACGGGCTGATCGACGCGCGATCAGCGGACAGGACGTTTGCATGCAGGAGGGCCCAGCGGCGCGCTCCTGCCACAGAATCCATAGATATCAGGATAGGTCATGGCAGCAGAAAAAAAGGTGGACACGACGGGTCTGCTCGGGTGGATTGACCACCGCTTTCCCGCCTCGGTGCTCTGGAAGCGGGACGTAGCCGAGTACTACGCCCCCAAGAACTTCAACTGGTGGTACATCTTCGGGTCGCTGGCGATGCTGGTGCTGGTGATCCAGATCGTGACCGGCATCTTTCTGGTGATGCACTACAAGCCCGACGCCGAGAAGGCCTTCGCGTCGGTCGAATACATCATGCGTGATGTGCCCTGGGGCTGGCTGGTGCGCTACATGCACTCCACCGGTGCCTCGGCCTTCTTCATCGTGGTGTACCTGCACATGTTCCGGGGCCTGCTCTACGGTTCGTACCGCAAGCCGCGTGAGCTGGTCTGGATCTTCGGCTGCCTGATCTTCCTCACGCTGATGGGTGAGGCCTTCTTCGGCTATCTGCTCCCGTGGGGGCAGATGTCGTACTGGGGCGCCCAGGTGATCGTGAACCTGTTCTCGGCCATCCCGCTGATCGGCCCGGATCTGTCGATCTGGATCCGGGGTGACTATGTGGTGGGCGATGCCACGCTGAACCGCTTTTTCTCGTTCCACGTCATCGCGATCCCGCTGGTGCTGCTGGGGCTGGTGGCTGCGCACATCATCGCGCTGCACGAAGTGGGCTCGAACAACCCGGACGGCATCGAGATCAAGGAGAAGAAGGACGCCAACGGCAAGCCGCTCGATGGCATCCCGTTCCATCCGTACTACTCGGTGCACGATCTTTATGGCGTGGCCATCTTCCTGTTCCTGTTCTCGGCCGTGATCTTCTTCGCGCCGGAAATGGGGGGCTACTTCCTCGAGTACAACAACTTCATCCCGGCTGATCCGCTGAAGACCCCGCCGCACATCGCACCGGTCTGGTACTTCACGCCGTTCTACTCGATCCTGCGGGCCACGACGGAAGAGTTCCTCGTCTACGGCATGCTGCCCTTCCTGCTGGTGCTGCTGGTCTTCATCCTGAAGTCGGCGCGCTATCCGGCGGCCAAGGCCATCGGCGCTGTCGTCATCCTGGGCATGTGTGCCGGTTTCTTCATCTTCGACGCCAAGTTCTGGGGCGTGGTCGCCATGGGGGCCTCGACACTGATCTTCTTTGCGCTGCCCTGGATCGACCAGAGCCCGGTGAAGTCGATCCGTTACCGTCCGCAGTGGCACAAGGCTTTCTACCTGGTGTTCGTGGTGGTGTTCCTGGTGCTGGGCTACTACGGTGTCCAGCCGCCGTCACCGATGGCCGAGCGTCTGTCGCAGTTGTGCACGCTGATCTACTTCGGCTTCTTCCTGTTCATGCCGTGGTGGACGAAGGCTGGCTCCTTCAAGCAGCCCCCCGAGCGCGTGAACTACAAACCCCACTAACCAAGGCAGCGAGAACAACATGAACATTTCAGTGACTCTTCGTCGCGGCTTCGGGGTTATGGCAACTGCCGTCGCCTGTGCGATGTCCGCGCCCGCCATGGCGGCTGGCGAGTCCTTGCACCTGGACACCTTTCCGGTCGAGAAGATGTCGGACATGCCGTCGCTTCAGGATGGCGCCCGCACCTTCGTCAACTACTGTCTGAACTGTCACAGCGCGTCGTCCTATCGCTTCAACCGCCTGAAGGACATCGGCCTGACGGATGAGCAGATCGCTGGCAGCCTGATGTTCACCGAGGGGCGTGTGGGTGATCTGATGAACATCGCGATGAAGCCGGCCGAGGCCAAGGAATGGTTCGGCGCGGCGCCGCCCGATCTGTCGGTGATCGCCCGTGCCCGTGCCTCGCATGATGGTTCCGGTGCAGACTGGCTATACACCTACTTTCGCAGCTATTACCGGGATGCCTCGCGTCCGACGGGCTGGAACAACGTGATCTTCCCGAATGTCGGCATGCCGCACATCCTGTGGCAATGGCAGGGCAACCGGGGCGCCGTCGAGGAGAAGATCGCGCCGGTGACGGACGAGGAAAGCGGTGCGGTGAAGGGCTGGACGAAGACGGTCGTGACCTTCGATGACCACGGCAACCGTTCGGAAACGACCGAGCCTCTCACGGGGGACAATCTGCATGAGAGCACGACGGTGACGCTTGGGCAGCCGGTCGGCGGCACGATGACGCAGGCCGAGTATGATGAGAAGGTGGCCAATCTGGTGGCCTTCCTCAACTACATGTCCGATCCGACGGCCGACACCCGCAGGAGCCTCGGTATCTGGGTGCTGATGTTCCTCGCCTTGCTGGTGGCCTCGGCCTGGTGGCTGAACCGCGAGTTCTGGAAGGATGTCAAATAAGCGGACACAAGTCTGTCGCCCGTGATATCTTGCTGGCCTGCCCTGTCTGTACGTCGCTCGCGTGTCAGGCAGGGCTTGTCCGCATCTGGCCGGATGCTTCATCCGGCTTTTTTTGTGATGCTGCTCACGCAGGCCGCCGGGTTGTGATGGTTGGCCTCCCCGGTCGCCCTGGTTCGGGCCACGGCTACGGCCGCGGGCCCTCGGTGAGTCTGCGTGTTTGGTATTCTCTGTTTTCGGTGATGTTCTGATGGGTCGTGCCGGCTCATCTCGTCTTTTCAGGAGACTACGCCCATGATGGTTCTCTATTCCGGAACGACTTGCCCGTTCAGCCAGCGTTGTCGTTTCGTGCTGTTTGAAAAAGGCATGGATTTCGAGATCCGGGATGTAGACCTGTACAACAAGCCCGAGGACATCTCGATCATGAACCCTTACGGCCAGGTGCCGGTGCTGGTCGAGCGTGATCTGATCCTGTATGAGTCGAACATCATCAACGAGTACATCGATGAGCGTTTCCCGCATCCGCAGCTGATGCCGGCCGATCCCGTCATGCGGGCGCGCACCCGTCTGTTCCTGTTCAACTTCGAGCGTGAGCTGTTCGTGCATGTGCAGACGCTAGAGCGCCGGGATCATGACAAGGATACGGCGAAGATGATGGATCGGGCCCGTGCCCAGATTCGTGAGCGACTGACGCAGCTCGCCCCGATCTTCGTGAAGAATCGCTTCATGCTGGGCGAGGAGTTCTCGATGCTGGACGTGGCGATGGCGCCGCTGCTCTGGCGTCTGGATCATTACTCGATCGACATGCCGAAGACGGCTGCGCCGCTGATGAAGTACGCCGAGCGGATCTTTTCGCGTCCGGCCTACATCGAGGCGTTGACGCCGTCCGAGAAGGTCATGCGCCGCTGACCGGCACGAGTCCGATGGCGATTTTTGTGCCGTGTTGCGGCGAGGTCACTAGGAGCTTGGGCGGGAGCAAAATGGGCCGGCGCGGCCGGTTTGCAGCCCGCGACTTTCCTGCCGCCCAGGCTCCTAGGAGGTTGCCGCCTGGCGTCTGCCCGCGGCTGCGCCGGCGGCCCGGCTGTCTTTCAGCCCGGCAGGGTATTGTTCATTTGAGGAGATGTCACACGATGGCCGAAACGTCGACCAAACCGTACATGATCCGCGCGATCTATGAGTGGTGCTGCGACAACGGCTACACGCCGTATCTGGCGGTGAAGGTCGATGGGCGGACGCTGGTGCCGGTGCAGCATGTGCGCAATGGCGAGATCGTGCTGAACATCTCGCCGCTGGCGACGAACGCGATGCAGCTCGGCAACGACCTGATCGAGTTCCAGGCCCGTTTCAACGGTGTACCGGAGTATCTGTCGGTGCCGATCGGCAACGTGCTGGCCATCTATGCCCGGGAGACGGGATCGGGCATGGCCTTCAGCCCCGAGCTGGAGGAGGGCTTCGATGAAGCCGTCGAGGTCGATGCTGCCCTGGCCGAGTCACAGACGGCCGAGCCAGCGGCTTCTCCCGCGCCGGCTGGTGGAGGTGAAGTGCTGGCCTTTGCCCGGCCGCCGCGGGGTGGCAGTGCTGACCGGCCCGAAACGCCGGTAGCGTCAGTGCCCACTTCGGCGGCAGACCCGAAGTCTCTGGATGGGGGGCGGCCATCGCAGGCCGGCGAAGCGCCGGGCAAATCCGCTGAGCCGCCCGCTGTACAGGATACGGACAGGCCGCAGAAGGGCCGCAAGGGGGCCAGAGGGGCGGAGAAGGATCAGGTTGCGGGTGCGCCACAGCCAGCCGCCTCGCAGCCTGCATCGGCCACCGCCCAGCCTGAAAAATCTGCTGACACGCCCCGGGTAGGGCAGAATACGGGTATTGGCCCCGAGGGCGGCGATGAACCGCCTCCAGCCGGCGGCGGTGGCAGGCCGCGACTGGTTCGGGTCAAGTGAGCCATGCACGCAGCAACACAAGGGCTTTTTGCCTGCTAGAATCGCTGCCGCATGCAAATGCCATAGTTTCATGGCCGCTTTAGCTCAGTTGGTAGAGCAACCGCCTTGTAAGCGGTAGGTCGTCAGTTCGAATCCGACAAGCGGCACCAGTTTCCACAACCGGCTCAAGGCCGGGAGACACCTCACCGGTGTCATCCCCAGGCCATGCGGGCATGCCACGAATTCCGCTTCGGCGCTTGAAGGCGCTGTCAGCTTGGGGCTTCCCGCATGTTGAGGGATCGGTTCATCCAGGTCGCGTCGCGTGTCGCGTGAAACCGGGCACTTTGCGGATGGCCGATGAGGTCACGGCATGTGGTGCGACATGGTTGCCTCCTGATTCAGATCGTTCTCGTCTGAGTAGCGCGCTGCAATGGGCAGTGCAGTACAGCGCCTGGCTGTCGCTTCATCGGGTCAAGATCAACAACAATATCTCCTCCTGACCCATGAGTGCTTCCGAGCCCTTGTCCGAGCACGCCAGATCTGGTCTGCGCCGTGCGCTCAAAGCCCGACATCTGTCGATGATCGCTATTGGTGGTTCCATTGGTACGGGCCTTTTCGTGGCCTCGGGGGCTACCATTTCCGAGGCTGGCCCGGGAGGGGCACTGCTGGCTTACGGTCTGGTGGGCCTGATGGTCTACTTCCTGATGACGAGCCTCGGTGAGCTGGCAGCCTACATGCCGGTGCCGGGCTCCTTTGCCACCTATGGCAGTCGCTATGTGGATCCCGGCTTCGGTTTCGCGCTGGGTTGGAACTACTGGTACAACTGGGCCATCACGATCGCGGTCGATCTGGTGGCGGCTCAGCTCGTGATGGCCTACTGGTTCCCCGATGTGTCAGGGCTCCTGTGGAGTGCGCTGTTTCTGGCACTGATGTTCGTGCTGAACGTGGTGTCGGTGAAGGGCTTTGGTGAAGCCGAATACTGGTTCGCCGGCATCAAGGTCGTGACCGTCATCATCTTCATCGGGGTCGGCGTGCTGATGATTTTCGGCATTCTGAGTGGCGACGAGCGGGCGACGGGCTTTTCCGAGAGTCTGGGCAACTGGACGGTGGGGGATGCCCCCTTCGTGGGCGGCTTTGCCGCGCTGATCGGCGTGGCGATGATCGTGGGCTTTTCCTTCCAGGGAACGGAGTTGATCGGCATCGCGGCGGGCGAATCGAAGGATCCGGGCCGGAACATTCCACGGGCCGTGCGTCAGGTGTTCTGGCGGATCCTGCTGTTCTACATCCTGGCCATTCTGGTCATCAGCCTCTTGATTCCCTACACGGATCCGCGCCTGCTGCGCAATGAGGTCGGGGACGTCAGCGTGAGCCCCTTCACGCTGGTCTTCGAGCGGGCCGGGTTGCTGTCGGCCGCGGCGGTGATGAATGCCGTGGTGCTGACGTCGGTGCTGTCGGCCGGCAATTCGGGCATGTATGCCTCGACCCGGATGCTCTACACGCTGGCCACGCAGGGCATGGCGCCCCGCCTCTTCGCCCGGGTTTCGGCGACGGGGGTGCCGGTGTATGCGTTGATCGCGACGACCGTGGTGGCGGGCCTGTGCTTCGCCAGCTATCTGGCCAGTGCCGAAGTCATCTACATCTGGTTGCTGAACCTGTCGGGCATGACGGGTTTCATCGCCTGGCTGGGCATTGCGGTCAGTCATTATCGCTTCCGCAAGGGTTATCTGGCCCAGGGGCGGGATCTGTCGGCGCTGCCGTACCGTGCTTCCTTCTTCCCCTTTGGTCCGGTGTTCGCTTTCGTGCTGTGTCTGACGATCACGCTGGGCCAGAACTATCAGGCTTTCATGGAAGAGCGGATCGATTGGGGCGGGGTGGTGGCAACCTACATCGGCTTGCCGGTCTTTCTGGGCATCTGGCTGGCTTACCGGCTGATCAGGGGGGGCGGTTTCATCGCCTACAAGGACATGAAATTCGATGTGGATGCAACAGAGAGTGAAGGCTCGGCCCCCCGGCCGGAACCCAGCCGCTGAGGCGTTGGCGGCAGCGTTTTTTGTCGCTGCCTATCGGATCGATAGCAGCATGTTCTGTGCCGGCCTGATGTCCCGATCAGGCCGTTTTGTTTTTGCCAGTCCGCCAGACTGTGCAGAGCGCGTTTGAGCGCTTGCAGACAGGGGTTTCATGGCGGTTCATCGCGCCAGAAATCGGCTCAAGGGTGGTGGCGGCCAGGCTTTCCCGCACCAAAAATGCCAATTTTCCCCTTGTCGTTCCGGATCCCTTCTGAGCTGTTTCTGAGCTCAGGATTGCCGCCCGTTCGGCAGCGATGAACCACTTGTCCGTCGCATGCAAGACACGATTCTGTTGTCAAACAACAATTGCCCCCGCGTTGATGATTCACCAGGGGAAGTATTGTGGTAGCGACAGGGTCTTTACTTCGGTTTCTTCGGTATGCAGGGTTGATCGGGGCAGCGACGGGGCTGGTGGCCTGTGCCGGTAGTGGAGGGCATTCGACGCCGCTGGATCCTGCCTTGGGCGATGGCAACGCTTCGTCGATCCGGACGGAGTACGAGACCCTGCATGGGGAGCCGCCCGCCGACGCACGGCGTAGCCGTATTCAGCTGAAGACGGATCCGGTTGCAGAGGGCAGTGTTGCCGAGCTGAGCACGGAAGAGATCAAGGCAGGCCGCTTTCATGCGCTGGCGGAAGAGGTCGTCACCAAGGTGAACGAGGTTCGTGCCAGGGCGCGTCGCTGCGGTGATGAGCCGATGGAGGCCGCGCCGCCGCTACGATGGGATGCCCGAGTGGCCTATGCGGCGCTGCTCGAGTCGGAGTGGATGCTGGAGAACAACCGTTTCGATCACGCCTGGGATACGGGCGAGCTGGTCTGGGACCGCTTCGAGATGGTGGGCTATCGCTGGAGCAAGGCCGACGAGAACATCGCGGCAGGCTTCCGGACGCTGGATGAGGCGATCGTCGCCTGGATCGACAGCCCCTCGCATTGCAAGGCGATGATGCGCGCCGACATCGAGGAAATCGGCCTGGCGGTGATCCCCGGCTATCCCCAGAGTCGCTATCGTTCCTACTGGACGATGGCGCTGGGCACGCAACGCTGATGGATCAAACCGATACGGACGTGGATCGTGCCGATGTTGCAGGGCTTTTATCGTTATCTTCTTATCCTGAGGGCCTGTCATGCACTTATCTCGCCCGGCGCCCGAAGCCCCGCCGGGTGTGCGTTGACAGGCCCTGATCTGGCAGAGACGGCCACGGCTGGTGACATGGCCGGCCGTGGCCGCATGCCCTGGTTCAGTCCGAGCGGCGTTCGCCGTTCAGCAACAGCGTGCTGATCAGGCTGCTGATCACACTGTAGATGATGGCGGCCAGCACGGCCCACCAGAAGCCGGCGACGTGGAAGCCATCCACCAGACCCGAGGCAGCCCAGAACATCAGACCGTTGAGCAGTAGCGTGAACAGGCCCAGTGTCAGCACGTTGACGGGCAGGGTCAGCACGAGCAGAACTGGCCGGATGAAGGTGTTGAGCAGGCCGATGACGATGGCCACCAGCAAGGCCGTGCCGAAGCTCCTGATCTGGACGGCATTCAGCAGGTGTGGCAGCAGAAAGATGGCGGTGGCGTTGATCAGCCAGCCGAGCAGGATGCGGATGGTGTGCGAACTCATGGTCGTGTCTCCGGCGGTGGTCGGTGAACGGCTCCCCAAGGGCGGACCGATGGGCATGTTCTTCATATGAGGCCATGCGGGCGCCGGCACAAGATGGGCAGGGTCAGCGGGGCTCCCAGGGCGGATTCAGGTTCTGCGGGATCTGGAAGAGGTCGAGCAGACGGCCTGCCATGTGCTCGATCACGGTGTCGAGGTCACCCGGGCGCTGGTAGAAGGCGGGTACTGGCGGGTAGATGATGCCGCCCATTTCGGTCACGCGGGTCATGTTGTGCAGGTGGGCGAGGTTCAGCGGCGCCTCTCGCGTCACCAGCACGAGGCGACGGCGTTCCTTCAGCACCACATCGGCGGCGCGGGTGATCAGGTTGTCCGACAGGCCCATGGCAATGGCCGCCAGTGTGCGCATGGAGCAGGGCGCCACGATCATGCCGTCCGTCACGAAGGAGCCGGAGGCGATGCTCGCGCCCACGTCCCTGATCGGGTGAACCTTGTCGGCCAGCGCCTCGATGTCGGCACGGCCCTGCTCGAGCTCGGTGGCCACCGTCTGCCAGCCGGCCGGGGAGACGACCAGATGCGTTTCGATGCCGTCGTGCTGACGGAGGTGCTCCAGCAGCCGGACGCCGAGGACGGCGCCACTGGCTCCGGTGATCGCGATGATCAGACGACGGCTCATGGCGTGATGTCAATGCGTGGGAAAAGTGTTAGTGTGCAGGCTGTGCTGCTGCGGTGCAAATGGGCCGGTACCCACCCGACCCGCGACGGCGGCATGACCCGATCAATCAGGACGATATCAGCATGACATACAAGGTTTTCGTGGATGGTCAGGAAGGCACCACCGGGCTGCAGATTCATGATTATCTGAAACAGCGAACCGACATTTCGGTGCTGCGGATCGATGCCGCGTTGCGCAAGGATCCGGCCGAACGAGCCCGTTTGCTGAACGAGGCCGATGTGGCTTTCCTGTGCCTGCCCGATGCGGCTGCCCGTGAGTCGGTGGCGCTGGTCGAGAATCCAGCCACCTGCGTGATCGACACCAGCACGGCGCATCGGGTGAGCCCGGATTGGGTCTATGGCCTGCCGGAGCTTGAGCCGGCCCAGCGTGAGCGCATCCGCCAGAGCAAGCGCATCGCGAACCCGGGCTGCCATGCCAGTGCATTCATTCTGGCTTTGCGGCCCCTGGTGGATGCGGGTCTGCTCCCGGCCGACTGGCCGGTGTCGGCCACGTCGCTGACCGGCTATTCCGGCGGTGGCAAGAAGATGATCGAGCAGTATCAGGGCGATTCGGCTGCTGCGCTGCAGGCACCGCGTCCCTATGCGCTGGGGCTGCAGCACAAGCACCTGCCCGAGATGCAGCGCTATACCGGTCTGGCGGAAGTGCCGCTATTCAGCCCGGTGGTCGGGCCGTTCTACAAGGGGCTGGCCGTCAGCGTGCCACTGGATCTTGGTCGTCTCGGTGGGCAGGCGAGTCGGCAGGCCGTGCATCAGGCACTGGCGGAGCGTTACGCCGGAGAGGCTTTCGTGCGCGTCCACTCGCTGGATGTCGAGATCACCGATGGCTTCTTCGATGTGCAGGGCAGCAACGACACCAACCGGGTCGATCTCTTCGTGTTCGGCCATGACCGGCAGGCGCTGCTTGTGGCTCGGCTCGACAACCTGGGCAAGGGGGCGAGCGGTGCTGCCGTCCAGTCGATGAACATCCATCTGGGCGCGGACGAGCAGACCGGACTGGTCTGAGGCGCCAGGGGCTTGGGCGGCAGGAATCGCGAAGGCGAAAACCTGCCCCGCCGAGCACGCTTTGTGCTCGATTCGCCGCCCCATGGCCCGAGCCATGGGGCAGAAGCGGGTGCAAAATGGGCCCGTCGCGGCTGGTTTGCAGCCCGCGACGGACGGGATCGGCGCTGATCAGGCCTCGCGGGCACTTTCGGGGATCAGCTTCTGCAGCTCGCCCGAGCCCAGCATTTCGTCCATGATGTCGGTGCCACCGATGAACTCGCCATTGATGAAAAGCTGCGGGATCGTGGGCCAGTTGCTGAAATCCTTGATGCCCTGACGCACTTCGGCATCTTCCAGCACGTTGATCGTCACCAGCTGTTTGACGCCGGCTTCCTTCAGGATCTGGATGGCCTTGCCGGAGAAACCACATTGCGGGAATTGTCCCGTGCCTTTCATGAAGAGCACGACCGGGTGATCGGTGACGACTTGCTTGATGAATTCCTGAACGTCCATGACGACTCTCTGCAAACGGTGAGGTAACGGGAGAAGTGGCCTGCCCGGGTTGGCAAGAGGCGGATTGCCTGTGGGCCGGGTTGCTTGGCCTTTCCTGAAAAGATGATGATGGGGGCAGTCAGGCCTCCATCAACCGGAACGGGTAGACTTGTGGCCAGGCAGCTGGCAGCGATGAATCTGCGGCTGCCGGCAATGTTAGTCTGATCATCTGCTTTAGGGAAATGACCCTTGTCATGCCGCCGCACCCGGTGGGGCGGCGCTGCCCCGGTGAAGCCACTGTCCACCACTGACCCTGGGCTGGCCTGCCAGGTCGCGCCGGGTGAACACGCCGGCAAGGCCGGCGGCCTGCAGCAGGGCCTGCACAGGTGCCTGCTGATCATAACCATGCTCCAACAGCAGCCAGCCGCCGGGGCTCAGGTGCTGGCCGGCGCTGGCGATGATGAGGCGCAGGTCATCCAGCCCGTCGGGCCCGGCGGCCAGTGCCTCGGGAGGTTCGAAACGCAGGTCGCCCTGTTGCAGATGGTGGTCGCCCGCCGCGATGTAGGGGGGATTGGCGACGACCAGATCGAAGGGCGGGCAGTCGGCCGGCAGCGCATCCCACCAGCTGCCCTGGTGCCATTGCACCGTCGCGCCCAGTCGGGTGGCATTCTGCCGGGCCACGGCCAGGGCCGCATCGGCGCGGTCCACGGCGTGAACCTGTGTTTTTGCCCCTGGCCGTCCGGCCAGCGCGAGCGCCAGCGTGATGGCGATGATGCCGCTACCGGTGCCGAGGTCGAGGATGCGGAGCGAACCCGAGCCCGACCCCGAGCCTGAGCCTGAGGCAGGGACAGGGACAGGGGCGGAGGGTGCGGCCGGGGCTGATCCCGACACTGGCGCCGGATGGGAGGCTGATCCTGCATCGCGGCTGCCGGTTTCTGCCAGTTTCTCGAGTGCCACGTCGATCAGGGTTTCGGTATCGGCACGGGGAATCAGTACGGCCGGTGAGACGAGAAAGGCCCGGCCGTAGAACTCCTGCTCGCCGGTCAGGTAGGCCAGCGGTTCGCCGGCACGGCGGCGGGCGGCCAGGGCCTCGAAGCGCTGCTGCGTGTCGGGGCCGGCCTCGTCATCGCCGTGCGCGATGAGCCAGGTCATCGGCTGGCTGGTCACGAGGCTCATCAGGCGACGGGCTTCATGTCGGGGCAGGGCGCTGTCGCGCATCAGCTGATCAAGACGGCTGGGATGGGTGCTCATCGTTGTCAGCGCTCTGCTCGGCGATTCGCGCCTTGATCAGCGCATCGGTCAGTTCGTCGAGGTCGCCATCCATGATCGACTGCAACTTGTACAGCGTCAGGTTGATCCGGTGGTCGGTGAGCCGGCCCTGCGGAAAATTGTAGGTGCGGATTCGCTCGGAGCGATCCCCCGTGCCGACGAGGCTCTTGCGATGGGCCGATGTCTCGGCGTGCCGTGCCTGCTCGCGGGCGTCGCGCAGGCGGGTCAGCAGCACGGCCATGGCTTTTTCACGGTTGCGGTGCTGGGAGCGGTCGTCCTGGCACTCGGCCACGGTACCGGTCGGCAGGTGGGTGATCCGCACGGCCGATTCGGTCTTGTTGACGTGCTGCCCGCCGGCGCCCGAGGCACGGAACACGTCGATGCGAAGCTCGTCGGGATGGATCTGGATGTCTCCATCCACGTCGGCTTCGGCCATCACGGCCACGGTGCAGGCCGAGGTATGGATGCGGCCCTGCGATTCCGTCACCGGCACGCGCTGTACACGGTGCGCGCCGGACTCGTGACGTAGGCGGCCGTAGACCTGCTGGCCGGTGATCTGCACGATCACTTCGCGGTAGCCGCCCAGTTCGGCTTCGCTGGCGGACATGATCTCGGTCTGCCATCCGCGCCGCTCCGCATAGCGCAGGTACATCCGCAGCAGGTCACCGGCAAAGAGGGCGCTTTCGTCACCGCCGGTACCTGCCCGGATTTCGAGCATGGCATTGCGCTGGTCGTCAGGATCCCTGGGCTGAAGCAGCGTCTCGATCGTCTCCAGCAGTGCGGCGGCCCGGCTTTCAGCCTGGGCGGCCTCCTCATTGGCAAACTCCCGAAGCTCCGGGTCGTCACGCATCTGGCGGGCGGCCGTCAGGTCGGCGCTGGCTGCCTGCCACTGGGCATAGGCGTCCAGCACCTCGCTCAGCTCGGCATGCTCCTGGTTCAGCGTGCGAAGCAGCCTGATGTCATGGCCGATGTCCTCGCTGGCCAGCCGGGCATTGAGCTCGTCCAGCCGATCCTTCATGCGTTCGAGCTTGTCGCGCAGGGCGTCTTTCATCGTCATCAGGGCAGGGCGAGTGGCAGAGGGCGCGAACTAGCGACCGCCCCGGGGGCCGGGGAACAGCCTGCTCAGCATGTTGGCGAGCTCGCCGTCCTGCGCGCCGTGGCGATTCAGCAGCGTGGTGGGGCCGTGAAGGAATTTGCGGGTGAGCGCCTTCGACAGGGCCTCGAGGACTTCGGCCGGGTCTTGGCCGCGGGCCAGCATCTTTCGGGCGCGATCCAGCTCGGCCAGGCGAACGGCGTCGCTGCGGGCATGAAGATCCTGGATGAGTGGCACGGCCTGGCGCTGCTGGAGCCAGTGCATGAAGGCGCTGACCTGCGTGTCGATGATGATTTCGGCCTCGGCCACCGCCATCTTGCGGCCTTCGAGACCGGCATCGACCACTTCCCGCAGATCGTCCACTGTGTACAGGAAAACGTCGTCGAGCCGCGACACTTCGTCCTCGATGTCGCGGGGCACGGCCAGGTCGATCATCAGCATCGGGCGGTGCCGGCGTTGCCGGACGGCACGTTCGACCATGCCCAGGCCGATCATCGGCAGCGTGCTGGCGGTGCACGAGATGACGACGTCGAACTTGTCGAGCTGCTGCGGCAGCTCGGCCAGCGTCATCGTGCTGGCGCCGAAGCGGCTGGCCAGGGCCTGCGCCCGTTCGACGGTCCGGTTCGCGATGACCATCTGCCTGGGGTGCGGCGCCCAGTGGGCTGCGCACAGCTCGATCATGTCGCCGGCGCCGATCAGCAGCACCGAGCAGTCGGACAGCCGCTCGAAGATCTGTTCACCGAGGCGTACGCTGGCGGCCGACATCGACACCGACTGGGCGCCGATGGCGGTCTGCGTGCGAACTTCCTTGGCCACGGAGAAGGAGCGCTGGAAGAGCTGGTGCAGGTGGCTGCCCAGCATGTTGGAGTCTTGCGCCACACGGGCGGCGGCCTTCATCTGGCCCAGAATCTGCGGTTCGCCGAGCACCATCGAATCGAGGCCGCTGGCCACGCGAAAGGCATGGCGTACGGCGCCCTGATTGGGTAGCAGATACAGGTGCTGGGGCAGCGAGTCGTCCTCGACCCGCTTGTGCTGGCTGATCCACTCGGTCAGGGCGTGGCCCGCATCTTCGGGGGCATTGGTCTGACAGTAGATCTCGGTGCGGTTACAGGTGGACAGGATGGCCGCCTCGGGGGCCAGCGATTTCATGTGTCTCCGCAGATCGTCCAGCGCAGCACCGATGGTCTCGGCCGTGGGAAAGGCGAGCTTTTCGCGCAGCGAGAGCGGCGCGGTGGTGTGGTTGAGGCCCAGGGTAAGCAATGCCATGTCGGAATAGGCTCAGAAGCCCCGGTGCTCCCGGTGCTGGGCAGGGGGACGATCGATCATAACGTCGGATTATATGCCGTGATCCAGTCTGGGCAGTGTGATTTCGAAGCAGGCGCCCCCTTCCGGGTGATTGAATACACGGATGCTGCCATGATGTCGCTCGACGGTTTTCTGCACCATGGCCAGGCCCAGGCCCGCACTGCCGCCCTGCTGTTTCTGTCCGTCCTTGGTCCCGCTGTGCTTGGCCTGCCAGAAAGGCTTGAAGATCAGGGTCTGCTGTTCAGGGGGAATGCCGGGCCCCTGATCCCGGATGGTGAGGCGGTAGTTCGGGCCGTCCTCGACGACGCTCAGGTGGATTTCCCCGCCGACCGGGCTGTGGCGCAGTGCGTTCTCGACGAGGTTCGACAGCGCGCGCCGCAGCAGGTCGCTGTCGCCTGCGACCCACGCCGGTTCGGCCGTGTCATGGTGATGGAGCCGGATCTGTCTGGTCGAGGCGCCGAACCAGGCCAGGTCGATGACTTCGCCCATCAGCATGTTCAGGTCGTAGTCGGCTGTCTGCATACGTTTCGCCTCGGCACGGGTGTAGGCCAGAAAACCGTCCGTCAGCTCCAGTGCCCGCCGCGAGTGGCGGGCCAGCTCGTCCAGTCCGGCATCACGTTCCAGGCGGTTGTCGGAGTGCCGCAACTGCTCGATGATGGCCAGAATCGTGGCCTGTGGGGAGCGAAGGTCATGCGAGAGGAAGGAGAGGGTTTCTTCCCGTTCACGCTCGGCCTGCCGCCGGGCCGTCTGGTCGACGAACTGGATCAGCCAGCGACGCTCTTCCGGGGTGGCGCCTGTGCCGCTGACATCCACCCGCCAGTGCCGGTTCTGGCTGTCCTGGTGCTCGCCGGCCAGTCGCTTGGGGTCGTCCTGGAACGACAGGGCCGATTCGCCGAAGATGCTGTCGAAACAATGTTTCAGGTCGGTGCCGGTCTTGCGGGGGCCGCCAAAGGCGTCCATGAAGCGCTGGTTCGACAGCAGGATCTGGAACTGGTGGTCGGCCACCAGCACCGGGTGGGGCAGACATTGCAGACTGTCGGCCAGGAAGCGGTTCAGCCGGCCCACCTGCACGGTGGCATCCTCGATGCGGGCGAGCTGGGCCGCAATCGGTTCGCGGGGGGCGGGCACGGTGTTGCGCTGGCCGAAGACGCCACCGAACAGCTCCAGCGATCGGGCCTGAACCAGCAATCCTGCCGATGCGGCGCTGAGGCGCCGCCAGTTCCAGAGCGGGTAAGCGACGAAGGTGGCGGCCAGCACGCTGCCCGGGGCAAACCACCAGCCTGCCTTGAAGGCAATCCATGAGACGAGCAGCAGCAGGATGTTGAGCGCCCCGATGATCAGGAGGCCCCGCATCGGCCCCGTGCGGTAGAGGAGCAGCATGGCGAGCAGCAGCAGCACGACGTCGATCGTGCCCTGGATGCAGGGCAGCAGCGGTCGCTTCAGGTTGTTGGCCAGCAGGGCCTCGGCGGTGACGGCGTGCAGCTCCAGTCCCGAGATGCGGCGGGTCTCGCCAACGAGCGGGCTGACGAAGAAGTCACCGGAGCCGATGGCTGTGCTGCCCAGCAGCACCTTCTTGCCGGCCAGACGCCGGGCCGAGATATCCCCCCGCAAGAGTGCCGCGGCAGAAATCTTTTCCGGCAGCACGGACAGGTGCCCGATCAGCAACGGCGAGCGCACGTCCCAGCGGCGCTCGAGCAGCATGTTCAGCGTGTCGGCACGGCGTGGCCTGGCCGCCGGCTCGACCAGGGCCAGGGCCAGGGCCGGCAGATGGCCTTCTTCCTGATAGAGCCCCCGAACCAGGCCATCGACGCCCGGATAGAACGTGACATGGCCCAGCGTGTTGCCCGCGCTGATCAGGTCCAGCGGGTAGAGCGGCAGGTAATTGTTCGTGCCTTCTTCCTTGCCGACGGCGAGGATCACCCGTGTGCCGTTGTCGGCGGCCTTCTGCAGGCTGCTTCGCAGAACCCGGTCATCATGCGGGAGGGGGGAGACCTCGGCGAAGAGGATGTCGATGCCCAGCGCTTCGGGACGCGCCTCCGCGATGCGGTTGACGAGCGCGGCGATGACGGGGCGGGGCCAGGGCCATCGTCCGATCTGCAACATGCTGATGTCGTCGATGTCGACGAGCACGACATTGCCGCTGGGCATGTGCTGATCGGTCTCGAGCGCCAGGTCATACAGACGCAGGTTCAGGTGGTCGATGGGCGTGGCCAGGCCCCGCCGGTTGGTGGGGTCGGGCAGCATGTCCCTCAGTGAGGCATGCTGCATCCACGGCCCGAAATACAGCGTGAGCGCCAGCAGGACGACCGTGATCAGCAGCCATTCGGACAGTGGGCGCCAGCCGGGCGTGGTGCGAAAGCGATGCTGGGACAGGAAGCGTCGGAGGTTGCAGAGCACGGGCCGGGCAGGGTCAGTTGGATCGCATCAGGAAGTCTCCGCTGCCGGTGCGGATCGGCTCATGATGGCCGGACCGGACGACCGGAAGCGGCACGCCCGTCTGGATCGGGGCCGGTGGTGCGATGACGAAATGGCCCGGCGGGCTGAAGGGCCCCTGATGGCTGCCGTCGATGGCGGCGACCCGCCACCAGCGGGCGAGCGGCGTGATCCGGGCGCTCAGGTACAGGCTGGCTTCCTGGCCGGGGTGGATCTCGTCATGGAGCACCTGCTCGAAGCGGTCGTCCAGTGCGATCTGCACCCGATAGCGTCGTGACTCAGGCTGTGCAGTGGGGGAGCGATCCGTCCATTTCAGCGTGGTCAGGCCTGCGGGCACCGGTGAGGTCAGCGGGTGCAGGGAGGGGGGGAGCGGCCGAGCCCGCACTTCTATGCGTGCCAGGCTGTCGTGCCCTTCGATCGACTGGGCCGACACAGGGCGGACTCTCAGGTAATACACACCGTCGGTCTGGGTGCTGAACTGCACGCCCTGCTTCTTCGTGCGGGTATCGAGCAGCAGCCGGTTGAACTGCTCGTCGGCCGAGACCTCGACCCGGTAGGCGACGGCCTTCCCCAGTGGTGGAAGCGTCAGCGTCGGATTGCTCTCCACGTAGCGCTGGCCATCGAGTGCAGCCAGAGAGGGGGCGGGCAGCAGGGGCTCGACCCTGGGGGCCTTGCCTGGGCTGAAGTAGGCGCCGTTACCAGCATCGACCAGCGCGGCACCTGCCCGGTTGCTGCCTTCCACCTGACCGCGCAGCACCTCGATGGTGCTGCGCCTGTCGGTGGCCTGCACGCGAAATCGGGTGCCCCGCACGGCTGCATTGCCGGAAGGGGTTTGGATCTTCAGCGGCCGCTTGCGCTGGCCGGGGGAGTCGGGCTCGATGCCGCCCCTGTCGAGCTGGAACAGTGCGTCCAGATCCTTCTCGCCGTGATAGGCGCGCAGGCGCCTGATGCGAACCTGGCTGGCGGATGGAATGCGAAGCTGTGTGCCATCGGGCAGCCTGATGACTGCCGTACTGTCGGCACCGGTACTGATGATGCTGCCTTCCGGCAGGGCCGATCCGGCCGCGGCCGGTTTGCCATCGGCTTTCACCTGATTCGAGGCGCTGCTCAGCATGGCCATCGCGGCCGAAGGCTTCAGCCACTCGGGGCGCAGCCGGAGGATGGTGCCCGGTGGCAGTCGCCGTGGCTTGTCGATCCCGTTGTACTGCTGCACATCCTGCCAGCGGGAAGGCGTGTCCAGGCGCTTGCGCGAGATGCCGATCAGCGTGTCGTTCGGCTGGACGGTGTAGAGGACGTCGTCCGCCCGGGAAGGTGTCGTCCCGGGGGGGCTATCGGTGCCGTGTGCGAATGCTCCCTGCCCGGTCTGAACGAGCAGGCCAAGGCACAGCAGGGCGCCGAATGCCTGCGATGGCCATCGGCGTTGCCGGGAGGAGAACCGGTCGGGAAAGACAGGGGCTGTCTGACGTGGGAACTTCACCGGTGTCTCCTCCAGCGTGTCTGGTCATTGTCCGTCGGAAACCGGGGATGGCATCGGCGCGTGATCCGGATCCTCATCCCTCAACTGCTCGAGCCGATACCCGTAGCTGTAGACCGGCGCCAGCAGATAACCGCTCTCGGGCCGCAGCGTGAGCTTGCTCCGGACCCGCGAGACGTGGGTGTCCATCGTGCGTGACGGCACTTCGGAATCGCGACCCCAGACGGCTTCACGGATGTGGCCCCGTGACAGCGGCTTGCCGATGTTGTTCAGGAAGAGCAGCGCGAGCTGGAATTCCTTCTGTGTCAGTTCGACGGATCGCCCCGAGTCCTGCACCGTCTGGCGTTGCAGGTCGAAGCGGAAGCGGTCGTACTCGAACACGGCATCCTGCGGGTTGCCGAGGCCGGCCCGGCGCACCAGTGCTTTCAGGCGGGCACGAAGCTCGCCGGCACGGGCAGGTTTGACGAGGAAGTCGTCGGCGCCGGCGTCCAGCGCGGCGATCACTTCCTCTTCCGAGTCGTGTGCCGTCAGCACCAGCGCCGGAATCGGGTTCTTGCGCTCGCGCAGTCGCTTGACCAGCGTTCGGCCATCCATGCCGGGCAGCATCAGGTCAACGATGCAGGCGTCGAAACTTTCCCGCGGCAGGGCATTCAGGAACGACTTGGCGTCCCCGAACATATGGCAGGTGTCGCCTTCGACAGTCAGTGAAAAGACCAACTGTGAGGAAACGGCCTTGTCGTCTTCAATGATTGCAATTCTCATCGGCCTATTCTAGGGCAGGGCATGGGGCGATATGCACTTTGCGCACGTCGTTTGCCGGATTTTGTGTAAAAAGGTTGAATCGAAGTGGTGTAACCCTTCAGACTGTCGGGTTGTTGGTGGCCTGTCGGGGCGTTTGCGTCAGGAACAGACGGTAGGCAGGGTTGTCCGACTCGTTCCAATACCTATACCCCAAACCGGCCAGGAACTGCTCATATTGTGGACGTTCCTGCGGTGGCACCTGAATCCCTACCAGTGTACGGCCAAAATCTGCGCCCTGGTTGCGGTAGTGGAACAGGGAAATGTTCCAGCTGGGCGCCAGATGTTCCAGAAAGCGCATCAGCGCACCGGGACGCTCCGGGAACTCGAAGCGGTAAAGCACTTCGTCATGAGCCAGCGCCGAGCGGCCACCAACCAGATGTCGCAGGTGCGATTTGGCCAGCTCGTCGTCGGTCAGATCCATGGTCGGAAAGCCGGCCTCACGGAATCGTTGCGACATCTCGTCGATATCGGCCCGCTTGCTGACCTCGACCCCCACATAGATATGGGCTTCTTTCGAATCGGCAATCCGGTAGTTGAACTCGGTGACGTTGCGGGGCCCGATCAGGCGACAGAAATGCAGGAAGCTGCCGGGCTTCTCGGGAATGGTCACGGCGAAGACGGCTTCGCGCGCCTCACCGATCTCGGCCCGTTCGGAGACGAAGCGCATCCGGTCGAAGTTCATGTTGGCGCCACTGGCGACGGCCACCAGCGTCTTGCCCTCGCAGCCCTCGCGCGCCACCCAGGCTTTGAGGCCCGCGAGCGCCTGGCCGCCGGCCGGCTCCAGAATGGCGCGCGTGTCCTCGAAGGCGTCCTTCAGCGCCGCGCAGATCTGGTCGGTGTTGACGAGGATGATGTCATCCAGGTAGCGCTGGCACAGTGCGAAGGTTTCGTCTCCCACGCGCTTGACGGCCGTGCCATCGGAGAACAGCCCCACATCGGAGAGTGTCACCGGCTGGCCGGCGGCCAGGGACTGGCGCATCGCGTCGGCATCGAAGGTTTCCACCCCGATGATGCGGGTCTCGGGGCGGATCGCCTTCACGTAGGCTGCGACACCGGCAGCCAGCCCGCCACCGCCGATGGCCACGAAGATGGCATCCACCGGTGCCTGATGCTGGCGCATCAGCTCCATGCCGATGGTGCCCTGGCCGGCGATCACGTCCGGGTCGTCGAAGGGGTGGACGAAGGTGAGCCCTTCCGAGGATTGCAGCGCCAGCGCATGCTGATAGGCGTCGGAATAGGATTCGCCGTAGAGCACCACTTCGCCGCCGCGGGCTCGCACGGCATCAATCTTGAGCTGTGGCGTCGTGATCGGCATCACGATGATGGCACGACAGCCCAGTCGCCGTGCCGACAGCGCCACCCCCTGCGCATGGTTGCCGGCCGAGGCAGCGATCACCCCCCGTGCACGCTCCGCCTCGGAGAGATTCGCCATCTTGTTGTAGGCGCCCCGAACCTTGAACGAGAACACCGGCTGCATGTCTTCGCGCTTGAGCAGAACCTGGTTGCCGATGCGGGCGGACAGTGCCGGGGCAGGATCGAGTGGTGTTTCTTCGGCTACTTCGTAGACACGGGCGTTGAGGATCCGTTTGAGGTACTCGATCGGCATCGGACAGACAGAACAGGGTGAGTTGACGGGAGAAGAGCGCTTCCTTACTTATAATACGGCGCTTTGTCATCGGGCGGGGCGGGCCATGAGCGCTGCCACCGGCCCGGTCTGATAGGGGGCAGGGCATACCCATGCTTGAAACGCTGCTGCACCAGGCCATCGGCTGGTTCGCGCTACCGCAGAACGGCCTCGCCACACTCTTTCTGGTGGCGCTGGTCTCGGCCACGCTGCTGCCGATGGGTTCGGAGCCGGCCGTCTTCGCCTATGTATCGCTGCGGCCCGACATGTTCTGGGTGGCCGTGATCGTGGCCACCATCGGCAACACGCTGGGCGGCGTCATCAATTACTGGCTGGGCAGGGGGGCCAAGCAGGTGCTGGCGCCCGAGAAGCAGACCCGGTACCTGCACTGGTTCGAGCGGCTGGGGCCGAAGGCCCTGATGTTTTCGTTCCTGCCGGTGGTGGGAGATCCGCTGTGTGCCGTGGCGGGCTGGCTGCGTCTGCCGCTATTGCCCTGTTCGCTGTGGATGGCGCTGGGCAAGTTCATCCGTTATGTGGTCATGACGGGGGCGCTGCTGTGGGTGCCGGCCGAGTGGTGGCAGTGGCTCAAGTCGCTTGTCATCTGACTGCCCGCTGTCCTGCCAGGAGCTTGGGCCAGGCCGGGATGCCGGCTGTCGGATGGCCTGCGCCGCACCTTGCCCCCGCCGGGCGCACGGCGAGAAAATGCGCGGGCCAAGTGCCTGAAAAACAAGAAAAAACTCACGCTGGCACATATATTTATTCAGTGAATGGTTCCTATCGTCGGGCGGGGGTTGTGCGCCGTGCCGCAATGCAGCATGCTATGCACATATCTGTTGGACTACTGCTTTTTCAGGAGTACTGGCAATGCCCCCCCCGATGTCGGCCGCGATGTCCCTTGATGCTGTTGCGGCACAGCCGACGCAAACACCACCATATGCCTCCGAACGCACCGAAGTGCTGAAGCGGATGGCCGTGCTCACCCTGCTGGCAGTCGCCCTGGTGGCACTGTCCTTGTCCTGGTTCGACCTGCTGGGTTCGCTGGATGTTGCCGCCAGCACCGAGCTGTGGGCCGGTCTGCGCTTCAAGCTGGTCGGCGGTGCTGCGGGCATCGTGGGTCTGGCCTGCGCGATGGCCTACGTCTGGGTGCGGCTGGTTCGTCGCATCCTCCGGATGGACTGGGCCTGAGACCCTCCATCCTGTATCGCTGAATCGCCGGGCCCTGTCCTGAAGGGCCGGCCCGGTCGCCATCGGTGAGATCCTTCCAGGCCCAAACTCCTGGGCAGGTCTGGATTACGCCGATCGGGAAAGCCTGTTTGCCAATCGTCGGCAAGCAGGCTTTTTTGTCACAGAACGCCGGGAATTTTCAGTTTGTCGTCTTTTTAAGACGTTCGGCTTGTGACAAAATTCGCGCTTGTGTATAAGGCGCGCCCGCGTTTCTTTGGAATAATGGCGGGCTGTCCTTCGTGTATCACCACGCGCATCAGAGACCATGACAGATTCCCGCCTGTCCATGCCTGAATCAGGCCTTTCACGCCGGTTTTTCCGTTTCGATCCCCTGAACCGTGCAGGCCGCGGCCTGATGCGTTCCGTGTCGGCCCTGTGCACGCTCACGCTCGTGGTCGGGTGTTCGGCCGCCGGAGAGGGTCGGGAGGGCAATGCTTCCGCCGGCGGGCTGAACCACCCGCCGGCCTCGATGCCTGCCCTCGACGGTGCCGGGCAGCCAGGAGAGGCGGGCGGCGGCCCGGCAGCGCCAGGGCGTGCGCCGGGAGCGCAGGCTGCTGCCTGCGACCCGGCCTGGCAGGCCCGCGCCAAATACACCCTCAGTGACCCGCAGAGCGCGCGGGCCAACGAAACGATCCCCAGCGTGCCCCGGCCGAAGAAGGGGCTGGCGCAGCCTGATCCGGTCTATGGCAACTGCATCCAGCGCCTGACCGATCATGCCGAGGAGCCACCCAGGCAGTTTGCGCGGCACGACTATTCGCGCCGTCAGGCTTTCAACGCCGACAGCTCGAGGATCCTGATCGCATCCCATGATGGCAGCTGGCACCTGTACGATGCCAATACGCTGGCCTGGCTGAAGGAACTGGACGAGCCGGCCGGCGACGCCGAACTGCAGTGGCATCCCACCGACCCCCATCGGGTGTACTTCCAGCCTACCAACGGCGTCGGCATGGTGCTGTACGAGCTGGATGTCGAGACGGAGCGGGTGCGCAAGGTGGCAGACTTCTCGCGCCGGCTCCAAGCCATCTGGCCCAAGGCCAACAGCGCCTGGACCAAGGCGGAAGGGGCGCCGTCGGCCGATGGTCGCTACTGGTGCTTCATGGTCGATGATGCTGCCTGGCGCTCGCTCGGCATCTTCGTCTGGGACATGGAAAAGGATCAGATCCTCGGCACGAAGAGCACGCATGGCGACCGGCCCGATCACGTCAGCATGAGTCCGGGGGGCTCGCGCTGCGTGGTGTCCAGCGACAGCCCGGGCGTGGGTACCCGGGCCTGGACGCGCGACTTCAAACAGGCGATTCAGCTGCATCACAAGTCCGAGCATTCGGATCTGGCCTTCGATGCGAAGGGGCGGGAGGTCTACGTCTCGATCGACTATCAGAGCCGTGATGGGGAGGTCTTCATGGTGGACCTCGAGAGCGGCGAACGGACATCACTGTTCAAGACCTATCTGAACAACAGCACGACCGCGGTGCACTTCTCTGGCCGGGCCTTCAAGCGGCCGGGCTGGGTGCTCGTGTCCACCTACGCTTCCGACGGTGCCCAGGAATGGCTCCATGAAAAGATCATGGCGATGAGCCTCACCGCGAACCCCTCCATCCGTGGTCTGGCCTATCACCATGCCCATTACAATGGTTACTGGACAGAGCCGCAGGCAACCGTCAATCAGGATTTCACGAGGGTTCTGTTCAATTCGAACTGGGGCTCGAAAAGCGAGCTGGACATCGACAACTACATGATCAGCCTGAAGCCGAACGCCCTGGATTGACGCTCGTGGCCGATTTTCGCCTTCGCGATTCCGCCGCCCAAGCTCTAGGAGCTTGGGCAGCAGGAATCGCGGGCTGCAAACCGGCCGCGCCGGCCCATTTTGCACCCGCTTCTTGCCCCATAGCATCGGCTATGGGGCGGCGAATCGGGCACAAACTGTGCTCGGCGGGGCCGATTTTCGCCTTCGCGATTCCTACCGCCCAAGCTCCTAGGGTGTGGCCATGTCCCCATTCCGAGATCAGGAGCCGTGATGACAGCGTACAGGGACGATGAGGTTCAAGGGCCCGGAGAGGTGGCTGCTGGCGAGCGTCCGGCCGCCGCAGGGCCGGTGCATCCGGTCGAGGGCTGTCCGTTGTGCCAGCCCGGCAGTGAAACGGTGTTGTGGGCGGATGAGGCCTTGCGGATCATCCGGGTGACGAACGAGCCAGGGTTGCCCGCCTATGTCCGGGTGATCTGGCAGCAGCATCTGCCCGAGATGACCGATCTGCCGGCCGAGGCGCGTCAGCGGCTGTGGGAGGTACTGTCGATCGTCGAGGCAGGCATGCGCCAGTGCTTCCAGCCCGACAAGATCAATCTGGCCAGCTTCGGCAATCAGGTGCCGCATCTGCACTGGCATCTGATCGGGCGATGGGCCGATGACCCGCAGTTTCCAGGCTCGGCCTGGTCGCCTGTGTGCCGGCCGGCCGACTCAGCCGCCATGAAGGCCATTGCCGCCCGTGTCGAGGCGGCGATGCCTGCTTTCCGTCACTGGCTGGCGTCAGGGCTGGCCAGACTCATGCAGCGATAGAGTAGCGGCCCGTCCATCACCGAATCCACGCCGCCGCCGGCCACGAGGCCCGAAATGATGGCTTCACTGCGCTTGGTGTTCCACGAAAAGCCCTTGTGGCCGGCGACCAGCCCTTCGCCCACGATGTAGCGGGCGCCGGAAGCCGAAGGGGCCTCGCGCAGCGTGTAGGTCTTGCCTCCCATCGTCAGGCGAACGCTGGTCTCTCCTGCTTCCTGTTCGCCCGGGATGTGATAGGCGGCCACCACCCGTTCGGTGCGGGACAGGCCCAGTGCCTGGGCCTCTTTCGTCGGGACGCAATTGAGCGTCTCCGTCACCACGCTCTCGGCGCCGCTGCCTGTTGCGGTGGTGATGGTCTCGGTAGCCGGCGCTGCCTTGCCCTGTGCAGCAGCCTTGGTGGTGCTCGGGCTCGGGGCCTGCGTGTGACCGCTTGCCTGCGTGGTCGGCATGTTCTGGCAGGCCACCAGCGCCAGGCTCAGGCCCAGCGCCGTGATGCCAGCTGCCGGACGGGCCATGCGGGTGACAGGCAGGGTACGGGATTTGGCAGGAATGTGATGCATGACGGCTCCTGTAGAGCGGTGCGGCCCGCCGTCGTCAGCTGGCGGGAGGGATCATCAGCCGGCACCGCGAATGGATGAACGCTTGGGGCGGACGCGCGGGCAGGATCGGTTAACATCTGCGGATCATGGCCGCAGCTGCCGACCGCTGGCCGCAATGCCCCCGACAGGGTATCAAAACTTCTCCTGCAGGATCGTGTCAATGGCTGGTTTAGATGTAAACACACCGAATCCGACCAACATCGTGCTGCATCAGCGCTCGCGAGAGCTGGAGATCGGTTTTGACGATGGCGCGAACTTCCGTTTCAGTTTCGAGTTCCTGCGGGTTCACTCGCCCTCGGCCGAGGTGCAGGGGCATTCGCCGGAGCAGGCCGTCCTGCAGGTCGGCAAGCAGGATGTGCTGATCACCGAGCTCGAGCCCGTGGGCCACTACGCGCTGCGTCCGGTGTTCAGTGACGGGCATTCGTCGGGGCTCTTCTCGTGGGATTACCTGTACCGTCTGGGCCAGGAGAAAGAGCAGCTGTGGCAACAGTATCTGGACGCGCTGGCCAGTCGTGGGCTCAGCCGATCGTGAACACCTGAACCGGGCTGCACCGGGCCCCAGACGGTCATGGGGGTTTCGGGCCAGGCGGCGCCGGGTAGGGGTTCGCTCAGGGGTTATCAAGGGAGATCGTTTTGTCAGACCCTCAGAAACAGACTCATTTTGGTTATCAGCAGGTCGATGCCTCGGAGAAGGCCGGCCGGGTGCGTGGCGTCTTCGATTCGGTCGCCACCCGCTACGACCTGATGAATGACCTGATGTCCGGTGGTCTGCACCGGCTATGGAAGCATTTCACGGTGGGCCAGGCCCATCTCCGCTCGGGCATGAAGGTGCTGGATCTGGCCACCGGCAGCGGGGATCTGGCACGTGCGATGGCGAAGAAGCCGGGCGTCGAGGTCTGGATGACCGACATCAATGCGGCCATGCTGCAGGTGGGTCGTGATCGTGCGCTGAACGATGGCCTCGTGCTGCCCACCGTGCAGTGTGATGCCGAGCGGCTGCCCTTCCCGGACAAGTACTTCGACCGGGTCACGCTGGCCTTCGGGCTTCGCAACATGACGGACAAGGATCGCGCGCTGGTCGAGATCCACCGGGTGCTGAAACCGGGGGGCAAGGCGCTGATCCTGGAGTTCTCGAAGGTCTGGGAGCCCTTGAAGCGCCCCTATGATGCCTTCTCGTTCGGTGTGCTGCCCGTGATCGGCAAGCTGGTGGCCAATGATGCCGACAGCTACCGCTATCTGGCCGAGTCGATCCGCATGCATCCGGATCAGGAAACGCTGGCCGGCATGTTCCGCGAGGCCGGTTTCGGGCAGGTTCGATACTTCAACCTGACGGCCGGGGTCGTGGCGCTGCACGAAGGGGTGCGCCTCAACTGAGCATCGGGCGTCCGGCGCCGTCGGCTGCTGCCCGGTGCCCGCACTGCTGGCGGGCCCGGTGGCATCGGTCGCGGTCGCCGCTTGCCTCCGTCGTCCAGGAGCTTGGGCGGCAGGAAAGTCGCGGGCTGCAAACCGGCCATGCCGGGCTATCCGTCCGGCGGGATCCGCCGCCGGCACGGCGGCGGCCAGTTTTCGGGGCAGGCTGTTGTGTTTTTGGCCTGTCGCCCCTATCTTTGCGGAAGATGATTTGAATCGCCCGAACCACGGTCTGGCCCATGCCTTTGCGGCATCGGTCGCCGGGCGGGTCGGCTCAGGGATTCACGATCGTTCAAGGGCGCCAGAAAATCAGGCGAGATTGACGAGACTTTGGCTTTGTTTGATGAAAGGTGCTTCATGAAAAAATTTCTGATGATGCTGATGGTCGTGCTCTGTAGCTCGGTGTTCTTCGTGAACGACGCCGATGCCAAACGGGTGGGCGGCGGCCGCAGCGTGGGCAAGCAGAACAACACGGTCCAGCGCGAGGCCGTGCCGCCGCAGCGCCAGAATGCCGCGCCGACCGCCCCTGCACAGCAAAATGCGGCGGCCAACAGCGGTGCCCGCCGCTGGGCAGGGCCGCTGGCCGGTCTGGCTGCCGGTCTGGGTCTGGCTGCACTGGCGTCTGCCCTGGGCTTCGGTGAAGGCTTTGCCGTCTTCCTGCTGATCCTGTTGATGGGGCTGGTCGTGCTGATCGCCGTGCGCATGTTCATGGCGCGCAGCCAGGCCAACCGCGCGGCGGCCGCTGGTGCCGGTGCGGCTGGTGGTACCGGCGCCTTCCGGGCCAATGCGCCCCAGCAGGGCATGAACCGTGAGGTGATGCCGCAGCCGATGGCCCCGCAGGCCCCTGTGGCCGGTGCCGCAGCCGGTGCAGCTGCTACCGCAGCCATGCCCGAGCCCGTCCTGCCGGCCGGTTTCGACGCCGAGGCTTTCGTGCGCCAGGCCAAGGTACAGTTCGTGCGCCTGCAGGCAGCTTTCGACACGAAGAATGTCGAGGATCTGCGTGAGTTCACCTCGCCCGAGATGTTCGGTGAGTTGAACATCGACCTGATGCAGCGTGGCGACGCCGTGCAGAACACGGATGTGGTCGAGCTGGATGCCCGCCTGCTGGGCGTGCAGGAAGAGGGCGTGATGCAGATGGCCAGCGTCTACTTCTCGGGCATGATCCGTGAAGACGCCGATGCCGCTGCCGAGCGCTTCGAAGAGATCTGGAACTTCACCCGTCCGGCCTCCGGTGCCTCGGGCTGGGTTCTGGCCGGCATCCAGCAGGTCTGATCCTGCCCACTGGCCTGCCACGGCATCGGGTCTTGTCCCGATGTCCGGCAGGCTACCGACGGCCCCCGTTTCCACGAGCGCTTCATTCATGAAGCGCTTTTTCTTGGCCAGCAGGGGCAAGAGCCCCGAGGTCCGCGCAGGGGCTTTCGCGGGGACGAATAAGTGCATAACACGCTCTAAGCGTCATGTGGCCTGATATTCTGATACGGGTCGATTCTTCCTGTCCTGCCATGTTTCAGATTCCATTGCCCGTTGCCCAGCTGGTGCTGTCGGCCTTCAATCACATCACCCGACAGCAGCCCCATCTGCGCGAATCGCTGGTGGCCCATCAGGGACGGGTACTGCGCATTCATGTGGTCAGTCCGCTGGCACCCAGGGCCGGGCAACCGGCAGATGCGCCGTCTCCCGACTGGATGACCCGCCTGTTGCCGTCCTGGCAGTCCGACGCGCGGATCGGTGTCGATGGCACGCTGTCGGCCGTCTCCGGCGAGACGCCGGCCGCCACGCTCACGGTTCGCCCGTCGGCTGATACCCTGTTCGCGGCGCTGAGGGATGGCCCCAATGCGCTCGGCGCCTCCTTGCGCATCGAAGGCGACGTGATGCTGGCTTCGGCACTCGGGCAGGTGGCCAAATCCCTGCACTGGGATCTGGAAGAGGACCTGAGCCGCGTGGTGGGGGATGTGGCCGCTCATCGCGCGGGCATGGCCTGGCGGGATGCCCGCGAGCAGGTATCCGTCGCCCGTGACCGTGTCCGCGAAGCATTGACCCAGCACCTGAGCAACGATCAGGGTGTCCTGGTCTCCCGGCCCGAATTCGAAGCCTTCGTGTCCGACATCCGTTTGCTGACCCAGCGGCTCACACAGCTCGAGGGGCGTGTCGCTGGCGGGTGAGGCCTTCTGGTCGCAGGTCTGATCGATGGAGGCTTGCCGGGGAGGCCGCTCTCACGGGTGGGCCCGGTCGAAGCAGGCCTGAATCTGCTGGCTGTCCGTCATGCCGGCTGCCAGACACAGTTGCAGCAGGATGCGTGCCTTGTGCGGCGCCAGCCAGCCCGAGGCGATGAAATCCCGTGCATCGTCGCGGTCGGCCGCTTCGGGCTCGGTGTTGCGTCCCACGAATCCTGCCGTGAGTCGGGTGCTGCGGACGATCTGGCAACCTGCCTGACGGGCCTGGGTGAGGGCTTCGCGCATGGCGGCTGGCATCGTGCCGATGCCGGTGCCCGCCAGCACGATGCCCCGATGGCCACGTTGCAGCAACCAGGGCACGATCATCGGATCGGCATCCACATGCTGCATCAGCAGTGCGACGGGGGGAAGTCCGCTGCCTGAAGGCAGCCCCATCGACGCGAAAGTGCCGGCCAACGCACCGGCCGGTGGCCGATGCGCATCGGTTCGCCAGCGCGGGCAACCGTTTTCCAGCCAGCCGGCGGCGGTGCCGAAACGGGGCTGGAAGGCCTCCGCGTCGTTGGCATGCACCTTCATCACCCGATCAGCTTCGATCACCCGCTCACCAAAGCTGACGAAGACGCCACCGATGCCCGCGTCACGGGCGGCCAGCGCGAAACAGCAGGCGTTGTAGACGTTGCCCGGGCCATCGGCATTCAGGGCGGTGGCTGGCCGCATCGCGCCGGTCAGCAGCACCGGACGGCTTGCTGGCAGGACGAGAGACAGGAAGAAGGCCGTTTCCTCCAGTGTGTCGGTGCCGTGCGTGATCACGATGGCATCCGGCGGCTCCGGTCCTTCCAGCCGGGCCCGCAAGCCGCTGGCCAGATCCAGCCAGTGCTGGCTGCTCATCTGCTCGCTGGCCACGGAAAACCACTGTTCGGCTTCGATCTGCGCCAATGTGTCCAGCGCGGGGATGGCGGACAGCAACTGACCGATGGGCAGCGCCCCCGCCCGGTAGCCGACGGTCTGGCCCGGCTGGGCGGCCACACCCGCGATGGTGCCGCCGGTGCCGATGATCAGCAGTCGTTTCTGCATGGTGTTCTTCCTGTCGCTGAAGCCCCTTCCATGCCGCTGGCCCTGCGAAGGGGAGCGGGCGATGATAGCAGCCGCCTTTCACGAGGCACGGACCGGGCCTCATCGCGCATAATGTGCAGGCTCGATCATCCTGAACGAATACCGCCTCCTCACCCATGAACACACCGCAGGAACGCCTCGCTGCCATCCGGCAGCTGCTCAAAGCCCACGACCTGATGGCCTGGATCATCCCGTCGGCCGATCCGCATCTGTCCGAGTATCTGCCCCGGCACTGGCAGGGACGTCAGTGGGTCTCGGGCTTCCGCGGCTCGGCCGGCACGCTGGTCATCACGGCAGACCAGGCCGGGCTCTGGACGGACAGCCGCTACTGGGTGCAGGCTGAGGCCCAGTTGCAGGGCACCGGCATCACGTTGCAGAAGCTGAGCAGCACGAACACCCATGTCAGCTGGCTGGCCGAGCATCTGCCGCCGGACAGTCGTGTCGGTATCGCGCCGGACATGCTGTCGATGACGGCACGGCTGCAGCTGCAGCAGGCCTTCGTGTCGAAGAACATCAGGCTCGTGCATGAGCGTGATCTGCTGGCGGAGGTCTGGGAGGATCGCCCGGGCCTGCCGACGGCGCCCATCCATGCGCATGAGGCCCGTTTCGTGTCGGAAAGCGCGGCCCGGAAGCTTGGACGGGTGCGGGAGGCCATGCAGGCCCGGGGGGCTGCCTGGCATCTGCTGTCCTCGCTCGACGACATCGCGTGGCTCACCAACCTGCGTGGCGCGGATGTTTCGTACAACCCGGTGTTCCTCGCGCATCTGCTGATCGGGCCTGATGCCGCCACGCTTTTCGTGGATGGCCAGAAACTCGATGAGACGCTGAAGCAGGCACTGGCCGAGGCGGGCATCCGGTGCGAGGACTATGCGAAGGTGAGTGAGGCGCTCAGCCGGGTGACGGAGCCGCTGCTGCTCGACCCGGCCAGGGTCGCCGTCAGTACCCTGGCCCGCCTGCCCGGCAAGACCCTGCTGGTCGAGAGCGTGAACCCCAGCACCCTGTTCAAGGCCTGCAAGACCGACGCCGATATCGCGCATGTGCGCGAGGCGATGATCGAGGATGGCGTCGCCCTGTGCGGTTTCTTCGCCGAGTTCGAGCAGCGCCTGGCCGGGGGCCAGCCCATCAGCGAGCTGGACGTGGACGAGATGCTGCTCGCCCACCGCCGGCAACGTGCGCATTTCGTGTCGCCCAGTTTCCCGACGATCGCTGGCTTCAACGCCAATGGGGCGCTGCCGCATTACCGTGCCACCCGGGAGGCATTCAGCCAGATCGAGGGGGACGGGCTGCTGCTGATCGACTCTGGCGCCCAGTACCTGAACGGCACGACCGACATCACGCGGGTCGTGCCGGTGGGCACGCCAGGCCCAGCCCAGCGGCGTGACTACACGCTGGTGCTGAAGGCGCATATCGCGCTGGCCGGCACGGTTTTTCCCGAAGGCATCGCAGGACCGCTGCTCGATGCCATCTGTCGCAAGCCGCTGTGGCAGGCGCAGCTGGATTTCGGCCACGGCACGGGCCACGGCGTCGGCTATTTTCTGAACGTTCACGAAGGCCCGCAGGTCATCTCCTGCCACTCGGCCGTGCAGCCCCAGGGCGCCATGCGGGCCGGGATGATCACGTCCATCGAGCCGGGCTTGTACCGGCCGGGGCGCTGGGGCATCCGCATCGAGAACCTCGTCGTGAACCAGATGCTGCCCCCCTCGCCGGACACCGACGTGGCACCGGGGCCCTTCATGCGCTTCGAGTCGCTGACGCTGTGCCCGATCGACACCCGTCTGATCGAGCGGTCATTGATGACGGCCGAAGAGGTGGACTGGCTGAACCGCTACCACGCGATGGTGCGCGAGCGGCTGGCCGATCGCACCGAAGGAGCTGCCCGTGAGTGGCTGATGCGCCGCACCGAGCCGCTCTGAAGCGCGTGCGGGTAACGTGCCGGCAGCTGATACGATGACCCGTTGGGCCCTTGCGAAGTGCTGCGCCGCGGAGATCCGTTCGGTGATGGGGTCTTGAGTATCCCTTGAGGTGGGAGAGCGCGACCGGGATCGACAGGACATGCAGTCCTGTCAGTGGCCGGCCGGCGCCTGATCCACCGCTCCCGGGTCTTGTGGCGCATTTTCGCCACCAGCGCTGCCGCTCACCCTGTCGTTGCCGATGGCACCGTCGCCGTCAGCCGGCAACGGCTCGATGTACAGCGTGGTCTGCCGCAGCTCCGGTTCATCCGGATCCTTCGTGATCTGGAAGCCCAGACGGCGCATGAAGTTCAGCATCTTCACGTTGTTGCCGTGCACGAGGCCGATCATGGTGTCCAGCCCGTTGGCACGGGCCAGGTCGATCAGGTGCTCCATCAGCACCCGGGCCACGCCCCGGCTCTGCCAGCTGTCCTGAACCACGACGGCAAACTCGCAGCGGGATTCGTTCGGCTCGCGAATGTAGCGGGCCACGCCGATCAGCGGGGCGTCCGGGCCCAGACCATCCTCGACGGCCACCAGCGCCATGTCGCGGTCGTAATCCACCTGGGTGAAACGGGCCACCATCTGTGGCGACATGACGCGGATCGGATGCAGGAAGCGCCAGAGCCGGGTCTCGGCGCTGAGCCCGTCGAAGAAGGTCGACAGTCGCTGTGCATCGTCGGGGCGGATCGGACGCATCAGCATGGGGGTGGGCTGGGGAGGCGGCTCCGCGGTGCCCGTGTCGGCATGAGTATCCGTCCCGCCAGCCTGATCGGCCGGGGCACTGGGTTTCGGCGGCCGCGCCATGAAGTGACGTTCCGCCTCCACCGGGTAGGGGTGGATCGCCAGATGGGAATAACGGCTGTCCAGCTCGCCGGCCTCCAGATCCAGCCGGATGCGGGCATCGAGCGCCATGACGCCCTGGGGGCTGACCAGCAACGGGTTGATGTCCAGCGCCCTGACAGCCGGAAAACGGGTCAGCAGGGCCGAGATGGCCAGGAGGGCATCGACGATCGCCTCGACATCGGCTGCCGGCACGCCATGATGACTCTGCAGCAGCTTCGAGATCCGCGTCTTGTCGATCAGCTCACGAGCCAGCGCCTGGTTGAGCGGGGGCAGCGTCACGGCGGTGTCGTCGATCAGTTCGACCGTGACGCCGCCGGCTCCGAAATGCATGATCGGCCCGAAGGCCGGATCGTGACTGGCGCCGATCAGCACTTCCCGGCTGTGCTGGCGCGGCACCATCGGCTGAATCAGGAAACCATCCAGCCGGGGGGGCGGGTCCATCGACGAGAGGCGGGTCTCGATCGAACGGGCGGCCCCTCGCAGCTCTTCTTCCGAACGAAGATCCAGCCACACTCCGCCCACGTCGCTCTTGTGAACCACGTCGCGGGACTGCAGCTTCATGACGACCGGGTAGCCGATATCCGCGGCCAGCGCGACCGCTTCGTCGATGTTCTTTGCGAGCCGCGTGCGTGGTACCGGAATGCCGCAGGCAGCCAGCACCTCGTTGCTGGACTGCTGGTTCAGCATCGGCTCGCCCGCCGCGCGGGCGCGGGCCAGCAGTTCGCGGATGCGTTCTTCGTCGAACTGCTTGGCTTCCCGCGAAGGGCCGGGGGTTTCCAGCAGGCGCTGCTGGCCACGGTGATACTGGGCCACGACGGAGAAGGCTTTCACCGCATCCTCGGGCGTGCGGAAGACGCTGAAGCCCTTGGCATTGAGCAGGTCGGCGCCCCGGCGGGCATCGGCTTCACCCACCAGCGCCAGCATCATCGGCGAGGGCGCCTTGCCGGCCAGGATGGCCTGGGCGAGACTGTTGGAGTCGCAGGCCAGTGTCGGGTGAAAGACGCCCAGCACCGCATCCACGTTCCTGTCGGCCACGACGGTGCGCAAGGTCTGGGCGCCCTGCGCCGGCGTGCAGGTGATGCCCAGATTGACCATCGGGTTGCTGGACTCGGGGCCATCGCTCCCAAGCGTGCCGTCCGGCGCACTGCGTGTGTATCGATACATCGAGCGCGACGCGGTGACGGGCAGCACCAGTTGGTCGCGGGTTTCGTCGCTCAGGCGGGCGATCGCAACCTTGTGGCGATGGCAGGCGTCCTCGGCCAGCATCGCCAGGCCACCGCCATTGCTGACGATGGCGAGACGGTTGCCCTGCACGCCGCGGTTGTCGTTCAGCCATTCAAGGGTCGCGAACAGCTCACCGAAGCTGTCGACGATGACGGCGCCGCTCCTTTCCAGCGCGGCCAGCAGCGTCCGGTCGTTCGAGGCGAGGTTCTCGGCATGGGTCAGCCGGGCCCGGGGTGAGCCGATCTGGCCTCGTGATTCACTCAGGCCGCCTCGCAGCACCACCACCGGCTTCGTGCGGGCGGCAGCGCGCAGTGCGCCCAGAAAGCGTCGCGGATGGCGAAGTCCTCCCACGAACATCGCGATGCTGCGGGCATTGCCATCGAAGGTCAGGTAATCGAGCAGGTCGGCCAGGTCGATGTCGCTCTCGGTGCCGGTATCGACCACCGAGGCCAGCCCGATGCCATTGCCCTGCGCGAAGTCCAGAAGCGCCGAACAGATGGCCGACGACTGGGAAATGACGGCCACGCCGCCGGCCTTCAGCTGGGCATCGGAGGCGAGCAGATTCAGCCGAACCGCCGGGTGAGCCAGCCCGAGGCTGTCGGCGCCCAGCAGGTTGATGCCCAGCTCACGCGCGAGCGAAGCCGTCTCGGCGGCTACCTGTGGGGGGGTCTCGCCCGCAAAATCGATGAGCCAGATCGCGTGTCGGGTACCGGCCGAGGCCAGTGACCGAAGCTGCCCGGCCACCTGATCGAAGGGTAGCGCCAGCACGGCCAGGTCTGGCGGCTTGGGCAAGGTCGACACATCGGCCAGCGTGTCATGCCCGAAGACGGGCGCGCCATCGGGGCTGAAGGCGTGGACGCGTCCGGTGAAATTGGACTGCTGCAGGCTCTCGAAAATGCGCCAGCCGATGGATGCCGGCTGTTCCGTCACGCCAAAGACCCCGATGGACTCGGGGCGGAACAGCTGGTGCAACCGGTGACGCGGCGTGCTGATGACTGCCTGCCGCTGTGGGAGAGTGGGTAGCCGATGGTTCACAAGTGACAGAGTACCTGAGAATGCCGGTTTGTGCTGCAACTGGCACGTTTTACACTGCTGTCTGTCATGAACTTTGCGAGTCTGCCGTGAGCGTCCTCTACAGTCTGATCGATGCCAGTCTGGCTTTCGGTTCCCTGCCGCTTCTGGATGGTGCGTCGCTCACCGTGACCGCCGGCGAACGCCTTGGCCTCATCGGCCGGAACGGCACCGGCAAGTCCAGCCTGCTGAACGTGATGGCGGGCCGGGTCATGCTGGACGACGGCCGACAGGTGCGACGTGACGGCCTGCGCGTCGTCCTCGTCGAACAGGAGCCGGTGCTTCCCCCGGCCGGCACCCTGTTCGATGCCCTGTTGAAGCGCGGCGTGGACGCGGGTCTGATCGATGAAGGGGATGAGCGCCGTTACTGGGCCACGCAGGCGAAGCTGCGGGCCGAGATGAACCGTTTCGGCATCGACCCCGAGGCGGATCCGTCCGCCCTGTCCGGGGGACAGACCAAACGGGCGGCGCTGGCGTTGGCCTTTGCGCTGGAGCCCGAGCTGCTGCTGCTCGACGAACCGACCAATCATCTGGACATCGACGCGATCGAATCGCTCGAGCAGGTCATCGCTGCCGGGCCGGCGCTCGTCGTCATCACCCATGACCGCCGCTTTCTGGATCAGGTCGCCACCCGCATCATCGAGCTCGACCGGGGCGTGCTGCGCAGTTTCCCGGGCAGTTTTGCCACCTACGAACGGGTTCGGGGCGAGCAGCTGGAGGCCGAGGCCATCGCCAACCGCCGCTTCGACAAGTTCTGGGCACAGGAAGAGGTCTGGATCCGCAAGGGCATCGAAGCACGACGAACCCGCAACGAAGGCCGCGTTCGCCGGCTGGAGGCGCTCCGTGAAGCGCGCGCTGCGCGCCGGGAGCGCGCCGGCCAGATCAGGCTGGAAGTGGATGCCGGCGAGCGCTCGGGCAAGCTCGTCTGCGACATGCAGCGGGCGAGCCTCTCACTGGGGGGGCGGTGCCTGGTCGATCAGCTCGACCTCACCATCATGCGGGGCGACCGCATCGGCCTGATCGGCCCCAACGGGGCTGGCAAATCCTCGCTCCTGAAGCTGATCCTCGGGGAATACCGGCCCGACAGCGGTACGGTGCGTCTGGGCAGCAACCTGCAGGTTGCCTATTTCGATCAGCTGCGCGAGCAGCTCGACGGCGAGCGCAGCGTGGCCGACACCGTCAGCCCGGGCTCCGATCATGTCGAGATCAACGGCACCCGTCGCCACATCATCAGCTACCTGCAGGATTTCCTGTTCCCGCCCAACCGGATCAACTCGCCGGTGCGCACGCTCTCGGGTGGTGAGCGCAACCGCCTGCTGCTGGCCCGCCTCTTTGCACGGCCGGCCAACCTGCTCGTGCTCGACGAGCCGACCAACGATCTCGATCTGGAGTCGATCGACCTGCTGGAGAGCATGCTGCAGACCTACCCGGGCACCTTGCTGCTCGTCAGCCATGACCGGCGTTTTCTCGACAATGTCGTCACCTCGGTGCTGGTCGCCCGTGGCGAGGGCCGATGGCTGGAGCTGGTCGGCGGCTATTCCGACTGGCTGAACTGGCGTGATCAGCATGACCCGGCTGGCCACGCCGGTTTTGGTGGCAGCCTGACGGGTGCCCCGGATCAGGCAGCGGCTGGGGCCAGAGCCGCGGAAGCGGCCGGTGAGCCTCACGGGCAGACGCAGGCGTCCGCTTCGGCCCTGTCCGGGGGGAGCGGTGCCGCTGCCGCTGCCGCTGCCGGCGAGGCCAGCCCGTTACAGGGGGCCGCCGGCGGCTCATCCGGCAATACCGCGGCCAGACCGAACCGGGGCGGCAAGCTCTCGCTCAGCAACCGGGAAATCCGCGAACTGGCCTCGTTGCCCGGCGAGATCGAGGCGCTGGAGGCCGAGCACCAGGCGGCCCTCGAGCAGATGTCCTCGCCCGATTTTTTCCGTCAGGATGCCGAGGCCATCAAGGCCTTCCAGGCGAAGGTGGTCGAACAGGAGACCCGTCTGAGCGAGATGATGGCGCGCTGGGAAGTGCTGCTGGCTCGGGAGGCCGAGGTCAACGCCAGCCGGGGGCGTTGACGCAGCGGGGCCCTTGCCGTCCGGGCATGTCCTGATCGTGCCGGGTCAGGGCTGCTGGAAGGCGATGAAAAGCGGGCAGGTCAGCGTCCTGTCGCCCCGCGTGCTCTGTTGACAGTTTCTGCCCGGCATTGTGTCGGCCCCATCGTTTTGCAGGAGGGGCGCTGCAGCTGGCCGGTGCGGTTTGCCGTCTGTGTTCAGGTGTTGGCGGGCGGTGGTGTGATGCAAGCAGATTGCCGTGACTCGGCCGCGTCGGAGGTGGGCCCGCTGGCCACCGGCGCTTCTGTCTCGTCGGACACCGCTTCCGTAGCGGATCTGGCGGGCCAGATCCGCTGGATTTCCCGCTTGAAGAACGGGTAGAGGAGTGGCGCCGTCACCAGCCCGCGCACACCGAACAGCGCTTCACCGGTCAGCATCGCTGCCAGGATTTCCCATGAATTCATCGAGATGCGTGAGCCCACCGTCCGGGCATTGATCACGTACTCGGTCTTGTGGATCACGATCAGGAAGGTCAGCGAGGCCACGGCCAGCCACGGCGAGATCGCAAACGAGATCAGGGCCAGCACCGTATTGGCCATCAGGTTGCCGAGCACGGGCAGCACCCCGGTCAGCAGCGTGAACATGCAGAGCAGGCCCCGGAACGGAAAATCGTGGATGCCGAAGGCGGGCAGGATCATGAACAGGTAGAGGGCCGTCATCGAGGTGTTGAACACCGCGATCCGCATCTGTGCGATCACGACTCGCTCCAGCACCACCAGCAACCGGCCGATGAAGAGCTTGTCGGAATGCAGCCTTTCCGGCTGCCAGGTCGTGATGGCGGCCAGCGCGCCGACCAGAATGGCAAAGAGGGCCTGAATGATCGTGTGGGCAACCGTGCCGCCCAGACTGCTCAGCGCGGCTGCCTTGCTGCGCAGCACATTGAACAGCTCGTTCTTCAACTCCGTCCAGTTCTCGGGGATGGCCCCGGCCAGCGCTTCGGGCAGGGCCTGACGCAGGATGTCGAGCGAGTTCTCGATCCGCATCAGGAAGATGCGCAGGTCGTTCGAGGCCGCCAGCCGGAAAGTCCAGAAGGTCAGCAGCACGAAGGCCGTGATCACCAGAACGCTGACCAGCACCCCGGCCAGAATGGCGGGCCAGCGTTTCGCAGAAAACCCTTCGGCGACGGCACGGGGCTGATAGCGGCGGTTGATCCGGTCGGCCACCATGCAGCTCCAGGCGTAGACCAGCAGTGCCAGCAGGACAGGGATGACCAGGCCTTTCCAGACGATGATCAGCGAGGCCAGTGCGGTCAGCACCAGCCCCAGTACCGGCGAAAGGTTGGAAAGGGACGGCATCAGGGAATACAGGGTTTCGGTCGAAGCGATCGTGGTCTTCGGGATTCACGGCAGCCGATGAGGCGCAGCCACGAGGGAACATCCATGTCCCGGAGAAGCGGAACAGGGCAGCATCACGCTGAACTATACCGGCATATTCACGGGTTCTGGCACAAAACGCCAGTAAAAGGCGGATGAACCGGGCAGAAAGAGGGGCTGGACGGCTCGTGCCCCCAGGGCCGAGAAACGAACCGGCCCCGATGCAGAAGCACCGGGGCCGGGCTGCCCGACTTTCGTCTTCGCGATTCCTGCCGCCCAGGCTCCCAGGCGCCAGGCGCTGCTGTCCAAAGGTGCGCGAATCAGTATTCGTTCAGCGATGCTCCGAGCAACGCGATATGCGAGCTCGCCATCACCGAGGCCAGCTGGGCGATCTCGGTGGCCTTCGTCTTGTTCTTGCGGCCCACGATCAGTGCGGCGCCGGCACGCTGGCCGATCACCATCGCATCCGAGGCTTCCTGCGCCGATGGCGTGTCGATCAGGATCACGTCATAGTGCTGTGACAGCGTGTGCAGCAGATCGGCGAAGATGTCGCGCCCCAGCAACTCCTGCGGGTTCGGCGGCTGAGGCCCCGAGGGCAGCACCGACAGGTTCGGCAGCGTCGGGAACTCCATCACCTCTTCCAGCCCGGCACGACCGCTCAGGATGCCCGACAGGCCCATCTGGTTGCGCAGACCGAAGTTCAGGTGCTGCGTGGGGTGACGCAGATCACCATCGATGATCAGCGTGCGCTGACCGATCTGCGAGAAGGCCACGCCCAGGTTGGCGCAGACGAAGCTCTTGCCATCGCCACGATCCACGCTGGTGATGGCCAGCGTCGAGCGCTCGGGCGTGCCGTCGAACCAGCGCGTCATCAGCTGGCTGCGCAGCCCGCGAAGCGCTTCGGCAAAGGGAGAGTAGGGGTTGACGGCACTCGTCACCTTGTCCGGCAGTGCCAGTGCCGAGGCACGGGAGGATGAATAGCCGAACTGGATCGCCAGCGCTTCCTCCACATCGGCATGAGACACCAGACGCATGCGGATTGCCGTCTCACCGAAGCGCAGGTTCGTCACCCGCTGTTCATTGAGCACCAGGTCGATCTGATCCTGTCGCAGCTTGCCGTTGGCCACCAGAATGCCGCCCATCATCAGCGTCTTGCGATTGGCCGAGTTGAACGCGGGCAGTTTTGCGCTTTCGCTGACCAGTTCGTGGCCCGTGGTCTGACGGCCGTCGGGTTGTGTCGAAGGGGCGCCAGTCTGGGCCTGGTCGGTCGGGTTGTTCATGTTGGCGGATGAGTCTCGATGAAAACGGGTGAAACACAGGCAACTGCCCGGCAAGCGGCGGACAGTCATCGGGAATTGTCCCTGATTCTGGCCAGGCGCGCAGCGTTGTCAGCTACAAAACGGCAGATTTTCTGACACCCGGTCAGAAAAGCATCAGCACGCCGGGCTGGGCGGTGTCGAATTGTGAGACAGGCGCAGGACTTGTCCCAGGCAATTCTGCACAGAGCAGGCATCGACTCACGAAACCTGGCCTGGACTGGATAACCCTACGCCGCTCTCGGGATAAGCCTGCCGGATGATGGCGCCCTGACGGGCAAGGCGCGGAACCGGCGTGGGCAGGTGCATCCGGCGTCTGAATCTGGTGGAGCAGGGCTGGCGTGGGCGTTGGCCATGCCTCGGGCATCCACCTTGTCATGGATGTCCCGGATTTTTACAAAAGCATGACGTATCAGCCATCCTATGCCGGAACACGCTTACCTGGTCTGAACGGCTGCAAGACTTTGTTGCCCTTCCATGACGCAGGGGATGCCCGATGGCGGGCGCAGGCAGGTCTGCCAGCCGCGGACAAGGCCGGTCTTTCCGTGCCTTTGATACCGAAATCTGATTGCCGGGTGTCGGTCTGCATGACATTCCGTCCCGCCAGGCCCGGGAAACTGGGATAATACGAAAGATTGGCGACGAGCGTCCCGGCAGGCTCCGTCCCTGTCCGACCGGCTCGGTGATCGTACCGGCATACCAGCACTCGCGGCTGGCCATAGGGCTGTGGCTTTGTGCACAGACACGGGCGCATCAAGCCAGCGCCCAGCGGCCAGTGTGCAGTATCGCATCGTTTCAGTCCGTCGCCCGTTCGACAATCGGCACTTCCGTGCCTTTTCCAGGTAGCCCCATGCGTTTCGATTTGCTTTTTGGAATTCTCCGATCCCGTTTCTGGCTGGTTGCAGCCATCGTGGCCGTCACCACGCTGACCGCCATCACCGGCAGCCTGCTGATGAGCAAGCGCTACAGTGCCAGCACCACCGTCTACGTCGATGCCAACACGATCGACCAGGTCTCCGGTACGGCAGCCTTCACCCGTGAAACCATCCGGAACATGCTGGCCAGCCAGACCGAACTCATCCAGAGTGATCAGGTCGTCTCCCGTGTCATCCGGGATCTGAAGCTGGATCAGGATCCCGACACCCAGGCCCAGTGGCACGCAGCCACCAAGGGCAAGGGAGACATTGCCAACTGGCTGTCGAAGGAACTGCTGAAGGCCATCAAGGTCACCTCCTCCACCGACGGCACCACCATCACGATCCGCTCCGAGTGGACGAGTGCCGAACGGGCTGCCGAGATTGCCAACGGCTTCGCCAACGCCTACAAGGCTGCCGCCCTCGACCTGAAGACCAAGCCGGCGCAGGAATATGCGCAGCGCTTCGGTGAGCAGGCCAAGGAATACAAGATGCGCGTCGAAGAGGCCCAGAAGAAACTCACGGACTACCAGCGTGAGAGTGGCATCATCACCAGCGACGAGCGCATCGATGTCGAGAACCAGCGCCTGCAGGAACTGTCGTCCCAGCTGGTTCAGGTACAGTCTGCCCTGTCCGAGAGCCGTTCGCGCAGTGCAGTGGCCGGCCGGGGTGGTGACATGGCCATTCCCGAAGTGGTGGCCAACGAGCTGATCCAGGCCCTGACCTCCGAACTGGGTCGTGCCGAAGCGAAACTCGGCCAGGTGTCGGCCCAGTATGGTGCCAATCATCCGGTTCGCCTGCAGGCCCAGGCTGAAGTGCAGGAGCTGCGCAACCGACTGCAGACCGAAGTCAACCGCGTCAAGTCCAGTATCCGTACGGCCAACACGGTAAACCTGCAGCGCGAGAAGGAGCTGTCCGAAGCGGTCGAGGCCCAGAAGGCCAAGGTGCTCAGCATGCGTGGCAAGCGTGACCAGGTCGCCATCCTGCAGCAGGAGCTGGCCAGTGCACAGAAGGCTTACGATCTGGTCGCACGTCGACTGACGGAGACCACGGTGGGCATGAGTGCCGGTTACTCCAACATCAGCATCATCACGCCGGCAGCCGTGCCACTGCTGCCCAGCCGCCCGAACCTGATCCTGAACACGGCTGTGGGCCTGTTCCTGGGTCTGTTCATCGGTCTGCTGGCTGCCTTTGCCATGGAAGCCGCCCAGAAGCCGCTGCGCAGTGCCGACGATCTGCTGCAGGCCGCCGGCATCCCGGTGCTGGCCGTGCTGCCGCCATCCCAGTCCACGCGTGCCCAGCGCCTGATCGGTGGTACCGGCCCGAGCGTGACGCCGCCTTCGCTGCGACTTGGCAACTGAAGCCCCTGGCATGTTGAACATACCCGTGTTGAAGCGTTTCCCCCAGCTGCCCGGCAGCCATCAGATGATGCCGCTGCTGCTGGGGGGGCTGTTCCTGGCAGCCGGTGCCCTCGTGGGCCTGGTGGTGGCCACCGGCAACCTGATCCTGATCGCGCTGGCCCTGGGGGGCATCGCCGGCGTGCTGCTGCTCAACGCCTTGCCGGTGGCCGTCTGGATCATGCTGATCGGCGTGTTGCTGATCAACGGCCCGGTCGGCTTCTTTTCCCCGGGGCTGGCCAAGATCTCCTGGCTCTTCTCGCTGCTCGGGATCTTCATGGCAGGTGCGGCCGTGCTTTACTCGGCCGTTGGCACCCGGCATTTCCAGCGGCCCATGCCGTTCTTCATCTACACCGCGCTGGCCTTCGTGGTGCTGGCGGTGATCTCCAGCTCGTTCTCCGATGGTCCGCTGAGCGAGATCGCAGCGGGCGCGAAGCGGCATTTCCACTTCTGGGGTGTGATGTTCCTGCTGGCGGTCGTGCCGTTCTCCGAACGCCACGTACGCGGATGGATGCTGTTCCTCGTGGGGGTTGCGCTCGCACAGCTGCCGTTCACACTCTACCAGCGTGTCGTGCTCGTGCCGACCGTGCTGTCCTATGACCGTCCGGGCTTCGTGCCTTTCGACATCATCGTGGGCACCTTCGAAGGCTCGCTGACCGGTGGTGGCGCCAGTGCCATCATGGCCATGTTCCAGGTGCTGGTGCTCTTCGGCGTGTTCATTGCCTGGCGGGAAAAGCTCCTCAACGGTTTCTGGACGCTGTTGCTGTCGGTGGCCATCGTCCTGCCGCTGGGCCTGGGTGAAACGAAGGTGGTGCTTGCGCTGGTGCCGGTGGCGTTGTTCGCTGCTTACTTCGAGCTGGTCGCCAGGCGTCCGCTGGCCTTCCTCGGCATGGTCGTGGCCACGATCGTGATCGGGGGCATCCTTGGGTATTTCTATTTTCTGGTTCAGGTCTCGGGTGACATTGCCGAGATGTCGCTGGCGGACAACATCCGCGACACGATCGAATACAACTTCGGTAATCGTGGCTACTACGCGACTGGCGTGAATCGCTTCACCGCCATTCCGTACTGGTTCGAATCGCAATCCTGGAACAACCCGCTGAAAGTGCTGTTCGGCACCGGGGTCGGTTCGGCCTATGGTATCGACGGTCTGGTGCCGGATCCGGGGCACATGTTCATCGCACACCCAGGCATGCACATCGACCTGCTGACGGCTTCCGCCATTCTGTGGGAGTTCGGCTTCGTGGGCTTGCTGCTCTATTTCGGCATGATCTTCGGCGCGATGGTTGCCCTGGCCCGCTGCTTCCGGGAAGTGTCCACGGCCTGGGATCGTGTGCTGTGCCGCATGCTGATGGCAAGCCTGGCCGTGACGCTGGTGATGGCGCTTTACGCCAACAGTGCGGTGGTACTGGTCAGTCACAGCTTCCTGATGTACATGACGCTGGGGCTGGTGGCATGGCGCTACCGTCATGGCCCGCTGTCACCAACGGCTGCTGACCTTCGGGCTGCCGGTGCGTCGACCCCTGGCGTCAAGCCCGGTGGTCCTGCAAGCAAGTGGATCAATCAGCCGGTCAACTTCCCGATGGAGGGTGTGCTGCCCGCCTCGCAACTGGCGGCTTCGCAAGCCGCCCGACGACTGGGCTTCGCGGCAGGGCAGGGTGAAACCGGTACGGCCAACAGCGCCCAATCTGATGCGCCTCCCCATCAGCCGCCGGTTTCGTCAGCCCGTGCCACGATGGCGGCCGCCGGACAGTCCGCCCGCTCTGCTTTTCCCAAGGGTGACATGCCGGGGGGAGCGAGGGGTGGTGCCGGTGTCACCCGGTCGGCTTCTGCATCTGCCCGCCATGCCGCCGCATCGGGACAGGCGGAGGCCGCTGCAGCATCTCCGGTTGCTCATCCAGGCGGTGAGACATCGCCAGCGGCGCCTGTGCCCGGTCTGGCGGCCACGGCTCAGGGGGCATCCCCCGAGCAGCAACCCCGTTCCGCCTTTCCCGGGGGGACGGACTGGGCAAGCGCACGGGGCAATCGGCAGTCTGGTTCCGCTACCAGCCCTGCTGCTGCACGGCCTGCCGATCGAGAGGGAGAGCCACGGCCGGCCTTTCCTGCATCGCCGCCGCCGTCTGCTTCCCGGCCAGGTGGCGAGCCCCGTTCTGCCTTTCCTGGTGGGAACGTCGCCCAGTCGGCGACCGGGGCCCGGACAGGAGTCCGGGAGCCGCGAATCGCCCCGGATGACGATGGCATCCGGCCGATGTTCGCGGATGATGAGCTGGCTGATGACGGGATGTCCACCGACCCGCGTCGCAGTGGGCGTCAGGAGCCTCGGATCCGTTAGGAGCTTGGGCGGTAGGAAGCATGATCGGGTGTACAGGGGCGCCGGGTCATGCAGACATCGTGCCGGCAGGCAGCAAAAAAGGGGGGCCGGCTGGAATCGGCTCCCCCTGGGGTACTGCACTGACTGTCGTCGACTCTGTTGCAGGCTACGGACGGACTAAGCCGTAACCCGTAGCAGCTTCGTCAAGCTCGTCAGCTTGCCTCCTTCATTCCAGCGGAGGCGGGTTGTCACGCAGTTCCCGGGTGCTGATGGAACCGCCCGGCTCCTGGATACCGGCGTCGATGGTGGCGAAGTTGAAGGCCTGCCACTGGTTGGTGACATACTTGGCCCGGGATACACCCACGCCGGGGAAGTAGAACGACGGTGCCAGCTGGCCGACCCGTGTGCTGGCTTCCGGGTAGTAGTCCGAGCCGACATGCACCAGGTAGCGGGCACGGGCGCGGTCATCGGGACGGTTCGGGTTATCGACGACCAAGCGAGCCTGGACGGTCACGAAAATGGCCCGGATGTCCCTGGCGTCGATGTTCTGGATCGCGCCCCAGCCATGGAACACGTTGTTGCCACCAGCGGGACGGATGGAACGGCTGCCGTCGGCGTCATATCTCAGATCAGGGGTAGTGGTGCGGTCTCCTTGCAGGGATTTCGGATAGTTCTCGCCGGACACGCGTTCGTCGACGATCTTCTCCCAACGGTTGTTGGACTTGCGCTTCATGTACAGCTTGATGTTCTTCAGCTGGACACGGGTGTTGGTGGCCTGGTTGCCCACGCCGTCGAACACGACGACCCAGGGGATGATGGCGTTCCAGTACGCGCTGCTCTTGTAGTGCGTGTTGTAGACGCTCCAATAGCCCGGGGTGTTCGTGCCACGTGCATCATTGCCCATCACGACATACCCAGGTCCCTTGGCCCAGCCATAGCCCTGGTTCACGCCGGCCAGCACGCCATCATTGCGCAGACGCATGTCGTCGATGATGGTCTGTACCGAGTTCACGGTGCGCTGGGGGCCGTTGTTGCCCGAGGTGGGGACGGCAGGTGGCTGCTGGTTCGAGCCGCCGCCGGCAACCTGTCCGTTGCTGGCGTTGTTGTTCGAGCTCGATGCGGCAACCACGCGGACGGGGGCAGTCGTGAAGTTGACCACTTCGCCATTGGGGCTGTGCACTTCCTCGCGGTAGGCCAGCTGCTTGCCGACATCGGCCGAACGCGGGGTGTAGTTCGGGCCCCAGCCGACAGCCTGACCGTTCACCAGCCAGATGGCGTGCTGGACGGTGCCGTTCTGGTAGCTGCCCATCGTGCGGGTCACGGTACGGCCTACCGTTGCGTTGTTCGTGCCGACCGACATGCGTGGCTGGGCACTGGCGGTCGGGGTGGCGGCACTCATCACCCGGATCGGTGCGCTGTAGAAGGTGGCCGTGCGGCCATTGGCCGTGTTGCGAACCCGCTCGCCATAGGTCAGGGCCTTGCCGGCATCGGCCTGAACCGGCCGGTAACTTTGTTGGGTGGCACCTCGAATGACGACACCATCACGCATCCAGAAGCGTTCGTAGACGCTGCCGTTTCGATAGCGTCCTGTGGTTGCAGTGTAAGACTGGCCGACACGCAGTGAACCGGTGGCGCTGATGCGGGGAGCCGAGGCCTGCGTGGGGGCGGTGTTGTCGACCACCGTGACTTCCGCACTGTAGACGGTGATCACTTCACCAGTCTGCGGATTCCGGACCCGCTCGCCGTAGATGATCTTCTGGCCCACATCGGCGGCCACCGGCGTATAGCTGGCACTGTAGCCGTTGCTGATTTCCACCCCGTTGCGAAGACGGAAGCCCTCGAAGGCCACACCGTTCTGATAGGCGCCGGTGACCCGGGTGACGGGGGTGCCGACCGTGATGACCTGTCCGGCCGGTGCGAAACGTGGCGCCGTCGTGACGATCGGTTTGGTCGCCTTGACGTTCTGTCCGCCGCTGGCCCCCTGGTTGCCCGGGACGGCTGGTGGCGTGGTCACGACCGGGGGACGCTTGCCGTCGGCGGCTGCGACGATCACTTCCGGGCTGTAGACGGTGATGATCTCACCGGTACGCGGGTTGCGGACGCGCTCGGCATAGACCAGACGCTGGCCCACATCCTCGGCGACCGGCGTATAGGTGGCCGAATCACCATTGGCCACACGGACACCGTTGCGCAGGCGGAATCCTTCGAACGGCTCGCCCATTTCGTAGGTGCCGATCACGCGGGTGATCGGTGTGCCGACCTTCACGACCTGGCCGGCAGGGCCGAACAGCGGAGCCTTCGTGGCCAGCGGGGCGGTTGCGCTGATCACCGTGATGGCTTCACTGGAGGCCATGATCCGCTCATTCGTGTTGGGATTCAGCACGGTCTCGTGATAGACCAGCTTCTTGCCCACATCGGCTGCCACAGGGGTGTAGGAGGCCTGTTTGCCGTTGGGGATGTCGACACCGTCACGGGTGCGGCTGCCAGCCACCGGAATGCCATTCCGATAGGAGCCGATCACGCGCGTGATGGGAACGCCTACGCGAACGGTACGTCCCCTGGGTGCGAGGGATGGCGGGGTCAGGATGACTGGCTGTGTGGGGGTTGCCTTGATGGTGGGCTTGAGCTTTTCCGGGTGGAAAAGCGGTGTCTGACCTGCCTGCGGCAGGACGGGGCCGGCGGCGGGCTCTTCATCCGCGGATACTGCGTCGATAGGGGCAACTTCCGTATGGCTGGCGAGCATGGAGGCGCCTTTGGCCGGCTGGCTGCTGCTGGCTTCGTTCTGGCCGCCACCACCGCAGGCTGCCAGCAGGCTGGCACTGAGAACTGCCGCGGCGAGCGTATAAGGTTGCCGGGCGCTAGCACAGGAGATCAGGTGGCTGACCTGATCCTCGTCACGAGTTAAGAGAGCAGGTTTATTCATGATTAGAGTCCGTTGGGTGTTGCAGAACAGACAAATCCCCGAATCATGGCCGATGCCTGTGTTGCCGTTTCGCATCGGTTTGTCTGTGTTTTGCGACACGAACTCTACGTTCAAGCCCCTGAATCTGTGGTCACGCAGTGGATGGGCGGTTGTTGTTGCGGGACGGGTTGCGAAAAAAGTCACGTGACACGATTTTTTACTTGCGTTTTCAGGGCTCTAGGGGCTTGGGCGGTAGGAATCGCGAAGGCGAAAATCGGCCCCGCCGAGCACAGTTTGTGCCCGATTCGCCGCCCCATAGCCGGTGCCATGGGGCAAGAAGCGGGTGCAAAATGGGCCGGCGCGGCCGGTTTGCAGCCCGCGACTTTCCTGCCGCCCAAGCTCCTGGGACATTCATCCTTGGCAGACGCCCGTTGCAGGAAAGGGGCCTCTTCGGTCGCTTCATTGCCGCCAGCTTGTCCACGGAACGGCGGTGCCAGGCGTCTGCGCAGCGGTTGACCGGAACGTGTCCCCAGATGTGCCGTTCGTGACGAACTCACCCAAAAATCACACTTTTCTGCTGGCTGAAATGGCACGGCCCATGGCCAGCGCCTACAATGAAAGGCTTACGAGGTGTTTGTGCCCTGGTCAACCGCCTGTCCTTTCATTGCCCGGCGCCCGATAGACTCTCCCTATGGCCTCAACCATGTGCTTCCGACTTCAGAAACTGTCCTGGGTGCTGATGGCAGCGTTCAGCGTGGGCGCCTGCAAGGCGACGCCAGCGCCATCGGTCTGTGGCCCGGTCAAGGTCGGGACGGCTGCCAGCGGCCTCTCCCTGACGGTCGGGTCGGATGTGGTCAAGGAAATCGGCCCCGAGTTCTTCGGTTTCAATCTCGAGAACACCGAGTTCCAGCTTTCGCTATGGGACAGCGCACAGCACCGGGTGCGGCCGGAAGTCTCTGCTTTCCTGAAACAGCACTTTCCGGGCGCCGTCTATCGGTATCCCGGCGGCACCACATCCAACTACCACCGCTGGAAACAGTCGGTGGGGGTCGTCACCAAACGGCCAGCGGTCAAGATCAATGACTGGATCGATCTGGATCGCATCGAATTCGGTGTCGACGAGTTTCTCGATTTCGTGGATGAGACCGGGGGGCAGGTCTGGTATGTGCTGAATCTCAAAGGCGATCTGGATCGGCTCGTTCCCCAGGAAATCATGGCTGCCGAGGCCGAGGGGCTGGTCAGGCACATCGCCGACCGCAAGGTGCCGGTGCTGCGCTGGGAGCTGGGCAACGAGCTGGACCGTTTTCACGAGAAGTGGATTTCGGATCTGTACGTGACCCGGTCCCAGGCTGCCATCAAGGCGGTCAACGGGGTTGACGGCAAGGCCCGTTTCGTCAGCATGATGGCCGATTTCGATGCCCAGGAAGATCGTGGGATCACGGCCTCGGACTACAACGTGGCGGTTGCGAAAGGGCTCAAGGGCGATGGCGTCACCGAGTATGCGCAGCACCTCTACTACGATGGTCCGCCAGACGGTCCGCACATGATGAACCGCCTCGAGCATCTGTGCCGCTCGATCGGCAATGCCGCAGATGCAGGTGTCCCGGCGAAGGACATCGGCTTCTGGGTGACGGAACATGCGCGGTGGCCTCAGGGAGAGGCGGGCAAGGAGTGGAAGGAAAGCTGGCGGAAGTCGGCTGATCTGGGCGCCTCGATCGGCATGGCAGACATGATCATCGCGTCCACCCAGCTGAAGGCCGTCAAGGGCGGGGCCCTGCACGCCCTGCATGGGACCACCGGGCCGTGGCCGATGTTCCATATGCCGGAAGGCAGCAAGACATTCCACCCGTCGGTGCCCATGCAGGCCTATGCCCTGCTGCGGGAAACGATGCTGCCGCAGGTCTTGAGCACCGCCAGTGGCAGCGCCAATCCGGCCGGTTATGACGCTGGTTACTCTGCCCGGGGCACCGTCATGACCGATGCCCAGCGCAGCCGCTACAGCGTCTGGTCGATCAACCGCGACAAGGCATCCGTCGAGGTCGCACTGACCATTCCCGAAATGGCTGGCCGAAAGGTCAGTGCCACGCTGAGCGCCGTTGCCGGGGATTCGGAGAGCATTCACAACTATGACAGGGCGCTGGTCGTCGGCCCGGATCGCCAGCGCGTCCATTTGTCCTTTGACGACAAGGGGATGGCCCGATATAGCTTGGCCGCACATTCCGTGTCGGCGCTGGTCTTCCCCGCCAGCGGCCAGTGACAGCGCCGCCGCCTTCATTTCCCTGTCAGTCGATATCCACTAGCTTCAGCTGATGTCTGAGAACGCCGATCACAACCCCTATAGTGCCCGGCGCATTGCCGCGGGCATGAAACACTTCCTGATGGGCAAGGCGCTGACTTCCGTGGCCGGGGTCGGCGCCCTTTTTCTGATCGTGCAGAACCTGCCGGTCAAGGAATTTGCTGCCTACTCCGTCCTGCTGGGGCTGACCGAAGTGCTGCTCACGCTCACTTCGGTGGGTACCGGTCAGATCCTGACCCGGTTCGTGCCGGAAATCTTCAACCTGCGCTATCTCTGGGCGCTGAGGCGTGTGATCGGCTATGCCCTGGGCTTGCGGCTCGCGCTGATCCTGCTGACGGTCGTCGCTCTCATCATCTTTCCCCTGTGGCTGGCTGACTGGCTGAGCCTGACGGACTGGCTGGTCGAGCTGCAGATGTACCTGCTGGTGGTACTGTTCCGCACGGCTTCGAACTCCGAGTTCCAGGTGCTGGAAGCCATGCTGGAACAGAAGCGGGGCCAGAGCGCCTTCGCGGCGGTTACCGTGGGCAAGTTCCTCTGCGTGATCGCCCTGGTCATGACAGGGCACATGAACCTGTTCAACCTGATCCTGATCGAAGTGATCAACGAGGCGCTGGGTGCCATGCTGATGACCTGGGGGGTCTACCGGGCAACCCATGCTTCGGCAGGGGGTGTGGCCGAGACAGACGTTCAGCGTGAATGGTTGAGGAACAACTTCCGCCGGATGATCGATTTCGGTATCAAGGGGCATGTGCAGGGGCTGATCATCCTGCCTTACGGTGGTGTGGTCAACCGTCTGGTGGCGGGCAACCAGTTCGCGCCGTTCCAGGTGGCGCTTTTCGGCTTTGCGCAGTCGATCTTCGATCAGCTCCAGCGTTATCTGCCTGCCCAGCTGTTCAACGGCATGATCCGGCCGGTGATGGCGGCACGGTTTTCCGCCAACGGATCCTTCAAGGAGGCGGAGACGGTCGCCAATGCGGCCCTGACCATCAACCTGGTGCTCATCGGCCTGGCCAGCACCGTGTTTGCAGCAGGGGGGGGAGACATCTACCTCTGGCTTTCCAAGGGCAAATACGGTGCCGATGCTGCCGGACTGATCCTGATCATGTGTCTGGCGATTGCGCTGGAGTCCTGGCGTCATACCCTGGAGAATCTGGCGCATACCGTCGAGCGTTACGGTTTCCTCGTCTTCAGCAACACCTTCCTGGGGCTTTCGCTGTTACTGGGGGTCGCTCTGGCACCCACCTTCGGCATCATCGCGTTGCCGGCGGCCAACTGCATCGGGCTGGTGGTGGCCAACATGATGGTCATCTACTGGCTTGGACGTACTGGCTACCCCTACGAAAGCAGTCTCGAGCACGTCTTCGCCTGTGTCTTCGCCACCTCGATCGGTCTGATGGCTGCCGTACTGTTGCAGGATGTCGTTCAGGCATGGTGGTGGCGGGTGCTGCTGGCCTCGCTGGCCTACCTGGTCATCTGTGTCCTGGTCTTGCGGCCGCGAGCCGTGGAGATCAGGATCTTCAAGGCCGTGATCAAGAAGCGCCGGGGCGGTGGTGGCGCTGATGCCGGAGAGGGGCGTGCCAAGCCCGTCGCCTCCTCGTGACAGCGGGGGCGCCTGTCGGGCCTCAGGGCAGGTCCTGCACATGGCTCGGCGATGAGTTCTGGCACCTGCCGGCCGGCCCTGTTCCGGCCGGCGGTCAGAGTTCGTCGGTGTCCTGAGGCTTCAGGCAGGTTGATCCGCAGCAGCTTGTCTGTCGATGGCTTCAGGGCCGCCGGCGGGCGCTGGCGCTGGGATTTCCTCGTAGGTGATCGCACTGTCCGGCACGGATCGGGGAAAGAAGAAAGGGATGCCGATCAGAAAGCCCGAGCTGCGGGCGGTGGTACCAGCCAGATCCTGCAGGAAGCTGGTGCCTGGGCGGCGAAGGTTCTTGGCAATGACATAGCCAAGATACAGCAGCAGCCACCAGGGGCTGACGAACAGGGCCAGCAACAGCGACAGAACCAGCACCACGGTCGGGCGCTGATGTGAGATCAGGATGGGCCAGTAGGCCTTGTTGAACCAGTGGCGCCGAAAGACCACCCCGGGATAACACATGCTGCCGTCCATCAGCATCGAGCCAAGGCGGGACCAGTCAAAGTACTCGACCGTGTGATGAACCGCCATGACCTTTGGCAGGGTACGGGTCTTGTAGCCGGCTTTGGCCAGGCGAAGGCCCAGGTCCAGATCCTCATTGATCCGCATCTCGGGGCGGAAGCCGCCGACCTTTTCGAACACGTCACGGCGGATGACCGAGCTGCCTCCCAGTTCGGTTCGGTAGCCGTCGGCCTTGACCTTGTATCGATCGGGGCCGTCCGCAATGAAATTGCCGCGTGTGTCGTAGAACTTCTCGGGCAACTGGCCCGAGATGACAGGATCTATGGGTTTGCCGTTTTCATCGAATGCGCTGCGCAGGAAGTCGGCGCCAACCTCCATGTCGCCGTCGATGAAGAAGAACACGTCCCCCTTCGCTACCGAGGCGCCGACGTTTCGGGCAATGGCCGCGTTCATGTGGCCGGTGACGCGAACGATCCTGACCTGGTCGCCCAGCCGTTCACGCACCCGCTCCGGTGTGCCATCGGTGGAGCGCGAGTCTACGAAAACAATCTCGTATCCGTGACGATCGATGCCACTGGCCTTGGTCGCGGCCAGGATGCTGTCCAAGCACATGTCGATCGTCTTGATCTGATTGCGAGAGATGACAATGATGGAGAGCAGGGTCGGCTTCCTGTGAAAAAGGGGTGGGGGTAGGGCAGGAAAGGGGGGCGTCGATGTGCTGTTACCCTGCTCCTCCTTGCCCTTCGGAGAACATCCGTTCAGGTCTTTCAGATGATACTACTGTTACGCAAGTTCTTCACTTATCTATACTTTTTCCTTTTTCACATCGTTTTATCCCGACGGCTTTGTGGCTTTTTCGCCGTATTCGTACGGGAAAGCGACGTGCTTGGAGACGAAGCTTGGGCAGACCGGGCGCTTGAACTCATGCAGGCCCGGGTGTGGTGTGGTCTCTTGCGGGAGCCCGGTGAAAGCACCGGGTTTCAATCCACGAGGCTTGGCTGGGGTTCGCTTGCCGGCGACAGGAGCGTGCGTGCGTCGCCAAAGATCTGTTCCGAACTCATCCCGACCAGCTCGGACAGCACACGCTGCCGGGTCGAGTTGCAGAAGTCGTCGGGGAATTTTCGGGCAAAGAAGGCGGGTGACTGCTTCAGTGCATCCAGATCCTTGTCCGTCAGCCAGACAGGATTGGCTTCGATGAAGGTCACGATACAGTGATTCATCGGGCCATCCCTGAATCCCTTTTGTGCCACCCCGCATTTCAACAGCGACGGAATGAGAAACTCGTCGGCAATACACAGCTTGGGAAAGTGGCTCTGGATGTCCGGCTGCCCAAAGCGTTGCAGCGCCCATTCGATGACGGGCCGCCGGGCACCGAACCAGGTGGAACCGTAATAGGGCGGAAACTCGCTGGTGAAGACATGGCCCCCCAGCGTCGGGTTCAGCATGGCTTTCGTCACGGCACGGGCGATCCGGGCGGTCAGACGCATCTGCCCGTCGGCCCGAAGCTGCCCGCCGGTGCGCAGCTGCACGCCGGCCTGATCCCGCCTTTCGGGGCTGTTGTTGAAATAGAGCAGCATCAACCGGCGCAGCAGACGGTGGCGCCAGGTTTCCTCTGCTGCAAAACCCCGGTAGGCAACCGACATCAGCGCATCTTCATCGGCCTGCATGTCGATCCATGAAAAATCCACGTCGGTTTTCCCCGATGCCACATGCGCCTCGAAGGCACTCATCGGCTTGATCGGCAGACAGGTCGGGCTCAGGATCTGAAGGTAGTCGAATTCGACGTGCTCGGTTGCGTAGCGGATGGCGTGGAACAACCCCTCGGTGAAACCCCAAATGGCCCAGCCCGTGCGTTTCGGGTTGGGTACGAAACGCACGTTCGGCTCGTTCAGAGCAAAGTCGGCTGTCTGACTGAAGTCGTGATGGACGACCACGGTGTGCGGTGCCAGGGAGCGCGCCAGCTGCGCCACCGACTCAGCACTGTGGATCGCGGACATCACAACAAAAACGATTTTGGGCTTCATGACTTCCGCAAAACTGCTTGGGCCATCCGGCTACGCGTGCTTGATTGCATCATCACCTGCTGGCCTGGGCTTTTCAGTGTCGCACGTGCTGCCGTGGGGCGCTGTGTATGGGTTTATGCTACCCGTTGATTGGGCGCGCTTGGCTGACCAGTGGGCGATCAGCAGGGGTTCTGACGCGTCACTCCCACGGTGAGAGGGCCTGAGCATGGCTGCCAATGCGGGTTTCAGGCTGATTGCATCACTCCGTGAACGGGGGGGATAACGTAGAATGTTGTTGTATGTTAACAACTTTTTGCTGCTTTCGCTGAGAAGTGGCGTCCGTCTCCGGTGCCTGAAGCCGCGAAGAACGTGCTGTGGTAGCGTCGCCGGCAGGCAGCGCAGGCGGGGCATTCGATCTCCGTCGAGTCGTGTGGCCCGTTGATCGTGGGGAAGGGTGAATTGCCGGCTCAGGCATCGGCTCTCCCGATAGAATGCTAGTCCCATGAAAGAAGCATCCTCACGTCCTCATCTGCTGTCGCTGAACTCCTACCACTATCGTCGTGGTGGCTCCGACGTCGTGTACCTCGAACATGATGCGCTCTTTCGCGAGCTGGGCTGGGAAACCGCCGTCATGTCGATGCATCACCCGAAAAACATGGCTTCCCCGTGGAGCGGGTATTTCGTCGAGGAGCTGGAGTTCGGTAACACCCACGGCCTGAAAGACAAGCTCGTCAAGGCCGCCAAGGCCATCTATTCCTTCGAGGCGCAGGACAAGCTTCGCAAGCTGCTGTCGGTCTTTCCGGCCGATGTAGCCCACCTTCACTGTATCTACCACCACCTGTCGCCCTCGGTGTTGCCGGTGCTTCACGACGCGGGGGTGCCGGCCGTCCTGACGGCACATGACCTCAAGATCGCCTGTCCAGCCTACAAGATGCTGAACGGTGGCGGTGTCTGTGAGCGTTGTCGTACCGGATCGGTCATCAACGTGCTGCGCCACCGCTGTGTGCGTGACTCGCTGGGCGCCAGCGCCATCGTCATGCTCGAGTCGGGGCTCAGCCGCCTGATGAACACCTGGCAGAAGTATCTGAGCCGTGTGGTTGCGCCTTCGCACTTCTACCGGAACAAGCTGATCGAGTGGGGCTGGCCGGAGGCGCAGGTGACCTATGTGCCCAACTATGTCGATGCCAGCACCTTCCAGCCGCACTTCGAGCCAGGCGACTATCTGCTGTTCGCTGGCCGGCTGGCACCGGAAAAAGGTGTCTCGACGCTGGTGAAGGCGGCCGCGAAGGCTGGTGTCAAGCTCCGGGTGGCGGGTACGGGGCCGCTCGAGCAGGCGCTCAAGGCATTGCCGGATGCCGATCGCATCGAATGGCTGGGTTTCTGCTCCGGCGATGCGCTCTGGAAACAGGTGCGTGAGGCCCGGGCGCTGGTTCTGCCCAGCGAATGGTATGAGAATGCACCGATGAGCGTGCTGGAGGCCTTTGCCAGTGGCACGCCCGTCGTCGGGGCCGACATCGGGGGCATCCCCGAGATGATCACGCCTGAAACGGGCTGGGTATTCCCCAGTGGGGATGTGGATGCGCTGGCCGATGTTCTCACGGATGTTTTCGCGAGGCCGGATGCCCAGCTGGCCGAGATGGGGCGCCAGGCGCGGGAGCGCTGTATCGCCCATTTCAACCGGACACGCTATATTGAAGGCATCCAGACGGTCTATCGGGAATTGGGAGTCAAATGTTGAGCAGCACACCTGCACTGAGAATTCTGGGCATCCGTGGCGTCCCTGCGGCACACGGCGGCTTCGAAACCTTTGCCGAGTATCTGGCCCTGTACCTCGTCAGGAAAGGCTGGCGAGTCACCGTCTATTGCCAGATCGATGGCACGGGCCCGATCACCGAAGACAGCTGGGAGGGCGTGAATCGGGTCAACGTTCCCGTGGCGCGAGGCGGTCCGGCAGGCACCATCGAGTTCGACTGGATCGCCACCCGTCATGCGCAGAAGAGCGGTGAGCCCTGCCTCACCCTCGGCTACAACACGGCCATCTTCTGCACGCTGCTGCGCATGGCCCGGCTGCCCAACGTCATCAACATGGATGGCATCGAATGGCAGCGGGCCAAGTGGGGCATCGGCCCCAAGACCTGGTTCTATCTGAATGAATGGGCAGGGGCATGGCTCGGCAATCATCTGGTGGCCGATCACCCTGAGATCAAGGTTCACCTGTCGAAGCGCACGAAGCCCGAGCGCATCACCGTCATCCCCTACGGGGCGGAGGATGTCCGGGCTGCCGACACGGCTCCCGTCGAGGCGCTGGGTCTGGAGCCGGGGCGCTTTCTCAGCGTCATCGCCCGTGCCGAGCCCGAGAACTCGCTGCTCGAAATCGTTGAAGGCTTCTCCCGCAAACCCCGTGGCCTGAAGCTCGCCGTGCTAGGCAAGTACGAGGACAGCAACCCCTACCACCGGTCGGTCAAGGCAGCTGCAGGGGATGAAGTCATGTTCCTGGGCGCCATTTACGACAAGAAGGTCGTGCAAGCCCTGCGATTCCATTCTGCAGCCTATGTTCATGGCCATCAGGTAGGCGGCACGAATCCTTCCCTGGTCGAGGCACTGGGGGCCGGCAATGCCGTCATCGCTCACGACAACCGCTTCAATCGCTGGGTGGCGGGGCCGGGGGCACTGTATTTCGATGGTGCGGCCGGCTTCGCAGCCCAGCTGGATGCTTTTCTTGCCGACCCGCAGAAGCCGCAGGCCATGCGTCAGGCATCGCGTCAGCGTTTCGAGGAAGCATTCCAGTGGGACATGATTCTGGGTGAATATGAACGATTGCTGTTGCAATACCAGCGCTATCCTGCCTGATGACAGGTCAGCGTGGAGGTGAGCGCCATCGTGAGTGATGAAACACGGAACGAGAAACTTCCTGCCCTGACCGGCATCAAGGCCATCACGCTCGACCTCGATGACACCCTGTGGCCTGTGGCTCCGGTACTGGTTCGGGCCGAACAGCAGCTGACCGACTGGCTTGCCCGCCATGCGCCGAGAACGGCGGCAGGCATTGCCGGCAACTACCACCTGCCGGGGCTGAAGCAGCGCTACCCTGAACGGGCGCATGATGTCAGCTGGATGAGATTGCAGTTCCTGCGTGAGGCGCTGCATCAGAACGGTGAAGACATTGCCCTGGCCGAAGCGGCCTTTCAGTGCTTCTATGAGGCGCGCCAGGCGGTAAGCCCTTACCCCGATGTCGAGGCTACGCTGGCACATTGGGCCCAGCACTATCGGCTGGGCGTCATCACCAACGGCAATGCCGACGTCACCCGCATGCCGATCGGGCGCCATTTCAGTGTGGTGGTGTCTGCCCATCAGTTTGGTGCTGCCAAGCCGGATCCCGCTCTCTTCCTGGCTGCGAGTGAGGCTCTTCAGGTCGAGCCGGAGGCCATCCTGCATATTGGTGATGACTGGACCCTTGATGTCGAAGCGGCTCGTCGTGCAGGCTTTCAGGCTGCCTGGCTTCGTCGCCCGGCCTTGTTCGGGGAAGCTTCCAAAGCCCCTTCGGATGAAGCGGGTTCTTTCCCTTGGGTTTTCCCCGATCTGTCGGCTGTCGGCCATGCCTTGCAACAGAGAAGGGCTGTTCTGTGAGCAAATGTGTGCGAACGTGCAGTTCTTCAAACTGGACGCATTTTCGGCGTCGCTGTGGCCGGGACAGGGCGCTTATACTGCGCCCTCTGCGGATTTGGTTTTGTTCAGAGGCGGTTTTCCGGCTCTGAAGTGCTTTGTTCTGATCTGATTCGGTCAGCACGCCTGACTGATGACCTGTTGCCCTTGGGGGCTCTACATGCTGATCAACACTAACGAGATCGCGTCGGGCTCGGTGATCGATACCGACATTTGCATTATTGGTGGCGGCGCTGCCGGCATCACGATGGGCCTGGCCTTTGAGAAGGCAGGCGTCGATTGCGTCATTCTGGAAAGTGGCGGTTTCTCACGGGACGAGGCAACGGCTGACCTCTATCGTGGTAGTAGTGTCGGCATTCCTTACGATTTTGCGGATGGTACCAGAAGCCGTTTTCTGGGCGGCAGCAGCAACTGCTGGGGTGGATTCTGCCGTCCCTGGGATCAAAGCGCCTTTGATCACCGTTCCTGGGTCAATGCCAGTGGCTGGCCCATTGGCCGTGAGGAACTTGAGCCGTTCTATATGCGCTCCCACGAGATTCTGAATGTGTCCGCACAGGAGTATCGTGCAGAGCAGTGGGTCGGCATGGGTGACGAACCTGCGGAGGGTGTGGGCAAGGATTATCCGGTCAAGGCGACCCGCTTCCCGGTGGATCACGAAAAGGTCGAGGAGATCATCTCGCAGTTCAGCCCGCCGCTGAAGCTTGGTGAGGCTTACCGGCAAGACCTGAAGGATGCCCGCCATGTCAGTGTCTACCTGAAGGCCAATGTGGTCGATATCCAGTGCAACCCTTGGGGCGGCGCTGTCGAAAGCGTGCGGGTTCGTACCCTGAAAGGGGTCTCGGCAACCGTGCGGGCCAGGACTTTCATCCTGGCGGCAGGAGGCATCGAGAACGCCCGCCTGCTCCTGGCCTCGAATCGCCAGCATAGTGGGGGTTTGGGTAACCGGTACGATCTTGTCGGCCGGTATTTCCAGGATCATCCGCGTTTCCTCAACGGCGAGGTCGAATTTACCGAGCCTTACCAGAACAATCCGCTCTTTGACATCAAGTTCCACTGTATCGTGGACGATCTGATCATCGGCGATACGAAGATTTCAGGTCAATTGCGTTTGCCCTATGCGGTGCAGAAGCAGCATGGCCTGCTCGATGCGCAGGTCTGGTTCCGTTCGCTCTATGCTGGTGAGGGCACGGATGTCGTGCGGGCCCTGTACCGGATGCGTCAGCGGGTTCGAGGCAAATGGTCGCCGCGCATCGGCCTGGGATCCGATCTGGGCATCATCCTTTCCCATCCGCTTGACTCGGCTTCCTATGTGGTGGCCCATTCGACCAGTTCACGCCGGATGGTGCGTTCAGTCACGATGGAAATGATTGCCGAGCCTGAGCCAGACTACAACAGCCGGGTCATGCTGGGTGACGACATCGATGCCCTGGGCATGCGCCGTGCCAAGATCGACTGGCGCCTCACCCAGCGGGTTCGGGATACCGTCGATACGACCTTCGAGCTGATCGCCCGCGAGCTGGAAGACAAGAACATTGCCCGGGTCAAGCTTGGATCGCGTGTCAATGACACGGGATGGCCGTCCGATCTGGAGGGCACCTATCATCACATGGGCACGACGCGGATGCACGACTCGCCTCGTCATGGGGTGGTGGATCGCAATTGTCAGGTTCATGGCATCGCCAACCTGTACATCGCTGGGTCATCCGTTTTTCCGACCTCCTCGTCAAACCATCCGACCATGACACTGGTAGCGCTGGCCTTGCGTCTGTCAGATCGTCTGGTCGCGGAGCGGCACAAGGTCAGCTCGCATGTCGAGTCACTGTCTGATTCATCTCGTCTGCACGAGCCTGTGTCTGAAGTCTCTACCGCCGAGGCAGCCTGACAAACCGGGTTGATGGCGTTCTGTTGCCGTGTCAAGGCGCGTCGCCTCGCGGGACTTGTTCAGAGTATCCCTGGCCGATGCATCTGATCTTTCCACTGACGGAAGCTGCTCAGGCCGGCTTCCGTTTTCCTTTTTCTGATCTCCCTGTTCGGGTGCATGGCAGACGGTCGGACTTTTCGTGGACAGGGGGCGGAACCAGCCGATCTTTTCTGGAACGGCGAAACATATCGCCGTGCAAAGGGGTGTTCATATCAATACGATGAATGACAGCCGCTGATCCAGGGGGCTGCTTCCCGGTAGGAGCAACCGTCTTGCCTGTCGGCGTATAATCTGGCCGAATATCTCGGTGGCTTATCTGTTTCGTTTTGTTACATTCCGTTGTTTCCTGGGCTCGCTGTTCTGTCCTTGCTTTTTCCTTGTTGCGGGTTGAACGCTCACTTCGTTGGCACTGAATTCTGATGGCACGAATTTCAGCCATATTTTTTTACTTTTGTATCAGGTGGTTGGTTCCTGCTTTTGACAAAATCTTTGAAGTTGCGTGGACGACGTTGCGTCTCGGGATCTGATCCCCCGGCTTTGTAAGCCTTTGTTAGAATCCGCTGCAAATCGAAAGCCCCGCCAATAGGCTGGAGTGTGCAGTTTTTTAATGTGAAAATGTCCGAAAGGGTAGAAGATTCGTCCTGGACGCAAGAGCCGCAGACGACTCCCTGAGGGTAAGACATCGCCAGCCTCACAGTGATGGTGCAGTCCGTACTGTCCAGCTCGCAAATTCACCCTCCCCTCGGTTCATTGGTATGCAAGGGCGTCCAGGTTTTGGGCGTTTTTCAACTTGTTCGGATAGATTCCAGGATCGCCATGAGAGTATCCACTCCTTCTTTCAAGCTCGCTTCTCTCGCCGTGCTGACCATGCTGGCAGCATGCGGTGGTGGCGGTGGTAGTGACTCCGGTTCGTCCAACGTATCCTCCTCGCCCCAGACCTCCGGCTCGACGGCGACCGCTCCGGGTACCACCACGCCCCCGCCGCAGGCCAATGCCGACAATGGCACCAACGGCGCCATCATCAATGGCAAGCCCGCACCGGGTCTGGGTCTGGGGGGCACGGTTGGCGCTGGTGTCGCGCCTCAGAGTGGCACCGGCATCACTCAGCTGCCTGTGCCGACCCCCAGCCCCACGCTGAAAGCCCAGGGCTCGTGGTCGCCGCTGATCGACTGGCCCGTCATCGCCATTCACGCGGCACTGACGCCCGATGGCCGTGTGATGACCTTCGGCGTCGACTACAGCATCCGCGAGGGCAACACTTTCTACTACGACGTCTGGGATCCGACCCAGGGTACGGGTACCGACTCGCACATGCTGCTGCCGAACCAGACCAATACCTTCCTGTTCTGCGCAGCACAGGTGCTGCTGCCGACCACGGGTGAGCTGCTGATCCTGGGTGGCGACCTGCTGAAGGATGGCAAGGTCACCAACACCGGCGTGAAGGACGTCAACCTGTTCAACCCCGCCGACAACAGCCTGAAGCCTGCTGCCAACCAGATGCAGCTGCCGCGCTGGTATGGCTCGGCCACGACGCTTCCCAGTGGTGAAATCTACATCCAGGGCGGCACCAGCGGCGAGAAGCATCCGGAAGTGCGCAACCTGGACGGTACGTTCCGTCTGCTGGACGGCATCGACACGCTGGCCACCTACAACAAGGGCGGCGGTAACTACTTCGACAACAACTACCCGCGCAACTTTGTCGCACCCAACGGCAAGGTGTTCGGTTTCGATCCGCACTACATGTATGAAGTCGATCCGAAGGGCAAGGGTACGGTCAAGATGTACGGCGCCCATTGGGACATCCCGCACAGCGACCCGGCAGAAGCCGCCCGCAATCCTGACTTCTATCGTGGCTGGTCGGCAACTTCCGCCACGGCCATGATCCGTCCGGGCCTGATCCTCCAGTTTGGTGGTGCAGAGCCGCATGCCACACTGATCGACATCAACGGTGACAAGCCGGTGCTGACCGATCTGCCGAAGCTGAAGAAGGTCTATCACTGGAGTAACGCCACCGTGCTGCCTGATGGCAACGTGCTGGTGTCTGGTGGCTCGACGAAGAACCTGCTGCTGGATACGGTTGATCCGATCAACGAGGATGCGGGCGAAATCAACTACGACGCCATGATCTTCAACGTCGAGAGCCGTACCTGGTCGGACGCTGGCCGATTCAATGCCCAGCGCCTGTATCACAGCACCACGCTGCTGCTGCAGGATGGTTCGGTGCTGTCCACCGGTGGTGGTGCGCCTGGTCCGGTGCACAACCTGAACGCCCAAGTCTATCGTCCTGGCTACCTGTTCAACGCCGATGGCACGCTGGCCACGCGTCCTTCGCTGGAAGGCACCGATGGTGCGCTGCCGCTGGTCGTCGAACCGGGTACGAGCTTCTCGCTGGGTTCGGCAGATGCCGGTGACATCGAGAAGGTCACGCTGATCAAGACCGGAGCCGTGACGCACTCCTTCGACATGGATCAGCGCTTCAACCAGCTCGAGTTCAAGGCCAATGGCTCCACGCTCGACATCACGCTGCCGGCCAACAAGTACCTGACGCCGCCGGGGTACTACATGGTCTTCGCCCTGAACAAGGCGGGCGTGCCGTCGAAGGGCCGCATGATCCGCATCAACCCGACGGCCAATCCCTAAGCATCCGGCTCAAACCATCGCACCCCTGTACATCGGGGTGTGATGGTCAGAGTTTCGGATTGAAGCCTGTCCTGACCGGTAACGGTTGAGGCAGGCTTCTTTTTTATGACTCACCGCCCAAGCTCCTAGGAGCTTGGGCGGCAGGAAAGTCGCGGGCTGCAAACCGGCCGCGCCGGCCCATTTTGCACCCGCTTCTTGCCCCATAGCGCCCGCTATGGGGCGGCGAATCGGGCACAAACTGTGCTCGGCGGGGCCGATTTTCGCCGTCGCGATTCCTACCGCCCAAGCTCCTAGCTGATGTCGATGGCGGATTGCACCCTGAGCATCGGCTGTGCGTTGCCATTCATCGGGGCACGAGAGGAAAGCCCGGCCGGATTCCTTTACCGTGGGAAGTCATTGTCAAACCACGAGAAAGGCAGCGCCCGAGAGCGTGTGCCGGACGGTCAGGAACATGAAAATACACAGACAGGCACTGCCGGCCATGATGCTTTCCGTGCTGCTGGGTGGGTGCGTCAGCGCTTCCCATCAGAAGGATGAAGGCCGGGCGGCATCGGAGCGTGCCAGCGCAGTTCCCTTTGAGAAGATCGAGGAGGCGCAGGTCGCCCGTGACCAGGGGGTCTATCGGGAAACCCAGGCAAGGATCGCCACCCTGAATGCCAGGCAGGGGATCCGTTTGAACGACTATGCCCTGGCCAAGGCCCAATGCTGGCTGGATGTCAGCTTTCATGAATACAGTCGCAATGACCGGGGTGGTTTCCCTCAGGCGGCCCTGCAGCAGGCGCAGGGCATTCTGGACGTCCTCGAGCAGGGGCGGGCACCGGATCTGACCGAAACGCCGCTGGTCAATGGTGCGCGCCGGCTTCGTGATGATCTCTGGGCGCGGCATGCCGTGCTGCGGCAGTCCGAACATCTGGGCTGCGGTGCTGCCCGCCTGGCCTGCGCGGAGGTCGAGCTGGTTCATGCCGGCAACGAGATCCGCCAGGGGGGATGGCGGCACGCCAGTCCCTACATCCAGATCGCCGAGGATCTGACGGCCGAAGCGGCACAGGCCATCGAGCAATGTGGCAGCGCACCGGTGACCCAGCAGACGGCTGCCGAGCCGGCTGCCATGCCTGCGTCGGTGGTATCGGCTGCCAGTCTGGATGTGCATTTCCTCTTCGACCAGCATCAGGTGGAGGACATCCTGCCGGATGATCTGGCGCAACTGCGCGTCTTCGCTCAAGAGCTGAAGGACGGGTACGCCCGCATCGACAGCCTCAATCTGATCGGTTATGCCGACCGGATGGGCGAGCAGATGTACAACACGCGCCTGTCCTTGCAGCGTGCGACGACGGTACGTGATGAATTGCAGCGTCTGGGGGTGACGCAGGCCATGGGGATCATCCCGATGGGTGCCGTGCCCGAGAAGCCTTCGGCCTGCCAGTCCCTGAAGCAGGGCAGCCGCGAAGAGAACCTCCACTGTCTGCAGCCCGACCGCCGTGTCAGTATCGAGGTGGTGGGGGTCAGGCGGCCCTGATCGGGAGCACGCCTGCCGGCCCATCTTGCACCCGCTTCATGCGCTGACCACGACTCGCCCTGTGCAGTAATGCACAGGGCGATGGTTTTTCAGGGGGATTTTCCTGCCCCGGAAAAAATTTTCTCTGAGGGCTGTAAGAATCCGGTGGGCTCGTTCGACAAAAGGGGTAACGCAGCACGGAGTGGCTGCGGAATTTCACCAAACACAATCTCAAACCTCTTTTGGAGTCTCTTTGATGAACAAGAAATTCGCTGCTCTGCTCTCGGGTGCCGTTGCTGCTGGTGCCCTGCTGGGTTCACCCGCCTTTGCAGCCGTGACGCTGGCCGATGGTTATCAGGTCGCCGCAGCCGACAAGGCCAAGGAAGGCAAATGTGGTGAAGGCAAGTGCGGCGCCGATGAGAAGAAAGCCGACAAGTCCAAGGAAGGCAAGTGCGGCGAGGGCAAGTGCGGTAGCTGATGTGCGTCCGGGTGATGGTTCCGGCCGTGCCGATTTCGGGATGGCCGGGCTCTGAGCCCGGTGCCCATCGAGCCGATCGGCTCGATGCCTGAGTCGTCGGTTTTTCTCCTTCTCCTCTGGATCGGGGTCGGGCAGGCATCCTCTGCCTGGGAGGCCGCCGGCCCCGATCCTTCCTCATGAACGGGCCACAAGAACAGAATGCCCGTAACCGGTGAAAAAAATCATGAACCATCCTGACGCCAAACCGCTGCACCGGGCCGGACTTGGGTTGCGGCGCAGCTTGCTGCCAGAGACATTGAATGCCCTGAAAGAGGGCGGCCTGGAGGCAGTGGCCTTCTTCGAGGTGGCGCCCGAGAACTGGAGCCGTCTCGGGGGCAAGTTCTCCCGGGATCTGCGGGCCATCAGCGAGTTTCGTCCACTGGCCTGCCACGGTCTGTCACTGAACCTGGGCGGCTCCGACCCGCTGGACATGAGCCTGCTGGCTGAAGTCAAGGCGTTCATGCGAACCTACCGTATCGCGCTGTACACCGAACATCTGTCCTGGTGCGGTCATGAAGGTCATCTGTATGACCTGTTGCCGCTGCCAGCCACCTATGAGACCGTCCGCCATGTAGCCCGGCGCGTTGCCCAGGTACAGGATTATCTGGGTGAGCAGATCGGCATCGAGAATGCCAGCTACTATGCTGCGCCCGAGGGCGCGGAGATGGATGATGCGACCTTCGTTGCGTCGGTGGTGAAGGAGGCGGGTTGCCTGCTGCATCTCGATGTCAACAATGTGTACGTCAACAGTTGCAATCACCAGTTCGATCCCTACGGCTACATGCGCCAGCTGCCGCTGGACAAGACCTGCTACCTGCATGTAGCAGGACACCATGTCGAGGAGGACGGGCTGATCATCGATACCCATGGCATGCCGGTGATCGACCCGGTGTGGCAATTGCTGGATTTCACCTATGACGAGCTGGCCGCTGCAGGGCTCGACCCGGTGGCCATCCCGTCATGCCTTGAGCGCGACTTCAATTTTCCACCGTTGGCCGAGCTGGCGGACGAAGTGCGCATCATCGACCAGAAGCAGCGCGAGGCCTCTGCACGATACGCCCACAGGCGTGCCGAGCTGGCTGAAGCAGCCCAGGTCTGCACCGCCTGATGGAGGGGGCATGAACAACGAGCTTGCTGTGTCTTCGCTGTCGCAGATGCAAAGTGAGTGGGCCAGCTATCTGAGAGCCCCCCAGTCGGTCGCCAGACCAGCCGGTACGACGGCGCGTCGCATGGGGGCCTATGCCCAGCTGCTTCGCAACAATATCGGCGGCTTCATCCATCAGTGTTTTCCCATCTGTCGCCAGTCGCTGCCATCGGAGCGCTGGGAGGCGCTGATCGATCGTTTCTTCGCCGAGTCGGTCTGGCATGACAGCCCTTTCTTTCACGAAATCCCCAAGGCTTTCGTGGCTTTTCTGGAAGGGTGTATGCCGCATCCGGCGTTGCCTCCCTGGTTTGCGGCGCTCGCCCACTATGAGTGGGTGGAGCTGGCCGTTGATACGGCGCCTGACGTGCCGCCTCAGTTTGGTCCGCAGGGTCTGGCCCTGAACCCGAGCTGCCAGCTCGAGGCCTATGAGTGGCCGGTTCACACGATCACGCCCGATGCGGCCGAAGTGCCCGAGCAGCCAATCTTCGTGGCGGTGTTCAGGAACCGCCTGTATCAGGTTCGTTTCAGCATGCTTACCCCCGCGGCGGCGCAGTTGCTACACCTGCTCAAGCTGAACGGCTGTGACTGGCAGGCAGCAGAGCAGGTGCTGGCCGATGCCTGGCAGATGACACCTGAGGCGCTGCGGGAAGAAACCAGCAAGTTGCGTGCGCAGTGGCTGGCTGAGGAGCTGCTCAAGGAGCAGTCACCAGCTGTCCGTTGATGAAGCATTTTCGAGAGTCTTGATGAATAGTATTTGCCATCGTGTATGTGCGTTCCGCTCGACGCTGAACGAGGCGGCCCCCTGGGTTGCGCTGCTTTTCCTGCGGGTGCTGGTCGGGTGGGAGTTTCTGGAGGCGGGGCTGGAAAAACTGGGTGGGGAGAACTGGTTCGGCAGCATCCAGGACAAGTTCATTTTTCCGTTCAACTTGTTGCCGATCGAACTCAGCTGGTGGCTTGCCATGTGGTTCGAGATCATCGGCGGCATCGCGCTGATCCTGGGGGTCGGCACCCGCTTCTTCGCCTTCAGCCTGCTGGTGCTGACCATCGTGGCAACGGCTGCTGTGCATATGCCGGAGCAGTGGCGCTCTTTTGCCGAGCTGTGGCGTGGTTACGTCATCACCAACAAGGGATACGGCAACTTCAAGCTGCCGCTGATCTTCATGACGATGCTTTGGCCCCTGATTTTCTATGGCCCGGGCCGGCTGAGCATCGATGCATTGATCAACTGGCTGATCCCTGCTCGCCGTTGACAGGGGCGGGTAGTTCGTTGTGAGCAGGCCGGGGTGTTTCACGCCCGGCCTTTCGTCGTTGATGAAGCCCTCAGGAGCTTGGGCATGCAGCCTGCCGTTGGGGCGGTTTCAGGTTGAGGTCTCCGGGCTTCGGCCGATGTGCTTTTGCCTGACGGGATGATCGTTTCGGTCACGCAGTCTGGGACAGGGTTCTGGTCAGCCTGATGCCACATGCCCTCTGGCATGTGGCGTAACAGGATCAGCGTCGGTCAGCATCCTTTTCGTGATGGGGCTGCCCGTTGCCTTCAGCGGCGGTTGAGGCAGGGAAATTGAACGTGCTTGTCGAGGCTTCGTCACCGCTGGCATAGCGCCGCATGATCCGACGAAGCGAAGCAGCGTTTTTCCTGAAATTCCGGCAGTCAGCGCAGGCCAGCAGGTGAAGGCGCATGGTCAGGCGTTCCTGCAGCGACAACTCCGCTTCCTGTTCCATCGACACAAGCTGGGTGGTTCGAAGGCATTTCTGGTTTTTCATGTCACTTTCCCCCACCGGTTCCATCCAGCCAGTGCAGCTGGAGGCACTTCTGCAGCTTCAGTCGGGCACGATACAAGCACACGTTCATGTTACTGGTGCTGAGCCGGGTTTGCTCGCAAATCTCCTTGCCGTTCAGACCCAGATATTCTCGCATCAAAAAGACCTGTGCCTGCTGCCCCGGGAGATTGTCGAGACAGCGCTGAAAGATGGTCCAGAACTCCTGGTTGTGTGCATGCTGTTCCGGCGTGCCAAGGTCACTGGGGCCCATGCCATGAGCCCAGTGCCCGTTCGCCAGAAACAGCTCCTCGATCAGTGAATCGCCGTCCGGATCCTCTTCCAGCTGTACCTCGTGCTGGTCTCGCCGGTATCGTCCCCGCAGGGCATCGGCAATCTTGTTCTTCAGGATGGCGAACACCCAGGTCTTGAGAGCCGATTCGGCACGGAAAGCATCTGCCCGATCCAGTGCGGCGACCAGGGCATCCTGGACCACATCCTCGGCCAGGTCATCGTCTCCCAGTTGCTTTCCGGCGTATGACAGCATCTGGGGTCTGAAACTGGCGAGTTGTTGTGAAATGCTCATCAATGGCAGGGGAATCGTTGAGGAAGGGTGAGGGAAGGTGGGTGTGGGATGGGCCGGCCGGTTGCGGCGAGGACGCCCCATCTGCCGCCCGGCCTCCAAGGGACTGCGGCGGGAATTATGCCGGCAAAGGTCTGGCAGGGCAGGAAAAAATGGGCAAATGATGTGTCACTGACCGTTGGAGCGTGTCATGGCGCCCAAGCTCCTAGGCGCTTTTGTGGGGGAGGGCAAGTCCATGACACGATCCGGGAGCGGCCCGGGCGCGGTAGCATCAAGCCTTTTGCAAGACGCTTGCCGGCTGCCCGTATGACTGCTTTCGAGATCCGCATGGCCTCCGAGGCCGATCTGCCTGCCATTCTGGCGATCTTCAACGATCTGGTTCTGCATTCCGATGCCGTCTATACCGAGGTGCCGGTCACCCTGGATGAGCGGCGCGAGTGGCTGCGGGCCCGACGGCAGGATGGCTTCCCGGTTCTGGTGGCCGACCGGGGAGGCGAGGTGCTGGGGGTGGCTTCCTTCGGTTTTTTCCGGAGAGCATGGCCGGGCTATCGTCATACGGTGGAGCACAGCGTGCATGTGCGGCGGGATCAGTACCGTCAGGGGCTGGGGCGTGCCTTGCTGGATGCGTTGCTGGTGCAGGCACGGGCCATGGAAGTCCACATGATGATCGGTGTCATCGATGCGGCCAATACCGCTTCGCTGCGGCTGCACGAGCAGCTCGGATTCAGGCAGGTGGGGGTGTTACCACAGGTGGGGCGCAAGTTCGGCCGCTGGCTGGATGTGGTTTTCGTGCAGCGTCAGGTCGATGACACCGGGAATGCCCAAAACGAATGCTCATCGATCCCGTTGACGTCCGAAGGGTGTTCGAGCCCCGTGTCGGATACCGCAGGCATCGAAGGCCAGGTGCTGTTCGCGGGGCAGCGACCCGTGCCGATGAGCGCGGCCTCGGCGGTACAGGCAGCCCAGCCTGCACCTGCGGGCATGCGCGTGCCTTCCAATCCTGTCGAGCATCGTTCGGTGGACACCCGGTACGGATCGTTGCACCTGAAAGTGTGGCCGGCAGCAGAGGGGGAGGCCGTCCGTCGGCCAACGGTCGTCCTGTTTCACGGCCTCTTCGGAGACAGCGACGTCTGGGCCGCGACCGCCCTGAACCTGAACCGTGCCGGTCTGAACGTGCTGGCCTTCGACCTGCCAGGCCATGGGGGCAGCTATGCCAGGGTCGCCACGATGGCTGACGTGGTGGATTGCATCCGTGAGGCGCTGCTGGCGGGCGCCTGGCCCTCGCTGGTGCTGGTCGGACATTCCTTCGGGGCGGTCGTGGCGACGCGGCTGGCTGCCGATCCGGCTCTGGGCGTCAAGGGGTTGGCCCTGCTGGCACCGGCTGGCCTGGGTCGGGAGGTGAACAACACCTTCCTTGAGGAAGTGATGGCGGCAACCGATGATCGGGAGTTGGCCGAGGCCCTGTCCTATCTGACCGTGAAACAGCAACGGGTTTCCAGTACCTATCTTCGCTTGATGCTGAAGCGCATCGAGGCTGCCAGGCCCCAATTGCGGGCATTGATCGACGAAGCCGTGGGCCCGGACGATGGATTGCAGCACAACTCGATCCGCGAAGACCTGCCCCGACTGGCTTGCCCGATCGTGATCATCCAGGGGCGCGAGGACGGTGTGATGCCCTGGCGGCATGTGCTGAACGCTCCGTCGGAGGCTGCCCTGCATCTGCTGGCCGACGTGGGCCACATGCCGCACTGGGAGGCGAATGGGCTCACCAACCGGGTCCTGCTGCAGCTGGTCAACTCGGTGGAGCATGGCTGAAAGCGCCGGAATGGGCCACCCCGAAGGGGAAGCCCCTCTGGGCGCGAGCTTCGTGCGCCTTACATACTGGCGCACCGTTGCCAACCCCTTGAAGCCATTGAGGATTCTGCGGGCTTGGCGCTTTGTTCTGCATGCCCAGAGGGGCTTTCGCGGGGACGAATAAGTGCATAACACGCTCTAGCGTCAGCCCGTCGCCACCGGTTGCTTGCGGGACAGGGTTTCAGCCGATCCTCAGCGCTTGAGCCTTCTCAGCGCCTCGGCGATTTCGTCCAGCACGGCAGGGTCGTCGATGGTGGCCGGTACGCTGACGCTTTGCCCGTCGGCGATTTTCACCATCGTCGAGCGGAGGATCTTGCCCGAGCGGGTCTTTGGCAGGCGCTCGACGACGAGGGCATCCTTGAAGGCGGCCACCGGCCCGATCTGATCGCGAATCATCTGGATGCAGGCCTGGGCCACCTCGGTAGGGTCGGTCGTCGTGCCGCGGTTCAGGCACAGCAGACCAACCGGTACCTGGCCTTTCAGTTCATCGGAGACACCGATCACGGCACATTCGGCCACGTCCGGGTGCGACAGCAGCACTTCTTCCATGGCCCCTGTCGACAGGCGGTGCCCCGCGGCGTTGATCACGTCATCCGTGCGGGACATGATGAACACATACCCGTCCTCGTCGATGTAGCCGGCATCCCCGGTTTCGTACCAGCCGGGATAGCGGTTCAGGTAACTTTTCAGGAAACGCTCCCGGGCCTGCCACAGGGTGGGCAGCGTACCTGGCGGCAGTGGCAGGCGGATCGCAATGGCTCCCAGCTCTCCCGGGGGCATCGGCTCGCCATGTTCGTCGAGCACCTGAACATCGTAGCCCGGCATCGGCACGAAGGGGCTGCCCGGTTTCGTCGGCAGCCGCTCGATGCCGAGCGGATTGGCCGTGACGGGCCAGCCGGTCTCGGTCTGCCACCAGTGGTCGATGACGGGCACACCCAGATGCTGTTCGGCCCACGCAATGGTGTCCGGATCCGCACGTTCGCCGGCCAGGAAGATGGCCTGCAGCTTGTGCAGTTTGTATTTCTTCACCCATTCGCCATTCGGATCGTCGCGCCGGATGGCACGGATGGCCGTGGGTGCCGTGAAGAAACTCTTGATCCGGTGATTCTGGATGGTTCGCCAGTAGACGCCCGCATGGGGTGTGCCTACGGGCTTGCCTTCGAACACCAGTGTCGTGGCCCCAACCAGTAAGGGGCCATAGCAGATATAACTGTGCCCGACGACCCAGCCTACGTCCGAGGCGGCCCAGAACCGGTCGCCCGGGTCGATGTTGAAGATTGCCTTCATCGACCAGGCCAGTGCCACGGCCTGTCCGGCCGTGTGGCGTACCACCCCCTTGGGCTGACCGGTGGTGCCGGAGGTGTACAGGATGTAGGAAGGGTGATTACCTTCCACCGGCACGCAGTCAGCAGGCTCCACACCATACTGGAAGCTGTGCCAGGCCACATCCCTTCCCTCGACCAGATGTGCCGCCAGTTCCTCGCGCTGAAAGATCACGCAGAAATCGGGCTGATGCTTTGCATGTTCCAGTGCTTCGTCAAGCAGCGGCTTGTAGGGCACGATTCGCTTCGGTTCAAGCCCACATGAGGCCGCGATCACGGCTTTGGGCTGGCAATCGTCGATGCGGGTGGCCAGTTCGCGTGCTGCAAATCCGCCGAAGACGACCGAGTGGATGGCGCCGAGTCTTGCGCAGGCCAGCATGGCCTCCAGCGCTTCCGGCACCATCGGCATGTAGATGATGACGCGATCACCTTTTTCGACGCCTTTTGCCCGCAAGGCACCTGCCAGCGTGGCGACACGTTTCTGCAGCTGGGCGTAGGTGATGCCCCGGGTCGTCAGCGTGATCGGGCTTTCATGGACGATGGCAACCTGATCGCCCCGGCCGTTCTCCACATGCCGGTCGATGCAGTTCCAGCACAGGTTCATCTGGCCATCACTGAACCACTCGTAAAACGGCGCTTCTTCATCGAAGAGTGCCCGGCTCGGGGGTTCGATCCAGTCGATGGCCTGTGAAGCCTTCATCCAGAAGGCTTCCGGATCATTCTGCCACTCACGATAGATGTCGGCATATCGCATGAGAGTCTGTCTCCTGTGTCAGCGTGTGGCAGGCACCGCCGCGTTGCAGGGGTGTCGTGCCCGGGCTGTCGTTTTATTGAAAAGACTTGAATGCAGCTTTCAGACGGCGGGTTCATTGGCCGATGCTGCATGGCAACAGTCGTTGCCAGAAAAGTCTCCATCAAAGATAGCACGGCAGGGAGGCGCCGCAGGCAGTGTCCGTTCATGCCGTTGATGATTGTTCCCCCTTGGAGTTTGGGCGGCAGGAAAGTCGCGGGCTGCAAACCGGCCGCGCCGGCCCATTTTGCACCCGCTTCTTGCCCCATAGCTCGGGCTATGGGGCGGCGAATCGGGCACAAACTGTGCTCGGCGGGGCCGATTTTCGCCTTCGCGATTCCTACCGCCCAAGCTCCTTGGCGGTGTGAAGGGAAGAACGGATGACGTGCTGGAGGGCTCATGTGCCGGACGGGAGACGGTGGCATTTTCTCTGGCGCATGACGGAGAGACGAGCATGAAAGAGGAGATGAAAGGGCGGGCAGGGAATGTCAGCGCCTTCGATCATGAACGCAGGATGAATGAGCCACCAAATCATCCGGGAAAGCCCGGATTCAGGTAACGCTTCTGATATGCTGATCTCAGGTTATTTTTCGGTTGTTTCAACCGGCAAGATTCAGGATTCCCAGGAGCTGGGTGTTTTTTCAGGAGAGGTTACCCATGTCACAGTCATGCTGCGCTCAATCAGAATCGCATACCCCGCCGGAAATGCCGTCGGTACGTCGTCAGTTCGTCAAACTGGGCATGCTGGCCGGTGGTGTCAGTCTGCTTGGGCTGAACCTGCCCGCGGCACAGGCCGCCGGCGAGACCGAAGCGCTGCTGCTCAGCTGCATGGACTTCCGTCTGATGAACGAGATCGAGACCTACATGAATGCACGAGGTCTGCGTGACAAATATGACCATGTCGTGCTGGCAGGTGCGTCGCTTGGGGCAGTGACCGACCAGTATCCGGCCTGGAGCAAGACCTTCTGGGATCACGTCGATATCGCGAAGAAGCTGCACCACATCAAGAAGGTCATCGTCATCGATCACCGGGATTGTGGTGCCTACAAGGTGTTGCTGGGCGAAGACAGTGTCAAGACCGAAAAGCTGGAAACCGAGGCGCACGTGGCCCAGCTCAGCAAGCTGCATCGCATGCTGAAGGAGAAACATCCTGAGCTGGTGGTGGAAACGCTGCTGATGTCGCTGGACGGTCAGGTAGAGCCTGTGGAGATTTCGGCCGCCTGAACGTTGCGGCCTGAACGGCGATCAGGCGTAGATGCCCGGCGTCATCCGGTAGCGGCATGACGGGAATCATGGCCTCTGGCAGCTGCTGACGATGCGGGTCGATCTGCTTGTGGATCGCTGGCAGGTTGCGATAGGGGAGGAGGAGGCCGCATGAGGCGCCTGCCAAGCAGGCGCCCGGCGGCCGGTTTGCAGCCTGCGATTCCTGCCGCCCAAGCTCCTGGCTGGCCGTGTGCTGGAATCAGTCGCGCAACGCTTCGCTGAGCTGGTCGATCAGCATGTTCCAGGGCGGCTCGTCGAGCTGCCGCTGCTCGCGGATGAACTGGGACTGGGCCGTGTTCCAGAATGGGGCATCCGGTAGCAGAACCTCATCGGGCAGGGGGCGATGGCTGCTGATGAAATCGGCAATCTCCTGTGCACTGCTGGGCAGGCCCAGTTGCAGGAACAGATCGGTGAAACTGGCGCAGCGGTCGATGAACTCGGGACTGTGTGCAGGCATGGGATTCGCTCCTGGGAGGTGAAGGGAGATTGCCGCAACATGCTTCAGAGGGATCGTCTGGTGCATCTGTCGGCCATGCCAGGGAGAGTAGCAGATTGGTGCCTTGCCCGGAGCAGGCCCGGCGGGCAGTGGCACGGCATGACGATATGGCGGGTCGGCAAGGGGCTATATACGCCCGCAGCCCCGGAGCCGTGGCCGAAAAAGAAAAACGCCCGGCCGGATAAACGGTCGGGCGAAAAAATACTGGTGGCCAAGGGCGGAATCGAACCACCGACACAAGGATTTTCAGTCCTCTGCTCTACCAACTGAGCTACTTGGCCATGAGAATCATCCGATGCAGTTGGAGGATAAGCATCAGATTCATCTGCTAAAGATCGCAGTATAGACGATGTTTTGGAATAACACAAATCCGGTAGGGCCGCCCAAGCGCCGAGGGCCAGCCTCTTATACTTGATGGCATGAATACCTGTGACGTGGCCGTTGTTGGGGCAGGCAGCGTGGGCGCCGCTGCTGCACTGGCCTTTGCGCGCGCCGGCAAGCATGTGGTGCTGATCGACCCGCGTCCGGATCCTTTCCCGGCCCAGACGGGGGGAGGGGGGTTTTCGCTGCCGGGTGCCGCCGTGGCGATGGCAGGCGTTGCCGCCTTGCCGGCGGCGGTTCTGCCGCAGGATGCCGATGATTGGGATGTGCGTGTCTTTGCCCTGTCGCCTGCCAGCGTCCGTCTGCTGGGGCAGCTGGGGGTCTGGCCCCGCATGGCGCCTGAGCGTGTGGCGCCCGTCTATGACATGCGGCTCTTTCACGATGCCGACGGTGGCGGCCAGGATGCCAGCCTCCATCTGGAGGCTTATCAGGGGCAGATCGAGCGGCTGGCGCATATCGTCGAAGGGCGCCATCTTCAGGGCGCGCTCGATGCGGCGGTAGCCGATGCTTCCCGGGTGCTTCGCCTGAAACGGCTGGAGGCTGCAGTCTCGGCGCTCAGCCTGCCGGACGAGGGGGATGTGCGCCAGGGCGCACGGCTGACACTGGCCAGCGGCGAGCAGTGGCGTGCGGGGCTCGTCGTGGCCGCTGATGGTGCACGATCCCCGCTGCGTGACATGGCGGGTCTGGCCCATCGGGTGTTCGACTATCACCAGACGGCCGTGGTGGCGAATTTCAACAGCAGCCTGCCCACGCGGGATGCCGCCTGGCAATGGTTCGACCGTGATCAGGGGGTGATGGCGTTGCTGCCCCTGCCAGCCAATGGCCGGCCAGCAGGCACCGGGCGAGTCAGCCTGGTCTGGTCGGCTCCCACGGAAAGGGCCGAAGCCTTGCAGGGCCTGTCGGGTGACGCCCTGTCGGCAGCAGTGTCGGCACAGGCGCGTGGCGCGTTGGGGGACTTGCAGCTGATTTCACCCGTGGCTAGCTTTCCGCTGCGCGCCGTCAGCTGCCCGACGGTGATCGCACCGGCCTTTGCCATGATTGGCGACGCTGCCCATGCCGTACACCCGATGGCAGGCCAGGGGATGAACCTGGGCATGGGCGATGTTCAGGCGCTGATCGATGCCTTGCTGATCGCGGGTTCGGTGCCTGCCTGGCATCAGGGTACGCCGTCACGTCTGCTGTTGCGGCGTTACGAACGGGCAAGACGCGAGCCGGTGGCGCTGATGCAGGCCACGATGAACGGGCTTCACCGGCTGTTCGGGCCGGCTCTGCCTGCACCACTGGCCGCAATCCGCAACATCGGGTGGCAGGCCGTTTCGGCTTCGGGATGGGTCAAGCGTCAACTGATCGCGCATGCCATTCGTTAGCCTGCCTGTGATGGTTTCAATGCAATCAACGAATGCTCAGCACATGAGCGGAGGAACTGGTTTGGTGACGATGACGAAGATCGGGACGCAGGGTGTACGGGCGATCAGGCAGGTGGTGCGCATCACGGCGGCCGGTCTGGCTGCGTGGATGGCGACGGCGGCGGCGGCCCAGGCCCAGCAGCCTTCCGAGGAGGCCATCCGTGAAGGCGTGAAGAGTCTGCTGCCGGCCGGTGCCGACATCAAGGTGGAGGAAATTCGTGCCACGCCCATCAAGGGCCTGTACGAGGTTCGGGTGGCCCAGCACCTGCTCTATGTCGACGAGCGCGGCGAGTTCGCGCTGCTGGAAGCGAATCTGGTGGATCTGAAGAACAAGCGCAACCTGACGCAGGAGCGTCAGGACGAGCTGGCCCGGGTCGATTTCAGCAAGGATCTGCCGCTGGACAAGGCCATCAAGCAGGTTTATGGCAACGGCAAACGGGTGCTGGCGATCTTCGAGGATCCCAACTGCTCGTACTGCCGCCGGATGCGGGCCACGCTCGCCGGTATCGACAACCTGACGCTCTACACCTTCCCCTATCCGATCCTGTCGGGCAACTCCTATACCAGATCGCAGAAAGCCTGGTGTGCGGAAGATCCTGCCAAGGCCTGGAGCGAGATGATGTCGTCGGGCAAGACGCCGGACAACGACGGCAAGTGCGAGACGCCGCTGGACGAGTTCGTGGCACTGGGCCGCAAGCTTCAGATCACGGGGACGCCCACGCTTTTCTTCCCGGATGGCAAGCGGGTGCCCGGGGCGATCCCGCCCGAGCGACTGGAGCAGCTGCTGGCCGAACAGGGCAGCTGATCAGCGCATGACACGCGGCACCAGCACCCACATCCGGGCGGGGGCCTTCATCAGTCCCGCGGCAAGGCCGGCTTTGCTGCCGAAGCCCCAGAAATAATCGCCGCGGCGACGCCCCCGGATGGCACCGCCCGTATCCTGTGCCATCATCACCCGCGCCATCGGTTGCTGGCTGATCGGGTGTGTGCTCTGGATGAAGACCGGCGAGCCGAGTGGCACGTGCTTGCGATCCACGGCCAGTGAGCGGTTCGGGGTCAGCGGCACGCTCATCGCGCCGAGCGGTCCCGCGCCGGGGTCGTTCGTGTCGTCCGGCAGTTCGCGGAAGAACACCACCCCCGGGTTCGTCTGCATGACCTTCCGCCCTTCCTCCGGGTGGGCGCGCAGCCAGGCCTGGATGGCAGGGGCCGTGACCTCTTCCTTTTTCAGGGCGCCGCGTTGCACCAGCGTACTGCCGATGGCCTTGTACGGGTGGCCGTTCTGATCGGCATAGCCGATGCGGATCATCGTGCCGTCGCGCAGTTGCAGGCGGCCGGAGCCCTGAATCTCGAGAAAGAAGGCATCGACCGGATCGTCCGCCCAGGCGATCACGGGCTGCTCGCCGATGCCATGGCGCCGTTCCCCATCCTCGATCTGCTGCCGGTTGGCGTAGGGTACGACCCGCTGGCCGTTCAGCCGGCCTCGAAGCCGCATGCCTTTGAGGCTGGGGGCCACGGCGCTCAGGTCGATGATCAGCAGGTCGGTCGGCATCGCCCGCAGCGGTACCTGTCGGGGGTGCTCCTGTTCCCGGCTGCCGGTCAGCAGGGGTTCGTAATAGCCGGTCAGCAGACCGTCCGGCTGTTGGTCGTCGAGCAGCTCCCGGGCCTCGAAGCGCTGGTTCAGCCACTGGCGCAGGCTGGCGCCGTCCGGTGGCAGCCCGGAAAACTCGGCACACAGCCGGGGCCATTGACCCGGCGGGCGGAGCAGCCGGCACTGGCGGCTGATCGCCTGATCGAGGCCAGTCAGATCATCCTGCTGGATGCCCGGTAGTGCATCGACAGCGATGGGGGGAGGGGGCGTGGTGGGCGCAGGCACCTTGGGTGGTGTGCCCTGACAGGCTGCCAGCAGGCTCAGTGCGCCCAGCAGCGGCAGGACGTGCCGGTGTCGGGGACGGGGCGGCTTCTTCATGATGTGTGTGTCGTGGCGTCAGTGCAGCGTGTGCGGCATGTTCAATGGAAAACTGGGAATTTCCGCGTCGAAGCGCTCCCCGTCTTCCGAGACGAAAAAATAGCTCCCTTCCATCTGTCCACCTGGGGTCGGCAGCTGGCTGCCACTGGTGTACTGGAAGCTCTCACCGGGTTTCAGCAGCGGCTGCCGGCCCACCACGCCCAGCCCCTTGACCTCACGGGCCATGCCATGATCATCCCGGATGATCCAGTGACGGCTGATCAGCTGGGTGGCGACGGTGCCCCGGTTCGTGATCGTGATGGTGTAGGCGAATGAAAACACGCCTTCGGCAGGAGAGGACTGTTCTTCGAGGTAGCGGCTCTCCACGGTGATGTCGATCGCGTATTTGGGGGTGGCTGTCATGGGCATGGGTGTCGCGTCTGTTTTCGATTCCGTGAATACAATCGCATTCTAGAGCGTGTCATGCACTTATTCGTCCCCATGACACGGACTCCTCACTCACTCATCGAAGCAGGGAAAGAGAATCATCATGGCTTACCGTATTGCACCCAGCATCTTGTCGGCCGACTTCGGCCGTCTGAAGGAGGAGGTGCAGGCAATCGAAGCGGCGGGCGCCGACCTGCTGCATTTCGACGTCATGGACAACCATTATGTGCCGAACCTGACGGTCGGCCCGATGGTCTGTCAGGCGCTGCGTCCCCATGTGAAGATGCCGATCGACGTTCACCTGATGGTGCAGCCGGTCGACAGTCTGGCGGCTGCCTTTGCCGACGCCGGGGCCGACATCATCACCTTTCACCCGGAGGCCAGCCTGCACGTCGATCGCACGTTGCAACTGATCCGTGACAAGGGCTGCAAGACGGGGCTGGTCTTCAATCCGGCCACGCCGCTGTCGTGGCTGGATCACACCATCGACCAGCTGGACATGGTGCTGCTGATGTCGGTCAATCCGGGATTTGGCGGTCAGGCCTTCATCCCGGGGACGCTCGCCAAACTGCGTGAGGCGCGTCGCCGTATCGACGAGTCGATGCAGCGCACGGGGCGCCAGATCTGGCTGGAAATCGATGGTGGCGTCAAGGTCGGTAACATCGCCGAGATCGCAGCTGCGGGTGCCGACACCTTCGTGGCGGGGTCGGCCGTGTTCGGTGCGCCCGATCCCGATGGGGGCTATCACGGCATCATCGGCCGGCTTCGTGAGGCGCTGGCTGCATCATGACGGCCCTGTCATCGTCGTCCGGCCTGACGGCCGGCCCGGCCCTGTCAGCCCTGCCCGATGCGCTGCGTGTCCGGCTGCACGCCGTCCGCGCCCTCTGCTTCGATCTGGATGGCACGCTGCTCGACACGGTTCCGGATCTGGCCGCCGCAGCCAATGCCATGATGTGTGATCTGGGGCTGGCAGAAATGCCTGCCGACACGGTGGCGACCTTCGTCGGCAAGGGAGCTGACCGCCTGATCGAGCGGATGCTGAGGGCCGGTGGCCGGCAGGCCGGCATGGACAGCCCCGAGTTCGCCGAGGCTCGCCGGCTGTTTCATGCGCACTATGACCGGATCAATGGTCAGGCAGCTCAGCTCTACCCCGGCGTCCTGCCTGGCTTGCAGCAGCTGCGCTCGCTGGGCCTGCCCATGGCTTGCGTCACCAACAAGCCACATGCCTACATCGCGCCGCTGCTGACGCACTTCCAGTTGCTCGATCATTTCGATTTCCTGATCGGGGGGGACAGCCTCCCTGTGCGCAAGCCACACCCCGGCCCGCTGCTCGAGGCCTGCCGGCGCTGGCAATTGCCGCCCGACGCCGTGCTGATGGTCGGGGACTCGCTGAACGATGCCGAGGCAGCCCGTGCCGCAGGCATGCCCATCGTGATGCTGCCCTACGGCTACAACGAAGGCCGCCCGATCGATAGCGTCGATGCCGATGCCATGGTTGATACCATCGAGCAACTGGCTGCCTGGCTGGCGGCACGAGACGACAATCAAAGGACCTGAGCCATGACAGAACTGGAATTCAAGGCGCTGGCAGCGGAAGGCTACAACCGCATCCCTATCATGACACAGGCTCTGGCCGATCTGGACAGCCCGCTCGGGCTGTATCTGAAACTGACCGCACAGACGGATCGGCGCAACTCCTTCCTGCTGGAGTCGGTGGTTGGGGGAGAGCGTTTCGGTCGATACTCCTTCATCGGTCTGCCAGCCCGAACCCTGTTGCGTGCCACCGGCAGCCAGATCGAAGTCGTGCGGGATGGCGTGGTGATCGAGAGGGCAGACGGTGACCCGCTGGCTTTCGTGCAGCAATTCCAGAAGCGTTACCGCGCCCATACCCGTCCGGGATTGCCCCGCTTCTGCGGCGGGCTGGCCGGTTATTTCGGCTACGATGTCGTGCATTTCATCGAGCCGAAGGTGGGCAACACGCCAAAGCCCGATCCGATCGGCGTGCCAGACCTGTTGTTGCTGGTCGTGGATGAACTGGCCATCATCGACAACCTGAGCGGAATGATCTATCTGATCGTCTATGCCGATCCCGCCGAGTCGGAGGCCTATGGTCGGGCTCAGGAGCGACTGCGACGACTGGAGCAGCGCATGAGGCAGGCTGCGCTTGCGCCCGAGGACTTCGTGGTCGGAGGCAGTGACCAGGCCGAGCACACACCCATCGAGCGCCCGTTCTCGCGGGAGGACTATCTGGCGACGGTCGCCAAGGCGAAGGAGCACATCATCGCCGGCGACCTGATGCAGGTGCAGATCGGCCAGCTCCTGCGAAAGCCCTATGCGCACTCACCGCTGTCTCTCTACCGTGCCCTGCGCTCGATCAATCCATCCCCCTACATGTATTACTACGACTTCGGGGACTTCCATGTGACGGGCGCCTCACCTGAGATTCTGGTGCGACAGGAGAAGGGGGCGCATCCGAAAGTCACGCTGCGGCCCATTGCCGGCACCCGCAAGCGGGGGCTTACCCTGGCCGATGATGAGCGGGCTGCGGCCGAGCTGCTGGCCGACCCGAAAGAGCGGGCCGAGCACCTGATGCTGATCGACCTGGCCCGAAACGATATCGGTCGTCTGGCCCGCGTCGGCAGCGTACGTGTCACCGAGCAGATGGCCATCGAGAAATACTCGCATGTGATCCACATCGTCTCCAATGTCGAAGGTGAGCTGGCACAGGAGATGGATGCCATCGACGTACTGCGCGCGACCTTTCCGGCGGGGACGCTCACCGGTGCGCCCAAGGTTCGGGCGATGGAGCTGATCGAGGAGCTGGAGCCGGTCAAGCGCGGGATCTATGGTGGTGCCTGCGGCTACCTCAGTTATTCCGGCGAAATGGATGTGGCCATCGCCATCCGTACCGGAGTCCTGAAGGATGGCGTTCTGAATGTGCAGGCCGCTGCCGGCGTGGTCTTTGATTCGGTGCCTGAGAATGAGTGGCAGGAAACCGAGGTCAAGGCGCGAGCCGTGTTGCGGGCAGCCGAGATGGTCGAAAGCGGCCTGAGCAATGTTCGCTGAGGAGTGCATCACCAGCGTCTGACTGGTTCCCGAGGCAGTTTCGCTGGATCGTCTGATGCTGAACGGGTAAAGCCCGGATCATGTTTCCGTTTGGCTGAGGCGGATCTGATCCGGGCTTTTTCGAGAAGACCTCCCCGAGTGGTCATGCTCCCGGGGCGGGAGACGGGCCGGGCGCTCAGCTGGCAGGAAAGTCGCGGACTGCAAATCGACCGCGCCGGCCCATTTTGCACCCGCTTCCTGCCCCATGGCACCGGCTATGAGGCGGCGAATCGGGCACAAACTGTGCTCGGCGGGGCCGGATTTTCGCCTTCGCGATTCCTATCGCCCAAGCGCCTGGGGGATCAGCGGCGTGCCGGGTTGGCGCAGACGGGGTGGTTGCGCATCAGTTCCTGGCGCGAGATCCCGGTGTTGTCCGTGGTCTGGTCGGCCAGCGTCGTCATCGACACGGTCGTCCAGCCGCGATGCAGGTAGCGCGGGGCCGAGTTGCCGGCTGCCGTGATGGCCACACCGCCCAGGTTGCTGGTGGCCGGCGGGTAGTAATCGGCACCGACCGTCAGCAGGGCGCGGCCACCGCCGACCGAGCGGGCCTGAACGCTGACGCTCAGGGCCTGAACATCACTGGGGATGGTCACGAAGTTGAACCAGCCGTGCAGCGGGTTCGGCGAATAAGCGGTGGCTCTCGGCGAGCTGGTCATCGTGCAATCGGTCAGCGCCGTGTTCGCACGGCATGTGCCGATTTCCGGCCACATGTCCTTGGCCAGCAGACGCCATCTGCGGGTGCTGCGGGAAAAATAATGCACCGACATCCGACCCACTTCGACATGTGCAGGGGTGTAGCTGCCGGCAGGACCGGAAATCACGAACCACGGCATCAGGCGGTTCCACTCGCCGCGAACATAGCGGTACTGGGCCAGACGGGCCTTTTCCCACGAGGGCCAATGATTCCATCCGCCCTTGGCACTGGTCGAATAGCCGGCGTGTGACCACGTCCAGTAGGGGTTGATGCCTGCCAGATAGGCGTCACCACGCCCCTGATCGGCAATCATCGTGGCAGGTGCCGCGCAGACGACATTCGGGCGGCTCTGTGCATGAGTGCTGGAAGACAGCGCCAGCAGCGTCAGACCGACGGAGGCAACCAGAGAACGGACTTTGAAAGAAGCTTGGCTCATGGGGAAGGGGTTGGTTTGAAAGGGTTTGGGTTGATGAGAAGAGAACGTGGGTAATCAATCTGCACAGAGAGCAGTACACCACGCAGGAACACCTGATTGAGACGCAGTACAGATCCCGGCCTGTTCCTTGGGTAAGAAGCGCTTGAATTCCTTTCCTGAAAAGATGTTTCCTAATTACCGTTTGTTACGTTTTCGCTTGAAAAACCTCATCCCATCCTGAGGGCGATGCTGGTTCAGGGATGAAGAGAGGCGGGCATTCCGCGATAGGGAATGGCCCATGATGCTGCTGCAGCTCGCCGATGTCCGAAGATGCGATTCCCTCTGCCCAGCCGATCGGAATATGCCCGTCAGCTGCTCGAGGAGAGGCGCCACCATTGGAATGGCGCCGTTTATCAACGGCTTGTGCCCAGGCGTCTGCCGCTGTGAGCGGGCAGGTCTGCCGGTTCCACGGTCTGCCTGATCTGCAAGCAGGCATAACTTTAGACTTTAAAACGGCGAAAAAGTTTAGTGTCCACGACGTAAAAACAACGATAAACCTATAAAAATAGTTAAATTTATATGAATTTATATCTAAGTTGTTATTTGTGCACAAATTGTTTCGGGGGGAAGCAGAAAAACGACATGCTCAGGCCGGCAGATCGCCGCCGTTTTTTTTCGAAAATGACGTCAATTTCGCTCTTTTGAGTGTCTTTTTTATGCTAAATGGCGCTATTCGAGGCCAAGTTGTGACAAGGGCGAGGCGCTTTTCTGCGCCGTATTCCATCGGAAAAATGCATGACTGCCATTGACTGGATCAATGTTTTCAGTGTGTATCGGCTGTCACGGAGCAGACATTTATCGGCTATCCATATCTGTTCCGCTTCTAAGCAAATTCCGGCATGCTTCCGGTTCGTCCCTGTGAAGATTGCAGGGTGACGATGACCGCAGCCGCAGATGGCACGTTCTGTTCCGAAACGTGTCGAGGTTGCCTCACCGGTGCTTCGCCGGTATGTTTCTGCGAGTATCTCCTCCGACCTGTATCCTTCTCCGGCCCCTGAAGGTGCCGCTGTTTCCGGGACTGTCATGATCAAGAAATTACTTGCCGCTTCCTTGCTGTCGATGACCCTGTTGCCGCATGCCGCATCACAGGCCGAACCCTTGCGCTGGGCCCGCTCTTCCGATCCGGCCACCCTCGATCCTCACGCCGTCAATGTGGGGACGAACTTCAACGTTCTGCACCAGATGTACGAGCCGCTGATCATCCGGCTGGCCGACAACTCGCTGCAGGGAGCACTGGCCACGTCCTGGCGACTGACGGATGATCCGACCGTCTGGGAGTTCAAGCTGCGGCCTGATGTTCGTTTCCATGATGGCACGCCGTTCACGTCGGCCGACGTGGTGTTCTCGTTGAAGCGCGCCAAGGCGCCATCCTCCCAGATGAAGTCCCTGCTGTCTTCGATGGAAGATGTGAAGGCTGTCGATCCGCTGACGGTGCATGTGAAGACCAAAGGCGCCGATCTGGTCTTTCCGAACAACCTCACCAACCTGTTCATCATGAGCGAGGCCTGGGCCAGGGCGAACAAGGCCGAGGTGCCGCAGGACGTGGCGGCCAAGACCGAAAACCATGCCACCCGCCACGTGAACGGCACGGGCCCCTATGTGCTGGCTTCGCGTGAGGTCGATGCAAAGACCGTCATGAAGCAGTTCGATGGTTACTGGGGCAAGGGCGAGTTTCCGCTGGCGGTCACGGAATTGACCTATCTGCCGATCAAGTCGCCGGCCACGCGGGTGGCGGCGCTGCTTTCAGGTGAGGTCGATTTCCTGCAGGACGTGCCGGCACAGGACGTGGCGCGGCTGAAGGCCGACAAGCGGCTGCGCGTGGTCGATGGTCTGGAGAACCGGACGATCTTCCTGGGCATGAACATCGGCGCCAGAACGCTTCGCCAGTCCAGTGTCAAGGATGCAAACCCGCTCGCGGACATCCGGGTGCGTGAAGCCATGGGGCTGGCCATCGACCGGGATGCGATCAAGCGCGCCGTGATGCGGGGGGCGTCCGAGCCGACGGGCCTGATGGCGCCGCCTTTCGTCAATGGCTATGACAAGACGCTGGCCGCCTATGCCAGACCCGATCTGGCCCGGGCGAAGAAGCTGCTGGCCGATGCGGGCTATCCGGACGGCTTCACGCTGACGCTCGACACGCCGAATGACCGTTACGTGAACGACGAGGCGATCAGCACCGCCATCGCCGGCTTTCTTGGCCGCATCGGCATCAAGGTGAATGTGTCGGCCCGTCCGATCGCGCTTCACAACGCCATCCTCAGCAAGGGCGAGACGGATTTCTATCTGTACGGCTGGGGCGTGCCGACGCACGACTCCGCCTACATCTTCGATTACCTGGTCAATACCCGCGGCAAGAACAATCGCGGTGCCTGGAATGTGACGGGCTACAGCAATCCGAAGGTGGATGCCGACATCCTGTCGCTGGCGGCCGAGGTCGACCAGGACAAGCGCAACATGACGATTCGCCGTATCTGGGACACGGTGCAGAGGGAGCAGTTCTACATCCCGCTACATGACCAGATGATCAGCTATGCCTCGAAACCCGGCATCGAGATGCCCGTGCATCCGAACAACGTCACTTATTTCAAACTGCTCAAGCTCTCGAAGCCCTAAATGATCGCGTATCTGCTCCGGCGCCTCGGCCAGTCGATTCTGGTGCTGCTGGCGGTGTCCTTCGTCTCGTTCATGGTGTTCCGGTACCTGGGCGATCCCACCGTCAGCCTTCTGGGGGAGGACGCCACCGTCGACGAGCGTGAAGCGCTCATCGAGCAGCTGGGTTTCAACCAGCCGGTGCCGGTTCAGTACGCGCATTATCTGGGACAGGTTCTGACCGGGGATCTGGGTATTTCCTATCGCTTCAAGCAGCCTGTCATGCAGGTGATCGCCGCTCGACTGCCAGCCACGCTTGAGCTGGCGGTGGCCGCCTCGCTGTTCGCCGTCGTGGGCGGGATCGGGCTGGGTGTCCTGACGGCCATCCGCCGGCAGGCCGTGTCGAGCCGGCTCATCATGGCTGTCTCGCTGGTGGGTGTGTCGCTGCCAACCTTCCTGATCGGCATCGGGCTGATCTATCTGTTTTCTGTCGAGCTGCGATGGTTTCCTTCCTTTGGCCGTGGTGAACTCGTGAAAGTCGGCAACTGGGAAACGGGGCTCCTGACCTCATCCGGCCTGAGCGCGCTGATCCTGCCCGCCATCACGCTGGGCTTCTACAAGCTCACGCTGATCATGCGTCTGGTGAGGGCCGAGATGCTGGACGTGCTTCGCAGTGACTACATCCGTTTCGGCCGTGCGCGGGGCCTGCGTGAACGTTCGCTGTATTACGGCCATGCCTTGCGCAACACGATGGTGCCGGTCATCACCATCGTGGGTCTGCAGATCGGTTCGCTGATCGCGTTTGCCATCGTCACCGAAACCGTCTTTCAGTGGCCGGGAGTTGGGTTGTTGTTCATTTCCTCGATCCAGGGGGTCGACATCCCGGTCATTGCGGCATACCTGATGCTGATCGCGCTGCTGTACGTGCTGATCAACCTGGTGGTGGATGTGCTGTATGCCTGGTTCAATCCGCGGCTGCGCCGGGCCTGAGATGGCTCATTCGTGTGCTTAGAGCGTGTTATGCACTTATTCGTACCCGCGAAAGCCCCTCTGGGCGTGCATGACACGCTCTAGCGCCCATCGTCCCGTTTTCCTGTGACACCTGTAGACATGCCTTCCGATTCTTCTGCTGTTCGCCAGCGTCGCTCCTGGCGCCAGTCCGATTCGCCCGTCGTGCGGGCACTGGCCGCGTCCCGCCTCACCCAGATGGCATTGCTGGTGCTGTTGCTGTGTGTGCTGTGCGCGGTCGCGGCGCCGTGGATCGCGCCTCAGAACCCCTTTGCATCGGCCGATCTGGATCTGCTGGATGCGTTCACGCCGCCGGGAGAGCAGGGCATCTCGGGCAGGCACTACTGGCTGGGCGCCGACGATCAGGGCCGTGACGTGTTTTCAGCCATCCTGTATGGCTTGAGGATGTCTGTGCTGGTCGGGCTCGCTGCCGTCGCCGTCTCGATGCTGATCGGCATCGCACTGGGCCTGCTGGCGGGTTACGTGGGTGGGTGGATCGATGCGTCGATCATGCGGATGGCCGATGTTCAGCTCACCTTTCCCGTGCTGCTCGTCGCCTTGCTGATTTTCGGCATTGCACGCAGCATGCTGCCTGAGGCCTATCGTGATGAGGCGGCTGTCTACATCATCATTCTTGCTATCGCGTTGTCCGACTGGGTGCAATATGCGCGCACCGTCCGAGGCGCCGTCATGGTCGAGAAGCAGAAGGATTATGTGGCGGCAGCACAGCTGATCGGCCGCTCCCGCATCGGCATCGCGGTTTTTCATGTCCTGCCCAACATCCTCGCGCCGGTGCTGGTGATCGGCACGATCAGCTTTGCCCTGGCCATCGTTACCGAATCCACGCTGTCCTATCTGGGCGTCGGCCTGCCGCCGACCCAGCCTTCCCTGGGCACGCTGATTCGCATCGGGCAGGGCTTCCTTTTTTCGGGTGAGTGGTGGATCTTGCTCTTCCCCTCGCTGATGCTGCTGGCGCTGGCCCTGTCCGTCAATCTGGTGGGTGACTGGTTGCGTGACGCCCTGAATCCCCGTCTGTCATGAATACTGTCAGCTTCTTTTCTTCGGGCGTGGCCGAAACCGGCTCCGCTTCAGCCAGCGGCGTCGCCGAACAGCCCCTGCTCTCGGTTCAGTCACTTGATGTCACCTTCGACACCTATCGGGGCCCCCGGCAGGTGCTCACCGATGTGAGTTTCACGATCGGTACGGGTGAGATTCTGGGCGTGGTGGGGGAGTCGGGGGCTGGCAAATCCATGACCGGTCAGGCCATCATGGGCCTGATCGAAGCACCCGGGCGTATCTCCGACGGCTCGATCCACTGGGACGGTCAGCGCATCGACCAGCTTCGTGGCGAGGCCATGCGGCAGATTCGTGGGCGTCAGATCGCGATGGTCTTTCAGGATCCGCTCACCAGCCTCAATCCGGTCTACACCATCGGCCGTCACCTGATCGAGACGATCCGCACGCATCTGCCGGTCAGCGAGCGGGAGGCGCGTGCCCGTGCGCTATCCCTGCTCGACGAGGTCGAGATCCCGATGGCGAAATGGCGCATGGCCCAGTACCCCCATCAGCTTTCGGGCGGCATGCGTCAGCGTGTCGCCATTGCGCTGGCCTTGTGCGCCGAGCCCCGTCTGCTCATTGCGGACGAGCCGACCACGGCCCTTGACGTGTCCGTCCAGGCGCAGATCATCGCGCTGCTCAGACGGCTCTGTCAGCAACGCCAGCTCTCGGCCATGCTGATCACGCACGACATGGGGGTCATTGCCGAGACGGCCGATCGCGTCATGGTGATGAACCATGGGCGGGTCGTCGAAACCGGCACGGTTCGGCAGGTGCTGGATCAGCCCCGTGACCCGTATACCCAGGCGCTGATGGCCGCCATCCCCACGATGGATCATCGGCAGTGGCGCTTGCCTGTGCCGGGGGTTGCGTCGATGGGAAGGTCGCGAGATGGGGGTCTGGCTGGCGGTGCAGCGATACCGCCTGCTTCCGCGCAGCTATCGGGTGCCGGTGACGGGATCATGGCGGGTGTCGAGCCCGAGCCGTCGTCCGGCGCGTCACCGCTGCTGGCGGTGGAGGGGCTGTCCAAGCAGTTCGATCTGTCCTCCTCATGGCTCATCCGTCTGCTTGCACGCGAGCAGCGTCGCGTCCTGCAGGCGGTCGATCAGGTGAGTTTTCAGATCCGGCGAGGCCGAACCTTCGGTCTCGTGGGGGAGTCGGGCTCGGGCAAGTCCACCATTGCCCGCATGGTGGCGGGCCTGATGAAACCGGATGCGGGTCAGGTCGTGTTCGACGGGATATCACGCCACGAGGCTGGGCATGCCACCGAGAAGGCGCTGTTGCGACGTTGCCAGATGATCTTTCAGGATCCCTATGCCAGCCTCAACCCACGTTGGCGTGTCGACGGGTTGATTGCCGAGCCGTTGCGAGTGCTGGGCCTAGCGAAGGATCGGGACGAGATCGAGTCACGGGTGGCCGACATGTTGCGCCATGTGCGCATGTCGCCCGATGATGGCCGGAAATATCCTCATGAATTTTCAGGGGGGCAGCGTCAGCGGATCGCCATCGCCCGAGCACTGATCAGTCGTCCGGAGTTCATCATCTGTGACGAGCCAACGTCTGCGCTCGATGTGTCGGTGCAGGCCCAGGTGCTGAACCTGATGCGTGATCTGCAGGACGAGTTCGGTCTGACCTATCTGCTGATCAGCCACAATCTGGCGGTCATCCGCTTCATGTGCGACGACGTCGGGGTCATGCAGCGTGGCTGCATGGTCGAACAGGGCGCGGCGGACGAGGTGCTTGACGCCCCTCGTCACGAATATACCCGGCAGCTGATGGCGGCGGTACCTTCTCTGGCTCAAAGATTCAGCAGGCGCGCCACGTAGTCGGCATCCTTGTCACCCCGACCGGACAGGTTCACGAGAATGTGCTGATCGGGGCTGTGTTTCGGTGCTTCACGCATGGCCCAGGCCACGGCATGAGCGCTTTCCAGGGCGGGGATGATGCCTTCCACGCGGGACAGCGTGAGGAAGGCGTCGAGCGTTTCCTGATCGCTGGCCGTTTCGTAGGACACCCGGCCGATATCCTTGAGGTAGCTGTGCTGCGGGCCGACGCCCGGGTAATCCAGCCCGGAGGCGATGCTGTGTACGGCGGCCGGCACGCCGGCGGATTCCTCCAGCACATAGCAGTGCATGCCGTGGATGTCTCCCGGCTTGCCCATGCTCAGGGTGGCAGCGTGGCGCCCCGGTCTGTCGGTGCCTTCACCGGCCGGTTCCACGCCGACGAGCTTCACGTCCGTGTCCTTCAGAAAGGCCGTGAAGAGGCCGATGGCATTCGAGCCGCCGCCGACGCAGGCGACCACATGGTCAGGCAGGCGGCCATGCTTGCCGAGGAACTGTTCGCGTGCCTCGCGCCCGACGATGGACTGAAAGTCGCGGACCATGGCCGGGAACGGGTGGGGCCCGACCACCGAGCCGATGGCGTACAGATAGTCCGTCGGATTCTCCAGATAGACGCGGAAGGCGCTGTCCACCGCTTCCTTCAGCGTGGCGGCGCCCTCGGTCACCGGCACGAGCTTGCAACCCAGAATGCGCATCTTCGTCACATTCGGGTGCTCTTTCTCGATATCCACTTGCCCCATGTGGATTTCACAGGGAATGCCGACCAGCGCACAGGCGGTGGCCAGCGCGACGCCGTGCTGGCCGGCACCGGTTTCGGCGATCACCTTCTTTTTGCCCATGAACTTGGCCAGCAGCGCCTCGCCCAGGCAGTGATTGATCTTGTGGGCGCCGGTGTGGTTCAGGTCTTCCCGTTTCAGGTGGATCTGCGCACCGCCGAGCTGTGCCGAGAGTCTTCTGGCGTGGAAAACCGGGCTGGGACGGCCCACGTAGTCGGCAAACAGGCTCGCCAGTTCCTCTTGGAAATCCGGTCGCTGGCGAATGTCGTCGTAGGCTGCCGCAATGTCATCCATCGCCTGCTTCAGGGCAGGGGGCACAAGCTGGCCACCATAGGGGCCAAAGTAGCCATGAGCGTCGGGCATGGGGGCAAAAGCCAGGGAAGAAGCATTCTGAGACATGCGAGCTGTTCCGCGGTGGTCAAAACGGGCATTGTCGCACTGTCCAGGAACGGAAGCTCAGAAAGGAGGCCATGTCAGCGTTCTTTCAGGGGCGATCCGACACCCGCCGGGCACGTCTGGCCAGCCCGTCGAAGGCATCCAGCAGCCGGTTCTCCCAGGCGTGTATCGGGTTGTCCTCGGCCACGAGTGTCATGAGACTGACCGATCGGCACCACATGAAGACACCGAACACCGAGTAATCGGCATAACCCGGTGTCTCGCCGGCCAGAAAGGGATGCTGATCCAGCATCAGGCGCACTGGGGTCAGTACCTGAGCCAGCCGTTCAAGGTGTTCGGCCCGGTTTGAGGCGACGGCTTCCAGCGACCGGCCAAAACGTTGCTCGCGGCTCTTGCGGAAATAAGCCTGGTTGGGGGCATCGAGGCAGGCGTGGATGTCCAGCAGGAAAAGGGGCAGGGCCGCAGGAATCAGCTGGGTGTCGACCCAGGCGTTGATCAGCCGGACGAGCGGCATGGCGTTGCGGGAAGAGAGGACATCCTGGTGGGCCGGGGAAAAGAGTGAGGGCGCATCCGGGTATTGCTCTTCGAGATGACAGGCAATCTGCCAGGAATCGGGGATGACTCGCTCTCCATCCACGAGGACGGGCACCTTCTCCTGCCCCGAGAAGGCCAGTGCCTCCTTGTCCACGAAACGCCACGGCCGGGGTTCCGTCTCAAGCCCCTTGTGGGCCAACGCCATCCGGGTTTTCCAGCAGTGTGGGCTGAAGCGGATGTCGGGATCCGCGCCGGCAAGTTCGTACAGGGTGCGGCTCATGCCTGAGTCTCCGTCAAAACGTCGATATCCATCATCCTACAGGGTGGTTGTCATGCCTATCAGGGCTTTTCCGGCCTCAAATGGGGGTTTGGTATGCTTAGAGCGTGTTATGCACTTATTCGTCCCCGCGCTGGCCCCAAAACTGCGGGCTGACAAGGCGCCACGCGCCGCCAAGGCTTGATGCCTTTGCAAGCGTGGCAACGCCGTCAGCGTGCGGTTTTGGGGCCAGCCCGAAGGGAAAGC
>JAUMZD010000051.1 GCA_030528325.1 Lautropia sp. | reverse complement strand
ACTCCCGACCTCGGCATTGCGAACGCCGCGCTCTCCCAGCTGAGCTACGTCCCCAACAGGGCAAATGTTAACACCAGTGGCCGGCATCCGCCTGCCCGGATGGGGAATCAGGCAACAGGCCCCGGATCGACGCGGATGATGCAGCAGATGCGGAACCGGTGGCCCCCCGCAAGAACACCCTAAAGAAAAGGCGCACCCGAGAGCTTTCAGGTGCGCCTTAATAGTGGCAGCATGGCTGCCTCTCCTCCTCCTCAACAGGGGCGACGGGCCGGAAGAACCAGCCGATCGAGCGTCCCCTTTGGTGAGACAGATATTACTCCTATCCCGACCGTCCGTCCTGACGGACGGGATAGGAATATCCCTGATGGAGGCAATAAATTGCGCCAATAAAGCGCACATTTCGAACCAACCGAAAACAAATGTGAAATTCCTGTGAGCTTGGGCCGTAGGACAGTCGCGGGCTGCAAACCGGCCGCCCAAGCCCCTGGTGGCAAGCCAGCGAATCACCGTTCAGTAGGCCCTGCCCACGCGGAACAGCATGACCACGGCCAGCACCAGAAAGACGATGGACGGGATGCTGACGGCCAGCCAGGGCGGCCAGGTGTTGATCAGGCCCAGATTCGAGAACAGGCCGTTCATGATGTAGAAGGCCACCCCGAGCGAAATGCCGAGGAAGAGCTTCAGCCCGATGCCGCCCGCCCTGGCCTGGATGTAGCCGAAAGGCAGGGCCAGCATCAGCATGACGATGATTGCCAGCGGATAGATGATCTTCTTCCACAGGGCGAGCTCATAGCGATTGGCCGACTGGGCGTTCTCCTTCAGGTGCGAGGTGTATTGCCACAGCGCCCAGGCCGACATCCGGTCCGGCGCGATGGCCAGCACCGACAGCAGGGCCGGGTTGAGCTCGGAGACCCAGTTCAGCCCGTCCAGCAGCGCCACCCGGGAGCGCAGCGCCTCGAAGCCGGTTTCGGTCATCTGCACGCTGAAGTGCGTGATTTCCACGTCGTTGAGCCGCCAGCTGCTGCCCTGTCGATGCGAGGGAGCCTGATAGCGCCCTTCCTTCGCCTTGATGACCGATCTCAGGCGGAACTCCCGGTTGAACTCGAAGATTTCCACCCTGGCGAGCGAACCATCGTGCATCAGCTGACCGATGTTGACGAAACGGATCTGGGTCTGCTGGCCGTTCTCGTCCCGCAGGCTGTCCTTCAGCCACAGGCCCGAGCGGAAGGAGCCGCCGGTACTCTTGCCCAGCACTTCCAGTCTCAGCTGCTGCGCACGCTGTTCGGCCATCGGCGAAATCCACTCCCCGGCCAGCGCCGTCAGCAGCGCCAGCACCAGCCCCAGGCCGATCACGCCCCGCATCGCGTGCTGGCGGCTCATGCCGGCCGCCCGCATGGCCGTGAATTCGGAGTTCTGGGCGAACTGCGCCAGCGCGTAGATGCAGCCGATCAAGGCTGCCACCGGCATCAGCTCGTAGACATGGCTGGGTAGGCCCAGCAGCACATAGAGAATGGCATGCTGAAGCCGGTAGCCGCCCCGGCCGATCTCGTCCAGCTCGTTGATCAGGTCGAAGAAGGCAAAAAGGCCCAGAAAGCCCAGCAGCACGCCGAGGATGCCCACGGCGATTTCCCGGGTCAGATAGCGGATGATCAGTTTCATCGGGGGTGTGCTCCTGCGGGGGCCTCAGGCATGCCGGGAGCCATCGGTTGCCGTGTCTGCGGAAGGAGCCGCCACACGCGGCCTGCCGCTCCGCAGCCGGGCGATCAGACGGCCAAGACTGAAGCTCGGCAGCGCCATCCGGCGACGGAACATGTAGACCGTCAATCCCAGCACCAGTGCATGCACGATCCAGACACCCAGCTCGAAACTGATGCGCTCCTGCGAGATCCAGGAACGCATCAGGCTGTTCAGATTGGCGTAGGTGAAGTACAGCAGCACGCCGATCACGATGTTGATGGAGCGACCCAGGCGCGGATTGACATAGGACAGCGGAATGGCAAGCAGCGAGATGATGATCACCGAAACCGGCAGGCCGATCCGGTAGGCCAGCTCACCGAGTGCGTCCGGCGTCGGCTTCTGCAGCAACGTGAGCGTCGAGCTGCCCCGGATGCTCTCGGCCTGCGCATTGACCGGTTTCGGATCCAGCCGGACACCATAGCGCTCGAATTCCATCAGCGAGTATTCGGCCGAGCCCCACTGCCCGTCATAGCGGCGCCCATCCTCCAGCACCAGAAAACGGTCGCCATGCTTCTCGGTCTGAACCCGCCCGCCCTTCGAGGCCACCACGATCATCCGCTCGCCCTCGGGCCTGTCTTCCTTCTGGACGACGAAGACGTTGGAGACCGTCTCCCGGTCCTTGCTGAGCGACTCGACGAAGAACACCCGATTCGACGAACCGGACTCCCGGAACTGGCCCGGGGCCACCATCGAGACATCCTCGCGCTGGTTGAAACGCTCACGCAAATCGGCGATCTGCTGGTTTGCCCAGGGTGACACCACCAGGGCAACCGCCCCGACCACGACGGCGTAGGGCAGCACGAAGCGCATCACCGGCCGGATCCAGGCCGTCAGGCTCTGGCCGCTGGCGAACCAGATGACCATCTCCGAATCTCTCCACGCGCGCGCCAGCACCATCAGCACCGACAGGAAAACCGTCAGCACGAGCAGGATCGGGATGAAGCCGATGGCATTGAAGGCGATGAGCGGCAGAATGTCGCCACTGGCGATGCGGTCGCTGGTGGCCCGGTTGAGGAAACGGATCAGCGAGGTGGTGACCAGGATGGTGAACAGCGTGGCGAACATGACGCCAGCGACGCTGTTCAGGTCACGGCGCAACGACTGGCGGAAGATCATCGTGGTAGTTTAACTGTGTTCAGCATCCATTCGACGGCGCCGGACCGGAATCCGGAAGGCCGGCGCCTATAATGATGCGTCATGCATGGGCAGACTGTATCGGATACGTCACCCCGTGTCGTTCCGGCGACGCCAGCCCGGGCCGCCGTCCATCATCACGATGCCCCTCCCCCGTCTTTCAGACCTTTGATCGAAGCAACCCGATGACGATGCAGTTCACGCTCAAGACCCTCTCCGCCGACAAGATCCGCAGCCAGTGCATCATCCTGCCCGTGCAGGCCGGCCAGCTCACCGCCACGGGCGAGGCCATCGACGCCCGCCTGGGCCAGCTGCTGACCGCCGCCCTCAAGACGGGCGATCTCGGCAGGAAACCCGGCGCCACGCTGCTCGTCCCCGGTCACAACGGGCTGAGCCGTGTACTGCTCGTCTCGATGGGTGAAGAGGCCACGCTGCCGGCTGGCAAGTTCGCCGAGGCAGTGCGTGCAGCCATCAAGGCCGTGTCCGCCACCCAGGCTGCCTCGGCCACCTGCTGCCTGCACGAGGCACTGGTCGAAGCCCGTGAGCTGCCGTGGAAGGTCGGCCAGATCGTGCTGCTTGCCCGAGAGGTGGCCTACCGTTTCGTCGAATACAAGTCGAAGCCCGAGCCGGCAGCCTCCCTGAAGGAGCTGGTGCTGCCGGTCGCCAAGGAAGACGGCAAGCCCCTCGCCCGGGTCGTCGAGCAGATGAGCGCCGTGGCCGACGGCATCGACACAAGTCGCAGTCTGGGCAACCAGCCGGGCAACGTCTGCCACCCGACCTATCTGGCCGAGCAGGCCAAGAAGCTGGGCCGCAAGTTGAAGTTCAAGGTCGAGGTGCTCGACCAGAAACAGATGGGTGCGCTGAAGATGGGCGCACTGCTGGCCGTGGCGCAAGGCTCTGCCCAGCCGCCGAAACTGATCGTCATGCACTACAAGGGGGCAGGTGCCCGCCAGGCCCCGATCGTGCTCGTCGGCAAGGGCATCACCTTCGACACCGGCGGCATCTCGATCAAGCCGGCTGCCGACATGGACGAGATGAAATACGACATGTCGGGCGCCAGCTCGGTGTTCGGCGTGATGCAGGCCGTGGCCCAGATGAAGCTGAAGATCAACCTGACGGTGATCATCGCCGCCGCCGAGAACATGCCTTCGGGCACGGCCTCGCGTCCGGGCGACATCGTCACCACGATGTCGGGCCAGACCGTCGAAATCCTGAATACCGACGCCGAGGGCCGGCTGGTGCTGTGCGACGCCCTCACCTATGCCGAGCGCTTCAAGCCGGCGGCCGTCATCGACGTGGCCACGCTGACCGGCGCCTGCGTGATCGCGCTGGGCCACCAGCACGCCGGCCTCTTCTCGAACGACGAGGCCCTGTCGGCCCAGCTGGCCGCCGCCGGCAAGGCCAGTGGCGACACCTGCTGGCCGATGCCGCTCGACGAAGCCTATCAGGAAAGCCTGCGCTCGCCCTTTGCCGACATGGCCAACGTGGGCGGTCGGGCCGGTGGTGCCATCACCGCTGCCTGCTACCTGTCGCGCTTTGCCAAAGCCTATCCGTGGGCGCACCTCGACATCGCCGGTGTCGCCTGGCGCTCGGGCGCCAGCAAGGGCGCCACGGGCCGGCCAGTGGCCCTGCTGACCCGTTTCCTGATGGATCGCGCGGGCTGACCCCGGTTCCGATCGGCCCGTCCCCAGCGCCCGCCCTGCCATGCCCCAGGTGGATTTCTACTTCAACGTGCCAGACCCGGTCAGCTACGGCTGCCGGCTGGTTCGCAAGGTCTGGCAGGCAGGATTCCGGCTGATCGTCTACAGTGAGGACACGGCGCTGCTGAAGCGCTTCGACCAGGAGCTGTGGCGCTTCGCGCCGCTGTCCTTCATCCCGCATGTATCGATCCGGCATCCGCTGGCCGCCCAGACCCCGATCCTGCTCACGGCCACCCATGCGGAAGTTCCCGCCTCCCACCGACAGGTGCTGCTGAACCTCGGAGAACGGATGCCACCGGCCTTTGCCGATTACGACCGGATACTGGAATTGGTCGGCACCGACGAACGCAGCCGGCAGGCTGCCCGCAGCCGCTTCCGCACCTATCAGGCGCAGGGCTGCAAACCGCTCACCCACAATGTGGAGGAACGTGATGGCAACCGATGATGACCACCCCGCCAACACCGCTTCCGGTGCCCCCTCACCCACCTCTCCGTCGGCCCCCCCATCACCCCACGGTCACGGAGTGCCTCCCGCTGCCGCTCATGGCCACGGTACGCCGCCCTCGCCCCCCCAGCACTTCCAGTTTCCGGACGACTCCGACGACGACTATCTGGAAGACGACGAGGCGGGCCCGCTGGACGAGGATGCGGCCCTGGCCACGCTGCCACCGCTGACCGACGAAGACCGGGCCCTGATCAACAAGCTGATGCACTCGATGCGCCTGCTCGACATCGGCATCTCGAACCCCAGCGCCCACGAAGCGGGCCCGCCCGCGCCGACGCCCTATCCCACGGTCACCGGCCCAGCCGACACCCTGACGGATTCCCCGGCCCCGGTGGCGCCCCCGATGCCGCCTCGGCCCGCGCCGCGCCCGGTTCCCTCGCTGCGCGATGCCCGCATCGTGCAGGATGATGCCGATGCCATCCCGATGCTGACCGATGTGGTCAACGTCCAGCGTTATCACCCTGACCAGCTGCCACAGAACTTCGGCGACGTCGACTGGGGCGAACTGGCCTCCCAGGTACGCGAGAATGTGCTCGAACGTCTGCTGCGCCGTGGCGACATCCTGCTCGACGCCCAGATGACTCAGGCGCTGACCCCGGTGATCTCCCGGGCGGTCGAGACGATGACCCGAGACATGCACGACACGCTGAACCGGATGATCCGCGACATCGTCCACCGTGCCGTCACCGAGGAGATCACCCGCCTGCACGCCGAGATGGCCCGCCAGAACAGGGGCGGGTGAACACGTATCGCCAGGCATCACGACGACGAAAATCGGCCCCGCCGGGCACGGTTGATGGCCGATTCGCAACCTCATGGCCCGAGCCATGAGGCAGGAAGCAGGTGCAGGATGGGCCGGCGCGGTCGCCGCAACCCGCGACTTTCCTGCCACCCAAGCGCCGAGGTGGCGGCTCGTGGCACGCCCATCTATCATTCACTTCTGATTCACCGCTGACGACATGCCCGGCTCGGCCCCGGTTGCGTGGCCATTGGCCTTTGCAACGCCGTGCCGGCAGCTTCAAACAGACAGACCCACCTCCCGTCCACCCATTCATGAGCCAAGCTGACCATACCGCGCCCAGCCCGGACGCCTCCGGCGCCGATACCCTGCCCAAGAGCTTCGAGCCCGCCGCCATCGAGGCGCGCTGGTATCCGATCTGGGAGTCACGCGGCTACTTCGCCAACCAGGCGGCCGACAGCAGCCAGTCCGCCGAACAGGCCGCCGCCAATGCCTACTGCATCCAGCTGCCACCGCCCAACGTCACCGGCACGCTGCACATGGGCCATGCCTTCCAGCAGACGCTGATGGACACGCTGATCCGCCAGCAGCGGATGAAGGGCAAGGACACCAACTGGGTGGTCGGCAGCGACCATGCCGGCATCGCCACCCAGATCGTCGTCGAGCGCCAGCTGGCCGCCGAGGGCATCTCGCGTCACGACCTGCCCCGCCCGGACTTCATCGACCGGGTCTGGGCCTGGAAGAACGAATCGGGCGGCGCCATCAGCCGCCAGATGCGCCGTCTGGGCGACTCGGCCAACTGGAACTATGCCGACTCGCTGGGCACCCGTTCGGGCTACTTCACGATGGATCCGAAGCTGTCCAAAGCCGTGGCCGAGGTCTTCGTGCGTCTCTACGAGGACGGGCTGATCTACCGGGGCAAGCGGCTCGTCAACTGGGATCCGGTGCTGCGCACGGCGGTGTCGGATCTGGAAGTGGACATGACCGAAAAGGATGGCCACCTGTGGCACATCCTCTACCCCTTCGCCGACGGCCCACAGACCGGCCCGGACGGCACGACGCTCGACGGCCTGGTGGTCGCCACCACCCGCCCCGAAACCCTGCTGGGTGACGTGGCCGTGGCCGTGCACCCCGACGACGAGCGCTATCATCACCTGCACGGCAAGCAGCTGACGCTACCGCTGACCGGCCGCACGATTCCGGTGATCGCCGACAGTTACGTCGACCCCGAATTCGGCAGCGGCTGCGTCAAGATCACCGGCGCGCACGATTTCAACGACTATGAGGTCGCCATGCGCCACCAGCTGCCACTGATCGTGGTGCTGGATCTGGAAGCCAACATCGCGGGCGACGCCCCCGAGGCCTATCTGGGCCTGAACCGCTACGAAGCCCGTCAACGGATCGTGGCCGACCTGGAGGCCCAGCGCCTGCTGAAGGACACCGTCCGGCACAAGAACATGGTGCCCGTCTGCGGCCGCACCGGCGAAGTCGTCGAACCGATGCTCACCGACCAGTGGTTCGTCGACCAGACCCGCGAGGTGCAGCCCGACGGCCGCCCCGGCGGCATGGCGGCCATTACCCGTCCCGCGCTCGAAGCCGTCAAGAACGGGACGATCCGTTTCTTCCCCGAGCACTGGGCCTCCACCTACGACCACTGGCTTGCCAACATCCACGACTGGTGCATCTCGCGCCAGCTGTGGTGGGGGCACCAGATCCCGGCCTGGTACGGCGACGACGGCCAGATCTTCGTGGCCCGCGACGAGGACGAGGCCCGTGCCAAGGCGGCCGAGGCCGGCTACACCGGCACGCTCACGCGCGACCCGGACGTGCTCGACACCTGGTTCTCGTCGGCACTCGTGCCCTTCAGCTCGCTGGGCTGGCCCGCGCAGGACGCGCAGACGCTGGCCGACCTGAACCGTTACCTGCCCTCGGACGTGCTCGTCACCGGCAACGACATCATCTTCTTCTGGGTGGCCCGGATGGTGATGATGACGCAGTACTTCACCGGCAAGGTGCCGTTCCGCGACATCTACATCAACGCCATCGTGCGCGATTCCGAAGGCCAGAAGATGTCGAAGTCGAAGGGCAACACCCTCGATCCGCTCGACCTGATCGACGGCATCGACCTCGACGCCCTGCTGGCCAAATCGGTTCGGGGCCTGATGAAATCGGATCACAAGGCCCGTATCGAAAAATACGTGAAGAAGCACTTCCCGGAGGGCATCCCGGCCTTCGGCGTCGATGCGCTGCGCTTCACCTTTGCTTCGCTGGCAAACTTCTCGCGCACGCTGAACTTCGACATCAGCCGCTGCGAGGGCTACCGCAACTTCTGCAACAAGCTCTGGAACGCCACCCGCTTCGTGCTGATGAACGTCGAGGGCAAGGACAACGGCTTCGAGAAGCCCTGCGAGAAGGACTGCGGCCCCGGCGCCTATCTCGACTTCAGCCCGGTCGATCGATGGATCGTGTCCGAGCTGCAACGAGTCGAGACCGAGGTGGATCGCGCACTGGCCGACTACCGCTTCGACCTGGCGGCCAACGCCCTCTATGCCTTCACCTGGAACAGCTTCTGCGACTGGTACCTGGAACTGGCCAAGGTCGAGCTGAACCACCCGGACGAGGCGCGCCAGCGCGGGGCACGCCGCACGCTGCTGCGCGTGCTGGAAGCCATCCTCCGTCTGGCGCACCCGATCATCCCCTTCATCACCGAAGAACTGTGGCAGAAGGTCGCGCCGCTGGCCAAACGCTACGGCGAAGGTGGTGAACAGACCCTGTCGGGCGACGCGCTGCAACAGTCACTGGCCGAGCGCCGCTTCTCGATCATGCAGCAGCCCTGGCCCCAGGCCGAACCGGGCAAGATCGACGAACAGGCCGAAGCCTGGATGGCAGAAGTCCGCGCGCTGATCGACGCCTGCCGGGCGCTGCGCGGCGAGATGAACATCGGCCCGCAACAGCGCGTGCCGCTGCTGATCGCCAGCAACGACCCCCGCCTCGACGACATGCTGCCCTTCCTGCCGGGTCTGGCCAAGCTCGCCAGCGCCGAGCGGGTCGAGGCCCTGCCCGAGAACACGCTGGCACCGGTTCAGATCGTCGGCGAGCATCGCCTGATGCTGAAGGTGGAGATCGACGTGGCTGCCGAAAAGGCACGGCTGGACAAGGAAATCGCCCGCCTCAAGGGCGAGATCGCCAAGGCCGGCGGCAAGCTGTCGAATCCCTCCTTCGCCGAGCGCGCCCCGGCCGCCGTCGTCGAGCAGGAACGCCAGCGGCTGACGCAATTCAATGCCACGCTGGAGAAGGTGACAGCGCAGCGGGCGAAGCTGGGCTGAACCGGTACGACGCCTGCCCCAGGGGGCAGCAAGACCAAGCCGGCACCGGACGCGTCATGGCTCGTGATTCGTCCCTTCGCCGGCCCCGAAACCTGAAGCAAGGAAAGCAAGGAGGCCAATGGCACAACGACGTCGCCGCAAGATAGCGACCGCATGGGGCAACTCCATGCAACGCATGATGCGCACGATGACCGACATCAGCTCGGGCATGGTGAACCAGATGATGGACACCGCCCTGCGAAGCACGCGCCGCCAGGTTGCCAGCGCCGTGGCGGCCAGCACGGCCCTGGCGGGCAGCGGCCATGCCCTGCGAAACCGGCGCGCCGCCACCCAGCCCACCACCCCCCGTGCCAAGCCCGTGCACAAGCGCCCGGCCCACACACCTGCTGCCCCCAGGAGCAGCCGGGCGCGCGGCATTTCATCGCGCCTCAACCCCCATGAAGCCCATCAGGGTCGGGCCATCAGCGCCGGCGGCGTGCGCCGCTTCGAGCTGTGGGTGCCGCCCGGAACACGGGCTCGCCAGCGCCTGCCGCTCGTCGTGATGCTTCATGGCTGCAAGCAGGACATCGAGAGCTTCCGGGGATCGACCCGGATGCAGCTGATCGGCAACAAGGAGCGTTTTTGCGTGCTGTTCATCGAACAGGCACGGGTTGCCAACCCGATGCGCTGCTGGAACTGGTTTGCGCTGAAGTCAGGCAAGGCCCTGTCCGAGATTTCCATCATCCGGGCGGCCATCCGGCAAGTGTGCGACAAATTCCCGATCGACCCTCATGCCGTGGCCCTGGTCGGCCTTTCTGCGGGTGCCGGCATGGCTGGCCTGCTGGCCAGCCGCCACCCCGACGAATTCGTGGCCGTGGCCATGCATGCCGGCGTGCCACCAGGCATGACCGTCAACGCCCGTCACGCACTGGCTGCGATGAAAGGTGAACGGGAATCGGCACCGCTCACGCTCGGCGACAGCGAGATCCTGCCGCCGCTGCTGGTGGTACAAGGGGAAGCGGATCATGTGGTTGCTCCAAGCAATGCGGTGGAGGCCGTGACACAATGGGCTGCGGCCTGCGAAGCGGAGCCAGAGCCCGTGAGAACCTCACGGCGAGGCAAGCGCTATCCGATGAAGATCACCGACTACACGGCCAATGGCCGTTTGTGCGCACGTCTGTGCCAGATCGAGACACTGGGTCATGCCTGGAGCGGTGGCAACAAGCGTCATGCCTACAGTGATCCCGAAGGGCCCGACGCCTCGCTGATGAGCTGGCGCTTCATCGCCGAAGTGATCCAGCAACGGCGCCCCAGATCCTCCGTTGCGCGCAAGCACAAGGAGCCCGGGCGGTAGGCATCGCGCAGGCGTCCATCGGCACCGCCGAGCACCGTGTGATGAATCGCCCCCGTGCGGGCCGATCCAGGAGACCTCAAGATGACCGCTTTTCATACCTCTTCTTTCCCCTGCCCATCCCTGATCAACGACATCCGACGGGGCCTGGCGGCAGCTGTCGTCATTGCCTTCGGCACGGCATGGCCATCCTTCAGCCCCCCGGCGGCCGCTCAGGCCATCCAGCCCGGAGCACTGACCGGCATCCACGAACCCTCGGGCCTGAAACAGTTGCCGGACGGGCGGATTCTGGTGGTGGAAGATGAGGCGTCGCACGCCTTTGGCCTGTTGACCCTGCCGCGCGACGGCGGTGCGCCCACCACGGATACCAGCGCCAATCAGCGCCTGATCGACAGCTTCGAGCGCAAGCTGAACGATCTGGAAGGTCTGACCATGGATGATCAGGGCTGGTTGTACGCCATCACCTCACATGCGGACACGAAAAAAGGCGAACGCAAGGAAGCGCGGGAGCAACTGGTTCGCTTCAAGCTGCCCGAGGGTGTCGCCATCGAGCAGCAGTACCATGACGGGCTGCGCGATGCCCTGAGCAGCGCCGAGGGGCTGAAGAAGCTCATCAAGGATCAGGGCGCGAGCAGCATTCATCTGAGCAACCCCGACATCGAAGGACTGGCCTTCGATCCGAAGAACGGACAGCTGATCCTGGGCTTCAGCAAGCCGCTCATCGACGGCAAGGCGCTGATCGTCACCCTCTCGAACCCGGACGAGATGTTCACCCGGCAGGCTTCCCCGGCTTTTTCCGCGGCCTACCTGCTCGATCTGCAAGGGGGCGGCATTCGCGGCCTGGACTACGATGCGGCCAACCAGCGCTATCTGCTGCTGAATGAAGTGGAAGACGCCAGCGGAAAAAACCGGTCACAGCTGTGGCAATGGGATGGGAAGCCGGCATCCGCCCCCGAAAAGATCACCCCACCCGCCTTTGCACAGATGAAGAACGTCGAGGCCATCGGCGCCGTCAACGCCGGCCAGGGGCCCGAATACCTGTTCCTGAGCGATGAAGGCAATGCGAAGAAGCAGCGTCCAGGCCAGTTTCTTCGCATCCCGGCCACGCAACTGAATCCCTGATGCCCAGAACGTGGCCGGGGTTCATGTGTAAGAAATCCGCCCTCCGGCACGACCAAACAGGCATGACGAATCACTCTTGACCGCCTCCGGCGGTCATTCCTGATGGACAAGACCATGCCTGCTCTCCTCGAACGCTTCAAACGATCCGACATCGACATCCACCTGCTTCGCCTGTGCGTGATCCTGATCTTCCTGATCTTTGGCAACACCAAATGGTTCGAGTTCGAAGTCGAATTGCTGAAACCGCTCATTTCCCCGACCTGGCTCAGCTTCCTTTACGACCTGCTCGGTCATCATGGCACCAGCTATCTGCTGGGCGTGGTCGAGAGCACCGCCTATGTGTCCCTGATCATCGGCTTCGCCAGGCCCAGGATCGGCATCATCGGCAGCCTGCTGGTCATCCTGACCGCACTCACCACCCTCAGCATGCTGCCCCAGCTTGGCGGTTTCAACGCGTTCATCGTCAAGGATCTGCTCCTGCTGGGTGCCGGCGCCGTGCTGCTGAAACACGACCTCCGACGGCTGGACGTAGCCGCAAAGCACACCGCCAGTATCACGCAGCCCCAGCGGGCAGAGACACCCACCGCCCTGAGCCGTTCTTTCGGGTCATGACGGCCGACCCGCATGCCCGGTCAGGACGACGCGGGCATACCCCCTGTCGGCTGCCAGCATGCCACACGCCCGCCTTCCCCTGAATTGGCAAATCGACTGGTTCGAGGCGTTCCGACACATCGACCAGCTCGATTTCGATGCGCGCAGCGGGCCCGCTTCGCAGATGCAATGGAACCACCATGGCCGCGGCAGGGTCACCGTGAGGGAGGATGGACACGACCTCCATGTCGACGAACACTTCACCCTCGACAACGGCCTGTCCTGCTCCGACCGGAAATGCTGGCGTTTCACCGCTGAAGGCATCGTGTTCCGGCACTGGCGACAGCAGCGATATCAGGACATCCTGCTGCTGGTGCCTCATGAGCCTGACAGCGCACTGGCGCAGGATCCGGGCAAGCCGCCCGGCACGCGCCACCGGCCGGATCCGGGCTTCCCCGACACGACTGCCCAGGGCCGACCGACGTCATCGACACAGACGCCGACACCCAGGAGCTTGGTGCCTCAATCGCCCTACCGGTGTCCACCCGATCTTTACGACGGCACGCTGATGCTGGCGGGAGACACCCTGCTGCTGAGCCTACGCATCACCGGTGAACGCAAGGATGAGCACATCCAGTACCGGTATCGGCGCCGTGCCCTGGCGCCTGGGCGGTAGGCATCGCGCGAGCTGCATGGACATCATGACACACGCCTGCTAACCAGTTGCAGGCGGGCTTTCACCTGCGGCAGATCGTCCACCACCTGGCGATAGAAACGCTTCAGGCCCTGACACAGGTAGTTCAGACCAGGCTCTCCCTCGGGCGTATCCAGGAAACGGTTTTTGGGACATTCGCCCCAGCACAGCGTCAGGAACGCACAGCGGCGGCAAAAATCAGGCAGCGTCTTGTGCTTGGCATAACCAAAGGCCCGCTGCCGCTCGCTGAAGGCCAAGTCCCCCTGATGCACGTCGAGGATGTTCCCCAGCCGGTATGCCGGGTAGACGAAGTGATCACAGGCGTACAGATCCCCATTGTGCTCGACCGCCAGCGCCTTGCCACAGATCGGTGCCGTCGTGCATTTCTGTGCCCCGTGGCCCAGCGCCTGAGACAGGGTGTTCTCGAACTGATCGATGAAAACCCGGCCAAAATCCCTCAAAAGCCATGTCTGCCAGACCGTCGACAGGAATTCACCCCACTGGGCAGGTGCCACCGTCCAGTCCGTCACCTCGGCCTGGGGCGCGGGCCGCCCGGTCTCCTGCCGCAGCATGAGACGGCGTTTGCCCGTGACAGGATCCACCTGCATCGCCGGACGCCGTGGATCCTCACCTGCCTCGTCAGCATGATCGGGCGCCACAGGCCAGAAACCAGGGGCCGTCTGCCGGAAATCCAGTGGTTCGACCGCTGCAAGAAACTGGATCATTCGTGGCCTGACTTCATCGCGCAGAAATTCATAGACCCGCATCGGCGCCTGCGCGTTGATGCGATTGACCACACACAAGGCATTGAAAGGAATCCCGTGCGCACGAAGTCGCTCGATGGCCTTCATCACCCGCGCAAAGGTGGGCTTGCCATTGCGCGCCTTGCGCAGCGAGTCATGCAGGTCGGCCGGGCCGTCGATCGAGATGCCCACCAGAAAACCGTGCGCCTTCAGGAATCGGCACCACTCGTCGTCCAGCAACAGGCCATTCGTCTGCAGATCATTCAGGATTCGCTGACCGGGGCGGGCATGACATCGCTGATGCGCCACCACACGCCGGAAGAAATCCAGGCCCATCAGGGTGGGTTCTCCGCCCTGCCAGGTGAAGACCACCTCAGGGCCGGTCTGTGCCTCGATGTACTGACGGATGTGTTCGGCCAGAACCGCATCCGGCATGCGAGGCTGTCCCGGCTGATCGAGCAGCTCGGCCTTGTGCAGATAAAAACAGTAATCGCAGGCGATGTTGCACTGTGAACCGCTGGGTTTCACCATCGTGTGAAAGGCATAGTGATCCCCCGCGGCCAGCGGTGGCAGGCCAAGCACCGGCCGAAGGCGAGGCTCAGCCCATCGCGTGCTCACGCCCATCATCCCTGGCTCATTCGACCGGCGCCACCTCGACGACCCCCACCCGTTTCGCGTATCGCTGGTAGTCGGCGATCAATGACCTGAGCACGTCGGCTTTCTCAGCGGACAAGTCACGGGTCTCGCCCGGATCCTGAACCACGTCGAACAGCTGCCAGCGCCCGCTGGCGAGCTCGGGCGACTGGATGCCCATGGGTTCCTGACTCAGATAGACAGCCTTGTAGTTGCCTTGCCGCACCTGACGACCACCCCGGATTTCCAGGGCCACCGGTTTTTCAGGGCCACGGGCGGTGCGATCCGGCTGCTGGAGGGCGGACAGCATGCTGGTGCCATCCAGCCCGACCTTGCCGGCAGGCGTGCGCTTGTCGGTCTTCGTCAGATCCAGCATCGTCGGCACCAGATCGGCCAGGTTGACGTAGCGCCCATCGATGCCTCCCTTGGCCACACCCGGCCCGGAGACGATCAGCGGTGAGCGGATGCCTCCCTCGCTGGTGAAGCCCTTGAACAGCGCAAAGGGCGCCATCGAGGCCTGAGCCCAGGCAGGACCGGTGGAAATGTAGCTGCTGCCCGCGCCCATGTTGTCATGGGCATTGTTGCGGTTGTCGGCAATCCACTTGCCCCACTTCTTCGATTTCTCGCGCGAAGCCCCCGCCGCCCCGTTGTCCGACATGAACATCACGACCGTGTTGTCCAGCTCGTTTTTCTGCTTCAGATGATCGAGCACACGACCGATGTTCCGGTCCATCCGGTCGATCATGGCGGCATAGACCTGCATGCGGCGTGCCTCGGCCCGCTGCTCGTCCTTCGAGAGTTTCTCCCAGTCCGGCATGTTCAGCAGCGCATGAGGCTTCAGCGGATGATCCTCCGGCAGCAGCTTCAGCCGCTCGATCTGTTTCAGCCGTCGCCCGGCCAGTGCCTTCGGCCCATCCAGATACTGGCCGTCATACCGGGCAATGTCTTCGGGCGGTGCCTGAAGCGGTGAATGCGGCGCCGTATAGGCCAGGAAGGCAAAGAAAGGCTGGCCCGGGGGCTTCCTGTCCAGGGTCTTCAACAGGTAATCGGTGAAACCGTCGGTCGAATAGAAATCGGCCGGCACATCGGTCAGCTTGCCATCGATCCGGTACAGATCCTTCCCATCCGGCGACGGATACTGGTCGGCAAAGGGAAAATGGTTGGCCTCGCCATTGAGCATGGCAAAGGAATGGTCGAAGCCCCAGCGATCCGGGGCATGCGCCTCGTCCCGGCCCAGATGCCATTTGCCGGACAGCACCGTGAAATAACCGGCGGCCTGCAGGCGCTGCGCCACCGTCAAGGCACGCTCATTCAGATGGCCGGCGTAGTTCGGGCTGGCTGCCTGCTCGGGCTTGTTCAATTCGTACAGGTTGCCCACCCCCACCTGATGCGGGTCTGCGCCGGTCAGGAACATCGCGCGCGAAGGCGATGAATAGGGAGACACCTGAAAGCTGGTGAAACGCACCCCGTCTTCAGCCAGTGCATCCAGATTCGGGGTCGGGATTTCGCCCCCAAAGGCGCCAATGTCCGACCAGCCCATGTCGTCGGCCATGATCACCAGGACATTGGGCTTTTCATCGTCCGTTCTGGCCGGCCCTGCATCTGCCGCCTGCGCCACCGGCACGCCAGCCGCCGCGAGGCCTGTCAACAGGGCCATCCTGCTCTTGTTCATGTGTGTCTCCTCATCACTGCGCCCGATGATATCAGCGCCGCCGGAGGAAAAACACCGACACCTCGGCCTCGTCCAGCTGCGCGAGCAGCGCATTGCCGGTCTGGCGGCAGAAGGCGGCAAAATCCTGCTTCGAACCCGGATCGGTGGCCTCCACGCGCAGGATCTGTCCGCTGTCCATGCCAGCCAGCGCCTTCTTGGCTTTCAGGATCGGCAGCGGACAGTTCATGTTTCGCGCATCGACCACGACATCCGGGGTCGGCAGGTCGGCACCCCCCGTCACGGTTTCACGAGGGGCATCAGCAGGTTCAGCCATGATCGGCGGCTCCAGAAACAGGGACGGGCGGCCATGCCGGCCCGCGTTAGAGCGTGTCATGCACGCCCAGAGGGTCTTTCGCGGGGACGAATAAGTGCATGAACGCTCTAAGGAAACCCGCGCCATGGTTCCCTGCGCTCGGGGATCATGGCGCGACCACAGGTTGTTCGATGCGCAGGCGCGTCAGGCCAGCTGTTGCTGCACGCGCTCGCGGGCCGATTGCAGGGCCGCGTCCAGCGCCGCGACATCGGTGCCGCCCGCCATTGCGAAGTCAGGCTTGCCACCGCCCTTGCCGCCGACATCGGCCGCCACACTGGCCACCAGCTCACCGGCCTTGATGCGACCGACCAGATCGGCCGTCACCCCAGCCGCCAGCTGCACCTTGCCCTCGTTGGCCGCTGCCAGCACCACCACGACCGACTTCAGCTTGTCCTTCAGCTGGTCGACGGTGGCGCGCAGCGCCTTGGCATCCATGCCATCCAGCCGGGCCACCAGCAGTTGAACGCCACCTGCCAGGGCGATGGCCTGCCCGGCCAGATCGGCGCCCTGGCTGCTGGCAGCCTTCGCCTTCATCCGCTCCAGATCGCGGCCCAGCTCCTTCACCTGCGCCTGCAGCTGCCCCACCCGATCCGGCAGCTCGGCCACCGGTGCACGCAGCGCAGCGGCCGTCTGGTTCAGCAGGCCCAGCTGCTGCTGGATCCAGGCCAGTGCGCCTTCGGCCGTCAGCGCATCGACACGGCGGATGCCAGCTGCCACACCGCCTTCGGAGATGATCTTGAACAGACCGATCTCACCGGCACGGGCCACATGGGTGCCGCCGCACAGCTCGCGCGTGTCGGCCACTTCCACCACCCGGACCACATCACCGTACTTCTCACCGAAGAGCGCCATCGCGCCCGCCCGGATCGCATCGTCATAGGACATCTCGCGGATCACCGTCTCGACGTTGGCCCGGATCTGCTCGTTGACCCTGGCCTCGACCGCCTGGATCTCCTCGGCCGTCATCGGCTTGTTGTGGCTGAAGTCGAAGCGGGTGTGATCCGGGTCGACCAGCGAGCCCTTCTGCGCCACATGATCGCCCAGCACCTCACGCAACGCCTTGTGCAGCAGGTGGGTGGCAGAGTGATTCCGCGTGGTGCGGGCCCTCAAGTCGCGATCGACGGCCGTCTCGACCACATCGCCCACCGCCAGCGAACCAGCCTCCAGCCGGCCATGATGGCCCCAGACATCGGCCTGGATCTTCTGGGTGTCGGTGACCGAAAAGCGCAGGCCATCGGCCCCCGTCAGCAGGCCATGATCACCCACCTGACCACCGGATTCGGCATAGAAGGGCGTGCGATCGAGCACGACGATGCCTTCCTCGCCGGCCGCCAGACGATCGACCGGCTTGCCCTCCCGGAACAGCCCCAGCACCTTCGCCTGGCCGCTGAGTTCGGTGTAACCGATGAAGGTCGACGGCGCACCGCTGTAGTCGAGCACCACGCCGCCCTTGAATCGACCGGCCGCGCGCGCCTGCTCACGCTGACGATCCATCGCCCGGTCGAAGCCGGCCTCGTCCACCGTCACGCCACGCTCACGACAGACATCGGCCGTCAGGTCGAGCGGAAAGCCATAGGTGTCGTGCAGCCTGAAGGCCGTTTCGCCATCCAGTGCCTGGCCGTCCTTCAGCCCCGACAGGGCCTGCTCCAGCAGGGCCATGCCGTTGGCGATGGTCTCGAAGAAGCGCGATTCCTCGCCCTCCAGCACGGCCGTGATGCGGGTCTGGTCGTTGACCAGCTCGGGATAGGCTTCCCCCATCTCGGCCACCAGCGCCGGCACCAGGCGGTGCAGGAAGGGCCGGCGCGCCCCGAGCTTGTAGCCATGCCGCACGGCGCGGCGGATGATCCTGCGCAGCACATAGCCCCGGCCCTCGTTGCCCGGCACGACGCCATCGACCACGGTGAAGCAGCACGCGCGGATATGGTCGGCGATGACCTTCAGCGACGGACTGCCGGCTTCGGGCTGGCCACCTGCCTCGGCCACCACGTCGGCGGCGGCCTTCAGCAGGTTCACGAACAGGTCGATCTCGTAATTGGAATGGACGTGCTGCAACACGGCCGCGATCCGCTCCAGCCCCATGCCGGTATCGACGCTCGGACGCGGCAGCGGATGCAGCTCACCCGATTCGTCACGGTTGAACTGCATGAACACGATGTTCCAGATCTCGATGAAGCGGTCCCCATCCTCGTCCGGGCTTCCCGGTGGCCCCCCCGCCACCTCGGGGCCATGGTCATAGAAGATCTCGGTGCAGGGACCACAGGGGCCGGTGTCACCCATCATCCAGAAGTTGTCGGACTGATAGCGCGCGCCCTTGTTGTCACCGATGCGCACGATGCGGTCGGCCGGCACGCCCACCTGCTGGTGCCAGATGTCGTAGGCCTCGTCATCCTCGGCATACACCGTCACCATCAACTTCTCTTCCGGCAGGCCGAACACCCCGGTCAGCAGCTCCCAGCCAAAGCGGATCGCATCCTGCTTGAAGTAGTCGCCGAACGAGAAATTGCCCAGCATCTCGAAGAAGGTGTGGTGCCGGGCGGTATAGCCGACGTTTTCCAGGTCGTTGTGCTTGCCGCCGGCCCGGATACATTTCTGGGACGTGGTGGCACGACTGTAGGGCCGCTTGTCGAAGCCCAGGAACACGTCCTTGAACTGGTTCATGCCCGCATTGGTGAACAGCAGCGTGGGATCGTCATGTGGCACGACGGGGCTCGACGACACGATCGCGTGGCCCTTCGATTCAAAATACTTCAGGAATTGCTGGCGGATCTCGGCAGACTTCATGATGCGGCGCTTTCAGGAGAAGATCGCTGATTCTACCGAAGGGGCATCATGCTTGGCACGCTTCGGGAAAGCATCGGACCATCCCTGACCAGCAAACGGCCAAAAGCCCCGATCAGCCCACTGTGGGAGCGCCCCGGATCAGGTGCCAACGAACGCCCGGACACCAGTAGCGCGGCACGGGCGGCATCGAACATGGCATAGTAGGCCCGATCGGAAGCGCCATCCACGTCCCCCAGCTCAAGCAGCACGCGGGCAGAGGCACAGGCCCTGTCGGCCTTGGCCATCAGCACATCTGGCGTGAGTCGCCGTTGAATCACACGCGCACCCCGTCTCTGGCAATATTCCTCAACAAGGCTGGGTTCGCATGATTCTCGGGCTGCTCCCACTCATCCAGCCAGATCGGCAACGGTGAAATCAGGATGCCGGTCTCAAGCAACACATCAAAGGCATCGTCGGCCATGTCCAGCTTGGCGGGCAGAAAACGCTGATGCTCACCGCGCAGAAGCACCGCCAGATCCGCATCGCTGTCCGGCCGATGGGTTCCCCGTGCCCGGCTGCCATAAACAATGGCATCGGCCACGTCGTAACGATCGCCAATCCGGGCGAGAAAGCGATGAACCGCCTTCTCCGTGTCACCGTCGATCCGGTTCATGCGAATCCCTTTCATCCAATCGATCTCCCATGTTAGCTTGCCCCCGAAGGGATCACAACGTCGGCCAGTGAGCGCGTCAGCCCCAAATCGTCATGTCCCCTTTGAGCCAAGTAGAGATATCCCCTTGGCGCTTGGGCGGCCCAACTCTCGCACCCTATGGCATCATGCCCCATCCTCCTGAACAACGACGAGACAAGCAGCCATGGCCACACCGCAAAGCATCCAACCCCTCCACGTTGCCTTCCTCGGCCTCGGCGTCATGGGCTATCCGATGGCGCGCCACCTGTCCGACGCCGGCCATCATGTCCGTGTCTACAACCGCACCCAGGCCAAGGCGGACAAGTGGGTCGCCGAACGGAAGGCCGCTGGCGCCGGCGACCGTTCGAGCGCCGCACCCACCCCGCGCGAGGCCGCTGCCGGCGCCGACATCGTGTTCGCCTGCGTGGGCAATGACGACGACCTGCGCAGCGTCGTGCTCGGAGACGACGGCGCCTTTGCCGGCATGAAACCCGGCGCGCTCTTCGTGGATCACACCACGGCCTCGGCCGAGGTCGCACGTGAGCTGGCCGCCGAGGCCGCCGGACGCGGCCTGAGCTTCGTCGATGCCCCGGTGTCCGGCGGGCAGGCCGGTGCCGAAAACGGCCGGCTCACCGTGATGTGCGGCGGTCGCGAGGAAGACGTCGCCCGGATGCAGCCGGTCTCGGCCGCCTACTCACAGATGATCACCCGCGTGGGCGACGCAGGCGCCGGGCAGCTCGCCAAGATGGTGAACCAGATCTGCATCGCCGGGCTGGTGCAGGGACTGGCCGAGGCCATCCATTTCGGTGAGGTGGCCGGGCTCGACATGAAGCAGGTGCTCGACGTGATCGGCAAGGGCGCGGCCCAGTCGTGGCAGATGGACAACCGGGGCAAGACGATGGTGGACCGGCAGTTCGACTTCGGGTTTGCCGTGGACTGGATGCGCAAGGATCTGGGGCTGTGTCTGGCCGAGGCCGGACGCAGCGGGGTCACACTGCCCATCACGTCCCTGGTCGACCAGTTCTATGGCGACGTGCAGGCCCTAGGCGGCAAGCGCTGGGACACCTCCAGCCTGATCGTGCGCTTCGACCACCTGCGAAAACCCGGCTGACAGGCCGGCGGCCCACCTCAGTATCGCCGCCGCCAGTCGGCCCCCTGGGTGAACAGGGCCGTCAGGCGTTCCCGGTCGGCCTCGCGCAGCGCCTGCTCGACCGCCATCAACTGCTCGCGAGCGGCGTCGGCCGCCTTCAGGCTGTGCTCACGGTTGTGCAGCAGGATGTCGGCCCACAGTGTGGGCGAGGAGGCCGCAATCCGGGTCATGTCCAGCAGGCCCGAACCGGCATGGTCCCCCGCCGGCGGCGCTCCCCGGTCGGCCGCGATGGCAGCTGCCAGCGCAAAGGCCATCGCATGCGGCCAGTGGGAGACCTGGGCGAACACCCGGTCATGGTCGGTCACCGACATCCGGTCGATCCGTGCCCCCAGACATCGCCACAACGCCGCCAGCCGCTCACCGACCTCAGGCGATGACTCGGGCAGCGCGCTCAGCACGACGCTACGATCGACGAACAGCGTGGCGCTGCCGGCATCCGGCCCGGCCTTTTCACTGCCGGCAATCGGGTGGCTCGCCACGAAGCGGGCCAGCAGCTCATGACGCTCCCCCACCGCCTCTCGCAGGGCGGCCTCGATGCCCCCTTTCACGCTGGACACGTCGGTCAGCACGGCATCGCCCCCCAGATGGGACAACACCTCGGGCATCATCGCGCAGTTGACCGAGATCGGCGCCGCCAGCACGACAAGATCAGCCCCGGCCACCGCCTCGGCCACCGTCTGCCCCCGGTGATCGAAGAGGCCCAGTGTCATGGCCCGGGAGACATCGGGCTCGACGCCATAGGCCACCCGCTCGATGGCGGGCAGACGCTCACGCAACGCCGCCGCCAGCGATCCACCCAGCATGCCCGTGCCGAGAATGGCCACGCGCCGGAATCCGCCGGCCGGCCTCCGCTTGCGGTCGTCGGTCTCGGTCGTCCTGCACGCCTCAGGCATGGCCTTTTCCTCTCAGATTCAGAGCAGTTGCCACGCCCCCCGGTGCCGGGGCCGGCAAGCCCACTGCCACGGTATCCACCCGACGGACATTCATCCCCTGCCCCGGTTTCACGGGGCCAGAATCCGTTTCATCGCGTCGAGCAGAACCTGATTCTGCTCGGGCAGCCCCACCGACACACGCAGCCATTCGGGCAGACCGTAATTGCCCACCGGACGCACGATCACCCCCGCCCGCAACAACGCATCATTGACGGCAGCGGCATCGCCCACCTTCACCAGCACGAAGTTGCCCTTCGAGGGCACATAAGGCAGACCCATCGCCTCGAAACCCTCGCTCAGCTGCTTCAGACCGGCCTGATTCACCTCATAGCTGCGCGCCAGATAATCCGTGTCCGACAGCACCGCTTCTGCCGCAGCGAGCGCCACCACACTCACGTTGAAGGGCTGGCGCACGCGCCCCATCAGATCGGTCAGGGGCGGCTGGGCCACCGCAAAGCCGACCCGCAGACCGGCCAGACCGTAGGCCTTCGAGAAGGTGCGCGACACGATCAGGTTCGGAAAGCGCGCCACCCACCCGAGCGCGTCGTAACGGTCTTCCGGACTCAGGTATTCGGTATAGGCCTCATCCAGCACCACCGCCACTTGCGGCGGCACCTGCTCCAGAAAGCGCAGCAGCGCCGGCCCTTCGATGAAGGTACCGGTCGGGTTGTTCGGATTCGCCAGGAAGATCAGCCGGGTCTTCGGCGTGATGGCTGCCAGCATCGCCTCCAGATCATGCCCGTGGTCACGATCCGGCACCTCGATGCCCCGGGCCCCGATCGCCTGCGCCACCAGCGGATAGACGATGAACGCGTAGCGGGCGTAGATGATCTCGTCGCCCGCCTGACACAGGGCGCGTGCCGCCAGCTCCAGAATGTCGTTCGAGCCATTGCCCAGCGTGATCCAGCCGGCATCGACCCCGTAATGGGCAGCCAGCGCCTGCTTCAGATCATGGCCGTTGGCATCCGGGTAAAGGGCGGCGCCCCCCAGCGCACCCTGCGCCGCGGCCAGTGCCCGGGGCGACACCCCCAGCGGGTTTTCGTTGGAAGCCAGCTTGATGATGCGGGCCGGATCGAGACCCAGTTCGCGGGCCACTTCCTCGATCGGCTTGCCCGGCCGGTAGGGCGCGATGCTGCGCACCCCGGCCGGCGCCCCTTCGGCGGGCGAGATGGTGTGTGATGCTGCGGACATGTGTTCCTTCCTCCTGACGGTCTATCGTGGGCGCCCCCTGCCAGCCACGGCAGGGCCGAGCGCATCTCTTGAACCTCTTCACCCCTGAACGTCTTCATGGCCCGCGACCCGCCGATGGAGCCTGACAGGTGCCACGAGCCCATTCGCCCCGGGCGGGCCCTGCTTCAGGCAAAGCCTGCCCCTTCCGACGGGTACGAGCCCAGCAGCTTGAAGAAGGCCGAACGTGATCGAAGCTCATCGAGCGCCCCCTTGACGGGCTCGTCATCACGATGGCCGGTGAGATCGATGTAGAAATAGTATTCCCATCCCCCCTGACGGGCCGGCCGCGACTCGAAGCGCTTCATCGACACCCCATGCCGGGAGAGCGGCTCGATCAGCTCGTGAAGTGCGCCTGCTCGATCAGGAACCCCGAGGATCAGCGAGGTCTGGTCGATGCCACAGCGTTCGACCGCCTGATGACCGACCACCAGAAAACGCGTGCGATTCATCGGATCATCCTGGATGGCATGGGCCACCGCCACCAGATCATAGATGGCCAGCGCACTCTCGCTGCCGATGGCTGCCACCGACGCATCTTCCGCGGCACGGCGGGCACCTTCGGCATTGCTGGAGACCGGCATCAGCTCGACACCGGGCAGATGGCGCTGCAACCACGATGTGCACTGCGCCAGTGCCTGCGGGTGGGCCAGCACCACCCTGATATCCTGCATCAGACCGCTTCGGGACATCAGCACATGCCTCACCGGCACCGTGATCTCGCTGGCAATCTGCAGGGTCGTGTTCAGGAACAGATCCTGGCTGCGCGTGACCGAGCCTTCCGTCGAGTTCTCGATCGGCACAACACCGAAATCGACGTTGCCCGCCTCGGTGATGCGGAACACGTCATCGATCGAGGTGCAGGGAACCCCCTCGACCGCATCACCGAAGCGGCGACGCATCGCCTGCTCGCTGAACGTGCCGACCGGCCCCAGAAACGCCACCCGCAACGGTCGCTCCAGACCACGGCAGGCCGACATGACCTCACGCCAGATCGAGCGGATCGCAGCCGCCGGCAGCGGCCCCGGATTGGCGTCCTGCAACTTGCTGATCACCAGTGCCTCACGCTCGGGCCGATACACCGGGGCATCGTTCGCATCCTTCTTCAATTCGCCGATCTTCTGCGCCAGCCTTGCCCGCTGGTTCACCAGATCCAGCAACTGCCGATCGAGCGCGTCGATCTGCTGCCGCACCGCTGCAATGCCATCATTGGCCATGCTTCCTGCTCCCTTCCTGTCTTTCCTTGATCAGCCTCATCCCGACACGGCGTCCACGAACCCTCGACTCGCGTCGACCCGGCTGACCGGTTGCCACCGTTTCATGTTGGCCACCGTTTTTTCATGATGTAAAAAAGCGACAACCCGTCGCCGTTTCGCACCTATTTAACGTCACTTCGCTAATGAAATGTAACGTCCCAGTATCGCCGTGCGTTTCTTCATACCCTTTTTCGTCGGACAGGCAGACAATGAAACAGTACC